>CAZHDW010000005.1:0-120837 GCA_964531265.1 uncultured Ruminococcus sp.
CACAAGGTTTCTGAGGTTTTTGTATACTTTTTGTTGTCTCTCTTGATTATCTCTTGGAGAACTGCGGTGCGCGACGTGCAGCCTTGAGGCCGTACTTCTTTCTTTCCTTCATTCTCGGGTCACGAGTGAGGAAGCCAGCCTTCTTCAGCTTGCCACGGAGATTCTCAGAGTCATACTGGAGCAGTGCACGGGAAATGCCGTGACGGATAGCGCCTGCCTGACCTGTAACGCCGCCACCTGCAACACGGCAGACAACGTCGAACTTCTCCTCGTTCTCTGTGAGAACGAGCGGCTGACGAACGATGAGCTTAAGGGTATCGAGGCCAAAGTAATCGTCGATATCACGATCGTTGATTGTGACCTTACCGGTTCCCTGATACAGTCTTACACGGGCAACAGAGTGCTTTCTTCTGCCGGTGCCATAGAAAAAAGGAGCTTTATTGTACATATCTCATTTACCTCCTATTAAAGTTCCCAAACGGTCGGCTGCTGTGCTGCGTGCTTATGCTCGCTGCCTGCGTAGACACGAAGTCTGCCCTCAGCTGCTCTGCCGATTGTGTTGGACGGGATCATGCCGCGAACAGCAAGTTCCATAGCCTTTTCCGGCTTTGTTCTCATCAGAGTATCATAGCGGACAGCCTTGAGGTGGCCGATCCAGCCTGTGTGATGATAGTAGTACTTCTTCTCAGCCTTACCGCCTGTGAGAACAGCGTCTGCACAGTTGATGATGATGACATGATCGCCACAATCAACATGCGGAGTAAAGGTGGGCTTGTGCTTGCCGCGGAGAAGAACAGCGGCCTGAGCTGCAACACGGCCGAGCGGCTTGCCTGCAGCGTCAATTACATACCATTTGCGGTCAACCTGACCGGCCTTGGCCATATAAGTGGACATAGCGTTTACCTCCAAAAAGTAATTGTTTTATGCTCGGTATCCGCATCCGCTCATGCGAAATGCAAAGATACGAAACTTTCCAAACTCAACAAAACGCCCTTAGGCGCTCAATGATATTACCACATGAAAATTCCATTGTCAACCCATTTTTTCTAATTTTTTAAAATAGATTTCACAATCTCTTGAATGCTCGTTTTTACTCGTTTTTTCTCCGTTTTTTGAAACTGTGATTTTCAAAAAATTTTTTCAATGTATTTGCGGAATTTCCCAGTCACAGTGCCGTTTTTCGCCATTATCCACATTTGCGGCATTATTCGCACCTAAGCATCCCCCGTATTACCTCGTGCAGGCTGTCAAAGGTAGTGCTTGTATAGGTCGATATCGGTGTGCAGCTTTCGTTTATGAGGCAGTCAGTGACGAGCACTGTCTTCATTCCTGCGGCTGTGGCCGCTGCGCAGTCCTCATCCATATTATTGCCGACCATAAGGCATTCCTCCGGCTTTTTGCCGAGCATATCGAGTATCTCCTCATAGTATTTCGGATTCGGCTTGCAGTAATGCATGTTCTCATATGTAGTGACAAGCTCAAAATCCGAGCACCCAAGACCGATCCAGTTGAGTCTTGTCTCAATACCGATCCTCGGGAACAGCGGATTTGTCGCAAGCACAACGTGCAGCCCCTCGGCTTTCAGTGCATCTATGAGCGGCCTTGCAAGCGGATTTTCACCTGTGTATTTCTTAACATCCCTGAATTCATTCGTATAGAAGCTGTCCGTCAGCGCCATATGGGAAGCATCCCAGTGCTCCGGATTCATCTTTGCGAAGGTCTCCCAGAACAGCTCCTTATTCGGGCGTTCTCCGTTGTTTTTTATCATGGCTCCCGTGCCCTTCCATACGGCATCGATTATCCTCTGCGGCTCGTATCCGCATGGCATGAGCTTTGCCACCAGCCCTTTAAAATAACCCTTGGTGAACACATCGTTATCCATCGGCAGCAGTGTGCCGTCCAGATCGAAAAATATCGTATCTATCATTTTTTCTCCCTTCAAATTAAGCACTCACAAAAAACATATATTAAATGCAAGCAAAAAGGAGGGGCATTGACTTTGTCCCTCCAAAAAGCTTGTTTATGCGTTTGCGGATGCGACCACATCTACGCCGGTTCCGCACACATCGGCAATAACAACATCACCGATATGCACCGGAGCTGTGATCTCAGCCGAATTGATAGCCTTCATGCACTCGAAGATCATTCCCTTTGGAATATCCCCTTTTGTTCTGACCGCTACCACCGGGCGCTCTCCGTTTATCACCTTTACGGTGGATGTAACGGTTCTTGCCGGAGCTGTTGTCTCCTTTCTGGCATATGCTTCGCCGCGCTTACAGGTGTTGCCGGAAACGCTGACGACCTTACCGTCCTCCATTTCAACGGTGAGCGGACAGCCCAACGGGCAGTTGATGCAGATAAAAGATTTTGTTTCCATAATCAGTCCTCCTCCGTTGTGATCGTTATAGTATCGAAATCGGCATTGAGCAGATCGGCCTTCTTGAGCACTACCTGCTCCATTTCGCCGGGAGCCATTACCTGCTTTTTGCGGTGCTGGACACGGTCATTACCGAAATACACGCTGAGATAGCAGTTCTTATATATATTGCCGACACGGAAGCGAACCGTGAGACTGTCCGGCATATGCTCCGGACGGATGGTTGACGGCACGGTGTAGCGTACGCCGCCGGCCGGCTTAAGGGTGATGACAGCGCCGCTGTCCTTATCCTCAGTCCGTGTTGTATAGGCTGCTGCTGCGCGTCCTGCGGCTGCCGCCTCCTCGGAAACATAGTCCACAAGGTCATGCACATGGAGAACATTACCGCAGGCGAAAACGCCGGGGATATTCGTCATGAGGCTCTCGTTGACCTCCGGGCCGTTTGTTGCACGGGACAGCTTTACGCCTGCACCCGTGGAAAGCTCATTTTCGGGCAGAAGTCCAACTGAAAGCAGGAGCGTATCGCAGGAATAATATTCCTCAGTGCCGGGTATCGGCTTAAGGCGCTCGTCAACCTGACTGATAGTAACGCCAGTTACGCGATCCTTGCCGTGTATCTCGGTCACAGTGTGGCTGAGCTTCAGTGGAATGCCATAGTCATCAAGGCACTGGACTATGTTTCTCTTAAGTCCGCCGGAATACGGCTGCAGCTCTGCCACAACGCGCACCTTTGCGCCCTCAAGTGTCATACGTCTTGCCATGATAAGGCCGATATCGCCGGAGCCGAGGATAACGACCTCCTTGCCGGGCATATAGCCCTCCATATTTACAAGGCGCTGAGCGGTACCTGCGGAGAACACGCCTGCCGGACGGAAGCCGGGGATATTCAGTGCGCCGCGTGAACGCTCACGGCAGCCCATTGCAAGGATTATTGCCTTTGCCTCAATGTTTACAAGTCCGTCCTCGCGGCTGACAGCCGTGACGACCTTATCCGGAGAAATCGAAAGCACCATTGTGCCGAGCTTATACTCTATATTCAGCTCGCGAACACGCTGCTCAAAGCGTGCTGCATATTCGGGGCCTGTGAGCTCCTCTTTAAAGGTATGCAGACCGAAGCCGTTATGTATACACTGGTTAAGTATGCCGCCGAGGTGATTGTCGCGCTCCAGAATGAGCACGTCCCTTTCACCGGCTTCAACAGCCGCTGCTGCTGCGGCAAGACCGGCCGGGCCGCCGCCGATGATAACGATATTTCTTTTCATTTCGCATTACCTCACTTCGTCTTGCCGAATACTATCTCGGAGCCCTTGGCGTTCTTTCTGACCTCTGTCAGCGGAATGCCGAGCTCGCGTGAAAGGATGTCCATTACACGCGGTGAGCAGAAGCCCGATTGACAGCGACCCATGCCTGCACGTGTGCGGCGCTTTACACCGTCCAGTGTTTTTGCGCCCAGTGTGCGATGTATGGAGTCCATTATCTCGCCCTCGGAGATCGTCTCGCAGCGGCAAATAATATTGCCGTACAGCGGATTTTCGCGTATCTTCTCCGCACGCTCGGCCTCTGTAAGCTCGTTCAACTTGATTACGCCATGGCGTATCGGATTGAACTCCGCCTTCTTCTCAAGGCCCATAGCGGAAGCTACCATCTCCGCCATATACTGTCCTATCGCCGGTGCACTTGTAAGGCCCGGGGACTCTATTCCGGCTGCATCGAAGAAGCCGGGTGCGCTCTGCTGAAGGATGAAATCGCCCTTATCATCATGAGCGCGTATGCCGGAGAAGGAGGTGATTATCTGGCGTGTCGGGATGTTATCAACACTGAGAGCTGCCTTTTCAAGCACGAAATCGAGGCCCTCTCGTGTGGTTGCGGTGAACTCACGGTCTTCAATATCGGAGGCTGTCGGGCCGAGGAGAAGATTTCCGTGTACTGTGGGTGTAACAAGTATGCCCTTGCCGAGCTTTGAGGGCATCTGGAATATGGTCTTGGTAACGTGGCCGCCAGCGGTCTTATCGCACAGGCAGTACTCGCCGCTTCTGGGCAGAATGGTGAACTCATGCGGGCACACCATGTCATGTATCGTATCGGCATATATGCCCGCTGCATTCACAACGGCCTTTGCCAACACTGTGCCTTTTTCCGTCTCTATACTGTAGTGATCAGCTTCCCTTGTAATAGCCGTAACGCCGCACTCAAGCTTGAATTCAACGCCGTTATCCGCTGCGTTTTCGGCAAGGCCAAGGGTGAGCTCAAACGGACAAACGATACCGGAGGACGGGCAGTAGAGCGCCGCACAAACAAGCTCGGAAAGATTCGGCTCCATTGCCTTTGCTTCCTCTCGTGTGAGGATCTCAAGTCCCTTAACGCCGTTTGCGACGCCGCGGTCATACAGCTCCTGCAGGCCGGGCTTGTCCGCCTCATCAAAGCAGAGAACGAGCGCACCGTTGCGCTTAAAGGGAATATCGAGTTCTTCCGAAAGCTGAGTCATCATCTCGTTGCCAAGAACATTCATCTTCGCCTTCATTGATCCTGTCACAGCGTCAAAGCCGCCGTGCACTATGGCACTGTTTGCCTTTGATGTGCCCGTGCAGACGTCCTCGCCCTTTTCAAGCACACATACATTTGCCCTGTATCGGGCAAGCTCTCTTGCGATGGCGCTTCCGGTAACGCCGGCGCCGATTATCGCAACATCATACATTGTGTTATTCATTTTGAAGACCACAACCCTTCCTATTTTCCGTTCCGGGAACCCCGAAATTCATTCCGTTTTTCTGCATAGCAGAACATGCAGATATATTTTATCACAGTAAACCATCGTTTTCAATCAAAAACAGGGCAAAAATGAAAAAACCACTTGACAGAGAAACACAAATACCGGAAAATATCTATATAACGTGTTCACCCCATACACGGCCACAAGAAAGGAATGAACAATATGGAATATTTACTTGGTGTTGACCTTGGCACAAGCGGCACAAAGACCGTTCTGTTTGATATTGAAGGCAATGTAAAGGCTTCAAAAACCGTGGAATATCCCCTGTATCAGGAGAAAAACGGCTGGGCGGAGCAGGATCCTCTCGATTGGTGGAGCGCTGCCGTTGAAACCATACGCTCGGTTATCACCGAAAGCGGAGTCCGCAATACCGATATCAAGGGTCTCGGTATTTCCGGCCAGATGCACGGCCTTGTTATGCTGGATAAAGACGGAAACGTTCTTCGCCGTTCCATAATATGGGCAGACCAGCGCACCGGAAAGGAATGCGAGGAAATAACCCGTCTTGTCGGCGAAAAACGCCTTATCGAGATAACCGCAAACCCGGCTCTTACGGGCTTTACCGCATCCAAGATACTTTGGGTGCGCAATAATCAGCCCGAAATATATGCAAAATGCGCACACATCCTGCTGCCGAAGGACTACATCCGCTATATGCTGACCGGGGACTTTGCAACCGAGGTTTCCGATGCCTCCGGAATGCAGCTTCTGGATGTTCCAAATCGCTGCTGGAGTGATGAGGTGCTCGAAAAGCTTTCTATAGACAAGGCACTGCTGCCCAAGGTGTATGAATCCCCCGATGTCACGGGAGTTATCTCCGAAAAGGCTGCCGAGCTCACAGGTCTTGCTGCCGGCATGATCGTTGTGGGTGGTGCCGGTGACAATGCAGCCGCAGCCGTCGGCACAGGCGTTGTCGAAAACGGAAAGGCATTCACCACGATAGGCACCTCCGGTGTTGTTTTTGCACACACCGATAATATCTCGATAGACCCCAAAGGCAGAATACACAGCCTCTGCTGTGCTGTTCCCGGCGCATGGCATGTAATGGGTGTTGCACAGAGCTCCGGCCTCTCGCTGAAATGGTTCCGCGATAATTTCTGCCATGCCGAGATAGAAGCTGCTGCCGGCATGGGTGTTGACCCATACTATATAATGGATCAGCAGGCCGCAAGATCCCCGATAGGCTGCAATCGTCTCCTGTACATGCCATACCTCATGGGAGAGCGCAGTCCCCACCTTGACCCGGACTGCCGTGCTGCATTCATCGGCCTCAATACCATACACACAAAATACGATATGCTGCGCGCCATAATGGAGGGCGTCACCTACAGTCTGAGAGACAGCCTTGAGGTGCTGCGCGAAATGGGCGGCTCCGTGGACTGCATGCTCGCCTGCGGTGGGGGCGGCACATCAAAGCTCTGGAGACAGATGCTTGCCGATACCTTTAACTGCTCCGTGCGCACAGTGGCCTCCAAGGAGGGCCCGGCATTGGGCGTGGCAATACTGGCAGGCGTTGGCGCAGGAATTTACCCGTCCGTTCAGGAGGGCTGCCGCCGCGTTATCCGTCTGAATGCTCCGCAGGAGCCGATCGCCGAAAACGTACCGCAGTATGAAGCATACTATAGAATGTATGTAAAGCTTTACCCGGCACTTAAGAATTTTTACAAGGAGCTCGCAATACTCTGATGAATGCTATTATCCCCCTTCTGTATTCCCATTTAGATTCACACCCAAAGGCTGAGATCACCGATGCGGTCAAGTTTCTCTATCAGGCATGCTTCGGCGGCGGACACATGATTCCCGACCCGCAGGCCTCCTATGCATACCTCTGCCGTGAAGCAGCTTCTCTGAGCAAAACCCGTCAGGGCACTGAGATCGAAGACCTCGGCAATTATGTCCGTCTTGATCTTTCCGTGCTGGATAAGCTCTCCGCACAGACACTCAACCTGATATTCGTGGCCTCCGCAAAGAATGCCCCGCAGGACAAGGCCGAATTCATAGACCTTTTACAGATATTCTACGAGAGCGATTATTTCGACAAGGAGAAAAAGGCGGCATATCTCCGCCGCTACCGTGCCTCCGGCTACCCTGCCGTACACCACAGCGACGCATACCGTGCCGAATATTCCCCTGCATACCGCGTCGTGGGCAAGCAGTACGCACACTATCTCGAGGCCTTTGTGCGCATAGATGAGCTTCTCCGCACAAACAAGCCCATATCCGTTGCTATAGACGGTCTCTGCGGCTCCGGCAAGACGACCCTTGCCGCGCTGCTTGGCGCTGTCTACGACTGCAATGTTTTCCACGCGGACGACTTCTTCCTGCCGACCGACATGCGCACCCCCGAGCGCTATGCGACCCCGGGTGGAAACATCCACTGGGAAAGAATGAAAACCGAGGTGCTCGACCCGTTGAAAACCGGCAAGCCGTTTGTTTACCGCACCTTTGACTGCTCCATAATGGACTACAGTGAACTGGTACGCGTCAATCCGAGGCCGCTCAGCATAATGGAGGGCTCATATTCCATGCATCCGCAGCTTCTGGCTTCATACGATCTGAGAATATTCCTTAAGACCGACCCGGAAACGCAGAGCCGCAGAATACTGGAGCGCGACGGAGAGCATGCACATCGCTCATTTGTTGAGAAATGGATACCCTTTGAAAACAAATATTTTGAAACTTTTCCGATAGAAAAGCAGTGTGATCTTGTTTTCACCAATTAATTTTCGATTTTTTGAGCTTTTACTCATGCGATATATGGTGTTTTGTGAAGCGCAAAATACCATATATTGCAAATCGAAAACTTTTTGAAAAATTTCCAAAAAAAATTTAAAAAAAGGCTTGCAATTTCCGAAACTATGTGGTATTATATCTAAGCCGTCAGATGAGACGGCAAACAAAATAGTTGGTGTTGATTACAACGAGGGTCCACCTGTTCCCATTCCGAACACAGAAGTTAAGCTCGATTGTGCCGACAATACTTGGCTGGCGACGGCCCGGGACGATAGGTTGATGCCAACACTTAAAGCGGCCATCCAATAGGATGGTCGCTTTTTTGTATACTTTCGCAAAGGGTGATGCAAATGCAGGAGCTGACAGGGCATGTACGTGCAGCAATAGACAAATACAGGTTGATAGATGACGGCGACCACATAGCGGTGGGCGTTTCCGGCGGCAAGGATTCAATGTTCCTGCTGTACTCGCTTGCGGCACTTCGCCGATATTACCCGAAGCGATTCGATATAGTTGCACTGACCGCCGACCCATGCTTTGGCGGCAGTCAGACGGATTTCAGCGCCGTTGAGGAGCTATGCCGTGAGCTGAACGTAGAGTACCGCATACGTCGCACGGAGCTGGGCAGGATCATTTTTGAGGACAGAAAAGAGGAGAACCCTTGCAGCCTGTGCGCGAGAATGCGCCGCGGAATACTTCACGATATGTCTAAGGATGCCGGCTGCAACAAAATAGCGCTCGGTCATCATTTTGATGATGCCGTGCAAACCTTTTTGATGAACCTCTTTTACGGCGGCAGGATCGGCTGCTTCTCTCCGAAGAGCTATCTTTCGAGAAAAGAGCTCTATCTCATACGTCCGCTTGTTTTTTGTGAGGAGAGCGATATAAGGCGCGCCGTGAACAGAGCCGGGCTGCCCATCGTGAAGAGTGGCTGTCCTGCGGACGGCGTAACAGCCCGTAAGGACACCGCCGACCTGATCAGCACGCTCGAAAAACAGTTTCCTGATCTTCGCCACAAGGTGCTCGGCGCCATGGAGCGCGCCGGCATAGACGGCTGGGGAGAGGAAAAGCCTGAATAAAGCACAAAAAGCTGTACATGCTTTCGACATGTACAGCTTTTGTTATACCTTGAACTCAGGTGAATTATTCAAAAAGAAGCTTTATGAATAGTCCGCCCTGTACGGAACGATGGCGGAAACCGCGCATCTCGGATGTATCCGCAAAATACCAGTCCGTCATCGGAACTCTTGTGCGCATTGTGGAGTATGCCTTCCAGAGCAGATCGATGAAGAATTCGAAATCCTCTCTGTTTTCGGCAAGGCAGGCTACCCAGACCTCCCAGTCGGACTTTGTGTACATCTCACGGCTATCCAGTGGAATGCCGTAGGGCTGTGCCTCCGCCTTATAGCGAACGATCTCACCCTCGAAGAATTCTTTCGGAAACAGCTCGGTACCCCAAAGCTTATCCCAAACAGAGTTGTACTTCAGGCTGAAGGTACCGGGTCTGTCGTACGCAAGACGGTAGCTGCCATCGCCGTTATCCGCCTTTTTGAGAATGCTCTCGGCATACTCACGTGCCTTTGCCATGAGTGTCTCGGCTTCATCTACGCGTCCGATGTTGGAGAGGATGTTTGCAAAGCCGGCCATACCCATGATAGCCTTAATGGAAAGGTTGCAGTTGTGTGCAAGATGACCTGCGAAGTCGTCCGTGCAAAGCTGATTCTCGGGATCCTCGCCGTACTGAACAAGGTACTTGTTCCATGTTTCGAGAAGATCCATGTTTTCCTTTGCAAAAGTGTAATCGTTCTCTATTCTGCAAAGCTCTGCTATGAGTATTGTCATGTTGCCGCATTCCTCGACCGGCATCTGGAACTCTATCTTATTTTCGCCGTAAACCTGGCCGTTGAGTATCGGATACTGTCCGACATCATGGGGAGCAAAGTCAAAACCCCACTCCGGTGTACGGGAATAGCGGAGCACGGGACGCAGCATTCCCTTGAGCAGCTCGGGGTTATAGTGCAGGAACATCGGTGCGCTGGGGTAGGTTACGTCAACGGTAGCTGCACAGCCGTTGGAGAAGCACTCCTTGGAGACATAGAGGTTATTGCCATCCTCGTCGACAACGAGCTTATGAGCCGCCATAACCTGTCTGTAAACGAGCATGAGCATCTCGGCATACTTTTCGCCGCCCTTTGCCTCAGCCTCGGTACGGAGCTTTTCGGAGAATGCACAACATTTCTCGTAAAGGCTCTCATATTCTCCGGCAGCCTCGACTATCGCCTCGTCGATCGTCTTGCCGTCCTTCTTCCAGTAAGCCTTTATGGGCTTTTCAAAGTAGATCATGCTGTCCACATCGTCATAAGCGAAGAGGAACAACGCCTCGTTTTTGAGCTCTGTCTCAGCATATACGGCATACAGCTCGTTCATTATCTCATTACCAAGCTTTGCATTGCCGCAAACACCGAGGTAGAAATGACCCCAGTCTATACGCACATCGTCGCCGCTGCGCCACAGAACACGCTGAGCACCGCTACCCATACGTACACAGTCAACGCCGTCCAGCTCGACTGTCTCGGAATAGGCTCTGCCCTCACCGGCCTTATTCAGCACAAGCTCCTCGCTGCATGAGAGCTTTGCGGAAACACTGTGCTCCGCGCCGTCAATGCTCTCATAGGAAAGCTTAAGATATGTAACCGGTCTTGATGCATAGTAGAGCTCCTCTACCAGCATCGGAGATGTGAACTGTGCGGTAAGACGAATGCCGAGACCCTCAAAAACTGCCGTAGTTGTAAGTGCATCGACATCAAGGGACACCTGCTCCAGCTTTGCCACAGCACCCTTACCGAGGAAGCTACGCTCCTCGCCGTCAACACAAACTGTACCGAGGATGTTGTTCGGGCTTGCTGTCCAGTGGATAAGAGTGTTTTCCGTCAACTTTTCGGATTCACTCCACACCGAAAAATACGGATCGACTGTAATGAGCGGTACGCAGGGTATGCGCATTTTCATTATATTCACTAACCTTTCTTTCCCGTAGTCGGCTAAGGCCGACCTTATTATCGTACCACCATTATAGAGTATTCAAATCGGAAAAACAACCTTTTTATCGTTTTGTTTTTCAGTCTGTCGTGGCGTGTATCCGGGCCGAAAAAAATAGATATTGACAGATGCGATTATATGGCCTATAATCGAAATTGTTAATGTACACCGAAATGGTAGATTTATTTTATTACGGGAGCTTTGATGCGGTAATGGACTACATTCTGGAACTTAAAAACATAAAAAAAGCCTTTGGCGATGTGTCCGTCTTGAACGGAATAGATCTCAGCGTACATCCCGGCGAGTTCATCACTCTGCTCGGCTCATCCGGCTGTGGAAAAACAACCACCCTGCGCATCATATCCGGCCTTGAAACGCCGGACAGCGGCTCCGTTATACTTGAGGGAGCGGATGTGACCGGCACCGAACCGAACCGCCGCAACGTGCACACGGTTTTTCAGAACTACGCACTTTTCCCGCATATGAATATCGAGGCCAATATCGGCTACAGCTTGAAGCTGCGCGGTGTTAAGAAGGCCGAGATAAAAGAGCGCGTCAGGGAAATGCTGGAGCTTGTGCAGCTTTCCGACTACGGCAGCCGTATGCCCGGCGAGCTCTCCGGCGGCCAGCGGCAGCGCGTGGCCATTGCACGAAGCGTTATAGATTCCCCGAAGGTGCTGCTGCTCGATGAGCCCCTCGGCGCACTGGATCTTCAGCTTCGCCGTATGATGCAGATAGAGCTGAAGCGTCTGCAAAAGAAGCTCGGAATCACTTTCATATATATTACCCATGACCAGGAGGAAGCTCTCAACATGTCCGACCGCATAGCTGTGATGCGTGGCGGAACATTCGAGCAGATAGGCTCTCCGAGTGAGATCTACGACCATCCGAGGACCGCATACGTTGCCAAATTCGTCGGCTCTGCCAACATTTTGAACCTGAACGGTAAATGTCTTGCCGTGCGCAGCGAGGCTCTGGAGCTTAATAAGGACGGGGAGGGCTACCTTACCGGCACGATAAAGGAGAAGAGCTTTGCCGGCGGAATGCTGCGCATAGCGCTCGACACAAAGGAATGCGGAGAAATAATCGCAAGCCGCCACGGAATAGACTCGCCGCTCATGCCCGGTGATACAGTTGGCATAGCATGGGCTGACGAAGCTGCCGCAGAGGTGGAACCCTGAGAGGTGGAAAATGAAACAAAAAAAGCGTAAAAAGGTTGGCTTGGAGGTTTTAATGCTCCTGCCGCTGTACATTTTCACTATCGTCTTTGTTCTCGGGCCACTCGTATACATGGTGGTGCTCAGCTTTTTGCAGCGCGCCGAGACTTGGGGCGTCACAAGCGAATTCACTCTTAAAAATTATCAGAATATTCTGGAGCCGGTATATCTCAAAACCTTTATCGAATCCTTTAAGCTGGCCATCATCAGCACATGTCTCGTGGTGTTGCTGGGCTACCCGTTCGGCTACTTTATGGCAAAGCTGACGGCAAAATGGAAAAAGCGCACCATGACGCTGCTGATGATACCATTCTGGACAAGCTCACTCATAAGGCTGTACGGATGGATAATCATCTTCCGTGCAAACGGTGTGCTGGATAAGCTGCTGATGTCCATCGGCATCACGGATGAGCCATTAAAGTTGCTGTACACATATCCGGCCGTCGTGGTCGGCATGATATACGCTCTGCTGCCGTTCATGATCTTCTCCGTATATTCAAGCGCGGAAAAAATGGACTGGAGCCTTGTTGAGGCCGCACGTGATCTCGGTGCCTCCCGAATGCGCGCATTTTTGACAGTCACACTGAAAATGACCCTGCCCGGCCTGCTCTCCGGAATAATACTAACTTTCATTCCGTCCATGGGCCTGTTCTTCATTGCCGATATTCTCGGCGGAAACAAGGTGGTTCTAGTCGGCAGTCTCATTCAGGATCAACTTATGAAGGCTCATAACTGGCCGTTTGCGGCGGCACTTGCCGTTGTGCTTACAATACTCACCAGTGTTATGATAGCGCTGTACAGAAAGCTGTCCGGCGTAAAGGATCTGGAGGGCATCATGTAATGAAAAACAGAACAAAACTTCCCAATGTATATTTGGCCGTCATCCTGCTTTTGATGTATGTACCGATAGTTTTGGTCATAATATACTCGTTTAATGAGAGCAAGATAAGCTCCGTGTGGGACGGCTTCTCTCTTAAATGGTATAAGGAGCTCTTTCGTGACCGTTCCATGTTCGAGGCGCTTCTCAACAGCATAATTCTCGGCCTATGTTCATCCCTTGCCTCAGCTGTAATCGGCACCCTCGGTGCAGTCGGCTCATCAAAGGTGGAACTCAAGGGCAAGGGCGCAATAGAATACATCTCCACACTTCCGATAATGATACCCGAGATAATCCTCGGCATGGTGTTCATGGCGTTCTTCTCGCTCATAGGGCTGCCGTTCGGCATGACAACGCTGATAATCGCCCACACTGCATTCTGCGTGCCCTATGTGTTCACAATGGTCAAGGCGCGTCTTGTCGGCCTTGACAAGAGCCTTGAGGAGGCCGCGCTCGACCTCGGTGCCTCCAAAATACGCACATTTTTCGATATCCTCCTGCCGCTCATCGCCCCTGCAATAGCCTCCGGTATGCTGCTTGCATTTGCAATGAGCTTTGACGATGTCATTATAAGCGTCTTTGTCACAGGCGTTGATTCCAACACCCTGCCGCTTAAAATCTACTCCCAGCTCAAAACAGGCGTCACTCCAAAGGTAAATGCTCTGTGCACCCTTATGTTTGCGGCTACGATACTTCTGTGCGGTCTTTCCGCGCTGCTTGGCCGTGAAAAGAAAAACAAGTGAAATCTCTGCGGTTATCCGCTGAAGATCATACAGGCTTTATTTCAGAGAGGAAGGTATTATGATGAAAAGATTTTTTGCAGTTCTCCTGGCCGCAATGCTCGTGGTATGTAGCGTCGCTGCATGTGGCAGCAGCACTACCGCAGAGGACGGCGGCGAGCTCACACTCTACACCTGGGAAGCAATGTTCTCTCAGGATGTTCTGGACGGCTTCACGGAGAAGACAGGTATCAAGGTGAATTATGTCAACTTCGATACCGACGAAACGATGCTTGCAAAACTCGAAGCCGCTGAGGGCGGTGACTATGATGTTATCATCGCCGATGACTACATCATCGAAACAGCAATAGCAGAGGGTCTTGTGGCAGAGCTCGACATGGAAAAGCTCCCGTCCATCGGCAATGTGAACCCGGTCTACCAGAGCCAGTTCTATGACCCGGAAAATAAATACACAGTGCCCTACGGCTCCGGCGTACAGACAATCGTGTATGACCCGAGCGTTATCGACATGGATATCACGGGCTATGCCGACCTGTGGAGCGAAGAACTCAAGGACAGCATCGGCGTTACAAGTAACTACCGCGTAATGAACGGTATGGCGCTTAAGATAGCCGGCGAAAGCTACAACACCAACGATGTTGCTGCCATTGAAAAGGCCGGTGAAAAAATGCTGGAGCTTGCACCGAATATCCGCCTCATCAAGGATGATAATATTCAGGACGACCTGCTTTCCGGCGAGATCGGCGCTGCTGTAATGTACACCTCCCAGGTAACAATGGCAATGCTTGCAAATCCCGAGCTCAAGGTAGTATATCCAGAAGAGGGCATAGGCTTCGGCGTTATGGGCATGTTCATCCCGAGCAAGGCTCCGAACAGTGATGCCGCTCATCAGTTCATTGAATACATTCTCGACCCCGAGGTCGCAGCAGAGTGCTTTGAATACATCGGCTATTACTGCACAAACAGCGCTGCCGAGGAATATATCAACGAGGACTATCGCTCCTTCCTCACGCTGCCCGAGGACTTCACTGATAATACCGAGATGATAGGCAATATCTCCGCTGACGCTGCCGAGGCTCACGCAAAGATATGGACAGAGTTCAAGGCCGCAACAGGTAACTGATAAGTATTATCTTGCTTTTATTTGTGATATGAGTTATACTATAACTGTTGCGCGAATATCAGCAAATTGATATCACTTGAATATACTAAACAATTTCAGAAAGGAAAATCGATATGGAAATCACAAAGCAGACAACAATGGGCGAAATGCTTAAGTACGATAACGGCATCGCTTACATCCTCATGCAGTCCGGTATGCACTGCGTAGGCTGCCCGTCCTCCATTCACGAGTCCCTCGAGGAAGCTTGCATGGTTCACGGACTTGACGCTGATGAGGTTCTGGCCTCCATCAACGAATATCTCAACAGCAAAAAAGCATAATTCTTTTGGGGTTAAAAAATCGGCGGAGCTTCGTTTCGGAGGCTCCGCCGATATTTTTTTACAAAAAACAGGGCAGTACTTTTTCGGTACTGCCCATAAGTCTATTTACTGCATTTTAAAGGTCACATTATTGAGCTCACTATTGACTCTGAGCAGTGTACCAAGCTCGCAATCCTCAGCCTCAGCGCCGCAGACCTCGGAGACTCCGTGCACATTGCGCATAAGCACCTTGAGCTCCTCGGCTCTGCCCTCAAAGTGGATTGTAATCTCTCCACCATGATTTACTGCATTTACAAGGAGCATATCATTGCCACGGCTGTCCGTAATCTTTGCCTCTGCGCAGTCGGAAAGCTCAAACACATTCAGTGTAAGGCCCTTGCCGTAGTCATAATCTGGCTGCTGGTCGTTCTCTCCGAGCGCCACGATGGAGTTCTCTCTTGCAAGCAGCGGCAGGGAGAAGAAGTCGTATTTTTCTCTCATCCAGCGGCCGCCGAGCTTCACGCTGTTGTCCAGAAGGTGCGTCCACCTGCCCTCAGGCAGATAGTAAACAACGTCGCCCTCTTTGCTGAATACCGGCGCTACAAGCAGGTTGTCACCGAGCATGTACTGGCGGTCGAGATCCTCGCAGGAGATATCCTCCGGGAACTCCAGAACCATTGCACGCATGGTGGGCACGCCTGTTTTATGTGTGTTGACCGCAGCGGAGAACATATACGGCATGAGTCTGCACTTCAGCTCGGAGAATTTGCGTACTACTGCAACGGACTCCTCACCGTTTTCCTCGCCCTCCTTGCTGAACATCCACGGAACTCTGTAGGAATTGGAGCCGTGCAGTCTCGAATGCGTGGAGAGCAGACCGAAGGCCGCCCAGCGCTTATAAACATCGGCAGGAGCGGTTCCCTCAAAGCCGCTCATATCGTGGCTCCAGAAGCCGAAGCCGGAGAGACAGAGTGAGAGACCGCCGCGCAGAGATTCCGACATGGACGGGTAGTTCGAGGAGCAGTCGCCACCCCAATGCACCGGGAATTTCTGGCCGCCGACTGTAGCGCTTCTCGCAAACAGGCATGCCTCATTCTCGCCCTTGAAGTCCTCCAGTACCTCCCAGACGCACTTATTGTAGAGGTATGTATAGTAGTTGTGCATACGCAGCGGATCGCTTCCGTCGTGATATACCACATCCGTCGGTATTCTTTCGCCGAAGTCCGTCTTAAAGCAATCTACACCGTGCTCGAGAAGTTTTCTCAGCTTGCCCTGGTACCACTTCCATGCATCGGGATTTGTAAAATCAACAATGCCCATGCCGGCCTGCCACATATCCCACTGCCATACGTCTCCGTTGGGCTTTTTCAGCAGGTAGCCGTTTTCCATAGCCTCTCTGAACAGCGGAGACTTCTGTGCGATATACGGATTTATCCATACGCATATTTTCAGGTTCTTTTCTTCCTTCATCACCTTGAGCTGGTGGTCGATATCCGGGAACATCGCCTGATCCCACTCAAAGCTGCACCACTCATTCTCCTTCATCCAGTAGCAGTCGAAGTGGAATACATGCAGCGGTATTTTACGCTCTGCCATGCCGTTTACGAACTGCATGACAGTCTCCTCATCGTATTTTGTTGTAAAGGAGGAGGTGAGCCACAGGCCGAATGTCCATGCCGGCGGAAGAGCCGGTCTGCCTGTGAGCTTTGTGTAATTCTCGAGCACCTGCTTCATTTCGCCGCCACCGACTACCATGAAATCTATTTTTTCGCCGGGTACGGAGAACTGTACGCGTGTCACGTGCTCAGAGCATATCTCATAGGATACCGGGCCCGGATCGTTGACAAGCACGCCGTAACCGCGGTTTGTGACGTAGAACGGGATGCTCTTATAGGATATCTCCGTGCAGGTTCCACCGTCCTCATTCCATGTTTCGAGTGTCTGGCCGTTCTTCACAAACGGAGTGAAGCGCTCGCCGAGGCCGTACACCTTTTCGCCGATATCAAGCTCCATCTGCACGCGCATGAAGTTGTTCGACTTCATTGCCGGGCTGTTGCCGCCGTAAAGATCAAGCTCACTCTGGTGGCGCATGAATTCATCGTCCTGAACGGACATAGTGCTTATCATTGCATGGCCGAAGCGATTGCCGACGCTTGTAAGCTTCTTACCCTTATAATAATAGGTGAAATCGCACGGATTCTTCGTCACCACCAGCTCGGTATCGCCGCTTTTAACGGAGACGCTGTTCTCTCTCTCCGTAACCTCAAGCCTGCAATGGGCATTATTAAGCTCGAACTCCGGCATCTTCTTGGCGCTGCCCAAAAAATGGAATGCCTGCACTCTGACGATATCCGGTTGAGGGGAAGAGATATACATCTCCAGCATTGGGCCGCCCACAGCACGCTCATCCTGAGCATAGGGAACGGTGTAGAGGTATACGCGCTCGTCCTCCACCTTGACTTCACGTACCTGAACCGCATCGGCATTCGTTACGCCGGGACGGTTGAGCCAGTAGCCCTTTGTAAATTTCATAAGCTCACTCACCTTTCGGTAAAATTCAAAATTTCCGATATTTCTACTTGCGCATCGCGCAATGGTGCTTTATGATTTAAGTATAACCTTTGCCGAAAACAAAGTCTATCGGAAAATCGCATATTTTTATAAATATTTTGATATTATTCACGCCGAAAGGAGGCAAAAAACGCCATGAACAATAACAATCCGGACAGCATGAGGGAGCTTCGCCGTCACGGGGACGCCCTTTTGCCGATAAAGCAATATTGCAATGAGCAGGTGGATGGCCTTTTGGCGCTAGACTGCCACTGGCACGGCGAAATGGAGCTGTTCTGCGTGACGCAGGGCGCGGTCACCATGCAGTGCGGCACACGTATTTTTGAAGCTCGCACGGGGGACATAGCCTTTTTCAACAGTGGAGAGCTGCACGCTGCCGTCCCCACCGAGGGCACAAACGCACTCTCATTCAGGGCGCTGGTCTTCAGCCCGGAGCTTTTCTGTGCCGCTGCAAACGATATTCTGCGTGTAAAATACATCAATCCCGTCATCAACGGTGAATTGCTCCTGCCAACGCTTATAGAGAACGGCACTTCGCTGCACGGCCTCATCTTCAGTCTGTTCAACGAGATATATGATCTGCTTGAATCACAGCCGGAGCTGTTCGAATTCAGCGTTAAGGCCGACATGCTTAAGCTTTTTTCCGTTCTCGTCAGCCACGGAAGGGCCTTTGAGAGCACGTCGCGCAGAAGCTCCGCCGCCGCGAATATAAAAAGCTCTATCCAATATATTCTGGACAACTACAGGACACCCATAACCGTGGAAAAGCTTTCCGAAGTGGCAGGAATGAGCGAGGGGCATTTTTGCAGAACCTTCAAGCAGTACACCCTCAAAACTCCGATACAGTTCATCAACAGCATTCGTCTGGCACACGCCGCCGAACAGCTCTCCGGTACGGATAAGCGTGTTCTGGATATCGCGCTGGACTGCGGATTCAACAGTGTCAGCTATTTTATAGAGGTATTCCGGGACAATTTCAATATCACCCCGTCAAGATATCGAAAAAACAATGGTGACAGTTGATTTTTTACTGTTTATGCGTTAGAATAGCTTTAACAGAGTTGTACATACAATTTCGTTCATCGTACATTTAAAGGAGGATAATTATGAATAACATTCCCACCGTTAAAATGGGTATTGTGGCTGTCAGCCGTGACTGCTTCCCGATAGAGCTTTCCACACAGCGCCGCCGCAATATAGTAGCAGAGTATGGAGAGGGTCTCTATGAATGTCCCATAACCGTCGAAAACGAGCAGGATGCACTCAATGCCGTAGAGAACGTAAAGGCAGCAGGCTGCAACGCCCTTGTGGTTTTCCTGGGAAATTTCGGCCCCGAAACTCCCGAAACACTCATTGCACAGAAATTTGACGGCCCCGTAATGTATGTTGCCGCAGCAGAGGGCGACGGCGACATGATTAACGGCCGCGGCGATGCATACTGCGGTATGCTCAACTGCTCCTATAACCTGAATATGCGCCACCTCAAGGCATACATCCCGGAATATCCCGTCGGAAATGCCGTTGAAATTGCAAATATGATCCGCGAATTTGTTCCGATAGCACGTGCAGTCATCGGCGTAAGCAGCCTCAAGGTTATCACCTTCGGCCCGCGTCCACAGGATTTCTTCGCATGTAATGCTCCCATCAAGGGTCTTTATGAGCTCGGTGTTGAGATAGAGGAAAATTCCGAGCTTGATCTTCTCGTCAGCTACAAAGCACATGCAAATGACCCGAGAATCCCCGAGGTCGTCGCTGAAATGGCCGAAGAAATGGGCGAGGGTCACTACTATCCCGATCTCTGCGAGCGTATGGCACAGTTCGAGCTCACACTGCTCGATTGGGCAGAAGCGCATAAGGGCGCACGTCAGCATGTTGTATTCGCGGATAAGTGCTGGCCGGCATTCCCCGAAGCCTTCGGCTTTGAGCCCTGCTATGTAAACTCCCGTCTGGCTGCCAAGGGCATTCCGGTAGCCTGCGAGGTCGATATCTACGGCGCACTTTCCGAGTACATCGGTGCATGTGTCTCCGCAGATGCAGTCACACTGCTCGATATCAATAACTCCGTTCCGCAGTACATCTACGATGAGGACATCAAGGGCAAGTTCGATTACAAGCTCAATGATACCTTCATGGGCTTCCATTGTGGCAACACACCTGCATGCAAGATGTGTGCTGACCGTGCAGTCAAGTATCAGCTCATCCAGCACCGTCTGCTTGAGCCGAAGGACTCCGAGCCGGACTTCACACGCGGCACACTCGAGGGCGACATTGCAGCATCCGATATCACCTTCTACCGTTTACAGTGCGACAGCGAGGGCGTTCTGCGCTCCTATATCGCAGAGGGCGAGGTTCTCCCAGTCAAGACACGCTCCTTTGGCGGAATCGGCATTTTCGCTATTCCCGAGATGGCTCGCTTCTACCGCCATGTTCTCGTTCAGAAGCATTATCCGCACCACGGTGCAGTGGCCTTCGGTCACTACGGAAAGGCTCTCTTTGAGGTTTTCAAGTACCTCGGCGTAAAGGATATCGCATATAATCAGCCGAAGTCCCTGCCGTACCCTTCCGAGAATCCCTTCGCATAATTAAAGCTCATAAAAGCAGCTCACCGACGACAGTGCCATACTGTCGTCGGTTTTGTTATAAAAAAGCATTTTCTCTGTAATATTCCGCGTTTCGCAGAGTCTTTTGGGTGTAAGGAGGTGATAGAGTGACCGAGTTTGAGCAAATATACCGCGCGTATTTTACAGATGTCTACCGCTATGCTCTGCGGCTTACCCGGGACAGCAGTATTGCGGAGGACATAACGGCGGATACCTTTTTCCGTGCCATGCGCTCGCTTGGCAGCTTTCGCGGCGACTGCGAAATAAGCGTCTGGCTGTGTAAAATCGCCAAAAACAGCTATTTTTCCTACTGCAAGAAAAACTCAAGAGCGGTACCCACCGACATCTCAATGCTTACCGAAATACCGTCCGACGACGCACCTGTGGACGAAAGGCTGATAGAGCACGAGGAGGCCGCGAAAATACATGAGGTGCTCTCCGGGATAAAGGAGCCTTACCGTCGCGTGTTTATCTGGCGCGTTTTTGCACATCTGAGCTTCAAGCAGATAGGTAAGCTCTTCAAAAAGACCGAAAACTGGGCTTGTGTCACATATCACCGCGCCAAAAACATGATAAAAAGCAAAATGGAGGATGATAGCCATGGAGAATAAATGCAATATCATACGTGACCTTCTGCCGCTATACGCCGAGGGCATGGTGTGCAGCGATACCGAACACTTCGTCGAGGAGCATCTTGCAAAATGTCCCGAATGCCGGGCGGAGCTTGAAAAACTGAGAGAACCAAAACCAATTGAAGCCAATGACCTCACAGCACCGCTCAAGAGCATAAGAAAAAAGCTGATTGCAAAGAGAATACAGACTGCGGCGCTCACAGCCGTTTTCGTTGCGGCTCTTCTCCTGTCACTCTTTGCCGCACTCGATTCGCCCATATACTTTCCGTATACCGAAGACCTCATCTCCGTCAAGAAATCGGGCTCCGCAGGGCTTCATATCAGCTTTGACGAATGCGTCACCGATTTTGAATACTCAATTTTCGCCGAACCCGGCAGCGACAGTCGCAAGATATGCGAGATCACCGCATGGACATCAACCCTGGATAAGCATTTTTCCTCAAAGCAGGGGAATTTATCCACCTTTATAAAGACGGATGACCCGGACAGCATAGTGGTCATGTACAGCCCGAATGACGGCAACGAGGCCGTACGGCTCTACGGAGATATGCTGAATTCCGGAATGATAACCATGCCGAGGCTGGTGCTCAACTATTACCTGATTATCAGCCTTGCAGTGTTCGCCGCTCTGGGAATTGCGTGGCTGCTGCTTTACAAAAAGCCCAATGCGCGCAAATGGGTGGGAAGAATCGCGCTGTATCCGCTCTCCTACATCGTCAGCCATTTCATAGTCGTCGGAGCCGAGGCCGTCTCCTATTCCGCACTAAGGGATTTCTACCTGATAGTTTTCATCTCAATACTGCTCTATGCGTCGGCACTGCTCCTTATAAATGTGCTGCGCATCAAAAAGGAAATATCCGATATCCGCTAAAAAAGGCTGTGCCCGTCGGACACAGCCCTGGTTTATTCTCAGCCAAATACAAGCTGACCGTCTATCTCGTACAGCACAGCGCACAGCTCTATGGCTCTTGAACGATAATAGAGCATTATCTCTCTTGCCACAGTCACCGCTGCCATTGCATCCTCCTCGTCAACGGAATTGCGTATCTCCTGCAAGCTGTCGTTTTGAGCATCTATCCAGCTCTCCTGCTCAGCCTTTACCTTTTCCACAGTCCCGGCATCAGCGGAATCTATTATTTGCATGTACGCGGCATCTATCTGAGCCTTCCAGCTTTTTGCGGCCTCACTGCAAGCTGCTGACATAGCGGAATTCGAAGAGGCATCCTCCATGTCGAGGTCGTATTTCTTGTCTATCGGATTTCCGATGAATTCCACCGCAAAGGCATTGCTTCCAACCTCCGGGGCAGGTAATGACGAGCTGTGCAGGCCGTCCTCCTCACCCTCCGGGGCAGGTGTCGGAGCAAGCTCATCCTCCGGGGCAGGCGTCGGGGTGGGAACTGATACTGCCGTACCCGTGCTATTCGATGTTACAGCGCTCTCCTCAGCGACCGTGGTTTTTTCCGCACATGCCGAAAGCAGTGCGAAGAGCAGTACCTGGCACAGGACGAACGCCAATATTTTTCTCTTTTTCATGCAAAAGCTCCTTTCAAAGTGTCTGAAACACCTCTTTTTTACGGTCTCAGCCTACCACAACAAAAACAAATATGCAAGCGGAATCTTGCTAAGTTCAGAAAATGTTTATATAATAGAGTTGATCCACGTTTTTTTGAAAGGAAGGGATGCTATGAAACTATTTGAAAAGACACTCGGCAGCGAGACGAAATTTGAGGGACATATAATTACCGTAAAGCTCGATGATGTTGAGCTTGAGAACGGCAGTCAGGCAAAGCGTGAGGTCGTGTGCCACAACGGCGGCGTATGCGCGGCGGTTCTTACCGAAAATGACGAGCTTCTGCTTGTAAAGCAGTTCAGATACCCGTATAAAGAGGTACTTTTGGAGCTTCCGGCGGGCAAACTTGAAAAGGGAGAGGATCCCTTTGAGGCCGTGAAACGTGAGCAGAGGGAGGAGACCGGCACTACCGGTAAGGGCTATGTCTTCCTCGGCGATCTCTATCCCACACCGGGCTACTGCGGAGAGATAATCCGCATATGGGCGTGCCGCGTGGACAGCAGCACTCAGCAGCAGCTTGATGAGGATGAATTTCTTGAAGTCGAGCGAATACCGCTCAAAAAAGCCGTTGAAATGGTGCTGAATAACGAAATTCCGGACTCCAAGACACAGGTTGGCATACTCAAAACCGCCGCTTTGGTAGAGGCCGGCAAGCTCTGATTTTGAAGCTGAGCAGTTTTTTCGTTTTAAAATTCTCTTATTTTCCGGTATAATAAATACATACAACGTGTGGTTTTCTCGCAAAACGTAAGTCCTGTTGCGAGAAGGCCACTTTTTTTATTACCCGAAATGAGCAAGGAATATGTTTCAGGTAAATGATACGGTTTTGTACGGCAGCCAGAGCGTTTGTACGGTGACGGAGATATGTGAGAAGAAGATCGGCAATGAGAAATATCTCTACTATGCGCTGAAGCCCGTATTCGATAACAAATCCACCATATATGTTCCCTGTCAGAATCCGAAGCTTGTAGAAAAGATGCGCCGCATTCTCTCCGCCGCAGAGATAAGGGAGCTGATAGATTCCATCGCATATGATACTCTCGAATGGATCCCCGAGGACAGCGAGAGGAAGGAAAAATACGGAGAGATAATCCACAGTGGCGACAGAAGACAGCTCATGCTGCTGATAAGCACACTGTACCGCCTCAAGCTAAAGCAAAAGGAACAGGGCAAGAAGTTCCACGCGGTGGACGAACAGCTTTTGGATCGTGCACAGAAGCTGCTGCATGAGGAATTCGCCTACGTGCTGAACATAACTCCGCAGGAGGTTCCGCCATTCATAGCAAAGCAGCTTGAGGTCACGGTAAAATAACTCTTGGCAAAAAAGGACGTGTATTAGAAAGATACACGTCCTTTTTATGCTTACGGCGTTATTGCACGCATTTCCTCGCTGTTAAAGCTGCAATTCTCGGTTCGCAGCCCCTCGCCGAAGAACTCCGCTATATCCTCATATGATGCGTAATCTATATCGATACGCCCGACATTCGCGTTGAATATACCCCAATTACTGCCCGTATTCATCGTTTTATACGTCCATTTCACATAGCTTATGTCGTTTTTCGCGTAGAGTGCGCAGGCATATTCCTCCTCTTCAAAGCTGTTGAATTCGCCCACAAGCACCGCGCATTTCCATTTTTTCCGTGCAGACTTAAGCTCGTTCACGCGATATCTCAGCATACCCCTTTCGGTATCATACAGATGAAGCTGCACAAGGATGTTTTCGTAGCCGTTTTCATTCAGCTCCGGCAGCACCGATGTCGACCATATTCCCTCAAGGGATATCATATGCTCCGTATCCACACTGCGAACAGCTCTGTACAGGCGGTCATACGCTTCGTTTGTACGGCGCACAGCCTCCTCGCTTTCCGCAGCCCATGCGTTATCACCAGTATGGCTTCCGTTGTTCTGAGGCTCATTTAAGAGGTCGTACGCGGCAACCGTCGGGCAGGCGGCATATCTTTTTGCTATCTCCACCCACAGCCTTTCGGCGGCAAGCATACACTCCTCCTGCGTATACAGAAAATTTCTCCCGGCCTTTCCGGTGGAATGATCCATGCTCTGTCCGCCGGGCGCACCGTGAAGATCGAGTATCACGTAGATACCGTGCTCTCCGCACTGCTCTATGAGAGCGTCCAGCCTTATAAAGCCGGGGTTCTCATCCATGCTTTCCGTCAGCCATGAGCCATCCTCATTCATGAAGTTTCTGTACCAGAACGGCACTCTTACGCAGTTGAATCCGAGCCTTTCTATCTGCGAAATATCCTCCGCCGTTATGTAATTATCCTGATAAATCCGCATCAGCTCAGCGGTTTTTTCCTCGCCGAAGCGTTCGGTCAGCCTTTGCAGCGTATCGGCATGTGCCCAGTCGCCGGTATAATCCGGTATGACATTCATCCATGTCTCCATTAAGAGCCAATTGCCGAGATTTATGCCGAAAAGCACCTTTTCTTTGCCGTTTTCATCGACTATCCTGCCGTTTTCTGCCCTAAGAATGCCGGATATTTCGGGGTTTTTGTTCTGATATTCCTCCAGCGTTCTTAGCGGCTTTTCAGAGCAGCCGCTCGGCAGCATAGCTAAAATCGCCGCAAGCAGCAGCGCAAATGCTTTTTTCATATCGATTCTCCTTATCCTTGTTAAGCCAAAGTATAGCAGACCCAAAACAGTATTGCAAGAAAAAGAGCTTGCCGAAAATCAGCAAGCTCTTTGAAATTATTCTTCTGTATCGTCCTCTGTGATATCGGCTGCACCCTCATCAGCTGTACCGTCATCCTCAACAGCGGTGATCTCCTCGCCTTCCTCATGCGGTACACGGGCCATTGCAATAACTCTGCTGCCCTGTGCCACCTTCATCACGCGCACACCCTTACTCGGTCTTGCGCAGATGCGAACGGAGCTCGCCTCTATGCGGATGATTATGCCGTCATCGGATATAAGAATGATATCGTCCTCGAAATCAACGATCTTGATAGCCGCCACGTCACCGTATTTTTCGACATGGTAATTGAGTATACCCTTACCGCCCCTGTTCTGTACGCGGTAATCGTCGAAGACGGAGAGACGTCCATAGCCGTTTTCGGACACTGTAAGGACATATCTGTCATCTCTGAGAACACTCATGCCGACCACAATGTCGTCATCGATAAGGCGTATAGCACGTACACCGCGTGCCTGACGGCCCATTTCTCTGACATCTTCCTCGTTAAAGCGTATCGCCTTACCGTGCTTTGTGGCGACGAGCAGATCCTCATTGCCCTTTGTTATGCTTACCCAGCCGAGAACATCGTCCTCTGCAAGGTCTATCGCGATAAGTCCGTTCTTTCTCACATTAGAGAAGGCGGAGAGGCTAACCCTCTTTATCACGGCGTTTCTTGTGGCCATGACAAGGTATCTGTCCTCTTCAAACTTATCCACGCGCAGCATTGAGGTGATATGCTCATCCGGCTGCAGCGGCAGGAGGTTTGTTATATTCATACCGCGGCTCGTTCTTGCGCCCTCGGGTATCTCATAGCACTTGAGCTGGTAGACACGGCCTCTGTCGGAGAAGAACATGATATAGTCGTGGCTGTTTGCGATGAACAGCTCGGAGGCAACGTCCTCCTCACGGCGTGACATACCGGAAACTCCGCGTCCGCCGCGGCGCTGTGTGCGGTATGTATCGAGTGTCTGGCGCTTTACATAGCCGAAATCGGTGAGTGTAAGAACACATTCCTCCTCGGGAATGAGATCTTCCACGTCCATTTCACCACTGACCGCAGCTATCTCGGTGCGGCGCTCGTCGGAATACTTCTTCTTCATCTCGACAGCCTCATCCTTGATGATTGCAAAGCGACGTGCTTCGCTGCCGATGATGTCTATATAGTCGGCTATCTTCAGTCTGAGTCCCTCGAGCTCTTCCTCTATCTTGATACGCTCAAGACCTGTCAACTGACCGAGACGCATCTGAACGATGGCCTGTGCCTGAACATCGTCAAGGTTAAAGCGTGCCATCAGCGCTTCCTTGCCCTCGGGAATTGACTTTGACTTCTTCAAAATATCGATTATCTCATCGATGAAATCAAGAGCAGTCATCAAGCCCTCGAGTATATGTGCGCGCTCCTGAGCCTTCTTAAGGTCGAACTGTGTGCGGCGAATAACGACCTCGCTCTGGAATTTGATATACTCCTGCAATATCTCACGCAGGGTCAGAGTCTTCGGCTGTCCGTCGACTATTGCCAGCATTATAACACCGAAGGTCACCTGCATCTGTGTCATGCTGAAAAGGTGGTTCAGCACGATCTGCGGAGATGCCTCGCGCTTTATATCTATCGCGATATGCATACCGTTACGGTCGGAATGGTCGTCGATATTTGAAATGCCGTCTATGCGCTTATCTCTGACAAGCTCGGCGATATTTTCAATAAGGCGTGCCTTGTTCACCTGATACGGCAGTTCGGATACAACTATCTGGTAACGTCCGTTCGGCTTTTCGACTATCTCTGTGCGCGCTCTCAGATATATCTTGCCGCGGCCCGTGCCATATGCGGCGCGTATACCGCTGCGACCCATTATTATGCCGCCGGTCGGGAAATCCGGGCCCTTGATGTACTGCATGAGGCCATCGAGGGAAATCTCCGGGTCATCGATCATGGCGCACACGCCGTCGAGCACTTCGCCCATGTTGTGCGGCGGTATATTCGTTGCCATACCTACCGCAATACCACTTGAGCCATTTACCAGAAGGTTCGGGAAATGGGACGGCAGCACATTCGGCTCCTTGAGACGGTCATCGTAGTTTGATGAGAAATCGACGGTTTCCTTTTCGATATCCTTAAGCATATCGACGGAAAGCTTGCTCATCCTTGCCTCTGTGTATCGATATGCAGCAGGCGGGTCACCGTCCACGGAACCGAAGTTACCGTGACCGTCAACCAGCATATAGCGCATGGAGAAATCCTGTGCAAGACGTACCATTGCATCGTAAACGGAGGTATCGCCATGCGGATGATAGCGTCCGAGCACAGCACCGACGGTATCGGCGCACTTTCTATACGCCTTATCCGGCCACAGGCTGTTTTCATACATCGTGTACAGAATGCGGCGATGTACGGGCTTCAAGCCGTCGCGCACATCGGGCAGCGCACGGGACACGATAACGGACATGGAATAATCAAGGAAAGAGCTTTCCATGATCTCCTTAAGGTCCACCTGTATAAGGTTTTCCTTTCTTTCTTCATTAAAATCCATGGTTCAAAAGTCCTTTCGCGCTTAAATATCCAGATTCTTAACGTACTTTGCGTTCTTTTCGATGAACTCGCGGCGCGGCTCGACCTTGTCACCCATGAGAACAGTGAAGGCCTCATCAGCCAGCTCTGCGTCGCTCGGTGTTACCTGGAGCATAACACGTGTTTCGGGGTTCATGGTTGTCTCCCAAAGCTGCTCGGAGTCCATCTCACCAAGACCCTTATAGCGCTGTATGTCATAGCCGCTCTGGAGCTGCTCCATTATCTCATCGCGCTGCTCATCCGAATATGCATAGTAGTGTCTCTTATTCTTCGTCACGCGGTACAGCGGAGGCTGTGCAATGTACACATGTCCCGCTTCGACCAGCGGACGCATATAACGATAGAAGAAGGTGAGGAGCAGTGTGCGGATGTGGGAGCCGTCAACGTCGGCATCGGCCATGATGATAACGCGGCCGTAGCGGAGCTTTTCGAGGTCGAAATCCTCTCCGATTCCCGTACCGAGCGCCGTAATGACCGGCATCAGCTTATCATTGCCGTAAACTCGGTCAAGTCTTGCCTTCTCAACATTCAGCATCTTGCCCCACAGCGGAAGTATCGCCTGGAACTTTCTGTCTCTGCCGCCCTTAGCGGAGCCGCCTGCGGAATCACCCTCGACGATGTATATCTCGGTCTCATCCGGGTTTCTCGACTGGCAATCGGCAAGCTTGCCGGGCAGAGTAGCGCTTTCAAGTGCGGATTTGCGGCGCACAAGCTCTCTTGCCTTTCTTGCCGCCTCTCTTGCACGGGAGGCCGCCATAGCCTTATCGAAAATAGCACGGGCAACGCTCGGGTTCTCCTCAAAGAAGGTCATCAGCTTATCGGAGAGCAGGTTGCTTATCAGGCCGGTGATCTCGGTATTTCCGAGCTTACCCTTTGTCTGTCCCTCAAACTGTGCCTCCTTGACCTTTACGCTGATAACACAGGTAAGGCCCTCGCGCACGTCCTCGCCGGAAAGGTTTTTATCGGCGTCCTTGAGGATGTTATATTTTCTCGCATAGTCATTCATAACACGTGTGAGGGCACGCTTGAAGCCATCCTCATGTGTACCGCCATCCGCGGTACGGATGTTATTTGCAAACGAGAGAAGAAGCTCATTAAAGCTGTCCGTATACTGCATTGCGACCTCGCAGGTAGAGTTGTTGTCGGCAGCAGTTGCGGAGAAGTACATTATCTCCTGATGCACGCGCTCCTTGCTCTTGTTGAGGTAATCGACAAAGCTTGAAATGCCGCCCTCATAGTGGAAGCGCTCCGAGCGGATATTCTCCTGGTCTCTCTCATCGGAAAGCTGAATATTTACGCCGGCATTCAGGAATGCCTGCTCGCGCAGACGTGTTTCGAGTGTTTCAAACTCATAGCAGGTGGTTTCCTTGAATATTTCCGGATCCGCCTTGAAGCGAACCACAGTTCCGGTCTCCTCAGGATTCTCGATCGGGCCCTCATCGCGAAGAGCGTATACTGCGTTGCCGCGCTCAAAGCGCTGGCGATAGAGATGACCGTTCTGGCGCACCTCAACCTCAAGCCAGGTGGAAAGCGCATTAACAACGGATGCACCGACACCGTGCAGACCGCCGGACACCTTATAGCTGCCACCGCCGAACTTTCCGCCGGCATGCAGAATGGTATATACAACGGTAACAGCCGGAAGACCGGTCTGCTGCTGAATTCCGACAGGGATTCCGCGTCCGTTATCCTTAACGTAAATTATATCTCCGGGCAGTATTTTTACCTCTATGCAGTCACAATAGCCGGCAAGGGCTTCGTCTATGGCGTTATCGACTATCTCATAGACAAGGTGGTGCAGGCCGCGCGGCCCTGTAGAGCCGATATACATGCCAGGACGTTTCCGGACAGCTTCCAGACCTTCAAGAACCTGAATCTGGTCCGAGCCGTAATTCGTATCCACATGTGTCATTTCGTTTATATCCATGGGTACTTTTCCTTTCTGTCCAATAGGGTTATCTTTAATATATAGTATACCATACTTCAAGAGCTTTTACAAGGAAAAATCACTGATTTTTTCGATTAAACGCGCTGTATGCGCAATTCGCTTATCTGCGGCTACCTACGCGTTTATGGGTACAAAATTGATTCTGCGTTAAATTTGAGGCGATTTTCGTTCAGTGCCGTGTAAAAATCCATTCTATCCACAAATGTCCCGAAATGTCACCGAAGCACAGGCTGAGCACAATAAAAACGATCCCCGTCTCAGGCTATACCTGAAACCGGGGATCGGTAATTGCTTATTAGTCTCTGCGTCCTGCATCAATTCCGCGGTCATTTCCCGGAATAGTGCCGGTGTTGTACCTTCCGGAGCTCATTTCCGCGAAGCGCTCGTCGTTTTGGCGTCTTACTGGCTGTTTTTTCTTTTCGCTCGGCCTCTGCACACGCTTTATCACGGGCTTTTTAAGGTACACCGTGAACAGGCTGAGCAGGAAGAATATCGCGAATGGAACGAAAACATACAGGCAGGTGAACAGCTCTATGTCATCCAGAACATATTTGTGGAAGAAGTAGATGCACACGCCTGCACATATCGCAAGCACTGAAAACACGTAAACAAGCGGTGAAAGATATATGTTTGAGATTCCGCCGCAGCGCGGACATTTATACTCACCCTCGCGCTTCAAGCGCCAGGTACGGATGAGATTCACACGTTTTTTGCAATACGGACATGTTGGAACACCGAAATACTGCATATAAAGACCCTTTCCGGACCGTAAAGATCCTCAATTCTCCTTTTTACTGAACGGCACGCCCCTCAGCTCCACTCTGGAGCGCCTAAGAAGCGTGGATGGCGCAGCCTGCGTTATATAAACACGCTGTCCCACAACGAAATCGCGGCAGATAACGACCGAGCGCGGAAGGTCATAGCAGACATCCTCCACGAGGTCATCCTGCTGTGCTCGGCGCAGAAAATCCCTCATATCAGCGGAGACCGTGGTGTTTTCCATATCGAAAATACCTATAACGTCCTCCTCGCGCACTACAACACCCATGCCAAGATGAATATACATAGCATTTCCTTTCTGCACACAGCTTAGTATAGCACAAAAATTGCTCCGCGTACAGTGGCGCAATATGTCCTGTTTCTTAATTTTTCACCGTGCCGCCTTCGATTTTGAAGCCCTTACCGCTCTCCATAAGCTTCACTGTTTCCGGGTCACAGCAGGTTATGAACACCTGTCTGTCGTTCAAATGATTCAAAAGGTAGTCCCTGCGGCTCATATCAAGCTCACTCATGACGTCATCCAGCAGGATGACCGGCCTTTCGCCGGTTTTTTCAAACAGGAGATCTGCTTCGGCCAGCTTTAATGCCAGCACGATGCTTCTCTGCTGCCCCTGAGAGCCGTAGGTTCGCGCAGAAAGTCCGTTTATCGTGACGGAAAGATCATCCCTGTGTGGACCCGCCGAGGTAAAGCCGAGGCGAATATCGTTATTCTGGGCATTTTGCAGCGCCCTTGAAAGCTCCTGTGCTACCTCTGCCGGCGTTTCTCCGGCACACTGAGTGGAGTAGCCGAACTCTACAGTCTCCCTCTCCTTTGCGATGCCTGCGTATATCTGCGCCGCCTTGGGAGCAAGTCTCTTACAGAACTCCATGCGCTCCAACACCACCTGTGTGCCGAAATGCACAAGCCTTTCATCCCATATGTCGAGGGTATCCCTCAGCTCCGGGTGACGCACGATATCCTTTAAAAGCGCGTTTCTCTGGCTGAGAGCCTTGTTATAGCTTGCAAGTACCCTTGCATATGCCGGCTTTGCCTGGCAAAGTGCACCGTCTATGAATGCACGCCTGCGCTGCGGCCCCTCCTTAACGAGCAGTAAATGCTCCGGAGAGAATATCACCGCGCAGAATTTGCCTATCAGCGCAGAGCCGCTCTTTTTTTCAACACCGTTTATTACGCTGGATCTTCTGCCGTTTTTCAGCATCAGCTCAAGCTTCTGCTCCCTGCCCTCGGTAAAAAGGGACATGGAAATCTTAGCCGAGTCCGAATTTTTGCCGTTGACAAGACGCGGCAGCTCCGCATCCTTGGTGCCTCTGAACGAATGTCCGCCTGTAAACAGCCAGACTGCCTCAAGCAAATTGGTTTTTCCCTGAGCATTACTGCCGTATATGACATTAATGGTATCACAGGGAAAAATTTCGTCGTTATTAAGATTTCGGAATTCCTCAAAAGCCAGACGAGTTACGTTCAAGGCTTATTCCTCCACTGTTTTAACTGTGTAGCGCTCACCATTGAACTCGGCCCAGTCGCCGTTGCGCATTTTTTTGCCGCGCATCGTGCAGATCTCGCCATTCACGATGACCTCGCCGTTCTGAATGACAAATTTAGCTTGTCCGCCGGTATCCATTGCGCCACCAAGCTTTAAAAGTGAATCGAGACGGATGAACTCCGTTGTGATCTCAATGATCTGTTCCATACATTTTCCTCACATAAATATTCGTTAATAAGTTTAGGTGTGTCTTTTTCTCGCGGACACGCGCGTGAAACGTTAAATTTCGCTGCGCAGACGCACCGGCAGAACGAGGAACGAGAACGAATCGCCCTCCTTCGGGAGAACGAGCATCGGACTGATCGGCCCGCCGAGTGAGAGACGCACCTCGTCGCTCTCGGCACTTCTCAGTGCATCGAGCAGATATTTGTTGTTGAATCCGATCTCGAGCTGGTCGCCCGTGACCTTCGCCTCAAGCTGATCGTTTGCGCGGCCCATGGTGGTAGTGCACATGAGCTTTATTGTGTCATTGCCGATAACGCAGCGCACCGGACTCTTGAGTCTGTCGGTGATGAGCAGCGAAACGCGCTCAACGCTGTCAATAAATGTCCTTGTGGAAACGACAACCTCGACCTTTCCCTCCTTCGGAAGAGCTGCCTTGTAATCAAGGAATTCGCCCTCCAAAAGTGCGGAAAGAACGGTATAATTGTCGATTTTAAAGAGAATATGGCGTCTGCTCGGGCAGATTTCAATCTCGTCGTCATCGTCCTTCAGCAGTTTAAGCACCTCGTTGAGTGTCTTTCCGGGAACGACAAAGTCGAGAGTACCGTCAAAGTTGATATTTTCTCTGCGCAGAGCCAGACGGTAGCCGTCCACGGAGACCACATCGAGCACGCCGTTTTCGATTTTGAACAGGCTGCCCTGATGGATCGGCTTTGCGTTTGAGTCCGCAATGGCGAAAATCGTCTGGCGGATCATGCTTTTCAGCAGGCTTGCCGGTATTTTTACAGTGTCGGTATCGGTGATTTTCGGGAATTCGGGGAATTCCGCGGCATCCATACCGATGATCGTGAAGCAGCTCGCGCCGGAAGTGATCGTTGCGGTGTTTCTGTCATCGGTCTCGATGGTGAGATCCTCAGCCGGGGACTTTCTGACGATTTCGGAGAAGAGCTTCGCTGTCAGATCTATCGCGCCGGGGGCGTGGATGACGGCCGGGAGTTCTGTCTGCATTCCGATTTCGAGGTCGTAAGTTGTGAGGATAATTTTGTCTTCGCCGGTGCGGATGAGAATTCCCTCGAGTGCCGGGATCGCGGTTTTCGTGGAAACTGCACGCTGCAAATTTCCCACAGCTTCGTTGAGAAGCCTTTTTTCTATGGTGAATTTCATTTTCTGCTCCTTTTTGCAAACTCCGTTTTGGGTTGCGTTCCGGTTTGTGTCGGCATTTGAAGCCGCATTTTTGACGGGCCGAAGGTTCTCCACTGCAAATCCGTGAAACATTGCGCGGTTTGGTGTTTGGGTAGGCTTGCGGCTTCTTTTTATTTTATTCTTTATATTAACTTTAGCAGTAGTCGTAGGGGGTGTGAATTTGTGGAAAGCTTAAGAGAATGGCTTAACGGCGCGAAAAAATGCAAAAAAGTTTTCAAGAAATCGCTGTGGAAGAAATGTTGACGATGTGGAAAGAAAAAAATACTCCACAACGCGGTTGAAAACTCTGTGTGAAATGTTGAAAACTTGTTAAAGTTTCCGTGGAAAACATTTTTCGCTCCTTTGGCCTTTCTATATAGCTTATCTGTCCCTGATATTCTTTATGATATCGCTGACTGTCGCCTTTGTGACTGGATCCTTGAGGAATTTGTCCTCGATCTGCTGTATTGCATACACAACGGTGGAGTGATCGCGGCCGCCGAATTCCTTGCCTATCTCTACCATTGGCATCTGAGTGATCTCACGCACTATGTACATGGATATCTGACGTGCAAAGGAGATGCTTGCGTTTCTCTTGGAGGACTTGATATCTTCGGGTGTTACGCCGTAGGTACGGGCGACCTCTTCTATTATTTTGCTTACTGTGACCGGTGCGGGCTGGTCGTTGTTTACGATATCGCTGATGGCACGCTGTGCGGTGCTGACCGTGGGTGTTGCGCCCTCTACAAGGTGGATGGCCTTGAGCTTTTTGACGGTGCCCTCAAGCTGACGGATGTTGCTCTTCAGCTTCATCGCGATGAATTCGCAGACGCTGTCCGGAACATGTATGCCGACAAGCTCTGCCTTGCGCTTGATGATGGCCATACGTGTTTCAAAATCCGGCGGCTGAACGTCGGCTGTAAGGCCCCACTCAAATCTGGTCTTGAGTCGATCCTCAAGAGTTGCTATGTCCTTCGGCGGACGGTCACTGGTGAGGACTATCTGCTTCTTGGATTCATAGAGAGTATTGAAGGTGTGGAAGAATTCCTCCTGAGTAGCCTCCTTGCCGGCGATGAACTGAATATCGTCTATGAGGAGTGCATCGGCCTTTCTGTATTTTTCGCGGAAGGCCGGTGTTGTACCGAGGCGGATGGATTCGATAAGGTCGTTTGAGAACTGATCGCCCTTAACGTATATGATGTTCTTGTCCGGGAAATTTATCTTGAGGTCATGTCCGACCGCATTGAGCAGATGTGTTTTGCCAAGGCCGGAGTTGCCGTAGATGAAAAGCGGGTTGTAGCTTTCAGCCGGCTTCTTTGCAACATAACGGCAGGCGGCACATGCGAATTTGTTGGAGCTGCCCTCGATAAATGTCTCGAATGTATACTCGTACTCGTCGTTGTCGGGTACTTCCTGTTTTTCCTTTTTCTCCATGGGTGTTACAAGCTTATAGGTGATCGCCGGGCCGAAAACACTCTGCACCGCATCGTTCAGACATTTGTGAAAGCCTCTTTCGATGGTGGATTTGTGAAACTCGTTCGGAGCCTGAATTATCGCAACGCCCTCGTCGAAATCAAGTGAAATGGGCACAAGCTTGCTGAACCATGTGTCATAGCTTACGTCGGTGACTTTCTCTTTGCAATAACCGCATATCAAGTCCCATGCTTCCAGAAAAGATTCCATGATGATTTCCCTTTCTCCCAATATTTTTCTTATAAGAAATATTACCTCCGCGCAAAACGGGTTTTTCCGAATACGTGGTCATTATGTAGGAATAAACCGCATTTTGGCGATAAAATACTAATATATAGTCTATCACAAAATCAACGAGTTGTCCACAATATTTACGGTCTTTTGTGGAAAAATCAGCCCCGGGAAAATTCCAACATTCGGTGGTTTTCACAAATATCGGCACAGGATATCGGGCGAGGGGACGCCGAGCGATTTTTTTTCCTGAAAAACCGGAAAAAAGGTTGACAGGCTCTGCTGTTTTAAGGTATAATGCTTAACTGTAGCCGACTGTTATTCTATTTGAATACAGTGGATTTTGTAAAGTAACCTCGCGAAAGGAGGGTTTTTGATATGCTGAGAACCTATCAGCCGAAGAAGCTCCACAGAAAGAAGGAGCATGGCTTCAGAAAGAGAATGTCTACACGCAACGGACGTAAGGTCCTGGCGCGTCGCAGAGCAAAGGGCAGAGCACGTTTAACTTATTGATGTATGCTTTGAGGGTCACCGACGCGTGACCTTTCTTTGTTTTGCATGCAGACATTAACAGGTATGGAGATGCTATGGATATAATCATACCGTTGACCGAAAATCACGAGTTCAAGCGTGTATATTCCCGAGGAAAGAGCGTGGTACGTCCTACGCTCGTTGCATATTGTATGCGCAAAAATCTCCCCGGGCCGCGCGTTGGCATAACCGCCAGCAAGAAGATAGGAAATGCTGTGAAGCGCAACCGCGCGCGCAGGCTTTTGAGAGAGAGCATGCGTGAGCTGTACCCGCAGCTTCGCTCCGGCTTCGACATTGTTCTCGTGTCACGTGGGAAAACGCCTTTTGTAAACTGTAAAACAGTAAAGATGGAATTGGCAAGCGCGCTGGAGGAACTCGGCGTGCTTGTTTCCGCACCCGAAAACAGGGGGAATAAGGAGGCTTTGCCGCCAAAAGAGCCCTCTGCAAAAGCATGAGACGCCTTGCACCGAAGCAGCTTATGCTCGCTGCTATAAGGCTTTACAGAAAAATAAGACCCCGCAGCACAAGAGGCTGCTGCAAATATATCCCGACCTGTTCCGAATACGGAATGATCGCGATAGAGAGATTTGGCGCGCTTAAGGGCGGCCTTATGACCCTGTGGCGCATTCTGCGCTGCAACCCCTTTTCACGCGGCGGGTATGACCCCGTTCCGGAAAGGAAAAACAAGTAAGACACTTCATCCTGGAAGGATTTGAAAAAACTATGATGGCAATCTTTAACTTTTTCGGAGGCTTATTCGGTTACCTGCTCTGGGGCTTGTACATGATCTTCAAGAGCTACGGCATAGCGATCATCTTCTTTACGATCATCGTGAAGCTGCTCATGTTCCCGTTCACTCTGAAATCCCAGAAAAACATGGCCGCGCAGTCAAGGCTTGCAAGTAAGCAGAAGGATCTGCAGCAGCGCTATGCCAACAACCAGCAGAAGTACAACGAAGAGCTTCAGAAGCTGTATGAAAAAGAGGGCATCAACCCGGGCAGCGGATGCATAACCTCTCTTCTGCCGCTCCCGATAATGCTCGGTATCTACTATTCCGTTATCTATCCGCTTTCCAATACACTGCATGTTGCAAAGGACTCCATAGCTCAGGCTACTGACTTTGTTTCCAGACTGCCGGGCGTTGTGAGCACTACAACACAGTATGTTGAGCTTGAGATAGTAAAGAATTACTCCGCACTCGAAAAGTATCTTACAATGTTCTCCGCTGAGGACAGCGAAAAGATAGAGTTCTTCAGCCGCGGCTTTAAGTTCCTCGGTCTTGACCTTCTGGCTTCACCGAGCGGCTCAAGCTTTGCTTCCATGATGTGGATCATTCCGGTGCTGGCTCTGGCCTCCTACTGGATACAGACCTTCATCACACAGAGACTCCAGCAGCCGCAGCAGGAACAGCAGGGCTGCATGAAGGTAATGCTCTACGGTATGCCGCTTCTGTCCGCATATTGGGCATATATCATGCCGGGCGCTGTCGGCTTCTACTGGATAATCTCCGCTCTTACAGGTCTCGGTCAGTCTGTTATACAGCACAAGTTCTTCTCTCCGGAGCAGGTCTCCGCAAAGGACGAGGCAGTGCGCTACGCCACCCTTAAAGAGGATGATGCGAAGATAAAGCCCCTGCCGGTCTCCACACAGAAGAAGATAGCCGAGAAGATAGAGGCGAAGAACCAGGCGCAGCTCAGCCGTCAGCAGGCTCAGCAGTCCAAGAAGAATGCCGGAAAGAAGTCCGGTAATGCTCAGCAGAAGAGCAAGGGAAGCTCCTCCGATTACGTAGGAAGCAAGAAATAACAAAGATATTCCATCCCACTCCTTTCACTACTTACGGGATTGGCATTTATAGTAAGCACGACGCATTAGAAAGGATGTAAACAAAGCAATGGTCAAAGAAGCAATTGCAACCGGCACCACTATTGAAGAAGCTCACAAAAAGGCCTGTGAGATGCTCGGTGTCGAGACAACTGAGGCGGAATTTGAGATTCTCGAGCTGCCGGAGAAGAAGAAGTTCGGTCTGTTCGGCGGAAATCCGGCAAAGGTGCGCGCATTCATCCGTGAAACACCGGCTGATATCGCAGCGGATTATCTGATCTCCATTCTCAATGAAATGGGCCTCAAGGATGTTAAGGTTGACATTCATGAGGAGGAAGCCGGCGCAGAGCTGGTGCTTAACGGCGAGGATATCGGCTTTATCATCGGCCACAGAGGAGAGACCCTCGATGCTCTCCAGTATCTGGCTTCTCTTGTCGCAAATCATGTTGAGGAGTCCTACTACCGCATTACTCTCGATGTTGGCAACTACCGCGAAAAGCGCAAGGAGACTCTTGAGAGCCTCGGCAAGAAGATGGCAGCACGTGCCGTAAAGACCGGCAGAAATGCTTCCCTTGAGCCGATGAATCCGTATGAGAGACGCATCATCCACACCGCAGTACAGTCCGTTGAGGGCGCTAAGTCCTGGAGTGAGGGCGAGGATATGGCACGCCACGTTGTTATCGGCCCGGAGGGCGGAGAACGCTATGTTAAGCGTGACAATCGTCGCGGTGGCAGAAACGGCTATAACCGTGACAACAACAGAAATCGCGGCCCGCGCAGAGACGGCAGCAATTCCCGTCCGGCTGCACAGTCCGCAGCACCGCGTGTTCTGGACGATGTATCCACACCGTACGGCAAGATCACAAAGAAATGATTTTCAGGAAAGAACCCTTTTTAAGGGTTCTTTTTTTATGCCAAAATAGCGCTGTGGGGTAGCGAAAACGTTTTTTACGTGGTATAATTCATCATGGGATTTCATGCTCCGCCGACATGCTGTAAGGCTTTGGTGGAGACTGAATAAAAACAACAAGAACGCAAATAATTTATCAATATATTTCAGAGGTTTACTATGAGAACGATCGCGGCAATTTCTACGGCAACGGCGCCCGGCGGCATAGGCATAATACGTATCTCGGGCGATGAGGCCAGGGATATCGCGGATAGGGTCTTTCGAGCTGTATCCGGCAAAAAACTGAATACTGCGGCCGGATATACCTGCTATTTCGGGCATGTCTATGACAGGGACGGTGTACGGCTTGATGAGTGCATAGCCACTGTTTTTGCCGCACCGAAAAGCTTTACCGGAGAAGATGTCGTGGAGCTTTCCTGCCATGGCGGGCTGTATATTCTGAAAACCGTATTGCAGGCTGTTTTTGCGGCAGGTGCTCAGCCTGCGCAGCCCGGTGAATTCACACGCCGCGCGTTCATGAACGGTAAAATGGATTTGGCTCAGGCCGAGGCGGTAATGGAGATAATCTCCGCACAGGGCAAGGAGGCCATGAAAGCGGCGCAGGCCGGGCATGACGGTGCGCTTTCGCGCAGGATAGGCGCAATACGCGACGATCTTACAGATATCGGCGCACACCTTTCGGCATGGGCCGATTACCCCGATGATGATATTCCGCAGGTGGATGAGGCTATGCTGAGGGACAGGCTTGAGGGCGGCAGACAGGCGATTGAACGTCTGCTTGCGAGCTTTGACGGCGGCAGGATCCTTCGCGAGGGCGTTGTGACGGTAATTGCCGGAAAGCCGAATGCCGGAAAATCCACCCTCATGAATCTGCTTGCTGGATGCGAGCGCTCCATAGTGACGGAGCTTGCAGGCACAACAAGGGATGTAATAGAGGAAACAGTGCTGCTCGGCGATATACCGCTGCGTCTTGCCGATACCGCTGGTATCCGCGAGACGGAGGACAGAGTGGAGCGGATAGGCGTGAAAATAGCGCTTGACCGTGTGAAAACGGCTCAGTTCGTGCTTGCGGTATTCGATGCCAGCGAGCCTCTGAACAGCGATGATATGTCGCTGATGGATGCGATAGGTGATACACCGTGCGTGGCAATAGTGAATAAATCCGACCTTGAGTCGAATATCGATATGAGCGTTATTGCGGGAAGATTCAGCAACGTGGTGACTATTTCCGCGATATCCGGTGACGGCCTTAAGGAGCTTTCCGATGCCGCAGCCGAGGCTCTGCACACGGCACAGCTCAACCCTAATGACGGTATTTTGTATACAGAGCGCCAGCGTGCGGACGCACATGAGGCTCTGAGGGGCATAGAGGAGGCACAGGGAGCACTGCTCTCGGGCATGACCTGGGACGCTGTGACCGTGTCGCTTGAGAGTGCCATTGCCGCGCTGAATGAGCTGACAGGCGAGCGTGTTTCGGATGCCGTTGTAGACAGGGTGTTTGAGAAATTCTGTGTGGGAAAATGACACGATTTATTAGTTTTTGCAAAAGAGAAGAGAGATTATGACGTATTACGCAGGAAATTTGGATGTTGCCGTTATAGGAGCCGGTCACGCAGGAATAGAAGCAGCACTTGCTGCTGCCAGACTGGGCTGCTCCACGGCTATTTTCACTATAAACATGGATGCTGTTGGCAATTGCCCCTGTAACCCGAGCATTGGCGGAACGGCCAAGGGACATCTTGTCAGGGAGCTGGATGCCCTTGGCGGAGAAATGGGAAAAACCGCCGATGAATGCACCCTGCAGAGCAGAATGCTGAACCTCGGCAAGGGCCCGGCGGTGCATTCTCTCAGAGCACAGATAGACAGAAATAAGTATGCGCGTGTCATGAAGCACAAGCTGGAGCTCTGCCCGAATCTGGAGATGAAGCAGGCAGAGGTCACGGACATGGTATTTGAGGATGGCGCATGGAAAATCACCACAAGGCTTGGCGCTAAGTATATCTGCAAGGCGGTCGTTCTCGCAACTGGTACCTTCCTCGGCGGCAGGATATTCGTTGGTGAGGTCTCGTATGAGGGCGGCCCGGACGGAATGTTCGCCGCAACTGAGCTTTCTGCCGCGATAGAACGCCTGAATATCAGCCTTAGACGCTTCAAAACAGGTACTCCGGCGCGTGTTCTGCGCTCATCCATAGATTTTACCAATCTTGAAGAGCAGCACGGCGATGAGCCGGTGGTTCCCTTTTCTTTTGATACCGAGGTACCACCGAAAAATACGGCCGTGTGCCATGTAAGCTGGACGAATGACCGCACAAAGAGCGTTATAATGGATAATATCCACCGTTCGCCCCTGTACGCGGGTATGATCGAGGGTGTCGGCCCGAGATATTGCCCGAGTATAGAGGATAAAATAGTGCGCTTTGCGGAGAAGCCGCGCCATCAGCTCTTTATTGAGCCGTGCGGCGAGGATACCGAGGAGATGTACTTACAGGGTATGAGCTCATCACTGCCCGAGGAGGTGCAGCTTGAGTTCTACCGGACGATAAAGGGCCTTGAAAACGTAAAGATCATGCGTACGGCGTATGCGATAGAATATGACTGCTGCGATCCTTTGCAGCTTCTCTCCACGCTGGAATTCAGGGAGCACCCGGGACTGTACGGCGCAGGACAGTTTAACGGCAGCTCCGGCTATGAGGAGGCCGCCGCCCAGGGCTTTGTGGCCGGCGTGAATGCCGCACTCAAGATACTCGGCCGAGAGCCTCTTATTCTGGACAGGGCGAGCTCATATATCGGCACACTGATAGACGATCTCATCACTAAGGGTGTTTCCGATCCGTACAGAATGATGACCTCACGCTCTGAATACAGGCTTGTGCTCAGACAGGATAATGCCGATGAGCGCCTGACGCCGATCGGTCGCGAGCTGGGACTCATAAGCGATGAGCGCTGGGCGAAGTTTGAGCTTAAGCAGAGTCGAAAGGCACAGGAATTGAAGCGTGCGGAGAGTACGACGCTTTCACCGACAGAAAAGCTGAACGAGATACTGGTTTCACGTGGAACATCGGCCGTAACAACGGGAGTGAGAATAGCCGATCTTCTCAGAAGACCGCAGATAACCTATAAAGATCTCACCGAGGTGGATGTGAACAGGCCGGAGCTGCCGACGGAGATATTCGAAAGCGTTGAGACGGCACTGAAATATGAGGGATATATAAAGAGACAGCTCCAGGATATTGCGGAGATGCGCAGGCTTGAAAAGCGTCTTTTGCCAAAGGATATCGACTATTCCGAGATAGTCGGCCTGAGGCTGGAGGCAAGGGAAAAGCTGAACCGCGTGCGCCCGGAGAATATAGGTCAGGCAGGAAGAATATCGGGAGTTTCACCGGCGGATATATCGGTGTTGCTGATATGGCTCTCCGCTGCAAATGACCGCGAATAATTACAGGACGTGACAAAATGGATATCAGAGAAGAAATTATCATAAAGGCAAAGGAAATAGGCGTTAAGGTTTCGGCGGAGCAGGCCGAGAAACTTCAGACATACCTCGATATGCTCCTTGAGCGCAACGAGGTGATGAACCTGACAGCGATAACCGACCCACATGAGGCGGTAGTGAAGCATTTTGTGGACAGCATGACACTGCTCAAGGCTGTGGAGATCAAAAAAGGCGCTAAGCTTGTGGATGTCGGCACGGGAGCCGGATTTCCCGGCCTGCCGATAAAGATAATGCGCCCAGATATTGAGCTGACACTGCTCGATTCGCTGAACAAGAGGCTGAAATTCCTCCAGGAGGTCTGCGAGAAGATAGGCGTTGAGGCAAGCTTTGTGCATAAGCGTGCAGAGGAGGCCGGACGCGATGTGAAGCTGCGTGAGAGTTTTGATATCGCGACAGCGCGTGCCGTGGCAAATATGAACACCTTGGCCGAGTATTGCATACCACTCATAAAGATGAAGGGTATTTTTGCCGCAATGAAGGGCCCGGGACTCAATGATGAGATGCTGCTGGCAAAGAAGGCGATCTCCACACTCGGCTGCAAGGTGATAAAGACGATTCCGTTCACTTTGCCGGATGCCGAACACAGCGAGCGCGCCATTGCGGTTATGCAGAAGACGATGTATACGCCGAAGACTTATCCGCGTCATGGCGGCACGATAACAAAGAAGCCGCTTTTCCTTGAGAAAAAGGAAAACAACTGAGGCAATATTCCCGTAAGGGATGAATAAAGGGTGGGGAGTAAAATGTTGAAAATCGTTAGCTTTAATCTCAGATGCGTTTGGGACGGTGACGGCGTAAACTGCTTTTTGAACCGTGCCGCAGGTATAGTGCATAAGATCAATGCCGAAAAGCCCGATGTTGTGTGCTTTCAGGAGGCCATGGAGCACAATGTTCCCTTTTTGAGAGAGAATCTCAGAAAGGATTACGACATCATCTACAATCAGCGCGGAGAGCATTTTGACGGCGAAGGACTGGCAGTTGCGGTCAGAAATGAGACTGTGACACTGCTCGGCGTGGACTTCTTCTGGCTTTCCGAGACCCCCGAGGTGCCGGGCTCAAGATATCCCATACAGAGTGATTGTCCGAGAATATGCCAGTGTCTGCTCTTTAAGAAGAACGACACGAAGAAGCTTTTCCGTGTCTATAACAATCATCTGGATCATATCAGCGACAGCGCAAGAATACTCGGAATCAAGCAGGTTATGGAGCGCGTAGCACAGGATAGCTCCATGTTTGGCGGAGTGCCGGTGTTCATCCTCGGCGATATGAACGCTGAGCCGGACAGCGAGACCATACAGTACTGTAATGATTATAAGCCGTTCCCGGTAAAGGATCTGACGGCAGGTATCGAAGGTACCTTCCATAATTTCGGCAAGCTTGAGACCCCGGAGAAGATAGATTACATATACACGGATGAAAAAACAGCCCTTTTGCCGCACAGTGTTGAGCGTTGGACGGAGGAGCGTTGCGGAGTATTCCTCTCCGACCACTATCCGGTTGCGCTTTCCATTGAGCTTTGAGATAAAAGTAAATTAAAGAAAATCAAGCTGTCCATTCCGCTTTCGAGCGGTGATGGGCAGCTTTTTATCGATAATCGGTATTGTTTTCGGCTTTTGGCATAAGAAAAGCCCACAGCGGATGGGCATATCCACTGCGAGCCTCTCTTATAATATGAGTATTTCTTGATGTCGATTATTTCTTGGGCGGATACTTCACGAATGCAAAGCGGCGGCTGTCCGGAGCCCAGGAGTTTACATTGATAGTACCCTGTCCGCCGAAGAAACGAATGAGCTCACGTGCGTTTGTACCGTCGTAATCCATTACGCTGAGCGATACATTGAGGTTGCCCACGTGCTGATTCGGGTCAAGATCTCCCTTTTTGAAGGTGAGATAGGCTATCTTCTTGCAGTCCGGGGAAATGTGGGGGAACCACTCGTTGTTATCTGTGTGTGTTATCTGTGTAACATCGCTGCCGTCACGGTTCATGCGGAAAATCTGCATAAGGCCGTTTCTTGTGGAGTTGTACCAGATATAGCGGTTATCCGGGGAGTACTCCGGGCCGTCGTTGTAGCCGATGCCGTCAGTGATTCTCTTTTCCTCGCCGCCGTTTTCGGAGATTGTGTAGATATCTACAAAGCGTGAACCGCCGCGGAATGCGCAGAAGGTCATTTCACCGTCGGAGGACCAGCCGTGCAGGTAGCTCGGAGAGTTCTCTGTGACGAGTACGGGCTCTTTTTCACCCGTAAGGTCTACGATGTATATACGGGAAGAGGAACCCTGGCTGACGGCAATCCTTTTTCCGTCGGTGGAGAGAACATGGTCATTATTGCACTTGACACACATTCCGGTGTCCACCTGCTCTATCTCGCCGGTTTCGAGAATATAGCGATAGATGAGTCCGCCTGCGTTGTAGTAGAGGCAAGAGCCGTCAACAGACCAGTTCGGAGCCTCAATAACGTCATCAAAGCACTTCAGTTCGGTGACCTCGCCCGTCTCCGTATCCATTATGCAGAGCACGCTTTCGGTCCAGTCGCGGCGCATGGCGAAATTTTCAATGACCTTTCCGGCGTATTCAATATCCTCCTTGGTGCAGGTGTCCATATCGATGATATGGGGGATTCCGAGCACACATGCCTCCTTAACGCAGGAGAAAAGGTCGAGGTCACCCTTACCGACGGGCATTTCTTCGTCACCGCGGCGATCCTTATAATGAATCGACCACAGGCGGCTGATATTACGGCGAACCCATTCTGTGATATCCTCACCGCCGGCTGCCACCCAGCCGAGATCGGGCTGTGCGCCGACGAGCTCTCCTGCCTTGTCCAGCAGGAATTCGTAGGCTGTTGTACCGTTGATCTTAACCGCAGTGGGCTCTGCTCCGCCGTTATGAACAAGCAGTGCCACGCCGTGCTCCTTGAGCTTTGCGGCGCAATCGGCATATTCCTTTGCGGCAGCCTTACATGAAGCCTCTGTAAGCTCTCTCGGCATACCGACAACAAACTGCTTTACGCCGTATTTTTCGGCAAAAGCTATCATTTTGTCAAGTACGGGTGCCGGTGTGCCCAAAATGTGGACGGAAAACACCTCAAGACCGACCTTTTTGAAGACCTCCATGCGTTCCTCTGCATCGGCCTCCTGCCAGATGCTCCACATGTCGAACGGCGGCTTTTCGCCGAAGTTGATAAAAGGTTCCACAAGGCGGTAGCCCATTGAGTAGAGATCGCCGAAGAAGCCCTCCATGTTGTCCTTGGGCATGTCTTTGAGTCCAAAGCACTGAATTCCAAGTTTCATGATTAATTTCCTCCCTAAAATTAATACGCGACGCTGATCCAGCTCTGTTCCTTATCAGAGCGGAAGCAGGCCTCGATGATTGCAAGCGTGTTGTGTCCGTCTATGCCGGTAACTATCGGAGTGCGCTCATTGATGATGGAATCGATAAACTCATCTATAACGCCGCTCTTTAGTTGATTTGTATTTGTGCTTGCAGCTCCTACCTTATATTTTACTATAGAACCGTCACGCATTTCAAGTACTATATCATCGGCATAGTCACCATATATTTTCATTACGCCATTATCGCCGTAAATAACCGTGCTATTATCCTCCTGGCCGTAGTTCGTCCAGCTGAAATGCATTATGCCCGGCATACCGTTATCCATTTTGAATTGGCAGACGACGTTATCCTCAAGGAATATCGGTGTGCCGTCCGGATTTCTTTTATCGAGCGTCATCATATTTGCGAAGACACTGGTTATCTCTCTGCCGGTCAAGAAGCGAATGAGGTCTATTTTGTGTGCGCCGCCATCATCCTCTGGTTGTGTCCGAGCATGAGCAGCTTGCCGCTCTTTTTTTCTTCGGCAAGCATTGCATGGGTCTCGTCGGTGGAGAGTGCCATCGGCTTTTCGCACAGCACATGCTTTCCGGCCTTTAGAGCGGCCAGGGTGTATTCTGCATGGGTATTGTTCGGTGTGCAAACGCTTATTGCGTCGATATTCGGGTCATTCAGCATTTCCTCCGGGGAAGAATATGCTCTGCCGCCGAAATTTCTTGCTGTTTCCTCAGCACGCTCCGTATTTGGGTCGTAAAAGCCGGCAAGCTCAACGTCCTTTCTTGCGGCATATTCCGGAGCATGGCGGCGCTGAGTGATAGCACCGCAGCCAGGAACACCTACAACTACTTTTTTCATGTGAAACTCCTCCCGTGATAACGTTATCATAATTTTACTGAAATACCGGGCTGCACGAGAATGCAGCTCGGCGATTATAATTCTATGGTTGTTCCTCGCTCCACATAGGTTGTAGAGATGAAGCCGGTTTCCGACGGACGGTTCGGCTCGCGCATACGGCGCTCGAGAAGGTCAAAAAGCATTCCACCGGCAGGCTCAAGGTCAAGATCCACTGAGTCTATCGGGGGCGAAAGATACGCGGCGGTGGTATTATCGTAGCCTATAACGGAGATATCCTCCGGCACACGCAGACCTGCGGCATGGAATGCCTGCATTGCGCCTGCGGCAAGAATATCCGAAGCGCACAGAACCGCCGAGGGGCACTCCGGCAGGGCGAGAAGCTGCTCTGCGGCAAGCTTTCCCTGCTGCACTCCGTAGCCGTTTACCTGCGGCATATGCTGCTGCTCACGCGGCACACCGCTTTCTTCAAGAGCTCGTTGGAAGCCCTCTCTGCGTTGCAGTTCGACCGATTTTGCGGAATCCGGGCACAGCATCGCAATATTTCTGTGGCCGAGGGAGATCAGTCTGTTTGTGGCATAATAGGTGGCAGCCTCATCGAGCACCTCAAGATTATCCGTATAGGGATGGTCATAGGTTCTCTCGACGGCGACCACGGGGATGTTCTCGTCGTGCAGTCTGTCGAGCAGCTTTGTCGGAACATTCGAAATGGAGATTATGGCAAGGCCATCCACGTGCATTCCGATTAGCTCCTGTACGGCCTCTTCGATATCGCCGTAGGTTTGGAGTGTGATTATATGGTAACCGCGCTGCTCCGCGGCGGCCATAATATATTTATTTATTCGCTGATATACGTTGTTTTCGTTTCCAAAGACAAGACTGCCTATCAGACCGCTCTTTCCGCTTTTAAGCGCGCGTGCCATGTGATTCGGCACATAGCCGAGCTCCTTTGCTGCGGCCTCAACGCGCTGCTTGGCATCAAGCGAGGTATAGCCCTTGTGATTCAGCACACGGCCGACTGTCGGCACGGAAACTCCTGCAAGACGCGCTATATCAGCCATTGTAACTGCCATGTTCATTCCCCCGTGATGTGTGATAACGTTATCACAAGTTTATCACTTAACATATAGCTCGTCAATACTAATTTTCAAATTGGAAGGGCTTACTCCGATTTTCTCTTCAATGGACTTTCGGCGGAATCGGCCGTGGGTGGGGAAATTTCAACCGGAGTTTGAAAAAATGTTAAAAAGATTTTTTTCGGCTGACACATTACGGCAAAATATGCGCATTGGATGAGCTATACTCTATTTGCAGTCAGGAAACAGAGAGAGCGGCTTGAAAAAGGAGATTTAAGGGGGGCGATGAGGTGTTTTCCGAAAAGAGAAGGCTTGTGGAGATAGCGGCCGAGAGGATATCGCCGAATCCCTCCCAGCCGAGAAAGGATTTCTCACAGCAGGAGCTTGAGCAGCTTGCAGACAGCATTCGGCAGAATGGACTTTTGCAGCCGGTACTGCTACGCCGGGATTCGGGCGGATATGTTCTTATAGCAGGTGAGAGGCGCTGGCGAGCCTGCAAAATGGCGGGGCTCAGAACGATACCGGCGATAATACAGGACGTAAGCCCACGAGACAGTGCCATGCTTGCGCTTGTTGAGAATATTCAGCGCAGCGATCTGAACTTCTTCGAGGAGGCGGTCGCTATCTACTCCGTGATATCGGACAGGGGCATTACACAGGCTGAGGCCGCAAAAAAGCTCGGGATGAGCCAATCGGCACTTGCGAATAAGCTTAGACTCTTGAAGCTCTCCGGCGAGGAGCAGAGAATGATAACCGAATGCGGCCTGACCGAACGTCATGCACGCGCTCTGCTGATGCTGGAAGACACCGAGCAGCGCATGAGAGCCTTAAAGAAGATAATCGATAACGGACTGAATGTAACTCAGACTGAAGAATACATCAAGCGCATTATCGGCGCACAGGAGCAGAAAAAGCCGAAAAGAACCTTTATTGCGAAGGACATACGCCTGTTTCTGAATACTATAGACCACGCAGTCGAGACCATGAAAAGTGCAGGAGTGCGTGCGGTCACACAGAAAAGGGAGACGGACGAGTACTACGAGTGCATCGTGCGCATCCCGAAATCAAATTGAGTACGAGGTATAAACCCATTCCCTTATTCATTTCCCACAAACGCAAAAGGACTGTCGGACAGGCTCCGGCAGTCCTTTTGCGCGTTTGTTCCACGTGAAACATTCAAAAAACTTAAAAAACATGTTTTTTCCTCTTTATTCTGTTTGAAAAGTATGGTAAAATGAAATTTACTACGAGAATAAACGGTAAAACGCGATTTTTAGGGAAAGGAGCGCGGTATATGAGCAAGGTGATAGCTGTAGCAAACCAGAAAGGCGGCGTGGGCAAAACCACGAGTGCGGTCAGCTTGGCGGCCTGGCTTGGCATGAAGGGTAAGAAGACGCTTCTTGTGGATATCGACCCCCAGGGCAACTCCACAAGCGGTGTGGGCTTTGACAGAAAAAGCCTTGATACTACCTCCTACGATATTTTGATAAATGGTGCAAAGGGCAGTGCCGCAGTGATAAAGACGGAGTTTGAAAACCTGTCGGTGATACCCTCCTCGGCGGATCTTGCCGCGGCGGAGATAGAGCTGGCGGATATAGCCTCCAGAGAGGCTGTGCTTAAAAACGCGTTGGCTCCGCTGCGCACGGAATATGACTTTATTCTGATAGACTGTCCACCCTCGTTGGGGCTCATTACGACGAATGCGCTCAACGCGGCGGATTCTGTTTTGGTGCCCGTTCAGTGCGAATACTATGCTCTTGAGGGACTCTCCCAGCTTATGAATTCCGTGCAGGCGGTGAAGCGCAGGTACAATGAAAGGCTTGAGCTGGAGGGAATACTGCTTATAATGTATGACGGCCGACTGAACCTTACACAGCAGGTAGTGACCGAGATAAAGAAGTATTTCCCGAGAAAGGTGTTTTCCTCGGTCATTCCGAGAACGGTGCGTCTCTCTGAGGCACCGAGCTACGGTAAGCCGATATGCTACTATGACCGCTCAAATAAGGGCAGTCAGGCATATGGTGCGCTTGCGGATGAGATCATCCGCAATAACCGTTGATCTGTAAATAAATCCAAAGGAAAGGATAAGGATGCATATGGCGAAAAAGGGCGGCCTCGGTAAGGGCCTGGACGCAATTTTTCATGATAATGCGCGCCCGGATGAGAGCGGAGCGGTGGAGCTGAGCATAAACGAGCTGGAGCCGAACCGCAGCCAGCCGAGACAGAGCTTTAACGATGAGGCCATGCGTGAGCTGGCGGATTCCATTGCACAGCACGGAGTTCTTCAGCCCCTGCTTGTTCGTCCGATGTTGAGCGGCGGCTACCAGATAGTGGCCGGTGAGCGACGCTGGAGAGCCTCCAGAATGGCTGGTCTTACGGCGGTACCGGCAATTATAAGAGAGCTTACCGACAGCGAGGTAATGCAGCTTGCTCTTATCGAAAACCTGCAAAGAGAGGACTTAAAGCCCCTTGAGGAGGCACATGGCTATCAGGTGCTCATCGATGAGTTCGGCTTTACGCAAGAGGAAATATCAAAAACGGTCGGAAAATCCCGCCCGGCGATTACAAATGCACTTCGTCTTTTGAATTTGCCGCAGGAGGAACGATCTATGCTGGAGCGCGGAGAAATGACCGCAGGCCATGCTCGTACGCTCCTCAGCTTCAAGGATGACGCGGCACTTCATGCAGCGGCAAAGCGCGTTGTAAATGAAGGTATCTCCGTCCGAGAGCTGGAAAAAATGGCTCAGAAATCCAACGAGGAAAAGAAGGAAAAGGAGAAGACTCCGCGCCGCATACGCTATTACGATGAGGCCGAGCTTGTCCTGAGAGATGTATTAAATCGTGTGGTACGTGTTGCGGGAAGTAAGAAAAAGGGTGTGCTTTCCATCGATTTCTACGGTGAGGAAGACCTCAAGAACCTGCTGCATGAGCTTAAACTTGATGAGGAAAGATAATAACGAAAGGTGATATATCATGATCGATATTAAATTTTTGAGAGAAAATCCGGATGTAGTACGCGAGAATATCAAGAAGAAGTTCCAGGACAGTAAGCTGCCCCTCGTTGATGAGGTAATCGAGCTTGACCTTGAGAAGCGTACCACACAGCAGAGAGCCGATGCACTGAGAGCCTCCAGAAATAAGCTCTCCAAGGAGATCGGCGGTCTGATGAAGCAGGGAAAAAAGGATGCGGCCAACGAGGTAAAGGCTCAGGTTCAGGCACAGTCCGATGAGCTTGCAGCAGCGGAGGCTAAGGAGAAGGAGCTCGACGAGCGCATTCTCAAGATAATGATGACAATTCCGAACATCATTGACCCGAGCGTTCCGATAGGCAAGGACGACAGCGAAAACGTTGAGGTACAGCGCTATGGTGAGCCGGTGGTTCCGGATTTCCCCGTTCCGTACCACACAGATATTATGGAGCGCTTTGACGGCATCGATCTCGATTCCGCACGCCGCGTAGCAGGTAACGGCTTCTACTATCTCATGGGCGATATCGCTCGCCTGCATTCCGCAGTTATTTCCTATGCACGTGATTTCATGATCGACCGCGGATTCACCTACTGCGTACCGCCGTTTATGATCCGTTCCGATGTTGTAACGGGCGTTATGAGCTTTGCTGAGATGGATGCAATGATGTACAAGATCGAGGGCGAGGATCTCTACCTCATCGGCACAAGTGAGCACTCCATGATCGGTAAGTTCATCGACCAGATCATCCCGGAGGAGCAGCTTCCCCAGACTCTGACAAGCTACTCTCCGTGCTTCCGTAAGGAAAAGGGTGCACACGGCATTGAGGAGCGCGGTGTTTACCGTATCCACCAGTTTGAAAAGCAGGAAATGATCGTTGTCTGCAAGCCGGAGGATTCCATGATGTGGTATGATAAGCTCTGGCAGAACACAGTCGACCTCTTCCGCAGCATGGACATCCCGGTACGTACTCTTGAGTGCTGCTCCGGTGACCTTGCAGACCTTAAGGTCAAGTCCGTCGACGTTGAGGCATGGTCTCCGCGTCAGCAGAAGTACTTTGAGGTAGGCAGCTGCTCCAACCTCGGCGATGCTCAGGCACGCCGCCTGCGTATTCGTGTAAACGGAGAGAACGGCAAGTACCTTGCACACACACTGAACAACACAGTTGTTGCTCCGCCGCGTATGCTGATAGCATTCCTTGAGAATAATCTCCAGGAGGACGGCAGCGTTAAGATTCCGGAGGCGCTGCGTCCGTACATGGGCGGCAAGGATAAGATCGTACCGAAGAAGTAATAAAGTCATTTACAGCCACAGCAGATCGCTCTGTTGTGGCTGTTTTTTATCGTGCTCGTTTAAGTTTGATGTGCAGTGTAGGGCAGGGACTTGAGCACAATGCAGCCCCCGCAGAAGGAGCGTTAGGTCGTGTTTTCCCGGTTTTCAGCGGAGAATTGTGAAAAACTTTTTCGAGGATATGTGGAAAACTGAAAACTCAAATTTTCCACTGCAAATTTATTCATTTAAAAATGAAAATATAACTTGAGAGAAAACTCGAATTCATGGGGAAAAAACGGCTTTAGCGGTGTAAATTGCAATAATTTCAGCTAAATATGAATGAATAATTATACATAAAGTTTTTAGATTTCCCGGTTGAAAACTCGGTGGAAAGTGTGGAAAAGCACATTTTGTTGTGGCGAACAACTGTTTTTCACAATTTATCGTGTGGGTAAAGCGCAGAAAAAGCCTCATACTATGCACAGCCGCGGGAAAATAAGTTGAAAAAATGCATATGCGGAGACGTTTCGCGCTATTTTGTCACTTTTCTATAAAAAACGACACAGAAAAAGCTCGAAAAATCTCTGCGATAGTTTTTGAAAATCGGTTGAAAATAAAGGTATTCCATGCTACAATAACAAATTAATAGTAACAATAGTTTATGGCTCTTTTTTGTAGCGTTTCAGAGCCATAAGGAAGCAAAAAAATGTGCATGTGCGGCTGAAAAGGCACAACTGAAAGGATGGCAGACGGTTATGTTGAACACAGATTTTTCGTCCAAATTTGTTAAGGAGGGGCTGACCTTCGATGACGTTCTTCTGTTCCCCGCAGAATCGAACGTGCTGCCCGCGGAGGTGGATATCTCCACATGGCTCACAAAGAAGATCAAGCTGAACACTCCGATCATGACTGCGGCAATGGACACTGTTACAGAGGCAGAAATGGCTATTGCTATCGCACGTGAGGGCGGCATTGGTATTATTCATAAGAATATGTCCATTGAGCGTCAGGCAGACCTGGTTGACCGCGTAAAGCGCTCCGAAAACGGCGTTATTGTTGACCCGTTCTTCCTTGCTCCCGATAATACAGTCCGCGAGGCAGATGCTCTCATGGGCAGATACAAGATCTCCGGCGTGCCGATCTGCAAGGATGGCAAGCTCGTAGGCATCATCACAAACCGTGATCTCCGCTTCATGACAAGCACCGACTTCGAGCAGAAGATCGAGAACGTCATGACAAAGGAAAACCTTGTCACAGCACCTGTCGGCACAACAATGGCCGATGCACAGGAGCTGCTGCGCAAGCATAAGATAGAAAAGCTTCCGATAGTTGACGCTGAGGGCAACCTCAAGGGTCTTATCACTATAAAGGATATAGAAAAGGCTGTTCAGTACCCGAATTCCGCAAGGGATGAGAACGGCAGATTGCTCTGCGGTGCCGCTATCGGCGCTACAGCGGACGTTCTTGACCGTGTTGCAGCTCTTGTTGAAGCAGGTGTTGACGTTGTTACACTCGACTCCGCACATGGCCACAACAGCGGCATCATCAACGCTGTTCGTAAGGTAAAGGCTGCTTATCCTGAGCTTCAGCTCATCGCAGGCAACATTGCAACGGGCGAAGCTGCACGCGCACTCATCGAGGCCGGCGCAGACTGCATCAAGGTCGGTATCGGCCCGGGCTCCATCTGCACAACACGTGTTGTTGCAGGTATCGGTGTTCCGCAGATCACAGCAGTTTACGACGCTGCCTGTGTTGCTGCTGAGTACGGCATTCCGGTTATTGCAGACGGCGGCATCAAGTACAGTGGTGATATTGTAAAGGCACTGGCTGCAGGTGCTAACGTTGTTATGCTCGGCTCTCTGGTTGCAGGCTGCAAGGAGGCTCCGGGTGAGTACGAGCTCTATCAGGGCAGACAGTTCAAGGTTTACCGCGGCATGGGTTCTCTCGGTGCTATGGGTAAGGGCTCCAGCGACCGTTACTTCCAGGCTAACAACAAGAAGTATGTTCCGGAAGGCGTTGAGGGTCGTGTTCCGTTCAAGGGCCCGCTTGCCGATACTATCTATCAGATGGTTGGCGGTCTGCGCTCCGGTATGGGCTACACAGGATGCGCAAATATCCCCGAGATGCATGAGAAGGCACAGTTCGTCAAGATCACAGGTGCCGGCCTCAAGGAAAGCCATCCGCATGACATCCAGATCACAAAGGAAGCTCCCAACTATTCCATGAATGGCTGATATCGGGCATAATACACAGGGTGACGCTCCGCAAGGAGCTGTCACCCTGTTTTTTTTATTTTCCAAAACCGGATATGAATTATAAACAGAAAAAAACGATAAAGAAAAGCAACAGAATTGTAATGCTGTCGTTACAGAAAGGCTCTGCGGCGAAAGGGAAGAGGTTTCACAGCGCGGGAAAATCGGTAAAAAATTAACATGCCGCATATAGTGGGTATTATGCGGCATATTTATTCACCTTTTTACAACTGCAAAGCGGAGCACATATATATAATAGTATGCCGTAAAAGCCCAAAAACGAATGAAAAAGGGTCGCTTGAACGCGTTAGCAAGTCAAAGCGATAGGATAAGTGCAGGAAATAATTACAAAAGCGTCACTTAATAATGCATAAATATACAGCGACTGAATAATCATGAAATTCGGCAGTTTTGCAGGGTTTTCGCGAGTTAGGCGCCAAAAAGGGGGGTTGTCCGTGTGGAACGAAGCATTTTGTATGTGAAATATGCACAAAAACAGGCGTGAAATTTCAATATTGTTTCTTGGATTTGCCACTTGCAAAATGTATTATTATGCTGTATCATATATCCAACATGAATTTCCCAAAAACGGAAATTGCATAAATCAAAATTCCTGATAATTAGGAGGGACAAAAGATGAAACTGAAAAAGGTTCTCGCTATGCTCCTTGCTCTGGCAATGGTCGTTTCAGCCGTTACAGCATGTTCCGGTTCCGGTAACGAATCCAGCAAAGTAGAGGAAAGCAGCACTACCGAAAGCTCCGCTGAAGAATCCAGCACGTCTGATGATGGTGAGGTGGAAGTAATACGAACCGGTGAAGCAAAGGTTCAGGAAAAGGTTGACGGTATTTCCGATAACGAGACACTGAACTTCCGTATCGGCATGGAGCCGACCGGCATGAACACCATCACGATCTCCTACTCCGACGAGTTCACAATGGTTGGTAACATCTATGATACACTTACACGTGTACAGGAGGACGGCACTTATGCAGGTGCTGCAGCCGAGAAGATTGATGTCTCCGATGACGAACTCACATATACATTCCATCTCCGTAAGGACGCTAAGTGGACAAACGGCGATACAGTTACAGCAGAAGACTTCGCTTTCGCATGGAGCGAGCTGCTGAATCCGGAAATCGCTGCTGAGTATGCTTACTTCACATACTTCATTGAGAACGCTGAAGCTTACTACAACGGCGAGTGCTCCTGGGAAGACGTTGGCATTAAGGTTATTGACGACTTCACCCTCGAGGTTAAACTCCACACTCCGCTTCCGTACGCACTTGAGCTCTTCTCCTTCGGCACACTGGCTCCGGTAAACAAGAACTTCTACGAGACAGTCGGTGCAGACCTTTACAACACAGAGCCGGAGTACTTCTGCTCCAACGGTCCGTTCGCTCTTGTTGAGTGGTCACACGGCGAGAAGCTCGTTGTTCAGAAGAACGAAAACTACTACGATGCAGATAAGGTTGGCGCAAAGCAGATCACCTTTAAGATCATCTCCGATGCAAACGCAGTTCTGAATGCATTCCTTGCAGGTGAGATCGACTACACAGGCTCACTTTCCACAGGCGACCAGATCACAATGGTTCAGGGCGCAGGCTACGACGTAGTTCAGTTCCCGGGCAGAACATACTATTATATCATGTGCAACCTGCAGAACGAGGTTCTTGCTAACAACAACATGAGAAAGGCTCTTGCACTTGCATTTGATAAGCAGGCTCTCTGCGATGCAACTCTCGGTAACGGTTCCGTTCCGATGACAAACTTCGCTCCCGGCGTCTTCATTGGCGACCACAACTACGAAGAGGCTGCAAAGGCTGCTAACGGCGGCGACTTCTTCCCGACATACGACCTTGAGGCAGCTAAGGAGTACTTCGCTAAGGCTCTTGAAGAGCTCAACATGACAGCCGATCAGATCAAACTCTCCATCGACTGCGGCGATTCCTCTCAGGCAATTCAGCAGGCTTCCTTCTACCAGGAGGCATGGCAGCAGGCATTCGGTATCACAATCGAGGTCAACTCCATGATCACAAAGCAGGTAGCTGCTAACCGTTCCGCTGGTGACTACGACCTGACAATGTCCGGTTGGGGCCCCGACTACAACGACCCGATTTCCGACCTTGACCTTTGGGTAACAGGCGGCGGTATCAACGAAGGCTTCTACTCCAACGAAGAGTACGATGAGCAGATCAATATCGCAAGAACAACTACCGATGTTGCAGCTCGTGAGGCAGCCTTCATCAAGTGTGAGCAGATCCTCGCTGAGGATTATCCGATCCTCCCGGTTTATGTCCGCGGCAGTGCATACGCTATCTCCGATAAGATCGTGGGCGGCTTCATCGCAGACCAGAACCAGACAACATACCGTTATGTACAGCTCGTTGGCTGATATATAAAAGGTGTATCAAGGAAACCTTGAAAATTTAAAAAAAGCTTAGCTTCGTATCGTTTAGCAGCTTGTGATGAGCAAGCTGCTAAACATACGATATTTTTCACTCTTTTATTTTTGACGTATGAGGGCTGAAATTATAGGCTTTTATATAAGTTCACTCTCATGCCAAATGAGAAAAATGTCGTTTTGATACGGACATGGCCGCGGGTGTTTCGCGACCGCGCGCAAAACGTCGGCGGCTTTGTCCGCACAGCCAAATATCAAAAAGAAATCCGAAAAGGAGGATGACCTCTATGGTTAAGTACATTTTAAAAAGAGTAGGCTATTCCATCGTAACTCTTTTCGTGCTTATCACTCTCACATTCTTCCTGATGCAGCTTCTCCCCGGTGACCCGTTCACAGGCGAAAAGAAAATTCCGGAAGCAGTTATGGCAAACATGATGGCGAAATACGGCCTCGACAAGCCCGTTTGGCAGCAGTACCTGCTGTACATCGGCAACGTTCTTCAGGGCGATCTCGGTATTTCCCTCACCTACAACCGCTCTATCAACCTTATGATAAGCGAATCCTTCTTTATCTCCGCAAGCCTCGGTATCCGCTCGGTTATATTCGCATTTATCGGCGGTGTCCTGCTCGGTACACTTGCAGCGCTTAATCGCGGCAAGGCATGGGACTCTATCACCATGTTCATTGCTATCGTCGGTGTGTCCGTCCCGTCCTTCGTTATGGCGTCGCTTCTTCAGTACTTCCTCGGTCTTAAGCTTTTCCAGGCAACCGGTGTTCGCATCTTTGCCGTAAGCGGCTGGGGCGCACTTAATCAGTCGATCCTGCCGGTATTCGCACTCGGCCTCGGTACTTTGGCCTCCATCTCCCGTCTTACACGTACAAGTATGCTGGATGTTCTCGGTCAGGATTACATCAAGACTGCAAAGGCTAAGGGCCTTGGCCAGTCCGCTATCATCCTCAAGCATGCACTGCGCAATGCTATCATGCCGGTCATCACGATCCTCGGCCCGACAATCGCAGGTCTGCTCACAGGCGGCTTCGTTGTTGAGAATGTTTTCTCCATCCCGGGCCTCGGCAGATACTTCGTACAGAGCGTTCAGAGTCTTGACTATACAATGATCGCAGGCAGCACGATCTTCTACGGCGCATTCCTCATTCTCATGAACCTCGTAGTTGACGTTGCATACTGCCTTATTGATCCGCGTGTTAAGTTGGAGGGTTGATCCATGGCTACAATTGAAAAATCCCGTTTTGAATGGATCGGCTCCGATCCGGAAAACAGAGAGGGCATTGCCCGCGAAAGTATTACATATTGGAAGGACGCTCTCAATCGCCTTAAGAAGAATAAGGTTGCCATTGTATGTTTCTTCCTGATCTGTCTTATAATCATCACATGTATCCTTCTGCCGTTCTTCTCACCGTTCAGCAGCAGTGAGCAGCATTTGGGCGAGGTAAATAAGGGCTTCTTCACACCGTGTACCGACGAGCGCTATGCAGGCGAGGGTCATATGCATGTCTTCGGTACCGACCAGCTCGGCCGTGATATGTACACACGTGCCTTCGAGGGCGGCCGTGTTTCCCTTATTATTGCGTTTGCGGCAGTTGCTGTTAACCTCATCATCGGCCTTATCTACGGAGGTATCGCCGGCTACATCGGCGGCATGGTAGATAACATCATGATGCGTATCGTTGAGATCATCAACGGTATCCCGTACCTCATCGTTGTTATCCTCCTGCTCATGGTTCTCCCCAAGGGCATATTCACGCTTGTTATCGCATACGGCATAACGAGCTGGACAGGTATGGCGCGTCTTGTTCGCGGTCAGATACTCCAGCTTAAGAGCCAGGAATTTGTTGTTGCTGCTGAGGCTATGGGTGCAAACAGCTCCCGTATCATCGCACGTCACCTTATTCCGAATGCACTTTCCGTTATCATTGTTAACATTACAATGGCTATCCCGAGCGCAATCTTCACAGAAGCGTTCCTCTCATATCTTGGCCTTGGTGTACCGGTTCCGCAGCCGTCTTGGGGCGTTCTGGCACAGGATGGTCAGCAGCACTTCATGGTATATCCGTATCAGCTGCTTATTCCGGCAGGCTTCATCAGCATTACTATGCTGTCCTTTAACCTGCTTGGTGATGGTCTGCGCGATGCATTTGACCCGCGCTTGAGGAGGTAAGAACAATGGCAAGAATTCTTGATGTTAAGGATCTTTCTGTATCCTTTGACACATACGCCGGCGAAGTTCAGGCTGTACGCGGCGTTACATTCCACGTTGATGAGGGCGAAGTCCTTGCAATAGTCGGTGAGTCCGGCTGCGGTAAGAGCGTTTCCGCCCAGACTATAATGAAGCTGAATCCGATGCCGCCGGCAAGAATCAAGGACGGCTCCGTCGTTCAGCTCGGCGAGCACGACATCGTTGCAGCTTCCGAAAAGGACATGCAGAGCATCCGCGGTAAGGAAGTATCCATGATATTCCAGGACCCGATGACCTGCCTGAACCCGACAAAGCCCGTTGGCAAGCAGATAGTTGAGGCTATCAAGCACCACAGAAACCTTTCCACGGCGGAAGCTAAGGAAGAGGCTATCAAGTACCTCAATCTGGTAAAGATCCCGAATGCGGAAGAGCGCGCAAAGCAGTATCCGCATGAGTTCTCCGGCGGTATGCGTCAGAGAGCTATGATCGCTATGGCTCTTTCCTGTAACCCGAAGCTCCTCATTGCCGATGAGCCCACAACAGCTCTGGACGTTACTATCCAGGCTCAGATCATGGACCTTCTGGCAGAAATCAAGGAGAAGACAAACACAGCTATCATCCTCATCACACATGACCTCGGCGTTGTTGCTTCCATGGCTGACCGCGTTGCAGTTATGTATGCAGGTAAGGTCGTTGAGACAGGCACCTGCGAGGATATCTTCTATCGCAGCTCCCACCCGTACACACAGGCACTGCTCAAGAGCCTTCCGTCCGTTGAGATGTCCAAGGATGAGCGCCTTGTGTCCATTCCCGGCACACCGCCGGATCTTATCCGTCCGCCGAAGGGTTGCGGCTTTGCCGCACGCTGCACTCACTGCATGAAGATATGCCGTGAGGCACAGCCGGATGTATTCAAGATGGGCGAGGGTCATGAGGCATCCTGCTGGCTGCTCCACCCCGACTGCCCGAGCGCTGCTGAAAGAGGTGAGCCGAATGAGTAATCAGGAAAAGCTGATCGTCCTTGATGACGTATGCAAATATTTTAAGGTCTCCGGCGGTACACTTAAGGCCGTTGACCATGTTTCTCTGGATGTTTATAAGGGCGAGACTCTGGGTCTCGTCGGTGAGTCCGGCTGTGGTAAGTCCACACTGGGCCGTGTGGCTATGGGTATCTACCCGGCAACCTCCGGTAAGCTCTATTATGACGGCGAGGAAATGAATCTGAAGAATGCCTCAACACGTTTCAAGTATGCTAAAAAGGCACAGATCATCTTCCAGGACCCGTATGCATCCCTTGACCCCCGTATGACCGTTTCCTCCATTATCGAGGAGGGTATGATAATCCACGGCATGTACGATGCAAAGAGACGTCAGGAGCGCGTATATGAGCTTCTGGAGCTCGTCGGCCTTAACCGTGAGCACGCAAACCGCTTCCCGCATGAGTTCTCCGGCGGCCAGCGTCAGCGTATCGGTATTGCCCGTGCACTTGCTATCGAACCGGAATTTATCGTATGTGACGAGCCGATCTCCGCTCTGGACGTTTCCATCCAGTCCCAGATCATTAACCTGCTGCATGACCTTCAGCAGAAGCTCAACCTGACATTCCTGTTTATCGCACATGACCTTAACATAGTCAAGTACATCAGTGACCGTATCGCCGTTATGTACCTTGGCAATGTTGTTGAGCTTGCAAGCTCCGATGAGCTTTACAAGAATACACTGCACCCGTACTCCAAGGCACTTCTCTCCGCTGTTCCGATTCCGGATCCGAGCGCAGAGGCACAGAAGAACCGCCAGATCCTCACAGGTGACGTTCCCAGCCCGATCAACACACCGAAGGGCTGCAACTTCTCCGGACGCTGCCCGGTTGCATGTGATAAGTGCAAGGAATCCAAGCCGACTCTTAAGGAGATCGTGCCGGGTCACTTTGTAGCTTGTCATCTGGTTGAGCCGCAGGCATAATATTAAGCCTTGCTCCGTAAAAGGAGCAGGCTTTTTTGCTATTTGATCCCGTCGGATTAGCTGTATGCGTAAAAAATCAGGGCTGATTTTACGGTTTAGCTTGCTATACGGATAAAAATAGATTATGATTAATATTATAGCGGTCGGGCAAGTTTGGGGAGCCCTGCCGTGGCTCGGCGCAGCCGGGCTTCAACAGAAAATGAAAGGAATGTTGAAAATGAAAAAGTATGATGAAAACAGAGCCTTTGAGCTGCTCAACAAAATCGGCTTCACCCGTGTTGGCGGAACCGCAGAGGAGCTTAAGGCAGCGGAGATACTTAAGGCAGAGTGCGAGAGCTTCGGCCTTAAGGCAGAAATAGAGCCGTTCGACCTTGAAATGGCAACTGTAGAGGCAGAGCTTGAGATACTCGAGCCGTATCAGAAGAAGTACACCGTGCGCGGCTATCAGTGCTGCGAAAGCACACCGGCAGAGGGTCTTGTAGCCGATTTCCTCTATGTGCAGGATGGCGATCCGGTGGATCTTGTTGACGCAAAGGGCAAGATCGTCCTCGTAAACGGCTTCCTTCGCATTCCGCTTTTCAGAACTCTTCTCAAGGCCGGCGTTGCAGCCATCATCACTATGGACGGCTCACTGCTCGACAAGCTCGATGAAACAGACCTGCACCAGCGCAAGATTCGCGAGACACTCCGTGCCTTCGGCAATGTTCCGGCAGTTCAGCTCCGTGTTGCCGATGCAATGGATATCGTTGCAAACGGCGCTACAAAGGCAAAGGTCGTAACAAGAAACGAGAACGTCATGCTCACCTCTCACAACGTTATCGCTGAGATCAAGGGCACAGAGCATCCGGAAGAGATCATCTCCTTCGGCGCTCATTTCGACTCCGTAGAGTTCTCCAAGGGCGTGTTTGATAACGGCGCAGGCTCTGTTATCAATATGGAAATGGCACGCTACTTCATGGCAAATCCGCCGAAGCGTACAGTTAAGTTCTGCTGGTACGGCAGTGAAGAGATCGGTCTTTGCGGCAGTAAGGCATTTGTACGCGACCACAAGGACGAGCTCGACAAGCATGTCCTCATGATAAATGTCGACGTTGGCGGCCCGATCCTCGGCTCCGATGTAGCCATGGTAATGGCAGGCGAGGACCTCGTACACTTCACAGATTACCTGATGAAGATCAAGGGCCTCTCCGCAAAGGTAAAGCAGAGCATCTATTCCTCCGACTCCGTACCGTTTGCAGATGCAGGCGTTCCGGGCATCAACTTCTGCCGTTTCGGCTCCCAGGGTGCATCCTTCATCCACAACCGCTTCGATACAATGTTCTTCCTCTCCGCTGAGGCTCTCGGCAAGACCATTGAGATCGTTATGGAGTTCTCCGACGCTATCATCAACTCCGTCGTATTCCCGATTGAGAGAAAGATCCCGGATAACGTCAAGGAGGACGTCGATAAGTACCTCTATAAGAAAGAGCTGGCAGAGGTAAATGCCAATACAGAAAGAGAAGTATGATAACATATAAGCTTAATGAGATACCTCATCTGGTTCACGGCAGGACAAGCTCCTGCCGCGAGCCTTTGACGCTGTTCTGGACTGCATCGGCCCTTGAGCTGAATGTGCGCGCAGGGGAGCTGTGGGTGGAGCTTAATGCCGACTGGAGCACCTGCGAGCCGTGGTACAGCTTTGTGATAAACGGGGTGTACATGTCGCGAAGAATGGCCGAAAAGGGCACGCAGCGCGTCTGTGTGTTCCGTGGCATGGATCCCGGTGTTGTGAAGAATGTACGCATTATAAAGGATACACAGGCCATGTCCGGTGATCCTGACTGCCTGCTGCAAATATGCTCCGTCAGCACGGATGGCGAGCTTCTGCCCGTGGAAGAGCGCGGCATAAAGCTGGAGTTCATCGGCGACAGCATTACGAGCGGCGAGGCCGATATAGGTGCCAGAGAGGAGCAGGACTGGATACCCATGCTGTTCTCCTCGGAAAACAACTACGCCGTAATGGTCGGCAGGGCGCTGAATGCGGATATCCGCGTCATTTCACAGAGCGGATGGGGAATAGGCTGCGCATGGAATAATGATCCTAACGGTGCTATACCGCCCATTTATGATGAGGTATGCGGTCTGCTCGGCGGCGACAGAAATGCAAAGCTCGGAGTGCATGAGACAAATGACTTCAAAGCATGGCAGCCGGACGTCATCTTTATCAATCTCGGCACGAACGACTCCGGCTCATTCAATCAGCCGGAGTGGCGTGATGCTGCGACGGGAGCGAGCTTCCGCAATCGCCGCAATGAGGATGGCACCATGAATTCGGATGATGTGGAACGTCTCTGCGCTAAGGCGAGAGCGTTTCTCTCAAAGCTGCGTCAATGGAATCCAAAATCGCGCCTGGTTTGGGCGTTTGGAATGCTGGGTACTGAGCTGTCCGATGCGCTGAAAAGCGCTGTGGAGGCGTACAGCGCCGAAAGCGGCGATTCCAACGTGGACTTCCTTTCGCTGACGGATGATATAGAGCACCGCGGTGCAAGAAATCACCCGGGAGTTGAGGCTCACAGAACAGCCGCAAACGAGATAATCGCCTATCTCAACAGCACGATGAAATAATTTTTTGCAGGTCGGTTTACAGCCGGCCTGCTCTTTTTATGCGCTGAATTATGCATTTTGAAATGAAAGTAAGAAATATTCAGAGAAATCGGAGTAAAAATCAGATGTAAAGGACATCTGCATTACGCGGCTGAAAAATATGCGCGTAATTCGACAAAATCGGCATATATAGCGTTATTTCTTACAAAAATGTAATATTTCTTACACGGGTCAAGGCTATGACCTTTACGCAAAAATGAATCATGTGCGAAATAATATACGTATTTATTTTAAAAAAACTAATTTTATGGCGGGATTCTGTAAACCAACATGCATAAAAATTCATAATTTTGCAAAAGAAAAATATGTTCGACTGGTTCAGACTGTTACTTTTTTTACAAAATGCACAGAGATGAAAACACGAAAAAACAAAAAATCCCCGGTTTTTGAGCTGATTTTCGTCAAATAAACGTAGTTGCAAGTGATTATGTAAAGCCTTTTTTATGCAAAAGTCGTCATTTTGCACAAAAACTTCAACTTCAAAAACTTGACAACGCGACGTTTTGCCATTATACTCTCAACAAACCTTGACGGGAGAGCTATAGGCTGTTGTCGGACAGCCGGAATTACGCTCGGGGGAGACTGTTACAGGTTCATCGGAGATCGGACGAGGAAGGCACTGCGGTGCGCTTCCAATAACGCGGCTGCGTCTCTAAAACGAAAGGAGCAGGAATATGCGACATATAAGAAACGCGAAAAGAAGCGGTTTGCCCCGTATGCTGATCGTGACTCTGCTGATTGCCGCGATCACTGTGGGCTCGGTCGTTACGGCTGTGGCTAATTCCGTAGATATTACAGTTTATGACGGCGAGGATACTTATTCGTTCAGCATGATAGGCGCTGACAGCGAGAGTATTCTGGCACGTGCCGAAACAGAGGGTATGGAGCCGGTGTCGCCGATAGACGAATGTGTTTTCTCGGAATCCTCCACGGTATTGACAGTGAAGAGAAATGTTCGCCTTGTGGTTGAAGTGGACGGCGAGGTGCACAGCCTTGTTGTTCCGCGCGGTTCGGTCCTCGGTGATATGCTCGGCGATAACGGCATTGAGCTTTCCGAGCTGGACGAAATCAGTGTCCCGGCGGATAGTGAGCTTACCGCCGATACAAGGGTTACCGTAAGGCGCTCAAGCACTGTTGAGGTAATGGCGGACGGCAAGTCAAGCGAGGTATCCATTATAGAGGGCACTGTGGCAGATGCACTCGAGGCCGCAGGCATAGAGCTGCGTGCTGCGGATTCCGTTCAGCCCGGCAAGACCGAGGCTCTTGAGGACGGTATGCAGATACAGGTCAGCCGCAGGATCAGCATAACGATCAATGCGGACGGCGAAAAGAAGCCCGCAAGCGTTACGGCATACAGTTATGAGCAGGCGCTGGCACAGGCCGGTGTTAAGCTCTCCGAGGACGATCTTCTGTACAGCGTGACAGAGAATGGCGAGAAGACTGTAGAGCGCGGAGACTGCATTCTGAACGATGCAGAGGTGCGTGTTGAGCGTATCACAAGAGAAGAGATAGCTCTTGAAGAGATAATAGAGCACGGCATTGTCTATCAGGAGGTCGACGGCAAGTACCGCGACCAGGAAAAGACAGTGACACGCGGCGTTGACGGCAAGAAGAGAGTCACATATGAGGTGACCTATGCTGACGGCGTTGAGGTCGCAAGAGAAGCACTTTCCGAGGAGATCATCAAGGAGGCCGTTGATGCCGTTATCGAACGCGGCTCAAAGCTCCGTGCCGATGCAATAGGCAATGGCACCTTTGTGGATCACACGGGCGCTACAGTCGGCTACGACTGGAGCATAACCGGTGAGTGCACGGCATATTCGTGGGAGGCCGGCTCGGTCACCGCTATGGGCACATCCGTCCAGGTTGGCTATGTTGCCGTTAACCCGAATGTCATCCCGTACGGCTCTCTGCTGTACATAACCTCTCCGAACGGAGAATGGAACTACGGCTACTGCTACGCAATGGATACAGGCGGAGCCGCAATGTCCGGCAGAATAGTCGCCGACCTGTTCTACGACTCCGAGGATTACTGCAATGTATTCGGCAGACGCCAGATGACAGTGTATGTGATCGAGGAGGGCAAGTGGCCGGACGGCTGGAAATGATAATCAAAGCTGCTGTATTCGTACTGCTGTGTACGATTACGGCAGCTTTTTTATATGCTTGACTTTTGCCCCGGGCAGGTATATTCTTAGGCTAAGTTAACGGAACAAAATGCTCCGAAGGGGTGCTGTGCCATGAAGATAAAGCTCTATGTAACGGACTCAAATGACAAAAGATTTGCCGAGCTTGCGAACAGCGGCTTTGAGTACAAAATACCGATGCGATAGACATACAGAATCACCCGGGGGATATAGAGGCCGACCTCGTCAATATTCACCCCGATGTGGAGTACCAAACGGTGGGAGGAATAGGAGCGGCGTTTACCGATACCTCCGCGGCAGTGTGGAGCGGTATGCCGGGCTACAGGCAGGAGGAATTTATCAGAGCTTATTTTGACAGGGAGAATGGCATAGGCTATTCACTCGGCAGATTGTCAATTGCAAGCTGTGATTTCTCCACGGAGGATTATACCTATGTGGAGGAGAATGACCTGACTCTCGACAGCTTTGACATATCACATGACAGGGTTGCTGTATTCCCCATGGTAAAGGCAGCGGAGCGTTACGGCAAGCTCAAGCTGTTCGCATCTCCGTGGTCACCGCCTGCATATATGAAGACGAACAACAGCCGTATAGGCGGACACCTCAGAAGGGACTGCTATGCACTGTGGGCGAAGTATTTCGCAAGGTACATAGAGGTCTGCCGCGAAAACGGCATAGATATCGGTGCTGTAACGATGCAGAACGAGCCGCGTCATTATCAGATATGGGAGTCCTGTCTCTATACTCCCGAGGAGGAGGCGGCGTTTTTGGGCTTCCTCGGCCGTGAGCTCGACGGAACGGGTGTTAAGATACTGTGCTTCGACCATTGCCGTGAGCGCATCTACGAGCGCGCAAAATACATTATGAGCAGTGAAAACGGCAGGTACTGCGACGGTGTGGCTCATCACTGGTATTCGGGAGATCATTTCGGAGAGCTGAGAGCATATTACAGTAAGTACCCGGATAAGATAAATATTATGAGCGAGGGCTGCTGTGCCATTACCGGCAGTGGCATTAAGCCGGAAACCGATCTGTATTGTGCCGAGCGCTATGCACACGATATGATAGGTGGCTTTGCAAACGGCATCACGCATTACTGCGACTGGAATATAGTTCTGAACGAGGAGAATGGGCCGTTCCATAACAGGGAGGGCAGGGGCTGCTCGGTGGAGGCTCCTGTATACTATGACCGCAGAAGCGGCGAGATTGTGTACCGCCTGGCATATTATTATATAGGCCATATAAGTCGTTTCGTAGTACCGGGTGCAAAGGTTATAGCCACAAGCGCATACAGCTGCCGGCTGGAAACCGTGGGCTTTAAAAATCCGGACGGCAGTTTGGTGTGCGTGCTGCTGAACCGCACGGATGCACCTCTGCACGCGATCATACGCCTTGACGATGAGGTGTGCGATATCACGGTTGAGGCACATTCGATAATTACGGCAAAGATAGAATAGGGTATGTACATTATGGGGTGGCGCCAGAAAAGAGCAAAAAAGCATGCGTCCGCCCCATCTTAAAGGCGCGTTTCGGCCCGAAATTCCGGGCATTTTTGAGGCTCAAAAAAAGCCGCAAAAAACCTTGAATTTTTTTTGAAAAAGGGTTGATTTTTGCGTAACTACCTGCTATAATAAATCCTGCGTGACTGCGACAGATATGCGATGAAGCGGGAGGTTGCGGCTATAGGCCGGTTTTTCCGTGGAGTATGTCCGATTTCAAACCGGGCGATGACAATTGAAGCTGATGCGGCTCCCTTTGCGGAGTGGCGCGCGGAACCATGCGCTGATTTCTAAGGTGCACAGGCCGGACAAACAGTATGCTTTAGTGGTTTTTTATGTGGGTTCTGTGTTATACAGCGGCCCGATGTTCCCGGATTTCACAAAAGTGAATATCCGGTTTTTATATGGCTCTCAGGTGAAACACCCGGGGCAGTGTTAACAAAAACCCGTCAATATGCAGCGAATAGCTGCGGCCCGCCAACTTTAAAATTTACAGGAGGCGATTTAAGTGGCAGTCAAAGAAAAGATCAGGATAAGAATTAAGGGTTACGATCATCAGGTTGTTGATCAGGCAGCAGAGAAGATCGTTCAGACAGCAAAGAGAACCGGCGCTAGAGTTTCCGGTCCGGTACCGCTGCCGACAGAGAGACAGATCATCACAATCCTCCGTGCTGTGCATAAGTACAAGGACAGCCGTGAGCAGTTTGAGATGAGAACCCACAAGAGACTTATCGACATCTTAAGACCCAGCAACAAAACCGTTGAGGCGTTGATGGGCTTGGAGCTCCCCGCCGGCGTTGAAATCGAGATCAAGCTCTGATCTTAAAAAGTTTTCAACCTACAGGCAGGAGGGTCATGTCGGAGAAATCCGACCAATAACCTAAAGGAGGATACAAAATGCAGAAGGCAATCATCGGCAAGAAGATCGGTATGACACAGATCTTCGACGAAAAGGGCAGAGTCGTTCCCGTAACAGTTGTAGAAGCCGGTCCGTGTGTTGTTACACAGAAGAAGACTGTTGAAAATGACGGCTATGAAGCAATTCAGGTAGGCTTTGAGGATCAGAAGCCGCAGCGCGTAAGCAAGCCCCTCATGGGTCACTTCAACAAGGGCAATGTTGCTCCGAAGAAGACTCTTAAGGAGTTCAGACTGAGCGATTGCTCCGCTTACAACGTAGGCGACCTCATCAAGGCTGACGTTTTTGCAAACGGCGACAAGATCGACGTTACAGGCACCAGCAAGGGTAAGGGCTATGCAGGCGTTATCAAACGCTGGAGCTTCCACAGACTTAAGGAAACACATGGTACCGGTCCTGTTGCTCGCCACGGCGGTTCCAACGGCGCTATTTCCGATCCGTCCAGAGTTTGGAAGGGAAAGAAGATGGCAGGCCACCTCGGAGCAGAGAAGGTAACGGTTCAGAACCTTGTTGTTGTTAAGGTCGATGCTGAGAACAATCTGATTGCTGTTAAGGGCGCTATCCCCGGCCCGAACGGCGGTACAGTCGTACTGCGCGACAGCGTTAAAGCATAAGGGAAGGAGGAATAAAGAATGCCTACAGTAGCAGTTAAGAACATGGCAGGCGTTGAGGTTGGCACAATCGAGCTCTCCGCTGAGGTTTTCGGCATTGAGCCCAACGTTTCCGTCATGAATGATATGGTTAAGGCTTACCTCGCAAACCAGAGACAGGGCACACAGTCCGCTCTCACACGTGCAGAGGTTTCCGGCGGCGGCAAGAAGCCGTGGAGACAGAAGGGTACAGGCCGCGCAAGACAGGGCTCCACAAGAGCTCCGCAGTGGACACACGGCGGCATCGTATTCGCTCCGAAGCCGAGAGATTACACAGTTACACTGAACAAGAAGGTAAAGCGTCTGGCTATGAAGTCCGCACTTTCCAGCAAGGTTCAGGACAACGAGCTGGTAGTTGTTGATGCTATCACAACAGAGGGCTACAAGACAAAGAAGATCGCTGAGATGCTCAAGGCACTTGGCAGCGAGAAGAAGGCGCTCATCGTTCTCTCCGAGGTCGATGCAAAGGTCATCGCTTCCGCAGCGAACATCCCCGGTGTTAAGACCGCTCAGGTCAACACACTGAACGTATATGACATTCTCAACGCTGATAAGTTCATCGTTGTTAAGGATGCCGTCTCCAAGATTGAGGAGGTGTACGCATAATGAAAGCTCAGGATATCGTTATCCGTCCTATCATCACTGAAAAGTCCATGGCAGGCAATGCCGAGAAGAAGTACACATTCGAGGTTAACAAGGATGCCAACAAGATCGAGATCGCTAAGGCAGTTGCAGAGCTGTTCGGCGTAGAGGTCAAGAAGGTAAACACTCTGAATGTTCGCGGCAAGTTCCGCCGTCAGGGCAGATATGAAGGTTACACAAAGGCTTGGAAAAAGGCAGTTGTAACACTGACAGAGGGCAGCAAGACAATCGAGTTCTTCGAGTCCATGATCTGATAAACGGGTCACTCAGAGAACAGTACCCCCAAAGGGCATGAATGGGAATCGCCCGATCCCGCAAAGCCAATAAGAGGAGAGAAACACAATGGCTATCATTAATTACAAGCCGACCACAAATGCTCGCCGCAACATGTCCACAACGGACTACAGCGCACTGAGCAAGTGTGGCCCGGAGAAGAGCCTTCTGGCTCCGAAGAATAAAAATGCCGGCCGCAACAGCTACGGCAGAATCACCGTTCGCCACAGAGGCGGCGGAAACCGCAAGAAGTATCGTATTATCGACTTCAAGCGTCAGAAGAACAACATGAGCGCAACAGTGCTCACAATCGAGTACGATCCGAACCGTTCCGCTTTCATTGCACTCGTGCAGTATGAGGACGGCGAGAAGAAGTACATCATCGCTCCGCACGGTCTGAAGGTAGGCGACAAGGTCGTTTCCGGCACAGAGGCGGACATTAAGCCCGGCAACGCACTGCCGCTGGCAAACATCCCGACCGGTACTTTCGTTCACAACGTTGAGCTTTATCCGGGCAAGGGCGCTCAGCTCGCTCGTGCAGCAGGCATCATGGCTCAGCTTATGGCTAAGGAAAACGGCATGGCTCTTCTGAGACTTCCGTCCGGTGAGCTTAGAAATGTTCCGGAAAACTGCATGGCAACTGTCGGACAGGTTTCCAACATCGACCACGAGAATGTTAAGATCGGTAAGGCCGGCCGTAAGAGAAACATGGGCTGGAGACCGACTGTAAGAGGTTCTGTTATGAACCCGAACGACCACCCGCACGGCGGCGGTGAGGGCAAGAGCCCTGTTGGACGCCCGGGCCCGGTCACACCGTGGGGCAAGCCGGCTCTTGGTTACAAGACTCGTGCTAAGAAGAAGGCAAGCAACAAGTTTATCGTAAAGCGCAGAAACGGTAAGTAAGGTACGGAAAGGAGCTTAAAAGAATATGAGCAGAAGCTTAAAGAAGGGTCCTTTTTGTCAGCCCGTACTGCTTAAAAGGATTCAGGCAATGAACGAAAACGGCGAAAAGAAGATCGTTAAGACTTGGAGCCGTTCTTCCATGATTTTCCCGGATTTCGTTGGTCACACCATCGCTGTCCATGACGGCCGCAAGCATGTTCCGGTATATGTTACAGAGGATATGGTCGGTCATAAGCTCGGCGAGTTTGCTCCGACACGTACCTTCAAGGGTCATGCCGGTTCCAAGACCAGCCGCTAAAAGAGAAAGGAGAGTATAAAGATGGAAGCAAAAGCAGTTCTGAAGTATACCCGAATTTCTCCCCGCAAGGTTGAGATCGTTCTGGACCTCATCAGAAACAAGCCCGTAGACCTCGCTCTGGCTATTCTCAAGCACACCCCGAAGGCTGCTTGTGAAGACCTTGAGAAGCTTCTCAAGAGCGCGATCGCCAATGCAGAGAACAACTTCAACATGGATAGAAACAACCTCTATGTTTCCGAGTGCTTCGTCTGCCCCGGTCCGATCCTCAAGAGAATTCGCCCGAGAGCTCAGGGCAGAGCATTCAGAATTTTGAAGAGAACCTCTCATGTCACACTCGTTGTGAAAGAGAAGGAATAAGCGAGGAGGTCACATTATGGGTCAGAAAGTTAATCCGCACGGTCTTCGTGTGGGCGTTATCAAAGACTGGGATTCCCGCTGGTTCGCAAAGAAGGCTGATTTCGGCGATACTCTTGTTGAGGACTACAACCTCCGCAAGACTCTGAAGAAGCAGCTCTACCTCGCAGGTGTTCCGAAGATTGAAATTGAGCGCGATGCATCCAAGGTTCGCATCCACATCCACTGCTCCAAGCCGGGCATGGTCATCGGCAAGGGTGGCGCAGAGATCGAAAAGCTCCGCCAGCAGTGCGAGAAGCAGCTCAATAAGCCGGTTGTCATCAACATTGTTGAGGTTAAGCAGCCGGATCTCAACGCTCAGCTCGTTGCAGAAAACGTTGCTCAGCAGCTTGAGAAGAGAATCGCTTTCAGAAGAGCGATGAAGCAGAGCATCGGCCGCTCCATGAAGCTCGGTGCTAAGGGTATCAAGATTATGGTTTCAGGCCGTCTCAACGGTGCTGAAATTGCAAGAAGCGAGCAGTACCATGACGGTACTATCCCGCTGCAGACAATTCGTGCAGACATCGACTACGGCTTTGCTGAGGCTGCAACAACCTACGGCAGAATCGGTGTTAAGGTTTGGCTGTACAAGGGTGAGGTTCTTCATGAGAATCGCAACACCAACAACAACCGCAGAAATAACAGAAGAGAAGGAGGACGTGCGTAATGCTGCTGCCTAAGAGAGTTAAATACCGCAGAGTGCACAGAGGTCGTTTGACCGGTAAGGCATATCGCGGCAATAAGGTCACTTACGGTGATTTCGGCCTTCAGGCTCTTGAGCCCGCATGGATCACCTCCAATCAGATCGAAGCAGCCCGTGTTGCTATGACACGTTACTGCAAGCGTTTCGGTAAGGTTTGGATTAAGATTTTCCCGGATAAGCCGATCACACAGAAGCCTGCTGAAACACGAATGGGTTCCGGTAAGGGTTCACCCGAGTACTGGGTAGCTGTTGTTAAGCCCGGCAGAGTTATGTTTGAGCTTGGCGGCGTATCGGAAGAGACAGCACGTGAGGCACTTCGCCTTGCAGCACACAAGCTTCCGATCAAGTGCAAGTTTGTAACAAAAGAGGAGGAATAAGAGTAATGAAAGCTTCTGAAATCAGACAGCTCACAGCAGAAGAGCTGAACACAAAACTGAATGACCTCAAGGCTGAGCTCTTTAACCTCAGATTCCAGCTCGCAATCAATCAGCTCGAAAACCCGATGCGTATCTCAGCTGTTAAGAAGGATATCGCTCGTGTCAAGACCGTTATCCGTGCGAACGAACTGAGCAAGAACGCATAAGGGAAGGGAGGATTTACAGTGAGCGAAAGAAACATGAGAAAGACAACTGTCGGCAAGGTCGTCAGCGACAAGATGGATAAGACAATCGTTGTTGCTGTTGAGGACAGTTACAGACATCCGCTTTACAATAAGATCATTAAGCGTACTGTTAAGAGAAAGGCACATGACGAGAACAACGAGTGCGGAATCGGTGATAGAGTACGCATTATGGAAACACGTCCCCTCTCTAAGGATAAGAGATGGCGCCTGGTTGAGATTATCGAGAAAGCCAAATAATCGGCTTTAGCAGAAGGAGGAATTACTGTGATACAGCAGCAGACTTACCTCAAAGTGGCCGACAACACAGGAGCGAAGGAGCTTATGTGCATCCGCGTTCTCGGTGGTACTGGCAGGAGGTACGCAAATATCGGCGACGTCGTGGTTGCTTCCGTTAAAAAAGCAGCACCCGGCGGCGTTGTGAAGAAGGGCGATGTTGTGAAGGCGGTTATCGTTAGATCCGCATCCGGCGTTCGCCGTGAAGACGGCACTTACATTCGTTTTGATGAGAATGCGGCCGTTATTATCCGTGATGATAAAAACCCCAGGGGCACACGTATCTTCGGGCCGGTCGCACGTGAACTGCGCGACAAGGACTACATGAAGATTCTTTCCCTCGCCCCGGAAGTTCTTTAATTGGAGGTGTCCTGAAATGAGTAAAGTTCATGTTAAGACCGGTGACACCGTCGTAATCCTCAGCGGTAAAGACCGCGGCAAGAAGGGCAAGATCATGGCTGTTTCCCCGAGCGAGGGTAAGGTCATCGTTGAGAACGCAAACATTGTTTCCAAGCATGTTAAGCCCCGCAAGATGGGCGAGGCCGGCGGTATCATCAAGGCAGAGTCCGCTATCTACGCAAGCAAGGTGCAGGTAGTTTGCCCCCGCTGCGGCAAGCCCACTCGTGTCGCCCATAAGCTGTACGAGGACGGCACAAAAGAGCGCATTTGCAAAAAATGCGGCGAGTCGCTTTAATGGAGGGAATACAAATGGCAAGACTGAAGGATTTTTACAAGGCTGAGGTCGCACCCGCAATGCTGAAGAAATTCGGCTACAAGAGCGTGATGCAGATCCCGAAGCTGGATAAGATTGTGATCAATGTCGGCGCCGGCGAGGCAAAGGACAATGCTAAGGCTATTGACTCCATCATGGGAGACCTTGGCAAGATCACAGGCCAGAAGCCCATCGTCTGCAAGGCAAAGAAGTCCGTTGCGAACTTTAAGCTTCGTGAGGGCATGCCGATCGGCGTGAAGGTAACACTTCGCGGCGAGAAGATGTGGGAGTTCATGGATCGTCTGTTCAACGTTGCACTTCCGCGCGTTCGTGACTTCCGTGGTATCAACCCGAATTCTTTCGACGGCAGAGGCAACTACTGCATGGGCGTTAAAGAGCAGCTCATCTTCCCCGAAATCGAGTACGACAAGATCGACAAGGTTCGCGGTATGGATGTTTGCTTCGTAACAACAGCAACAACGGACGAAGAGGGCCGCGAGCTTCTGAAGCTCATGGGCGCTCCGTTCGAGAAGTAAGGAGGTATTATTGTGGCCAAGACTTCTATGAAACTCAAGCAGCAGAGAGAGCAGAAGTTCTCTACTCGCGAATACAACAGATGCAAGATCTGTGGCAGGCCGCATGCCTACCTTCGCAAGTTCGGCATATGCCGTATCTGCTTCCGTGAGCTGGCTTACAAGGGCCAGATTCCGGGCGTTAAAAAAGCAAGCTGGTAAAAGCTTTAAGGAGGTTAATAAATCATGCAGATTACAGATACAATCGCTGACCTGCTTACCCGTATCCGCAATGCACAGTCTGCAAAGCATGAAACTGTTGACATCCCCGCTTCTAACATGAAGAAGGCTATTTGCCAGATTCTTGTTGATGAAGGTTATGTCAAGGGCTTCACTGTGACAGAGGACGGCAAACAGGGCGTCATCACAGTCACACTGAAGTACGTTGAGGGCGGCGTCGCAGCTATCAAGGGCCTCAAGAGAGTGTCCAAGCCGGGTCTCCGCATTTACTCCAACGCAGCAGAACTGCCGAAGGTCATGAAGGGCCTGGGCACCGCTATCATCTCCACCTCTAAGGGCGTTATGACCGACCGTGAGGCAAGAAAGATGAACATCGGCGGCGAAGTTCTCGCTTTCATATGGTAATCAGGGAGGTGCAATAACATGTCCAGAATTGGAAGAAAACCGATAAATATTCCCGCAGGTGTCGAGGTTAAGATCGACGGCACGTGCGTAACGGTCAAGGGCCCGAAGGGCACACTGACCCAGAAGTTCCAGCCGAGCATGAACATCGCGGTAGAGGGCGCTGAGATTGTTGTTACACGTCCGAACGACGATAAGGAAAACCGTTCTCTCCACGGCCTCACCCGTACACTCATCAGCAACATGATCGTTGGTGTTACCGAGGGCTTCAAGAAGGAGCTCGAGGTCAACGGTGTTGGCTACCGTGTTCAGAAGCAGGGTAAAGACCTTGTTATGAACCTCGGTTATTCCCACCAGGTCATTGTTTCCGATACAGATGACATCAAGATCGAGTCTCCGGCTCCGAACAAGATCATCATCCTTGGTGCTGATAAGCAGAAGGTTGGTCAGTTCGCAGCGGAAATTCGTGAGAAGAGACCGCCGGAACCCTACAAGGGCAAGGGCATCAAGTATGTTGACGAGGTCATCCGCCGTAAGGAAGGCAAGACCGGTAAGGGTAAATAATAGGTTAGGAGTGAGATAAAAATGGTTAGTAAGGCAGATAAGAACGTAGCCAGACTGCGCCGCCACAAGAGAGTTCGCGGCAAGATCAGCGGCACAGCAGCAAGACCGCGCCTCGATGTTTTCCGCTCCAACATGCACATTTACGCTCAGATCATCGATGATGTGAACGGTGTTACACTGTGCGCAGCATCCACAGTTGAGAAGGCATTCACCGGCAACGGCGGAAACAAGGCAGCAGCTCACGAGGTTGGTAAGCTGATTGCTGAGAGAGCAGCAGAAAAGGGTATCACCACTGTGGTCTTCGACCGCGGCGGCTATATCTTCCACGGCCGCGTCAAAGAGCTGGCCGACGGCGCCCGTGAGGGCGGCCTCAAGTTCTAAGAAGGAGGAATTTGTTTTGGCTATGAAAATTGACGCATCCACACTCGATCTTAAGGAGCATGTAGTTGCTATCAACCGTGTTTCCAAGACCGTTAAGGGCGGCCGTATATTCAAGTTTGCAGCACTTGTTGTTGTAGGCGATGGCAATGGCATCGTAGGCTTTGGTATCGGTAAGTCCGGCGAAGTTCCGGACGCTATCCGCAAGGGCATTGAAGACGCAAAGAAGAACCTGCAGAAGGTTGCTCTTCGCGGCACAACAATCCCGCATGAAGTTATCGGCGAGTTCGGCGCAGGTCGTGTTATCCTGAAGCCGGCAGCACCCGGTACAGGTGTTATCGCAGGCGGCGCTGTTCGTGCAGTTGTCGAGTGCGTTGGCATTAAGGATATCCGTGCTAAGGCACTGCGTTCCAAGAATGCATGCAATGTAGTTCGTGCAACACTGGCGGGTCTCTCCGAGCTGAGAACCATCGAGGAAGTTGCAGCGATCCGCGGCAAGTCCGTAAAAGATATTCTGTAAGGAGGTTTGCAAGATGGCAGACGTAAAGATTACGTTGAAGAAGAGCCTCATCGGCTGCAAGAAGCCCCAGATTGCAACCGCCGAGGCGCTGGGCCTGCACAAGGTCGGCGACGTCGTAACACAGCCCGATAATGCACAGACAGCGGGCAAAATCAATAAGATCATTCATTTGGTCGAGGTCAGCAAGAGCTAAGGAGGTGTGTTTAAATGAAGCTTAACGAACTCAGAGCTACTCCTGGCGCTGCCAAGGAAGCAAAGCGTATCGGCAGAGGCCATGGCTCCGGCAATGGTAAGACTGCTGGTAAGGGCCATAAGGGCCAGAAGGCAAGAGCTGGCCATGGCTTCAGACCCGGTTTTGAGGGTGGCCAGATGCCGCTGCAGAGAAGAATCCCGAAAAGAGGTTTCAACAACATCTTCGCTAAGGAGATCGTTGCAATCAACCTGAACGCACTCAATGCTTTTGAAGACGGTGCAGTTGTAGATATGGCTGCTCTCGTTGAGGCTGGCATTGTAAAGTCCAACTGCGATGGTGTCAAGGTTCTTTCCAACGGCAAGCTCACAAAGAAGGTTACCGTTAAGGTCAGCGCTTTCTCCGAAGCAGCTAAGGCTAAAATTGAGGCTGCAGGTGGGAAGGCCGAGGTGATTTAAGTTGTTCAACACACTGAAGAACGCTTGGAAAATCCCCGATCTCAGAAAGAAACTGCTTTTCACACTCGTTATCATCGTAGCTTTCCGTTTCGGCTCTGTAGTGCCGGTTCCGTTCCTGGATGCCACAGCACTCGGCGCTCTTATGGAAACAGCTAATGGTACAGCACTCGGTTATGTCAATATGCTTACAGGTGGCGCATTTGCCAATGCGACCCTGTTTGCAATGGGCATTACCCCGTATATCAACTCCTCCATCATCATCCAGCTGCTCACCGTGGCTATCCCGCCGCTGGAGCGTCTGGCTAAGGAGGGCGAAGAGGGCAGAAAGAAGATTGCAGCTATCACAAGATACTGCACGGTTATCCTTGGTCTCATTCAGGGTACAGCTTACTACTTCTTCCTGAAGAACAACAACGTAACCCTTCACAATGAAGGCTTCTCCGCTGTTTTCTCCGCAATTATTATTATTCTTGTTTTCACCGCAGGCACTGCACTCATCATGTGGATGGGCGAGCAGATCAACCAGAAGGGCGTTGGCAACGGTATTTCGATAATCCTCTTTGCAGGTATCATCGCTCGTATGCCTTCCGTACTGGGTCAGGTTTGGAGCTATTTCAGCGCTGCAATCCAGTCCCCGGAGGTCTTCGGCAAGTACTTCGTTTTCGCTCCGCTGTTTATCATTCTGTTCCTTGCTGTTATTTGGATCATCGTTTTCATGAACGATTCCGAGCGCCGCATCCCTGTGCAGTATGCTAAGAAGGTAGTTGGCAGAAAGATGTATGGCGGCCAGAGCTCATTTATGCCGATTAAGGTTACAATGAGCGGTGTTATGCCGGTCATCTTCGCCTCTGCTATACTGTCCATCCCGAGCACAATACAGCTTTTCGTTACACCGACAGGCTTCTGGAAGAGCTTCTTCAATGCATTCTCCTCCACAGGCTGGCTGTACAGCGTGCTGTATCTCATCCTGATTGTCGTGTTTGCGTATTTCTACATGACAATTCAGTACAATCCGCTTGAGATGGCAAACAATCTCCGCACCAGCAACGGTACTATCCCGGGTATTCGTCCGGGTCGTCCGACAGCGGAATTCATCAGCAAGATCCTTTCAAAGGTTACACTCATCGGTGCTATCTTCCTTGCTATAGTTGCAATACTGCCGATTATATACAGCAATATATCCGGCATGTACGGCCTCTCCATGGGCGGTACCTCCATAATCATTATGGTTGGTGTTGCACTTGAGACTGTAAAGCAGATCGAGTCTCAGATGATGATGCGCCACTACAAAGGTTTCCTTGATTAATTAAGGATTTCAAAAACAGACGACGAAAGGAGTCCGTATTATGAAGCTGATTCTTTTAGGTGCACCCGGTGCCGGTAAAGGCACACAGGCAGAAGTTATCTGCAACCATCTCGGTATTCCGGCCATTTCGACTGGCAATATCCTGAGAGAGGCGCTGAAAAGCGGCACGGAGATGGGTCTTAAGGCTAAGAGCTTTATGGAAGCCGGCCAGCTCGTTCCCGATGAGGTCGTCATCGGCATCATCAAGGACAGACTGGCAGAGGAGGACTGCAAGGCAGGCTTCATTCTGGACGGTTTCCCGAGAACCATTCCGCAGGCCGAGGCTCTGGATGCTTCGGGCATCGAGATCGACAGGGTAATCGCAATAGAAGTTCCCGACGATAAGATCGTTGCAAGAATGTCCGGACGCCGTGTCTGCGAAAAGTGCGGTGCTTCCTATCACCTGCTTTACAAAAAGCCGGAGAAGGACGGCGTTTGCACAAACTGCGGCGGCACCCTTGTTCAGCGCAAGGATGACCACCCTGATACCGTCAGTGACCGTCTGCGTGTTTATCACGAGCAGACTGAGCCGCTGAAGGATTACTACGAGAAGCAGGGCAAGCTGAAGATCGTAGAAGGCCAGGAGGAGGTCGCTGATACGACCGCCCTCACAATCAAGGCTTTAGAGGCGTAAGCGATGATCAATTTGAAAACTACTCGCGAGCTGCAGATGATGCGTGAAGCGGGAAAAATTTCACAAGAGGCATTGCTTAAGGCCGGTGAGGCTGTTCGACCGGGCATTTCCACGCTTGAGTTGGACAAAATCGTCAGAAAGACAATCGAGAAAGCGGGAGCCGTTCCCAGCTTTCTCGGTTACGGCGATTTCCCGGCAAGCGCCTGCATTTCGGTAAACAATGTGGTTATCCACGGCATACCGTCTGCAAAAAAGATCATTAAGGAAGGCGACATCGTCTCTATAGATGTTGGTGCTTTCTATAAGGGCTTCCATGGTGACAACGCATGGACATTCCCGTGCGGAAAGGTCAGCGAGGAAGCACAGAAGCTTATGGATGCTACACGTGAAAGCCTTTTCCTTGCCATAGAGATGGCAAAGCCGGGCAATCGTCTGGGAGATATAGGCTCCACGGTACAAAGGTATGTCGAAGCTCGCAATTACTCGGTGGTACGCGAATTTGTCGGCCACGGCGTAGGTGCGAAGCTGCATGAAGACCCCAGTGTTCCAAATTACGGCACACCCGGAAGAGGTGTGCGCCTGTTACCGGGCATGACGATCGCGATTGAACCGATGGTAAACGCCGGCACACACGAGGTAACAGTCCTCGGCGACGGCTGGACAACGGTAACGCGTGACGGCAGACTCTCCGCTCACTTTGAGCATACAATTGCCATTACTCCGGATGGCCCCGTGATACTCACGGCGCTTTAAAGGGGTGCGGCATGGAGGCAAAGCGCGGACAGATCATGCGGTCGCTCGCAGGTCACGATAAGGGCGATTTTCAGGTGATACTCAAGCTTGACGGCAAGCTCGCATATGTTGCGGATGGCAAGCGCAGAAGGCTGGAGGCACCGAAGAAAAAGAAGCTGATGCATATGGCTGCTACCGGCACGGTGCTCGGCGAAGAAAGCCTTTCGACCAATCGGCAGATACGCACGGCTCTCGCGAAATTCAGAGAGCACACAACGTAATAGATTAAGCTTATGCTTTAAGGATTGGTGATACTATGTCAAAACAGGACGTAATTGAAGTAGAAGGAATAGTTAAGGAAGCTCTTCCCAATGCTACATTCAAGGTAGAGATTCCCGGTGGGCACATTATTCTGGCACATATCTCCGGTAAGCTGCGCATGAATTTCATCCGCATACTTCCGGGCGATAAGGTAACAGTTGAGATGAGCCCGTATGATCTGACAAAGGGACGCATCACTTGGCGTTCCAAGTAAGAAGAATATGTTTGAAACCCCACAAAGTACAAGGAGGGTACCCAAATGAAAGTCAGACCTTCTGTTAAGAAGATGTGTGAAAAGTGCAAGATTATTAAGCGCAAGGGTAAAATCATGGTTATCTGTGAGAACCCGAAGCACAAGCAGCGCCAGGGCTGAGGCTCTGAAATATTAATGGAGGTGCAATAAGCATGGCTCGTATTTCCGGTATTGATTTACCCAGAGATAAAAGAATCGAGATTGCTCTTACCTACGTTTACGGTATCGGCCGCAAGACAGCGACAGACATTTGCGCTGCAACTGGCGTTAACCCGGATATCCGCGTAAGAGATCTTTCCGAAGATGACGCAACAAAACTGAGAGAGTATATCGACAAGAACTGCGTGGTTGAGGGTGACCTTCGCCGTGAAGTTGCTTTCGATATCAAGAGACTTATCGAAATCGGCTGCTACCGCGGTGTTCGTCATCGCAAGGGCCTGCCGGTAAGAGGCCAGCGCTCTAAGACCAATGCAAGAACACGCAAGGGTCCGAGAAAGACAATGGCTAACAAGAAGAAGTAATCGGGAGGGATTATAAATGGCAGCAACTAAAGGCGGAAAGAAAGCAGCAACCGCAGTCCGCAGACGCCGTGAGCGCAAGAACATTGAGCGTGGCGCTGCACATATCCAGTCCACATTCAACAATACAATCGTAACCATCACTGATACACAGGGCAACGCAGTATCCTGGGCCAGCGCCGGCGAGCTCGGCTTCCGTGGTTCCAGAAAGTCCACTCCGTTCGCAGCACAGACAGCTGCTGAGACAGCTGCAAAGATCGCTATGGAGCATGGCATGAAGAGCGTTGAGGTTTACGTTAAGGGTCCCGGTGCCGGCCGTGAGGCAGCAATCCGTGCTCTGCAGTCTGCTGGTCTCGAAGTCAGCATGATCAAGGACGTTACACCGATCCCGCACAACGGATGCCGTCCTCCGAAGAGAAGACGCGTATAAAATATAGGAGGTTACACACAATGGCAAGATATACAGATGCTGTTTGCAAGCTGTGCCGCCGCGAGGGTCAGAAGCTGTTCCTCAAGGGCCAGAGATGCTATACAGATAAATGCGCTATCACACGCAGAGCCTATGCACCGGGCCAGCACGGCCAGGGCAGAAAGAAGACTTCCGAGTACGGTCTGCAGCTTCGTGCAAAGCAGATGACAAGACGTTACTACGGCGTCCTCGAAGGCCAGTTCAGACATTACTATGAGATGGCTACCAAGATGCAGGGTAAGGCTGGTACAAACCTCCTCGTTCTCCTTGAGACCCGTCTCGACAATATCGTATACCGCTGCGGCTGGGCTTCCTCCAGAGCAGAGGCACGTCAGCTCGTTGTACACGGCCATTTCACAGTTAACGGCCACAAGGTTGACATTCCGTCCTACCTCATTAAGGAAGGCGACGTTATCGCTATTAAGGAAGGCAGCCGTTCTTCTGAGAAGTTCAAGGCTGTTATCGAAGCAAACGCTGCAAGACCTGTTGTAAAGTGGCTGGAGCTTAACGCTGCAGAGCTTGAGGCAAAGGTTGTAGCAATGCCGACTCGCGAAGATATCGACCTCGAAGTTGACGAAACTCTCATCGTTGAGTTGTACTCCAAGTAATTCCTGAAAATCTGAGAATGGTTTTTACGAATTATGTAACTGTGTAAAGGAGGATCGCAAATGATTGAGATTGAAAGACCGAGAATTGAGACCGAGGAAATTTCTAATGATAGCACCTACGGCCGCTTCGTGATTGAACCCCTTGAGCGCGGATTCGGTACTACGCTGGGCAACAGCCTGCGCCGCGTGCTCCTTTCCAGCCTGCCGGGTGTTGCAGTTAAGTCAATCAAAATTGACGGCGTAGTCCATGAGTTCTCCACTGTTCCGGGCGTCAAGGAAGACGTTACTGAGATCGTGCTGAACATCAAGGGTCTTATTGCCAAGCTGCACTGCGACGGCCCGAAGACTGTGTCTATCACGGCAGAAGGCCCCTGCATTGTCACCGCAGATTCTATTAAGTGTGACAGCGAGGTTGAGATCCTCAACCCCGAGATGCACATTGCCACACTCGGAGAAGACGCAAAGCTGTATATGGAGATCACTCTGGATAAGGGCAGAGGCTATATATCCGGCGAGCGCAATAAGCAGAACATGCCCCAGGGCGTGATCGGCGAATTGGCAGTTGATTCTATTTACACACCTGTGTTAAAGGTTAACTTTAACGTAGAGCCCACCCGTGTTGGCCAGAGCATCGATTTCGACAAGCTGACCCTCGAGGTATGGACAAACGGAGTTATTACCGCTCAGGAAGCTGTTTCCCTCTCTGCTAAGATACTGACAGACCACCTCAGTCTGTTTGTAGATTTGTCCGATAAGGGCCAGAGCACACCGACTATGGTGGAAACAGGCAGCACGGATAAGAACGAGGTTCTGGGAATGACCATTGAAGAGCTGGATCTGTCCGTACGCTCTTTCAACTGCCTCAAGCGTGCAGGCATCAACACGGTCGAAGACCTGCTCAACAAGTCCGAAGAGGACATGATGAAGGTCAGAAACCTTGGCCGCAAGTCACTTGAAGAGGTTATCTGGAAGATGGCATCTCTCGGCTTTAACCTCCGTAAGGACGATGAATAATTTAATTACCAAACGATAGGAGTGACAATCATGCCGGGAACAAGAAAACTCGGAAGAGACACTGCACATAGACTGGCTATGCTGCGTGGCCTCGTGACATTCTTCTTTGAGAATGGCAAGATCGAGACAACCGCAACCAGAGCACAGGAAGTACGTGCTATGGCTGAGAAGATGATCACAATCGCTAAGGAAGATAACCTCACAAACAGAAGAACAGTTATGGCTTTCATCACAAAGGAGAGCGTAACAAACAAGCTGTTCAAGGAAATCGCTCCGAAGTATGTTGACCGCAACGGTGGTTACACACGCATCACAAAGCTCGGACCGCGCCGCGGTGACGCAGCTGAGATGGCAATCATCGAGCTCATCTGATTTATCAATTATGAGGACTGCAAGCCTTAGGGCATGCAGTCCTTTTTTGTGCAAAAAAAACCGCCGCACCAGAACTGACAGGTGCGGCGGTAACCCTTTTTATTCGTTTATTTGAGCAGATCCTCTACAAAATATGCGTTGGAGTTTGCCGGGCGGCCCTTTTCGTCGATCACTGTTATGCGCACGAAAACATTATCCGGATTGACCTTGGCGCTGGCGTGTGTAAGCTCCTTGCCCTCGGCAAAAACAGCCTTGCCGCAGCGGTCGCCGTACATGAATTTAATGCTTGCTGCCGGATCGCATTCTACATGTATCTCGCCGTCCTCAAACCAGATATTGTGGATGGCCGGGCCCTGGGAAGCATAGAAATTGCCGTCCTCAAGTGCCTTTGTTATTGTGCGATAGTCGAGCTTATCTGCCTTAATGGTTATCCAGCCGCCGAAGGAGTCCCAGTTTCCGGAGGTCGGAGCTTTATGATTGTGGTTGTCATCGGCACAGATGCAGTATATTTTCTCGCCGCCGCGGAGCATATCGTCGTAGACACGCGGAGAATAGTCGTCATAGCCCTCAACATAACAGCCGGTGTTGAATATCTCCATAGCGTGCATGTTGTGGTAATTCATGTACTGAGGATATTCCTCAAGAGACCATGCCGGGTGGTTGTAGGTGACAAAGAAGCCGGCGTCACGGCAGCGCTTCATGATATCGCTGATGCATTCGGGTGTGTATACGCGCTCGTAGTCGGGCTCGTTCTCGTCGAATTTGACCTTGTTGCGGTGATCGTGTGCATTGCCGAATTGGTACTTGGTGCGGTGCCAGCAGGGCTGGGTGAGATTATCCGGCTCAAGTGCTATCAGGCACATGTGGCAGGTCTTTGCCTGTGACGGAATGTTGCCTTCCTCGCATACTTCAAGCTCAAAGCCGTTCAGGGGCAGGAAGCTCTCGTCTGCAAGCTCCGGGTGCGGGATGAGGATATCGTGGTCGGTGTAGGCGATAATGGAATATCCCTGCGCCTTGTATGCCTCCTTTAACTCCTGGGGTGTGAGCTTTCCGTCGGAATAAACGGAGTGGCAGTGAAGATTTGCCTTGTAAAAGTTGCCGTTTTCGGGCAGAAGAAATTTTTTCATGACGAACTCCTCGATGCTTATAAATTCGGCTCAACAGCCGTCCAAGTCAACTTCATTATACTGCGCAGTTCTGATTTTTCAAGATATTTTGAAAAAAATGTTGAAAACCGGCCTAGCGCCTTTTTCAGAACTTGTATTTCGTGCGTTTTGGGTCTATAATATAACAATATAATGCGCTCGTGCGCAAATCTACAATAAGAGGTTTTATATGAGTTATATGTATGCGGCGATGTTTGTCATCGCAGGTCTTATCCTTATTTTTCAGCTTTCCAAGGAGAATAAGATTTTCTATCTTGCCGGCGGCTACTTTGTCTTTATGGGTGCATGGTGGTGTGTGGATGCCGCAAAGCCGGATTGGAGCGTTTTCGCCGGTGTGCCGGGTATCATCTTCAAGGTGATTACGGGAATCGTTCTCGTGATAGTCGCAGTAAAGTTCTTCAGGCTGAACTCCGACGAGCGAAAGAAGGAAAAATCCGCAAACGGAGATATCTCCAAGAAGGGTGAATGATATGATGTCAGCTTTTATGGCGGTCACAGCCAAGGTAGCCGTAACCTTGATATTTATAATACTGGGATATGTAACGGTGCGCTGTGGGATGTTCTCGCAGAAGGGTCTCAGTGAAATAACGAGCCTGCTGCTCTACATTGTCACGCCGTGCTTGATAGTGGATTCCTTTCTTTCCGCCGAGTCCGGTGCGCTTGATGCCGCCTCGGTCTTCTGGGGAATAGCACTTCCCGCGCTTTCGATTTTTATCGGCATAGCAACCAGCTATCTGTTTTTCCGAAAGGAGATTCTCTCCCGCAGGAAGGTGTTGCGCTTTGCATATATTTTCTGCAATGTCGGCTTCATGGGCGTGCCGCTCGTTCAGGGCATAGTGGGCACACAGGGCGTGCTGTACAGCTCCTTCTTCATTGTGGTGTTCAACGTTATCTGCTGGACATACGGCTATACCATGATGGGCGGCGGTAAGGTGAAGCTCAAAACACTGCTCCTGAATCCCGGTGTTATAGGACTTGTTATCGGTTTGCCGCTCTACCTGCTGGATGTTGAGCTTCCGCAGATTATCGCATCCCCGATAGAGATGATATCCGGGGTCAATACTCCGCTTGCAATGATAGTTGTCGGCGGATATGTGGCAAGGGTCAATTGGCGTGAGTTCGTATCCGACCTTGCCGTGTATAAAATGGCCTTTCTGCGTCTTGTGGCGGCACCGGCGGTCTATCTTCTGGTGGTGTTGCTGATCCGCCCGAATGACACGCTTTTGATGAGCTCGCTGATACAGGCCGCCACACCGGTAGCGGCGAACACAGTGCTCTTCGCCGTACAGTTCGATGCGGATGCTTCACTGGCCTCAAAGTGCATAGCGGTAACAACGGCGCTGTCCGTCATTACGATACCGATATTCACCATTTTGGCACAAACCTTGATTTGATGTATATTACCGAAAGGAATGAAATATAATGAAGATCGCACCTTCAATGCTTGCAAGTGATTTTACAAAAATGGGAGAAAGCGCAAAGGCCGTAAAGACAGCCGATTGGCTTCACCTCGATATTATGGACGGTCATTTCGTGCCGAATATCAGCTTTGGCCCGGATGTAGTGCGTGCACTGCGCCCGGAAAGTGAGCTGTTCTTCGACGTGCACCTGATGATATCCCACCCGATGCAGTATATCGAGAAATTCGCAAAGGCCGGAGCTGAGCTTATCACCTTCCATGTAGAATGCGATGACGATATAAAGGAAACGATAGCGGAGATCAAAAAGTACGGCATAAAGGCCGGACTTTCCCTTAAGCCCGGTACACCTGTTGAGGCACTTTATCCATATCTCGACGACCTCTACCTTGTGCTTGTTATGACTGTTGAGCCGGGCTTCGGCGGACAGAAGTTCATGGCGGATCAGATGAGCAAGCTGAGAGCACTGCGTGAAAAATGCCCGGAGCTTGTACTTGAGGTGGACGGCGGCGTCAACCGCGAAACCGCTCTGCAGTGCAAGGAGGCCGGCGCCGATGTGCTCGTTGCGGGCACAAGCGTTTTTAAGGCTGCGGATATTCCGGCAGAAATAGCCGCTCTGCGCTGCGAGTAATACAAATCCTCGGATTTTTGCAAAAATTTAGGGCTGCTTTTCACACAGCCGTCACAAATAGCCGATATAATGCGTGATGTAATCGCATTCTATCGGCTATTTTGTTCAATTTTTGAATTGAAAGTTCAGGGGAAGTATTGCAAAACAGCGAAAATTGCGGTATGATATTAAAAGTTGTTTCAAGCAATTTCTGCGCATATATGCGCTAAGGGAAGAAAAAACGTCCGTTGCTTTTGCTAAGCCCCGGGATGTCAGTTTTCTCCCGGAGAGAAAGGATGGTTATCAATCATGATCGAGGTCAAAAACCTCACCAAGCGTTATGGTGCAAACACCGCGCTGAACAAGGTCAGCTTCACGGTTGAAGAGGGCACCATTGTAGGCTTCCTCGGCCCAAACGGCGCTGGTAAATCCACAACCATGAATATTATCACCGGCTACCTTTCCGCAACAAGCGGTTCGGTCACTGTTCAGGGTAAAAATACGCTGGAGAACCCCAATGAAGTAAAGAAACTCATCGGCTATCTGCCCGAGCTCCCGCCGCTGTACATGGATATGACCGTTAAGGAATATCTCAACTTTATGTACGAGCTCAAGGGTGTTAAGCTGGACAGAAAGCAGCACATCGGCGAAATATGCCGCCTGACAAAGATCGACAATGTCTACAACAGACTTATCGGCAACCTTTCAAAGGGTTATAAGCAGCGTGTCGGCATTGCACAGGCTCTGCTCGGCAATCCCCCGGTACTCATCCTGGATGAGCCCACCGTCGGCCTTGACCCGAAGCAGATCATCGAGATTCGTAACCTTATCAAGAATCTCGGTAAGAACCACACAATAATCCTGTCCTCCCATATTCTGTCCGAGGTTCAGGCTGTATGCGAGCGCGTTATTATCATCAATAACGGCAACCTCGTTGCAGACGGCGCTACAGACCGCCTTGCACATGACCTGTCCTCCGAACACCGCCTCATCGCAAGAGTTGAAGGCCCGGAGAACGATATCGTGCAGGCTATCAAGGGTCTGGAGCATATTGAGGACGTTTACTCCCTCGGCGAAAAGGAAAAGGGCGTATACGAAATATCCATTGAGGGCGAGGCAGGCTATGACCTTCGCCGCAACCTGTTCGCATTGTTGACCAGAAAGGGCTGGCCGATGCTTGCTCTGCGCAACACAGACCTTACCCTTGAGGAAGTATTCCTCATGCTCACAAGCAGCGATATCTCCCTGGTACACCATGAGGAGAAGGATACGGAAGAGGCCGAAGAGACGGCTGAAACAGAAGAGACCAAGGAGGATGCAGAGTAATGAAAGCGATTTTGAAAAGAGAGCTGAAGGCATATTTTGCTTCCCCGGTCGGCTACGTTGTAGTTGCAGCGCTTATGGCACTGTATGCATTCTTCTTCTATCAGGTTATGGCAATCGGCTCCAGCTCATATGTAGCTCAGGTATTCAGCACTATGTTCACTTTCAGCATGATGATAATGCCCATCATCACAATGAGAAGCATGAGTGATGAGCGTAAAAACAAGACTGACCAGGCACTGCTCACAGCACCTGTCAGCGTTACAGGCATCGTTCTCGGCAAGTTCCTTGCTGCTTTCGGTGTTTATGCAATTGCTCTTACAGCAGCAATGCTGCCGGCTATCACGATGAGCCTGTTCTCATCCGCATTCCCGTGGGGCATACTTTTCGGCAATTACATCGGCACTCTGCTGTACGGCGCTGCAATGGTCGCTATCGGCGTATTCATTTCAAGCCTTACAGTCAGCCAGGTCATTGCCGCTATCGGTACATTCATCATTGCGATACTTCTGATGTTTGTAGATCAGATCGCTTCCGCACTTTCCGGCAATTTTATCGGCACAGTGCTCACATGGATCTCGTTCACAGCACGCTACGATGTTTTCACAAGAGGAATTTTCAGCATTTCCAGTGTGGTTTACTTTGTAAGCGTTGCAGCAGTGTTCGTTTTCCTTACAGCTCGCAAGGTCGAAAGCCGCCGTTGGAACTAAAGGAGGAGAATAGCAATGAGCAAAAAACCCAACCTCGGTGCAGTAAATGCTGCACTGCATAAGGATAAATTCAAGCACGGCTCACTGTCCGTTGTATTTACAGCAATTTTTATTGCGGTTATCATCGTTGTCAACATTCTCGTGTCCGCACTCACAGACCGCTTCCCCTCAATGAACTTTGACCTTACAAAAGAGGGCCTCAACACCCTCAGTGAGGAAGCACTGGACGTTGCAAAGAATATCGAGAACGAGACCACAATCTACGTTATCGGTGCTGAGGATTCCATCCGTAGCGACTCCATCTACTCCAGCTATGGCCTTAAGTACAGCCAGGTCGCAAACCTTGCAGACCGTCTGGCTGAGGCAAACAGCAATATCAATGTAGAATATATCGACCCGGACAGAAACCCGTCCTTCATCAGTGAATATTCCGAGGAAGGTCTTTCCTCCGGTAAGGTGCTCGTAAAGACGGACAAGCGCTATAAGGTGCTCACCGTAACAGACCTGTTCAATGTTACATCTGATTCCACTACGGGCAGCTACCTCTACTATTCCATGGTTGACGGCGCACTTGCCAACGCACTGTACCTTGTAAATCTCGATACAGTTCCGGTGGTTGCGTTTGCAACAGGTCACGGAGAAATGCTTTCCTCCACAGCCGGCACACTCAGCTCCCTCACAGGTCTTCTCGAGGATAACAACTTCCTCGTTAAGGAGTTCAGCATTCTTACAGATGAAATCCCCGAGGATGCATCCGTTGTGTTCATAGGCACACCGACAACGGACTACACCGCCGAGGAGATCGACAAGCTTGAGGCATTCGTTTCCGATTCTTCCATGGAAACCTCTCGCACACTGTATTTCACAGGCTACCCCACACAGAACTGGGATAACATGCCCAACCTTAAGTCCTTCCTCAACGAATGGGGTCTCAATCCCACAGTCGGTGTTATTCAGGAAAGCGACAATACCCGTTATATCAGCACGGGCTCCGGTCAGGCTATCTACATTCTGGCAAATGTCAACACAACCTACCTCAACGGCTCTTACAATAATCTTGTTATGCCTGCATCCGCAGAGGTCGAGTGCCTCTTCAAGGCAAACAATGCTATCATGACATACTCCCTGGTTGAGACCAACGATACCGCATACATCACAGGTATCGAAGAGACAGCTCAGGAGAGCCCGGAGACGGATGTACACACAATCGTTGCTCTGGCACAGCGCTATGTCGATGACGACAGCAAGATCCAGGCAAACGTAATCATGGACGGCTGCTCCATGAACTACACACCGGACTTCCTCGGCAATACCACCTTCGGCAACAAGGCACTTACGACCGATCTGTTCAAGATGCTTACAAACACAAATGATACACGTGTCGGTCTCACAGTCAGCCAGACTCAGACAAATACCCTCGATATCACAGCTTCCGCTGCGGTTATCAACATGGTAGGTCTCGTTCTGTTCGTTGTTGTGGTTCCGCTGGCTGTTCTTGCAGCAGGTCTGGTAATCTTCCTCAGAAGAAGACATCTGTAATTCCGCCGACAGGAAAGGGATCAACATGAAAAAAACAGCAAAAAATATAATCATTGCCCTTGTGGTATTGCTGGTGCTCGGTGTGGCAGCGGTGGTGCTGATGAAGCTCCCCGCCGCAGACAGCGAGGTGCAGACGGAGGAATCCTCCGCTTCATCCGAGGCGATAGTTGAAACAGGCAGCATTCTGGACAACAACATCAATGACGTTGTCGAGATAGTTGTTGAGAACAATATCGTCGGTGAAACATGGGAGATCATCCCCACAAAGGACAGTGAGGACGTCGAGGAGAACAATACGTTTACCTTCAAGAATCTTGAAGGCACCAAGGTTCTCAATTCACAGATTGCCTCGGTAGCAAGGAACTTCTACCTGCTCAGCTCCAAAAAGGTGATCGGCGAGGTTCAGAATCTTGCCGAGTACGGCCTTGACGGAGATGGCATGGCAAAGGGCACGACCACCTATAAGGACGGTACAACAACAACCATTATCATCGGCAGAACAGCCGGTGAATCCAGCGGCCGCTACATTCTCTATGACGGCACAGTCTATATCGCTTCCGTTGCATCACAGCTTGAGCAGAAGCAGATGGACTTTGTCAACAAGCAGGTGCTCACCATTGCCTCCAATAACGAGGTGGCAGAGGATGGCACTATCGTTGAGAATGAGGCTGTAACAGGCTATATGAAGTTCTCTGGCAAGAATTATCCGGAAGAGATCAATCTTGAGGCATCCGATAACAGAGTTTACACATATGTCATGTCCACTCCGATATTTGCAGGTGCAAGCACCTCACAGATGGACAGCATCGTGGAGCAGGTCACAAGCATTCAGGCCGATACCGTGGCTGTAGTCAACGCTACGGAGGAGGATCTGACAGAGTGGGGCTTCGATGATCCCGAGGTCGTTTTCGATTTTGAAATAAACGACGAGGTTCATAAGCTGGTGCTCGGCAAGCTTGTCGACGGTCAGTACAGCCTCATGGTGGACGACAAGGCTACAATTTATCTCATCGACAAGAGCAGCGTAAATACATGGTCTAACAAGACCGTGTTCGAGCTGCGCGAGAGCTATGTATACCTCATCAATATCAAGCAGGTGGAAACTCTCACCGTCGAGGATAAGAATGGCAAGAACGTTTACGACGTAACACGCTCCATAAACGAGGAGAAGTCCTCCGAGGGTCAGCCGTTCTACGATCTCTCCATTGAGAAGGACGGCAAGGAGATCAGCTACGACACAGCATACCAGCCGTTCTACATGTCCATGCTCAGCGTTTGCGTAATGAACGAGGAGACTGTGGAGCCGGTCGGCGATGCACTCATCACATTCAACTATGAGTACTTTGAGGGTGATGATGTCGATGTGATCGAGTTCTATGCACACCCGACAAATGACCGCCGCTGCGTTGCAGTGCTGAACGGCCAGACCGTTGGTGTTGTACGTAATTCCGATATCGAGAGTCTCATTGAGAAGAACGATATCATCGGAAACTTCGGTTCATTGGAATAATTTCACAGCAGCTACAGGCACCGGATGTCAGCGTCCGGTGCTTTTGCCGTTTATGGGGATGATTTCAGCCGTAAGCGGTTGCTGTATGTGGGATATGGCCTAAAAACCGACTGAAAGCGGCGGCTTTTTCGACCTGTAAAGTGAAGATTGCACTTGCAAAAGATGAATAACTGTGCTATAATCTTCTATGTTAGATAGTAGGATGATGAAAGAGTGGGGCGACCCGCTCTTTTGTTTGTATTGCGGGCAAAATGGTCTGCGGAAAGGAATGCGCATTATGGCAGAAGAAAAGAAAAAGAGAGGCAGCACAACGGATATCGTGCGTGGTCTTGCGCAGCCGTTGGCCGCTGAGCTGGGACTCACCCTGTGGGATGTTACCTTTACCAAGGAGGGTGCCGACTGGTACCTGAGAATATACATCGATAAGCCCGAGGGTGTAAGCATCGATGACTGTGTTGATATGACACATGCGCTCAGCCCCGTGCTCGATAAGGAGGATCCTATTTCACAGGAGTACATGCTGGAGGTTTCCTCTCCGGGCATAAACAGAAAGCTCACCCGTCAGGAGCATTTCGAGGCTTTTCTGGAGGCTCCCGTGCATGTTAAGCTCATCCGCCCCATGGAAAACGGCGTTAGAGAGCTTGAAGGAATATTGATTGATGTGATGGAGAACGGCGACTTCGAGGTAATAATCGATGAGGACACCACGGTAACGTTCACAAGAAAGGAATGTTCCTCCGTCAATTTGATAGAAGAGTATTAAATTTCTGAAAATGGCAAAACCAGTAAAGGCAGGTAGATCGGAAAATGGCAAGAAAAACAGTTAAGAAGGCAGAGAACAATGACGGCAGAGAGCTTTTTGAGGCTCTTAAGCTGCTTGAGGCCGAAAAGGGAATACCGGCAGATTTTATGATCGATAAGATCAAGAAGGCTATAGTTACAGCATGTAAGAACAGCTACGGCAACGAGGATGTTGTCATCGATATGGATCCCGATGAGGGCAAGTTCGATGTTTTCCTGCGCAAGGAGATCGTTGAAGAGGCTGTGGATACAAACAGAGAGATCGCTCTTGAGGTTGTAAAGCAGTATGACCCGCGTGCTCAGATCGGCGGCTTTGTACGTCACAGACTGGATACAAAGCAGTTCGGTCGCGTTGCTGCTCAGACAGCAAGAAACATCATCCGTCAGGGCATTCGCGACAGCGAGCGTGGACAGATGATGGAGGAGTTCAAGAGCCGTAATCAGGAACTTGTCAGCGCACTTGTCGAGCGTGTTGACCCGAAGACCGGCGCACTCTCCCTGAAGATAGGCAAGGCCGAGGCTGTTCTGCCGAAGAGCGAGCAGGTAGGCACAGAGAATGTTAAGGAAGGCGACCATGTTCAGGTATATGTGGTCGACGTAAAGGAGACCGAAAAGGGCCCGAAGGCAATTATTTCCCGTACACACCCGGATCTCATCCGTCGTCTGTTCGAAAAGGAAGTTCCGGAAATATTCGACGGCACGGTCGAGATTAAGGCAGTTGCACGTGAGGCAGGCTCCAGAAGCAAGATCGCAGTGCTCAGCCATAACCCGGATGTTGATGCGGTCGGCGCATGCATCGGCGCTCGCGGCGCACGTGTTTCCGATATCGTCAATGAGCTTGGCGGTGAGAAGATGGATATAGTCGATTACAGCGAGGAGCCGGAGAAGTTCATCGCCTCCGCTCTTGCGCCGGCTACAGTTCTTTCCGTTGAGGTAGCAGAGGACGGTTCACATACCTGCAAGGTAACGGTTCCGGACAGCCAGCTCTCCCTTGCAATAGGCAATAAGGGCCAGAATGCCCGTCTTGCCGCAAAGCTTACAGGCTGGAAGATCGACATTAAGCCGGAAAGCGGCTTCTACGGCGAGGAAGAGGCTTAAAATACGCTTGACTTCGCGTAAAAGCTTTTTCTGAGAAGGGTGATATTATGGTCAAACAAAAGAAGATTCCGCTTCGAATGTGTGCGGGCTGCGGCGAAATGAAGCCGAAGAAAGAGCTGGTGCGCGTGGTGAGAGCACCTATCAGGGAAGTTGAGGGCGTACAGACCGGCGGCGAGATATCGCTGGACCTTACCGGCAGAAAGCCCGGACGCGGCGCATACGTGTGCCATGACCCGGAGTGCCTTAAAAAGGCACAGAAGGCGCGCCGATTTGAACGCACATTTTCCTGCCGCATAGATGATGCGGTGTATGAGGCTATGTATGCTGAGCTTTGTGCCGGAGAAAAGGGCGGTGCCGATGATGAATAAGGCTTTGTCAGCATTGGGGCTTGCCATGCGGGCCGGAAAGCTCAATTGGGGCTATGATACCGCAGTGGGTGCTATGAAAAGCGGCGTATGCCGGCTGGCGCTGTTGGGAGCGGATCTTTCCGATAAAACCAAAAAAAATGTGCGGTTTGAAGCGAATAAGTATTCCGTGGATTGCATTGAGACAGAGTTCACAATGGCGGATATATCCACAGCGATCGGCAAAAAAACAGGCGTTTTGGCTATTTGCGATGAAGGCTTTGCAAAGAAGCTGAGGCAGGAGCTTGGGGCAGCCGAAGAAAGAGAGGAATTGCGTATATGATGGTAAAGTACAGAGTGCATGAGGTCGCGAAGGACCTTGACGTTCCGAATAAGGAAGTACTGGATATCCTCGGCAAGTATGTAGAGGAGCCGAAAAAGCATATGACAGCATTGGAGGAAGACGAACTGAATATCGTTTTTGATAAGTTTACACAGGATCACGCAGTGGGCGATTTTGACACATATTTTGCAGCACGCGATAAGGCAGAGCCGCAGCAGAAGAGCGAAAAGCCCCAGCAGGAGAAGAAGCCCCAGGGCCAGAAGGCTCAGAATCAGGGCAATAAGGACGGCCAGAAGCGCCAGAACGGTCAGAAAAATGACCGCAATGCAGGCAACGGCAACAAAAATCAGAAGAATGACCGTAAGCCGGGCCAGCAGAACAATCAGCAGAAGAGCAATAATGCCGCACAGAAGAGCGCACCCGCTCAGGCAGCAGCTCCGGCTGATAATTCCGCAAATAACGTTGAGGAGACAAGGGGCTCCACACGCCGCGTTGTCGACACACGAACCGTCAGCGTTAATATCGACAAGTACAACGAAAAGTACGACCGCATGGCATATGATAAGGTGAAGAACGACACCGTAGCCGCCAAGCAGAAAATCAACCAGAAGAGCCAGCGCCGCGGCAAGCAGAAGAGCGCAAAGCGTGAGACGGAGGCAGAGCGTCTCAGCCGTATTGCAGCAGAGCGTAAGGCAAAGGCTATCACCATAACAATTCCGGAGGAGATCACCGTCGGCGAGTTCGCACTGCGTCTTAAGGCTACAAGTGCCGAGGTCATCAAGAAGTTGATGATGAACGGTGTTTTCGCTTCCATAAACGATACTATCGACTACGATACAGCGGAGCTCATCGCGGATGAATTCCACGCAAAGGTCGAAAAAGAGGTCGTCGTCACCATCGAGGAGCGTATCATCGATGACAGCGAGGACGATGAGGCAAATCTCGTTCCCCGTGCACCGGTCGTCGTTGTTATGGGTCACGTTGACCACGGCAAGACCTCCATTCTGGATGCTATCCGTCACGCAAATGTCACCGCAGGCGAGGCAGGCGGCATAACTCAGCACATCGGTGCTTACCGCGTTAAGGTGGATGACCGCGATGTTACCTTCCTCGACACACCGGGTCACGCAGCATTTACAACAATGCGTGCGAGAGGTGCAATGGTAACGGATATCGCAGTTCTCGTCGTTGCAGCCGATGACGGCATAATGCCGCAGACTGTTGAGGCTATCAACCACGCAAAGGCAGCGGGCGTTTCCATAATCGTTGCCATAAACAAGATGGATAAGCCGACTGCAAACCCGGATCAGGTAAAGCAGCAGCTTACAGAGTATGAGCTTGTTCCCGAGGAGTGGGGCGGAGACGTTCCCTGCATCCCGGTATCCGCACACACCAAAATGGGCATAGATGATCTTCTCGAGATGATCACTCTTGTTGCAGATATGAAGGAGCTTAAGGCAAACCCGGATCGAGCTGCAAAGGGTACGGTCATCGAGGCTCGTCTTGACAGGGGCCGCGGCCCGGTCGCAACTGTTCTGGTTCAGAACGGTACTCTGCATATCGGCGATATCGTCGTGGCAGGCACAACCGTCGGCCGTGTACGTGCAATGACCAATGAGCGCGGCGAGCGCGTTACAGAGGCAGGCCCGTCCGTTCCGGTCGAGATCACAGGTCTTAACGAGGTACCGGTAGGCGGCGATATCTTCAACGCCGTTTCCGATGAGCGCCTTGCAAGAGAGCTCGTTGAGCAGAGAATCACAGAGCAGAAGGAAGAAATGTTCAACTCTCAGACAAAGGTTACACTCGATAACCTGTTTGAGCAGATGAAGGAAGGCGAAATGAAGGAGCTTAAGGTCATCGTTAAGGCTGACGTTCAGGGCTCCGTTGAGGCAGTTCGCCAGTCCCTCGAAAAGCTTACAAACGACGAAGTTCGCGTGCATGTTATCCACGGTGCAGTCGGTGCGGTAAGCGAGAGCGACGTTATGCTTGCAAATGCATCCAACGCCATTATCGTCGGTTTCAACGTCCGTCCGGATGCTGTTGCCGAGGAAAGCGCAAAGCGTGACGGTGTTGATATGCGCCTGTACCGTATCATCTATGATTGCATAGAGGAGATAGAGGCTGCTATGAAGGGTATGCTGGCTCCGAAGTACCGTGAGGTATTTCTCGGCAAGGCAGAATGCCGTGAGGTCTACAAGATCACTAACGTCGGCATGGTAATCGGCGGTCACGTTACATCCGGTAAGATCGTTCGTAATGCTCAGGTACGCCTTGTACGTGACGGTATCATCGTTGCCGATGATAAGATAGCCTCCCTGCGCCGCTTTAAGGATGACGTCCGCGAGGTAGCTGACGGCTATGATTGCGGTATTACACTGGAGAGATTCAGCGATATCAAGATCGGCGATATCCTCGAAGCATACGAAATGGAAGAATACAGAGACTAAAAGACGGGTTGGCCGCGTCCCCATTGGCGGGGCGCGGTCACTTTGATTTGATAGACGATAGGAGAATGAAGAATGCCAAGTCATAAGTTGGGCAGAACCACAGAGGATATCCGCCGTGAGATATCCGCAATACTCAGAGAGCTCAAGGATCCGCGCGTCAGCGGCGTTCTGCTGAGCGTTGTAAGAGTTGAAGTCACAAATGACCTTTCATACTGCACAGTGTATGTCAGCGCAATGGAGGGCATGGATGCCGCAAATAACGCCGTAAAGGGGCTTAAGAGCGCAGCCGGCTTCGTACGCAGAGAGCTTGGTGCACGCCTAAAGCTGCGTCATGTTCCGGAAATGATATTCAAGGCAACGGATTCCATTGAGTACAGCGCAAATATTTCGCGCATACTGAATGATCTGGAGAAGAAATAACTGATAACAGAGGTAACGCTTATGGCAGATATGTACCGCGCCGCACAGCTTCTGCGGTCATGGGATAAAATTTTGATATTGAGCCACCGTTCACCGGACGGTGACACTCTGGGGTGCGCCTCAGCACTCAGCCGTGCATTGATATCCATGGGAAAATCGGTGCAGTTCCGCTGCGCGGATGAGGTGCCGGAGAAGTTTTCGTATATGTTCGACGGGATCGAGTTTTCGGAGTTTGAGTCGGAGAGAATCGTCACGGTGGATGTTGCGGATAAGGCCCTGCTCGGCTCCCTGGAGAGCCTTGGGGAAAACGCCGACCTTGCCATAGATCATCATGAGACACACAGGCTGTTCGCAAAGGAGACCTGGGTGGAGGGCGATGCAGCGGCGGCATGTCAGCTTATGGCGGCTCTTATACCGGAGCTCGGTGTAAGAATCACTCCGGAAATTGCAAATTGCCTGTACACCGGCATCTCGACCGATACCGGATGCTTCAAGTATTCCAATGCAACGCCTAAGACCTACCGCACGGCGGCCGACCTCATAGAGCTTGGTGCGGATGCAGTAACCATAAACCGCGTTATGTTCGATACAAAGAGCCGCGCTGCAATAGAGCTTTTGAAGCGTGTTTACAGCGATATGGAGTTCTATCACGACGATAAATGCGCCGTACTCTGCCTTACGGAGGAACTTGTTTCCTCGACGGGCGCATCCGAGGGCGACCTTGACGGCGTGTCCTCGATTATTCGTCAGGTGGAGGGCGTTGTCTTCGGCCTTACGATAAAGGAGCGCGGCGAGAACGAATACAAGATATCGATGAGAGCTACCGAGCCGGCGAATGCCGCTGAGGTATGCGCACGCTTCGGCGGCGGCGGACACAAGGGTGCCGCCGGCTGCACACTTTACTGTGATCTTGCCGAGGCAAAGCGCCTCATTATCGAGGCGTGTGGGGACGCGATCAAAAATCTTTGATTTTGTCGACAGGAGCTGATAGTATGAAAATGGCAGACTTTACACCGGAGAAGCTTGAGGAGCTCAGAGAAGCCTCACGTAGCCGCCTGAAAGCGGATTTCACAAGGGAACCCGAGGATTTTAAGTCGGATCAGCAGCAGATGCTGCCGCAGCCGCCCCTCGTAAAGGAGCCGGTCAGCGACGTTCGCATAGACCTGCCGATGGATTTTAAACCGCTCGGCCTGAAAAAGGATCTGCTCAGCGTTATCTACAGCCGAGTGTCCTCCCGTGTATATACGGATGAGCCCATAACACTTTTGGAGCTTTCGTTCCTTTTGTGGGCCTCGCAGGGTATAAAGGGTATACGCGGCAAAAAGTATGCCACGCTTCGCACGGTTCCGTGCGGTGGCGCAAGACATCCCTTCGAGACCTACCTGCTCGTGCGTAAGGTCGAGGGGCTTGAGCCGGGCCGGTACCACTATCTTCCCGTGCTGAATCAGCTTGAATACCTCGGCCCGGTAGAAGAAATCGATGATACCGTCAATGAGTCGCTCTGCGGCCAGAAATGGGCCGCAAAGTCCGCCGTCGTGTTCTATTGGTCATATGTGCCGTACAGAAACGAATGGAGATACGGTTACTTTGACCACCACATTTCCCTCATAGATATGGGCCATGTGGGCGAAGCATTGTATCTTGCCAGCTCTGCCGTGGGACTTGGCACATGCGGAATAGGCGCCTATGAGCAGAAGCTGTGCGACGAGCTTTTCGCGCTTGACGGCAAGGAAGAATTTATCGTATATACTGAGACTGTGGGAACAATCAGTGCCGAGGATGAGGGCGCGGAAAAGGATTTCTACAGCTTTGTTGAGGAGGCCGGCTGGTAACAGCGGCTTTCCCTCGGAATGGTGAATAAATGGATGGAATAATCGTTTTGGATAAGCCGCAGGATTTCACATCCTTCGATGCCGTGGCCGTGGTGCGCGGTGCGGCACATGAAAGGCACATAGGGCATACGGGTACACTGGACCCCATGGCCACGGGTGTGCTGCCCCTGCTGCTCGGAAAGGCTACAAAGGCGGCCTCACTGCTGCCCGATACCGATAAGACCTATGAGGCCTCGTTTCGCTTCGGAGAAAGGCGCGACACGGGGGATATCACGGGCAATATCGTGCAGACAAGTGGCACAAGGGTGACGCTTGAGGCGCTGCGGACGGCTTTGCCGCAGTTTACCGGGGATATAATGCAGGTGCCGCCGATGTATTCGGCGGTATCCGTGAACGGTCAGCGTCTCTATAAGCTTGCAAGACAGGGCATAGAGGTGGAGCGTGAAGCGCGGCCGATACATATAGAGCAGCTTGAGCTGCTCGAATATGACGAGGCTGAGCAGTGCGGCAGACTCTCGGTAACCTGCTCAAAGGGCACATATATAAGAACGCTGATCGAGGATATCGCTCAGGCGCTTTCGTCCTGCGGCGTTATGACGGCTCTGCGCAGAACAGCGGCGTGCGGCTTCACGCTGGAGGATGCCGTTTCACTCGAGGAGCTGCGTGCACACCGTGAAACCGGGGATGTGGATATATTCCTGAGGCCGGTGGAAAGGCTGTTTTCCACGCTGCCGTCGGTCATGCTTACGGCAGCACAGGGACAGCGCTTTTTGAACGGCGGCGCCATAGACCCAAAGAGGTGCCGTATGCCGCGCATCGCTCTCAGGGATGGGGACATGCTGACGGTTTATTGTATGGATAAGTTTTACGGGCTCGTTCGTGTGAATAACGGCGAGCTGAAATATGTAAAGGCATTCGTGTAAGCCGTATGGAACAGGAAGGGATCGGAGAAGATGAAGGTTATCCGTGAAACGGATGAAATAAGGGCTTTTTTTGAAAATTCTAAAACAGCGGTGGCGCTTGGTGCCTTCGACGGCCTGCATACAGGGCACAGGGCGGTTATAAACAGAGTGATCGACAGCGGATACATGCCTACTGTTTTCACATTCCTTGATAACCCCGCCGAAAAGCTGGCCGGCAAATGCAGTTACCTCACCACGCCGGAGGAAAGACTCAGAATACTTGAGAGCTGGGGCGTGGAGGCGGTTATAATACCGAATTTCTCGGATGTTTCGGATTGGAGCCCGGAAAGCTTTCTTGTCACTCTCAGGGACGCTGTGAATGCAAAGCTGATATCCTGCGGAGCGGATTTTTGCTTTGGCAAAAACGCAGCCGGAAATATTGGTACTCTGCGCAGCTTCTGCGAGGAAAATGCCATTGAGCTGAATGTGGCAAAGCCTGTGATGCTCGGCGACGAGCGTATCAGCTCAACGCGCATCAGGGCATTGCTTTCCGACGGTGAGGTCGGTAAGGCGGCTGAAATGCTCGGCAGGCCGTTCGGATTTAAGTTCGAGGTCGTACACGGCAATCACCTTGGAAGAACCATCGGCATACCGACGATAAATCAGGCTTTTCCGGATAATTTCATACTGCCGCGCTTCGGCGTTTATGCCTCGGCGGTTTATATTGACGGCAAGGCTTACTGCGGTGTGACAAATGTCGGTGTAAAGCCGACCGTCGGGTCGGATCATGCACTGTCCGAAACCTGGATACCGGACTTCTCCGGCGACCTGTACGGCAAGGTGCTTAGGCTTGAGCTTTTGGGCTTTATAAGGGACGAGAGAAAGTTCTCTGGCCTTGAGGAGCTTCGCGGTGTGATAGAGCAGAATGCCGTTACGGCGCGTGAAATATTCGTGAATTATTGTAACAGCAGAGCTATATAAAGCAAAAAAGTGACCGACTTTAAAGTCGGTCACTTTTGTTATGCTGAGAATTATTCGAAATATTCCTCGATGGCAATAGCCTTTACGCCTGCGCCGACATGGCAGCTAATGCTAATCGGCAGCTTGTAAAGCTCTATTTTGCTGTCATCAAAGTACTTGCGCACGGTTTTCTTCCAGTCCTGTGCCAGCTTGATATCTCCGGAATAGGCAAGCTGTATATGTACCTTCTTGCCGGCAAAGCGAGTCTGAATATCGTTTTCGGCTGCACGGAGCATCGCCTTTTCGGCAGCCTGCATTCCGCGTACCTTTGCAAATGCATCGAGCTTTCCGCCCTGTATCTGCAAAACGGGCTTCAAGCCGAGAAGAGTTGCTATTGCGGCACCGGCCGGTGTGACACGACCGCTCTTCTTCAAAAGCTCAAGAGTATTTACGGCAAGGTAGATGCTGGAGTTATAGGAAGCGGCTTCAAGTTTACTGCATATATCCTCGGCGGAGTAGCCCTGCTCTATCAGGGTGAGCGCATCCAGTACGGATTCGCGCTGTGTAACGGAAATACGCTTGTTATCGACAACGAATACACGTCCGCCGTATTCCTCTGCAAGTATCTTTGCGGTTGCACATGCACTGCTGAGTGCGGAGGACATGGGGATATGTATTATGCTGTCATACAAAACAAGTAGTGATTCCCACAATGCGGTTATATCGCCGGGTGCCGGCTGAGAGGTGGAAACATCATCACCGTTTTCGAGCATTTCGAAAAAATGCTCATAGGTGCAGTTCTTTTCTTCAAAATAATTCTGTCCGTTAACGACAAAAGGCATGGCAACAAGGTGTATACCAAGCTTTTTGGCTTCTTCGGCGGTTATACTGCTGTTAGTATCTGTTACAACAGCGATCCTGTTCGAGGCTTCGCTGACGTTTTTGCCCATTATGGCTTTCCCCTTTCTGAAATGATTCAACTGATTCATGTAAAGCTGCAATATCCTGCCAGTCTGTCAAAGAGCTTATGCTGTGTACCGATCGGGAACAGTCACGCCGGGGCGCGGCTGCGGTGTGCCATAAAAACAATTTATTCGACATACTGATCATACTTAAAGATTACTACTAATAGTATACGGAAAATTAAATTCTGTCAAGCGGTGTGCGGAAAAATAGAAAAAATCTGCTTGCAAAGGCAGAGGCTTTGTGCTATACTATCGTAGTGCCCGTCCACGGATTCGGGACTAACCCTTTTGGAAAGTAATTTCGCAGGGATCACACCGACCCGTACCTGTGAGCGTGGAAATATTTTATGAAAAGGTGGAAACCACAATGCTGAAGAGCGAAAAGACAGAGATCATCAAGAAGTATGCACGTCATGAGGGCGATACAGGCTCTCCCGAGGTTCAGATCGCAGTTCTCACAAAGAGAATCAACGACCTCACAGATCATCTGCGTACAAACCAGAAGGATCACCACTCCCGTCGCGGCCTGCTGAAGATGGTTGGCCAGAGAAGAAGCCTGCTCAACTACCTCACAAAGGTTGACATTGAGCGTTACAGAGCTATCATTGCTGAGCTTGGTATCCGTAAGTAATTTTTGTCAATTTTCGGCTGCGCGCACCCCGCGCAGCCGATTATACTATTACACAACTTAAAAAGGTAGCCGAAAACTGTTTAGCAGTGAAACGAGCGCATATGGCGCCCGTGTGCGTTGGTTTTATTGTTAAACGGTTTGAGACTGCTGATCCCGGCGTTTCTGGGGGAAAGGAAAAAGCAAATGTTTGAGAATTTCAGAGTGTTTGAAACTGAATTTGCCGGACGTCCGCTCAAAATAGAGACCGGCAAAATGGCACAGCTTGCAAACGGCGAGTGCCTCGTTCGCTACGGCGAAACCACAATACATGTTGCAGCTACAGCAGCTGCAAAGCCGCGTGACGGCATCGACTTCTTCCCGCTGTCCGTTGACTTTGAGGAGAAGCTCTACTCCGTAGGTAAGATACCGGGCTCTTTCTTGAAGCGTGAGGGCCGCCCGACAGATAAGGCTATCCTTGTCTGCCGTATGATCGACCGCCCGATCCGTCCGCTGTTCCCGAAGGATATGAGAAACGATGTTTCCATCGTTTGCACAGTTATGTCCGTTGATCCGGATTGCTCTCCGGAGATCGCAGCCCTTGTCGGTACGAGCGTCGCTCTCTCCATTTCCGATATTCCGTGGAATGGCCCGATCAGCGGTGTTTCTGTTGGTCTTGTTGACGGCAAGTTCGTTATCAACCCGACTGCGGAGCAGCGCAAGGTATCCGAAATGGCTGTTACAGTCGCTTCCACAAGCGAGCGTATCGCTATGATCGAGGCAGGCGCTAACGAGGTATCCGATGAGGATATGTTCGACGGCATCATGGCAGGCCATGCAGAAAACCAGAAGATCATTGAGTTCATCAAGGGCATCCAGGCTGAGATCGGCAAGGAGAAGTTCTCCTATCCGTCCAACGAGCCGGATGAGGAGATGTTTGAGGCTGTCAAGAACTTCGCAATCGAGGACGTTAAGGCAGCACTTGATACCGACGACAAGACCGTTCGTGATGAGCGCCTGAAGCCGGTATATGAGAAGGTACATGAGCACTTCGACGAGATCTATCCCGATCAGGCAGCTAAGATCGACGAGTGCATGTACAAGACACAGAAGTTTGTTGTTCGCCGCTGGCTGCTTGATGAGCAGAAGCGTGTCGACGGCAGAGGCATGGACGAGATCCGTCCGCTGGCTGCTGAGGTCGACCTCCTGCCGCGCGTACACGGCTCCGGTATGTTTACAAGAGGTCAGACACAGGTTCTGACAGTTGCAACTCTCGGCTCCACACGTGATAATCAGCTTCTCGACGGTATCGATGATGAGGAATCCAAGAGATATATCCACCACTACAATTTCCCGTCCTACTCCGTAGGCGAGACAAAGCCTTCCAGAGGCCCGGGCAGACGTGAGGTCGGCCATGGCGCACTGGCAGAGCGTGCACTTGTTCCGGTTATCCCGCCGGTAGAGGAATTCCCGTACACCATTCGCCTGGTTTCCGAGGTTCTCTCTTCCAACGGCTCTACATCCCAGGGCTCCATCTGCGGCTCCACACTGGCACTGATGGCAGCAGGCGTTCCGATCAAGGCTCCGGTTGCAGGTATCTCCTGCGGCCTTATCACCGAGGGCGACCGCTGGATGACAATGGTCGATATCCAGGGCCTCGAGGACTTCTTCGGCGATATGGACTTCAAGGTAGCAGGTACCAAGAAGGGTATCACAGCTATCCAGATGGACCTTAAGATCACCGGTCTTACACCGGATATGATAAAGGAAGCCTTTGCTAAGACTCATAAGGCAAGAAACTACATCCTCGATGAGGTTATGCTTCCGGTTATCTCCGAGCCGCGTACAGAGCTTTCCAAGTATGCTCCGAAGATGCTCTCCACAACCGTTCCGGTCGATAAGATCCGTGAGGTCATCGGCTCCGGCGGAAAGGTCATCCAGAAGATCTGCGCAGAGTGCGAGGTCACAATTGATATTGAGGACGACGGACATTGCTATGTATCCGGCATCGATATCGAGAAGTGCCGCCGTGCTATGGACATCATCGACACTATCGTTAACGATCCCGAGCCGGGCTCATACTATAGCGGTAAGGTCACACGTATCATGGACTTCGGTGCATTTGTTGAGATCGCTCCGGGCAAGGAAGGCCTTGTTCATGTTTCCCACCTCGATGTTCGCCGCACAGAGAATGTAACAGACGTTGTAAACGTAGGTGATATCATCAAGGTTAAGGTGCTTGAGATAGACGAAAAGGGTCGTCTGAATCTCTCCCGCCGCGACGCTCTCATCGATCTCGATGGCGCAGTGCCGGAGAACACCCTCTCCGATAAGCCCCGCCGCGAGCGTAGCGACCGTCCGAGAAACGATCGCCCGAGACGCGACAACAGAAGATAATTTAAGCTGAGAAAGCACGTATATCACCTTCATGTGGTATACGTGCTTTTAGCTGTTTTTGGTTTTCTTTTTCGAGTAATAAGAGTATAATGTTATCAGATCAGTAAATACATCAGTGCAAAAAGAAGCTCGGTACTGCCGTTTTCGCCCGAGAGCAGGATGAGAAGCGCCAATATCAGCACGCGCTCGCGATCCTTCATCAGGAGGTCGAGCGGCGATGCGGCCGCTTTGTTGGATTTTGGCTGAATTTTATCGGCCTGCGTGTCGGCTTTTTGCGGTGCTGCTTGAAGCTCCTCAAAAGGGCTGACCTCTGCCGCTCTTCCGCGGCTCTGCATTTCACGTGCGCGCCTCAAAGCCTCGTTTATCGAGCGCTGATCCGGCATGTTGCTTGGCATTTTCTCACCGTCCTACAGTATATTTTGCAACAGTCCGCTGTCGCGGAGTATGGGCAGCAGGCGCAAAAGTCTCAGTATGCGCCCGGCTTCGTCCAGCCGTTTCTGCCGCTCCTGCCCGAGCAGCGGACGCAGTGCCGCCAGAAGTCTGATGGAATCATCGTCCTCGCTTGCCGCGCTGAGCAGCGGTGCTATCCGCATAAGGGTGGACAGCATTGGATCGGTAAGCTCGTTTTTCGGCTGAGGTGCGGCGGCAGGTGCGTCACTGAGGCCGAGGGACTGCGCAAGGCTCTGTATCTGCGCCATGCTCTGCGGGTCACTCATGATTTCCCTGACGGCAGCAGAAAGATCGTCCATGTCGGGTCCCTCCTTTATGGGCTATTTGTCACCGTTCAGCGTGTCGAAAAGTTTTTTTGCGGCCGGTGTGGAGAGCAGCTTTTTTGCGGCCTCAGGGTCGCTCAGAAGCTTTTTGAGCTGCTCTGCCTGATAATTTCCCGTCTGCCCGGTAATGCCGCTCAAATTGCCGTTTTCGGCGGCGGAGCGAAGCTGCTCCGGTGTTGTGTGCAGGCGGCTCGCTGCAAGCTTCAGCAGTGCCTGCATACGGTCTTCGTTCAATGTGCTTGCCTCCTTACAGACGTTTTCTATACAGGATATGCACTGAGGGGCCAAATAATGCAAAAAAATAAAGAGAGGAGCCGCTCCGCTCGGGAGCGTATATGTAAAATGAAAATATTGGTTTTTTCGGATTCCCACGGCTCACCGGAGTTCATGAAGGAGATGATATCGCGCAATCGCCGCGCCGATGCCGTCATATTTCTGGGTGACGGCCAAAGGGATATAGAGCTTATGCGCAGCCTGTTCCCGGAGATAGCGTTTATTACGGTGCGCGGAAACTGCGATTTCGGCTCGGATGCTCCGCTTAAGGAGATAATAAACCTTGATGGAAAGAGGATATTCTGCGCTCACGGGCATGAATACAACGTGAAATTCACCATGTACAACATAGTATGTGCGGCGAGGGAGGCACAGGCCGATATATTGCTTTTCGGCCATACACATCAGGCTGTCTGCGAATATGATGACGGTCTGCATATCATGAATCCCGGCAGTGCATCGGGTTATGGTGCAAGCTGCGGCGTGATAGATATTTTGCCGCAGGGCATTCTGACAAACATTGTTCATAGAAAATGACAATAACCGATGGCTTTTGTCATTGACATTGACTATAAAAAATGATACTCTTATCTTGAGAGCATGGCATGATAGCTGCGCGCCCAATTAACGAACCGGAGGATAAAACTATGACAGAATACGAGAGATGGCTCAGCGTTGAGCTGGATGACAGTGACCTTACGGAAGAATTGCTCTCCATTAAAGGTCAGCAGGAAGAGATAAATGACCGTTTTTATAGAGATCTTGAGTTTGGTACAGGCGGTCTGCGCGGTGTTATAGGTGCAGGTACCAACCGTATGAATGTATATACAGTCAGAAAGGCTACACAGGGTCTTGCAAATTATCTGAATAAGAATAATACTGAGAACAAGCCGCTGTCCGTTGCAATTGCACATGACAGCCGCAACAAGGGTGTTCTCTTCTCAAGAGAGGCTGCTGCTGTTCTGGCGGCAAACGGAATAAAGGCATATGTATATCCCCAGCTCATGCCCACACCGTCCCTTTCCTATGCAGTGCGTCACCTTAAGTGCGATGCAGGTATTTGCGTTACGGCAAGCCACAACCCGGCAAAGTACAACGGCTACAAGGCATATGGCAGTGACGGCTGCCAGGTCACCGAGAACATGGCCGATGGCATAATGGCCGAGATTGAGGCACTCGATATTTTCGCAGATGTAAAGAAGATTCCGTTTGAGGATGCACTGGCAGCGGGCTCCGTCGAATATATCGGCGAAGAGACCATAAGCGCATTTATCGAGGATGTTTACAAAGAAAGCATACTCGGCAAGCCGGCTGATAACCTCAAGCTGGTCTACACACCGCTCAACGGCAGCGGCAAGATGTGCGTGCTGCGCATTCTTGATAAAATAGGCGTAAAGGATGTTACAGTGGTTCCGGAGCAGAGTGAGCCGGACGGAAACTTCCCGACCTGCCCGTATCCGAACCCTGAGATAAGAGAGGCTCTGCAGAAGGGTCTGGAGCTTTGCGAAAAGGTGAAGCCCGATCTTCTCCTTGCAACCGACCCGGACTGCGACCGCGTTGGTATTGCCGTCAATCAGCACGGCGAATACGTACTCATGACGGGCAACGAGGTCGGCATACTCCTGCTGAACTACATCGCACAGTGCGCTACTGAGCGCGGAACCATGCCGGAGGCTCCTGTTGCGGTAACTACAATAGTTTCCACAGACATGGTAAATGACATTGCCAAGGATTACGGCATCGAGATTCGCCGCGTGCTTACGGGCTTTAAGTACATAGGCGACCAGATAGCCCTGCTTGAGGCCGGCGGACATCCCGAGCGCTTCATCCTCGGCTTTGAGGAGAGCTACGGCTACCTCTCCGGCGGATATGTACGCGATAAGGACGCTGTAAACGGCAGTATGCTCGTTTGCGAAATGGCCTCCTACTACAAAGAAAAGGGCATGACCCTTGTGGATGCGATAAATGAGCTCTACAACAAGTACGGCTTCTACAAGAACGACCTGATGAACTTCACCTTCGAGGGCGAGGCGGGCATGAAGCAGATGAACGCTATACTGGACAGCCTGCGCACAACGCCGCCCACCGAGATAGCAGGCTATGCTGTCGTCGGTACGAGCGATTATAAGCTCTCCGTACGCACGGATGGCGATGTTAAGACAGAGCTCACTCTGCCGAAGTCCAACGTGCTTGAGTATCGCCTTGAAAACGGCAGCAAGCTCATCGTTCGTCCCTCCGGTACCGAGCCGAAGATCAAGATTTACCTTTCCGGCAAGGGAAAGACCGCCGCAGAGTCCGCAGAGATCATCGAAAAGATGAAGACTGCGGCAAACGGTTTGCTGGGTGTTTGATCTTAAAACTCAATAAATAATCGCAGTGCGTCACTCTCACGAGCGGCGCACTGTTTTTTTGTTATACTATTATCGTCAAAAGATATACAAGTGATCTTTATTTAGTTGTACATTATATAAAAAATTAAATTTGCATTGACAAATTTAGCACAATAAGTATAATTAAAGCATAGTACGAAAATAAAAATACTTATATAGGGGGCGAAACCAATGGTTTGTTATGAAGAAGAAAAGCAGAAAGCAGCAAACATTATGACAAAATATTTTATTAACAGAAAGGAAAATCCAAATGAAGACATCCATGAAAAGAATAGTTTGATTGTTGTTAGCTGTGTTGTTTTTGGTATCTATTCCGTGTACTGCTTTTGCAAAAATAGCAGACGAAGAGGTTGCGCCTTGCTGGATTGTTTCCTGTAACTCCGGTGGAAAGCACCAGATGTCTCCGCGAGCCGGAGGCAATCTTTACTCAGGAGTGCCGAATAACCCCGGAACCAATTATGGCTGGGGGTACTTGAGTCAGTGTACCTATTGCAGAGAGGTTCTTTGGTCTACTTACCAGCCGTTTTCGACAAAGAAAATTGGGGATTATTATATTTCTCCATTTGTAAAAGAGACAGTACAATCTACGGGAATCAACCTATATATGAATAATACAGGATCTGTAGAGTATTTCGGCGGAAGTGTGCTGACTGATCCTTATTGGCAGGGATATGAATTCTTGATTAGCTGATAGAAAAATGGAATTGCGAGGTGGATACAATGAAAAAGTCAATTAGGTTTTTAAGTGTGCTTTTGTTTTTGATCTTGCTTCTCTCAGCCTGCAGCACATCTGATCCGGCAGAAGAACAGATAGAAAGTGTGGTTCAGTTTATCTTTACAGCTCCTAATGAGAAAATCTCGGAAAATGAAGTTTTGAGGACGGCTGTAACGAAAGAAGAGATCGCCGTGGAGTTGAAAACTCTGTTCCCTGATATCGCTGAGGCGTGTACGGATATTGCGATGGAAAGTCTTGCGCTTCCTATGGGTGGAATGCATATTATGGCCATGAATGAAGATATTACCGTAACGGTTCAATCTACGGAAGTTGAGGTGCATTCCGAGAAAAACAACACCTATGCGTTTTCTTGTGTCTTGTTGGTAGAAGGAAATGGAAAAAGTGAGATAGAGGTTTCCGGAAAGATGCAATTGGACGAAAACGGGAAAATTTCTTATGTCGGCGATGATACAGCGATATATCTCCTTATGGATGAAATGAGAAAGCTGATATAAGTGAAGTTTGAGCACTGCTGCGATGAGCGGTGCTCTTTTTTGCCTGAAAAAGTCAAAACAGAAAATATGTTCGAAAATTTGCGGAAAATCCATTGCTTTTTTCGTTTGTATTTAGTATAATAATAGCAGTAAAAATACGAGACCCCCGTGCAGCTTTCGGGGAGAAGCGAGGGAGTATAGATGGCAGAAAAAACAAGAAAAGCAGCAGAGATAAAGCCGGAAGACAAGGTAAAGGCACTTGAAACCGCGCTTACACAGATAAAGAAACAGTTCGGCGACGGCGCTGTAATGCGTCTCGGCCAGAATGACGGTATGCAGGTTGAGGCGATATCAACGGGTTCCTTGTCCCTTGATATGGCGCTCGGTATAGGCGGTCTGCCGCGTGGCAGAATCGTCGAAATCTACGGGCCGGAATCCTCCGGTAAGACCACCCTTGCGCTGCACTGCGTAGCAGAGGGACAGAAGCTCGGCGGCAACGCTGCGTTTATCGACGTTGAGCATGCCCTTGACCCGGTTTATGCAGCAGCTCTCGGCGTTGATGTAGATTCCTTGCTTGTTTCCCAGCCGGATACCGGCGAGCAGGCACTGGAGATAACCGAGGCTCTTGTGCGTTCCAATGCGATAGATGTCATCGTTGTCGACTCCGTTGCAGCTCTTGTTCCGCGTGCCGAGATCGAGGGCGAAATGGGCGACAGCCATGTCGGTCTTCAGGCAAGGCTCATGTCCCAGGCGTTGAGAAAGCTTGCCGGCGCTATTTCAAAGTCAAATTGCGTTGCGATATTCATCAATCAGCTCCGTGAAAAGGTCGGAGTCATGTACGGTAATCCGGAGGTCACACCGGGCGGTCGTGCACTTAAGTTCTATTCCTCCGTCAGACTAGATGTCAGAAAGAAGGAGGTGCTCAAGAACGGATCCGAGGTGGTCGGCTCCAGAACCAAGGTAAAGGTCGTCAAGAATAAGGTGGCTCCGCCGTTCCGTGAGGTAGAGTTCGATATCATGTACGGACAGGGCATCTCCCGTGTGGGTGATCTGCTCGACCTTGCCGAGCGCCTTGAGATAGTTCAGAAGAGCGGCGCATGGTTCTCCTATAACGGCACCAGAATAGGCCAGGGACGCGACAACGCAAAAAATTTCCTCAGGGATAACCCGGATATCTTCGAGGAAGTCTCCGAGAAGGTTCGTGAGAACTCCGCAAAGCTCTATGCAAAGCCCGTAAGGGGCGGCGCAGAGGCTGCACCGGTTGCAACACCGGTGGTTATGCCGGCGGCACCTGCTGAAAAGGCTTCCACTCAGAAGAGTGTCAAAGCGGATATCGATATCACGGTGGATGACGACGAATGATAATAACCGATGTTCGTCCGCGCAGGCACAGGCTGTCCCAGCTCTATATAGACGGTGAGGAGGCCGTTAAGGTCGATACCGAAACATGGCTGAGAAGCGGCTTTATGCCCGGGGACGAGATAAGCGACGAGGAGCTGCATGGGCTGCTTGAGGCTTCGGCGGAGCACAGGGCACATGAAAAGGCCTTGTATCTTCTGGAGCACAGAGCGCATTCCAAAAAGGAGCTTGCAGATAAAATAGCACGCGCCGAAATGGACAGGTCTGCGGCTGAGCGTGCGGCGGAGCGCATGGAGGAGCTTGGCCTTGTGGATGACGAGCAGTATGCCCGCCGTCTTGCGGAGGAGCTTTTCACGCGAAAAAGGTTCGGTGCGCGCCGTGTCCGGCAGGAGCTTCGTCAAAAGGGTATAGATGACGCGATTGTTTCGCAGGTCATGGAGGAGCTTACGCCGGTTCGCGATGAAAACGCGGACAGAATACGCGATATCGTCGAGAGAAAATATCCCACTGCGTGGCAGGACGAGAAGGCTCGGCGCAGAGCGATAGCCGCCCTGCAGCGCTACGGCTACGGCATGGAGGATATAATGTCGGTGCTGAGAAGCAGCAGTGACTACTGACCGTGCGAAAAAAGAACTAAAAATGAAATAATAATCAGCTTTCTGTAAACAGACGGATTTTCGATTGAAAAACCGTCTGTTTTCTGTTATGATATCATCAGAACTATGTTTGAAAGGATGCTTTATATATGGCTATAAAAGTTGGAATGGTCAGCCTCGGCTGCGCGAAGAATCAGGTGGACGGAGAAATGCTCATGGCAAGCCTCAAAAATGCCGGATTTGAGCTCAGCGATGACGCTGCTCTGGCCGATGTTGCAATCGTTAATACCTGCGGATTTATAGAAAGCGCAAAGCAGGAATCCATAGACGAAATACTTGAGCTGGCTACCCTCAAAAAGGAGGGCCGCATCAAAAAGCTGATCGTGACGGGATGTCTTGCAGAAAGATATCAGGAGGAGATACATAAGGAGCTGCCCGAGGTTGACGGCGTATTCGGAATCGGCGCAAACGGCGATATCGCCGAATGCATCAACAGTGTTCTGAGTGACGGCTTTACGGAGAGCTTTCCGGATAAGTCAAAGATGCCCCTCTGCGGAGACCGTGAGCTTTCAACACCGAGCTATTTTGCATATCTCAAGATAGCCGAGGGTTGCGATAATCGTTGCACCTACTGCGCAATCCCCATGATTCGCGGCGGCTACAGAAGCCGTACCATGGAGAGTATTGAACAGGAGGCAAGAGCACTTGTTGAAAACGGCGCCAAGGAGATCATCCTCATCGCTCAGGATACAACACGCTACGGTATAGACCTCTACGGCAAGTATTCCCTCGCAGAGCTCATGCGCCGCTTGTGCAAGATAGAGAAGCTGCATTGGCTGCGTGTTCTATACTGCTACCCGGATGCTATAACGGACGAGCTTCTGGACGTTATGGCGCAGGAGGAAAAAATAGTAAAGTACATCGATCTTCCGCTTCAGCATGCCTCCGGCAGAGTCTTAAAGGCAATGAACCGCCGCGGCGACAGGGAGAGCCTTACAGCGCTCATCGGCAAGATCCGTGAGAAAATGCCCGATGTCACACTGCGTACAACGTTAATCGCAGGCTTCCCGGGTGAAACCGAGGAGGATTTTACCGAGCTTGCAGAGTTTGTAAAGGATATAAAGTTTGAGCGCCTCGGCTGCTTCGCATACTCTCAGGAGGAGAATACGATTGCCGGCGAAATGGAGGAACAGCTCGATGAAGAGGTTAAGGAGCACCGTGCAGAGCTTATCATGGAGTCCCAGGCCATTATCATGGAGAGACTCGGCGAAAAGCATGTCGGCCGCGATATTGAGGTGCTTACCGAGGGCTTTGACCGCTATGCTGAGTGCTGGTTCGGCCGCAGTGCAATGGATGCCCCGGATGTTGACGGCAAGGTGTTCTTCTCCGCAGAAGAAAAGCCGTATCTCGGTCAGCTTGTCACTGTACATATTGATGAGGCCATCGACTGTGACCTCTTCGGCACGCGTATATAATCGGAGGCCTTGAGATGAAGATGAATCTTCCGAATAAGCTTACCATGCTGCGCGTCATCATGGTGCCGTTCTTCGTTTTCTTTGTGCTTGCGGAGTTTATACCGCATCACAATCTTATAGCAGGGCTGATTTTCGGTGCCGCGTCATATACCGATCATCTTGACGGAAAGATAGCGCGCCGCGATAACCTGATAACCAATTTCGGTAAGCTGATGGATCCGCTTGCGGATAAGATAATGGTAATGGCCGCGTTGATATGCTTTGTCGCAACGGGCTATACCAATGTCTGGTTCGTACTGTTGATAATGGTGCGCGAGTTCGCCGTTACCTCCATAAGAATGATAGCCGTGGAAAACGGCAAGGTGATACCGGCCAATAACTGGGGAAAGGCGAAGACGGTTTCGCAGATAGTTGCGATATGCGTTACCTTTACGGCTCAGTACGTGCTGGAGCTTCACACCCTGGGCGTCGTTGCTATTCCGGCATTTGATACCGTAAGTGCGGTGCTCGGTGCGGTATGCTTTGTGTTTATGGGCGTTGCCACACTGCTGGCCGTGATTTCCGGTGTAATCTACGCCAAGGACAGCGCCGGACTTTTCAAGGATATGTAAGATACATAAAGAGCAGCTTAAAGAGCGGGGACTGCGGTCCTCGCTCTTTTCATATGAAAATTTTTCTGCGGCGTTTCAGAGTAGTTGAAAAGAGAGAAAACTTGTGATAGAATATCAGCGTTGATATATGCAAAAAACGGTCGCTTAGCTTTGAGCGGCCTTTTGTGTGCAAAAAAACAGAGAGGAAAGCAGGCGTCATATGAACAATACGGAAAATTCGATCACCACCGGCGTTATTTGGAAGCAGCTTTTGCTGTTCTTTTTTCCAATCCTGATCGGTACCTTTTTTCAGCAGCTCTACAATACGGTGGATACCGTCATTGTCGGACAGTATGTCGGCACTCAGGCTCTCGCAGCCGTCGGCACTACGGGTACGGTCATAAATCTGCTCGTGGGCTTTTTTGTCGGTATATCCTCCGGTGCAACGGTTATCATTTCACAGTTCTACGGTGCATATGACAATGAGAATATCTCCAAGGCCGTGCATACCTCAATTGCCCTTGCGATAGTCGGCGGCGTTATCATAATGGTGGTCGGCATAGCGACCTCAAGGCCGATACTTGTACTGATGGGTGTGCCGGATGAGATAATCGACGATGCCGTGCTCTATATGAATATCTATTACGGCGGAATAATCGCAAACATGATATACAATGTCGGCACAGGTATATTGCGCGCCATAGGCGATTCCAAAATGCCGCTCTATGTGCTCATTGCGTGCTGTATAGCAAATGTCGTGCTCGACCTTCTTTTCGTGGTGGTTTTCCACTGGGATGTGCTCGGTGTGGCTCTTGCAACGGTGCTGTCCCTGGTTATCAGTGCAGTGCTTATCATGGTACGTCTTATGTGCACGCATGAGGCTTACAGAGTTGAGCTCAAAAAAATCCGCTTTGATATGGGCATTTTGAAGAATGTTGTGCGCATCGGTCTGCCCTCGGGCTTACAGTCCGTTATGTATTCGCTGTCCAATCTTCTCATTCAGGCCAGCATAAACAGCTTCGGCACTACCGCCATAGCTTCATGGTCTGCAATAGGCAAAATAGACGGCTTTATCTGGATGGTAATGAGTGCCTTCGGTATATCCGTAACCACCTTTGTGGGACAGAATTTCGGCGCGCGCTGTTATGACCGTGTTCGTCGCTGCACACGTGTCGGCCTTACAATGGCACTGGTGTCCACCCTGTCACTCAGCGCCGTGATATATGCCTTTGGCGCACCGCTGCTCAGATTCTTTACCGGTGACGAAGCCGTGGTGGAGCTCGGTGTTAACTTCTTCCACGTGCTTGCGCCGTCCTATTTCCTCTTTGTATTTATCGAGATACTTTCCGGCGCTATCCGCGGAGCAGGTGAAGCCCTGCAGCCGATGCTCATTACATGTGTTGGTGTGTGCGGCCTCAGAGTCGTATGGCTGCTCGTGGCTGTTCCCATGAGACATACAATGGAAATGGTTGCGATGAACTACCCGGTGTCATGGATAATCACGGCGGTCATCTTCATAATCTACTATCTGCGCGGAAATTGGCTTGATCGCTGCATACGTCGCGAGCATGACCCCAACCACACAACACTCAAAAAGGCAAAGCAGTAATGGCTTTGCGTGTTACGGAATAAGGAAAGCTCACCCTGTGAAATTCACAGGGTGAGCTTTTTTTGATTCAGTAATTTTCCGCACGCAGCTCGAAGTAGGCCTTCGGATGCATGCACACGGGGCACATTGCAGGTGCGGCATGGCCTATATGGATATGTCCGCAATTTCTGCATATCCAAAGTCTGTCGCCGTCCCTTGAGAAGGTGAGACCGTTTTCAATGTTTTCAAGAAGCTTTCTGTAGCGCTGCTCGTGCTCCTTTTCGATTTCGGCAACGTGGTCGAAAAGATAGGCGATGTGGTCAAAGCCCTCGGCGCGGGCGTCCTGTGCAAAGCTCTTGTACATGTCCGTCCATTCATAGTTTTCGCCCTCGGCGGCATCCCTGAGGTCATCCGTTGTAATATAGTCGGTTTTGCCGCGGAGCAGCTCGAACCAGAGACGGGCGTGCTCCTTTTCATTGTTGGCGGTCTCCGTGAAAATGGCTGCTATTTGCTCGTAGCCGTTTTCCCTGGCTTTTTCGGCATAGTAGGTGTACTTGTTCCTTGCCTGGGATTCGCCGGAAAACGCAGTCATGAGATTTGCTTCGGTCTTGGTGCCCTTAAGCTCTTTCATATAATATCCTCCTGAGCTGTAGTATACTAACAGTATTGGCAGATATTACCGAAGATATTCAAAATTATACTCTCTCGGCTATCGTAAGCAGCAGGCGCTCGGTATCCTCCCAGCCGAGGCAGGGGTCTGTGATGGATTTTCCGCGCACCATGCAGTCACTGATCTTCTGAGAACCCTCAACCAGATAGCTTTCTATCATTACGCCCTTTACAAGCGCATGTATGCCGGAATGATGAGCGCGGCTGTGCAGTACCTCGCTGACGATCCTTATCTGCTCTTTATAATGCTTCGCAGAGTTCGAATGGTTGGCATCCACGATGCAGGCCGGGTTGCTGAGGCCGCTCTGCTCGTACAGATCGTGCAGACGCGCGAGATCCTCAAAATGATAGTTAGGTATATTGGTGCCGTATTTATCAACGCCGCCACGCAAAATGGCATGTGCCAGCGAATTTCCGTCCGTTGTCACGTCGCAGCCGCGGTATATGAAATTGTGGGCGGACTGTGCCGCCTTTATCGAGTTCATCATAACGGCAAGGTCGCCCGAGGTGGGGTTCTTCATGCCGGCCGGGATGTCCATACCGCTGGCGGTGAGGCGGTGCTGCTGATTTTCAACGGAGCGCGCACCTATGGCCTCATAGGAGAGCAGATCATCCAGATAGCTGCGGTTTTCGGGATACAGCATCTCGTCGGCACAGGTGAGGCCCGTTTCGCTTATGGCGCGCATATGCATTTTGCGAATGGCAATAATACCGCCGAGCAGGTCGGGAGCCTTGTCCGGGTCGGGCTGATGCAGCATACCCTTGTAGCCCTCGCCGGTGGTGCGCGGCTTATTTGTATATATGCGCGGAATGATTATCAGGCGCTCCTTGACCCTCTCGTTTATTTCCGCCAGGCGTAGGGTGTACTCGCACACGGTGTCCTCGTTATCCGCAGAGCATGGGCCGACGATGACTATGAATTTATCCGATCTGCCGCAGAAAACATCGGCTATCTCTGCGTCCCTTACCTCCTTGATGCGGCGAAGAGCCTCGGGAAGAGGAAATTGTGCTTTAAGCGCCGCAGGGTTCGGCAGCTCCTTGTTTATCTTCATTGACATACTAAAAACTCCTTTTGAGGCTCATTCCGTCTCATTATTGCTTGTAAGATAGCGCTCTATGGCTTCGTCACTGTAGGACAGCAGGTGTCCGTAGCGCACGGCTATCATTCGCCGTGCTTCGCCGCTGTACTCATCGTTCAGCAGCAGCTCGGCCTTTTTGCGCTGTATGGAAAGCAGCTCGTCGATATCCGACTCGTTGCGGTAGAACACGATATTCTGTTTGCCGAGGTTCATCGATACCGGAAAAAGATCCGTTATGAGTGGCTCGCGCAGGTGATAGGTGCGGCAGCCGTATTTTTCGGCGATTTCCTCGCAGGCCGATAGAAATTCGTCGCCGTGCAGCTCCTCGAGCAGCTCCGCCCCGGTGAAGGGATGGCTGAGCGCAATGCGTTTTACACCGGCCTTTACCACCTCGCAAAAGGCCTCGCAAACCCCGAGATCATGTGAAAAACGGTCAATATCAGCTTTCATAATTTATGTCCTCTATGTACGCCGCAAAGCGGCGATGATTACAGCTCCACCGTGACTCCTGGTGCACCAGAGAGGGAGTTTTGCACATAGCGCTCAAGGTCGTTCTTTGTGCTCAACTCCACACCGGCCTGCATAATGGCCTCCTTCATGGCAGGTGTCAGAGAGTCAAAGAAATTTCTTGCTGCCGGGTCGAGCTTTGATATATCCATTCCAGCCATCCTTTCAAAAATGAATTTGTGGATAGCATTTGCAGAAAAATGTGCGATATGCGCTCAGCGCCAGCCACCTGAGACAACGAGTGTTTCGCCGGTGATGTAGCGGCTCTCCGCCATGAATCTGACAGCCGCCGCGACTTCCTCCGGTGTTCCGGCGCGACCCATGGGGATATCCTCGCAGAGGGCCGCCCTGTCCTCTGCGGAAAGGTGGGAGTTCATCTTCGTGTCTATATATCCGGGTGCAACCGCATTGACGGTTATGCCGGACGGGGCAAGCTCAAGCGCCAGTGAGCGCGTAAGGCCGATCATTCCGGCCTTGACAGTGGAATAGGCCACCTCCATTGCGGCGCCGCTGACGCCCCATATGGATGATATATTCACTATTGCGCCGGATTTCCGGCTTATCATTTCACGGCTAGCACATTGTGAGAGGTATACCGCCGAGGAAAGATTCACAGAGACTATCCGGTTCCATTCCTCCGCGGTCATGGCATCAAAAAAGTTTACCAGAGATATTCCGGCGGCGTTTACGAGGACATCGATGTGTCCGAGTGCCGCGGAGCTTTCGGACCACACGCGTTCGGCCTCCTCCGGAGTGGAGAGGTCTCCGCATACCGGGTACGCCGTGCCGTTATTCATGCATAATTCAGCCGCCAGCTGGATTGCATTGTCAAAATTTTTGGCGCCGTGCACGGCTACCGCATAGCCGGCATTTGCAAATTCACGTGCTATGGCAGAGCCTATTTCGCCGGAAGCGCCCGTAATAAGTGCTGTTTTCATTCCATATTCCCCGTCATGTACATTAAGATAGAGACAGCCGCAAGCGGTGCGGTCTCCGTGCGAAGTATTCTCGGGCCGAGCGTTGCCGTGATGACACCGTGCTCCTTGGCAAATTCTACCTCTTCGACGGAAAAACCACCCTCAGGGCCGATAAAAACCGAGACCTCGCTCTCGTTTTTCGGAAGGCACTCGGAAAGCGGAAGACCGCCTCCCTCATAGAACAATATTTTTGTGCCGCGTGCTGCGCACACAGCCTCCTCAAAGCCCGTCATAGAGCCTATGCTCGGCACAGCGCCGCGTCCGCTCTGCTTTGCGGCCTCAAGAGCGATCCTTTGCAGGCGCTCTTGCTTTTTGGTCGCAGCCTTTTTGTCAGGCCTTGAAACACTGCGTTTTGTCAGTACGGGGTTTATCTCCTTTGCGCCGAGCTCGGTGGCCTTTTGTACCACCAGCTCAAGCTTATCGCCCTTTGGCATGCCGGGATAGAGCGCAACATGCAGCGTGGGCTCACTTGTATTTGTATATTTCCTGTCCAGACGAATCTCAACGACATCCCCGTTGATTTCCTCTATCTCTCCATCGTAGTCATATCCGTTGCCGTCGCTGACGGTCAGCGCCTCACCGGGGTGCATACGCAGACTGCGCGCAATATGTCGGCCGTCCTCGCCGTCCAGAACGGCATGGCCGATTTGTGTTTCAGTATCAAAGCGCAGTGCGCTTGTAAAAAATCGCGGCATTTCCCTATTCCTCTCCGTTGTTTTTCAAAATAATAATACCACATATTCGTGTGGTACTTCAAGCCGTGTCGTTTTTTTTATCGCGGCGACGGTGTTTTTTGAAAATATCGGGCGTTTTTCTTGCGCAAACGTGCCGAAAATGTTATACTAACTTTGTATATTCATTATGGAGGACGGATCTTCATTGGAACAGAGCAAAATTCGTAATTTCAGTATAATTGCACATATCGACCACGGCAAAAGCACGCTTGCAGACCGTATTTTGGAGCAGACAGAGTCAGTTGCTCTGCGTGATATGGAGGAACAGCTCCTCGATAATATGGAGCTGGAGCGCGAGCGCGGAATAACCATCAAGGCGCACGCGGTAACGCTTAAATACCACGCGGATGACGGCGAGGACTATATCTTCAATCTCATAGACACTCCCGGCCATGTCGACTTTAACTACGAGGTTTCGCGTTCACTGGCGGCCTGCGAGGGCGCTGTGCTCGTTGTGGACTCCTCACAGGGAATTGAGGCACAGACGCTTGCAAATACCTATCTTGCAGTCGACGCAGGGCTTGAGATAGTCCCTGTGCTGAACAAAATAGACCTCATTTCGGCCGACCCGGACAGAGTTGCGGCGGAGATTGAGGATGTTATCGGCATACCGGCTGAGGATGCACCGCGCATCAGCGCCAAGACGGGCATCAACATTAAGGCTGTTATGGAAAAGATAGTCAGTGATGTGCCGGCTCCCACGGGCGATGCCGAGGCACCGCTTCAGGCACTTATTTTTGACTCCTACTATGATGCATATAAGGGAGTTATTGCCTATGTGCGTATCAAGGAGGGCACGGTGCATCCCGGAGATACCATCCGCATGATGCAGGTTGGCAGCGAATTCAACGTTGTAGAGTGCGGATATCTGCGCGCAACCTCTCTTGAGCCCGCCGATGAGCTTTCCGCAGGCGAGGTAGGCTACATCACGGCATCGATCAAGAATGTCCGCGATGCAATGGTTGGCGATACTATAACACGTGTTGATGCACCGGCTAAGGAGGCTTTGCCCGGCTACAGAGCCGTGCAGCCGATGGTTTTCTGTGGTATTTATCCGGCAGACGGTGCTCATTACAGCGATTTGAGAGATGCACTTGAGAAACTTCAGCTCAACGACGCCTCCCTGACATTTGAGCCCGAGACCTCAATAGCGCTCGGCTTCGGCTTCAGATGCGGCTTCCTCGGCCTTTTGCACATGGAGATAATTCAGGAGAGACTTGAGCGCGAGTATAATCTTGACCTCATCACGACCGCGCCGAGCGTTGTGTACCACATAACACAGACGGACGGCACCGTGCTGACTATAGACAACCCGACAAATTACCCGGACCCGACCCTCATCGCCAAAGCAGAGGAGCCGATCACCAACGCACACATATATTCTCCGACGGAGTTTGTCGGCAATATAATGGAGCTCTGTCAGGAGCGCCGCGGCGTGTTCAAGGGAATGGATTACATCGACACCGACCGTGTAGATATCCATTATGAGCTGCCGCTGAACGAGATAGTGTATGACTTTTTCGATGCTCTCAAGTCGCGCACACGCGGCTATGCATCCTTTGACTATGAGCTCATGGGCTATGCGGAAAGCAAGCTTGTTAAGCTGGATATCATGCTGAACGGCGACGTTGTTGATGCGCTTTCGTTCATCATCCATGCGGAAAAGGCATATCCGCGTGCGAGAAAAATGGTGGAGAAGCTCAAGGAGAAGATACCGCGTCAGCTCTTTGAGGTACCGGTGCAGGCATGCATCGGCGGCAAGATTATCGCTCGTGAGACCGTTAAGGCGATGCGCAAGGATGTTCTTGCAAAGTGCTACGGCGGCGATATCACAAGAAAGAAGAAGCTGCTTGAAAAGCAGAAGGAGGGCAAGAAGCGTATGCGCCAGCTCGGTACCGTCGAGGTGCCACAGGAGGCGTTCATGGCTGTCCTCAAGCTTGATGAGTAAATCTGACACGTAATGGATAGGGGAATGGAATATGCTTTTGTTTTACGTCAGACACGGTGACCCCGTGTACGATCCGAATCAGCTTACTCCGCTTGGCCGCCGCCAGGCAGAGGCGGTGGGAAAGAGGCTTGCACTTTACGGTGTGGATAAGATATATGCTTCGTCCTCAAACCGTGCCATGCAGACAGCTCAGCCGACCTGCGAGATACTTAAGCAGGATATGGAGATACTCGACTTCTGCAATGAGGATCACGCGTGGGCGGATTTTTCCGTGAAGCTCGAAAGCGGCGAGAACACCTGGTGCTTCTATCATCCGGAGGTGCGAAAGCTCTTTATCGACCCGAGCGTTACGGCATTGGGACTGAAGTGGTATGAGCATCCGGCTCTGCAAAAGTATAACTTTAAAAAGGGCGTTGACCGAATTTCCGCGGAAATGGATGCACTGCTCTTAAAGCACGGCTATGAGCACATCCCCGGCACGGGTACGTACAGGGCTGTTCGCCACAATGATGACCGAATCGCCATTTTCGCACATCAGGGCTTCGGAATGAGCTTCATGAGCCAGCTTATGGATATTCCGTATCCGTTTTACTCAACACATTTTGACCTTACACACACGGGCATGACCGTTATCGAGTTCAGGCCGGAGCCGGACGGAATGTGCATTCCGAAGGTTCTCACCCTGTCATCGGATTCCCATATCTACAGAGAGGGTCTTCCGACAAACTATTGCAATTACGTACGTTTCTGATTTCGCATATTGCAAAACAAGAAAAAATGTGGTATAAATTTCATTGTATCTGAAAGAGCGGAGAGGCCCTTCCTGTGGCCTCTCCTGCGTTTGTTTTGAATGCAAAGGGAGGAAAATACATGGCAG
>CAZHDW010000006.1:0-95035 GCA_964531265.1 uncultured Ruminococcus sp.
CGGCCGTCCCGCTATGAGAAAAATGCTGACCATTGAGGACAACAAGCACAACGCCGAGTGCTTCAAGCGTCAGATGGAAAACTTTATTGATTTCTCCGACGGCAAGGCTTTGATGGTAAACAACGCTGATTGGCTTCTCAAGCTTAACTATGTTGAGCTTCTCAGAGAGGTTGGCGCATGCTTCTCCGTTAACAACATGCTCCGCGCAGAATGCTACAAGCAGCGCATGGAGAAAGGTCTCTCCTTCCTTGAGTTCAACTACATGATAATGCAGAGTTACGACTTCTACGCTCTGTTCCAGAAATACGGCTGCAACCTGCAGTTTGGTGGCGACGACCAGTGGAGCAATATGCTCGGCGGTACCGAGCTCATTCGTCGTAAGCTCGGCAAGGATGCTGAGGCTATGACCATCACACTGCTGACTGACTCTCAGGGTAAGAAGATGGGCAAGACTGCCGGCAACGCTGTTTGGCTTGATCCCAACAAGACCTCCCCGTTCGACTTCTACCAGTACTGGAGAAACGTTGACGACAGCGATGTTCTCAAGTGCATCAAGCTCCTCACCTTCCTCCCGCTCGAGGAAATTGAGAAAATGGAGACTTGGGAGGGCAGCCAGCTCAACCGTGCAAAGGAAATCCTTGCATTCGAGCTCACACAGATGGTTCATGGCGCAGAAGAGGCAGAAAAGGCTCAGGAAAGCGCAAGAGCTCTCTTCGGCGGCGGTGCAAACACCGATAACATGCCGACAACTGAGCTCACCAATGACGACCTCACGGACGGCAGCATAGCGATCCTTGACCTCATGCTCAAGGCAGGTCTCATCCCCTCCAAGGGCGAGGGCAGACGCCTTGTTCAGCAGGGCGGCGTATCCGTCGATGACGTTAAGATAACGGACATTAACAAATCCTTTAATGCGGCTGATTTTGAAAAGGGTCATATCATCATTAAGAAGGGCAAGAAGGTCTTCCATAAGGTTGTTTTGAAATAAGCCCTCTCAGTCACCTACGGTGACAGCTCTCCCAAAGGGAGAGTCAAGTACATATGCGAACAAGAAAGGAGCGTATCGAATCGATACGCTCCACTTTTTGGCTCTATGCTCAACTTCTACTTATTACAATGGGGGCAGGCTCATCGCCTGACCCCAACATTTATTATATAACCCACTTTTTATGTTCGGATATACGGAAGCAGCTCATCTAAAAGCCGACTTCCTATTCCCTCTATTTCTCTTAGCTCGCCTACATCGTGAAAATCACCGTATTTTTCGCGATATGCGATAATACGTCCTGCGATAGTCTCCCCTATGCCCGGCAGAGCCTCTAACTGCTCCTGAGTGGCTTCGTTAATATTCAGCACCTCATCGGCAGCGTATCCCATGGCTGAGCTTTCAGCTTCAACTACGATTCTGTAGGTTTCAATCGGTCTGTGCGAATATGCAACACATATCAAAACAGCGCCCAAGGCCGCAAGAAAAGCCGCAAAAAGCAGCAATCTGCGTCTGAATTCATCTGCCACAGCTTATCCCTCCGGCTTTAACGTACGCATAAAGCTTGTAAAATAATCCGGCAGCGGTGCTTCAAACTCCATATATTCTTTGGTGCGCGGATGAACGAAACCTATCAAACCGGCATGCAGACACTGACCGTTGAGCGAGGTGATTACCTTCTTCGGGCCGTACACCGGATCGCCTGCAACAGGATGACCTATATACGCCATATGCACGCGTATCTGATGAGTTCTGCCCGTTTCAAGCCGCAAACGAAGCTGTGTAAAGCCGTTGTAATTCTCCGTGACAAAGTAGTGCGTCACCGCCTCACGAGCATTCGGAGCGTTAATAACGGCCATTTTCTTTCTTTCCAGAGGATGCCGTGCAATCGGTGCATCGACCGTGCCGTCCTGCCTGATCTTGCCGTAGACTATGGAACGATACTCTCTTGTGAAGCTGTGCACTCTTATCTGCTCTGCAAGATCCCTGTGAGCGGTATCGTTTTTGGCCACTATCAACAGACCGCTCGTGTCCTTATCTATCCTGTGCACTATGCCGGGACGGATCACGCCGTTGATTCCCGAAAGTGAATCCCCACAATGGTACATCAGAGCATTTACCAGCGTTCCGTCATAGTTTCCGGCAGCCGGATGAACCACCATACCCTTTGGTTTATTCACAACCAGCAGGTCGTTGTCCTCATACACGATATCAAGCGGTATATTCTCGGCAACAACGTCCAACTGACGCGTCGGCGGTATATCGACCCTTATCACCGCACCGATCGGCAGCTTGGTGCTTTTCTGTATCGGCTTATCATTTTGGAAAACGTGCCCGTCCTCTATAAGCTTCTGCACGGCAGAACGCGATAAGTCCGGAAGTGACGCGCAGATCAGTCTATCCACACGCACACCGGACTCATTTACAATAATTTCATGGCTCAACGGATTCGTCATTTTTCTCTATCAGGGCGTCTCCCTGCTCCTTTTTATCTTTTATGAAAAGATACCAGATAGCGAACAAAACGGCGCCGACAACAACGCAGCAATCCGCAAAATTAAAGACATACGGGAAGAACTGAACATGGATATAATCCACAACATAACCAAATGTGATCCTGTCAATCAGGTTTCCAATGCCGCCCGCAACGATGAGTATGCACGAAGCATAGGAAAGGAGATCGTGGTGCTTATATCTGAAAACAAACAGCAGCACCATAACGGTAATAGCCAGAGTCAGCGCTATTATTATCCATGACATTCCGGAGAGAAGGCCGAACGCAACACCGAAGTTTTCAACATAGGTGAAGTTGAGCAGCCCCGGGATGAACTCGAATGTGCCGATCGGCTTGAGATTGGTTATAACGAGCATCTTTAAGAACTGATCTATTGCAGTCAAAACCGCGATCAATAACAAAATAATAAATGGCAAATAAATTCTCCTAACAATCCGAAAGGCGCAAGCCGACCTTATCGGTCGGATTGCACCTTGGAACTGATTTTTTAAGAAAGTGCTGCTGCACAATGTGCACAGAGCTCCGGATGATTCGGATCGCTGCCCACTGTGGAGGAATAGCTCCAGCAACGCATGCACTTCTCGCCCTCTGCCTTTTCAACGAGAACGGAAAGCTGCAGGGTCTCATCGGTATGTGTTCCACCCTCGCCGTTAACAACAGCGACCTGGGAGACGATGAATACGGTTGCCAGCTCATCCTCAACAGACTTGAGGAAGTCATAGAGCTCGCCTGTGCAGTAAAGCGTTACCTTTGCGTCAAGAGAGGAACCGATCTGCTTTTCGGCACGTGCATTTTCGAGAGCCTTCTTTGCAACATCGCGGATCTCATGGATTTTATCCCATGTAGCAACAAAGTCCTCTGCGGCAAACTCACCGGCAGTCTCGCTTACGAGCTTCGGCATTTCGTTGTAAACAACATGGCGTGCATCGCAGTTCTTATCGTGCGGCATGCTGAGCCATATCTCATCGGTAGTGAAGGCAAGTATCGGAGCCAGCAGACGTGTCATAGCATCGAGGATGATATACATAGCTGTCTGAGCTGCTCTGCGAGCCACGGAATCCTTCTTTTCTGTGTAGAGACGATCCTTGATAACATCAAGGTAGAAGTTGGACATATCAACAACACAGAAATTGTGGATGGCGTGGTATGCCTGGTGGAACTCATACTCATCATAGCCGTTGCGAACCTTCTTATTAAGCTCGTCGAGACGGTGGAGAGCCCACTTATCTATTGAATTCATTTCGGAAACTGCTACGCTGTCCGTATCCGGATTGAAGTCGGAAAGGTTACCCAGCATATAGCGAGCGGTATTACGGATCTTTCTGTATGCATCGGAGAGCTGCTTGAGGATTTCCGGAGAAACACGGATATCAGCATGATAATCAGAGGATGCGACCCACAGACGCAGGATATCTGCACCGTACTTATCAACTATCTCACTCGGAGCAATACCGTTGCCGAGGGACTTGTGCATAGCTCTGCCCTGTCCGTCGACGACCCAGCCATGTGTTGCAACAGCCTTATACGGAGCCTGTCCGCGCCATGCAACGGAGGTCAGCAGTGAGGACTGGAACCAGCCACGATACTGGTCAGCACCCTCAAGGTAGAGGTCTGCCGGCCAATGGAGGTAGCCGCGCTCTTCACAAACAGCAGCATGTGTAACGCCGGAGTCAAACCAAACGTCCATGATATCATGCTCTTTATTAAACTCTGTGCATCCGCACTTTTCGCACTTGAAGCCTGCCGGAAGTATCTCTGCTGCTTCCTTTGCATACCATGCGTCGGAGCCCTCTGCACGGAAGAGGTCTGCAACTGCCTGCATTGCTTCCTTGGAGATGAGCGGCTCACCGCAATCCTTGCAATAGAAGATCGGGATCGGAACGCCCCAACGACGCTGACGGGAAATACACCAGTCGTTACGGTCGCGAACCATGGAGGAGATTCTGTCCTCGCCCCAGCCCGGAATCCACTTAACGCCCTTGATAGCCTCGAGAGCCTGATCCTTTATTGCCTCAACGGAGCAGAACCACTGCTCTGTAGCACGGAACAGTATCGGGGACTTGCAGCGCCAGCAGTGCGGATACTGGTGGATGATCTTCTTGAGAGCGAACAAATTTCCGCTGTCCTCAAGATGCTGAGCGATAACCTTATTAGCCTCATCGGTGGTAAGGCCCGCTGAGAAGCCTGCCTCCTCGGTCATTCTGCCGTGGCTGTCAACCGGAACGATAATCGGTATCTCGGGATAATTGTTGTGGCAAACATCATAGTCCTCAACACCATGACCCGGAGCTGTATGAACGCAGCCTGTACCGCTTTCAAGTGTTACATGGTCGCCAACAATGACCAGGGATGTACGGTCAAGGAACGGATGCTGTGTCTTCATGTACTCAAGGTCACTGCCCTTAAGTGTTCCGACGACCTCATATTCCTCGATGCCGGCAGCCTGCATAGCGCCCTCTGCCAGAGCGGAAGCCATTACAAAGTACTCATCGCCGGACTTTATGAGGGAATACTCAAACTCGGGGCCGACGCAGATTGCAACGTTAGCCGGAAGAGTCCATGTTGTTGTTGTCCAAATGACAAAATATGTCTTGCTGAGATCTGCGCCCATGGAGGAAAGCAGACCCTTATCGTCAGTTACCTGGAATTTTACATATATGGAGTAGCACTGATCCTCTGCATACTCGATCTCAGCCTCTGCAAGGGCTGTTTCACACTCGGGGCACCAGTAAACCGGCTTAAGTCCCTTGTAAATAAATCCTCTTGTAGCCATTTCGGAGAAGATCTCTATCTGCTTGCCCTCAAATTCCTTGATAAGTGTGATGTACGGATTGTACCACTCACCGATGCCGCCGAGACGGATAAAGGACTTGCGCTGCTCATCAAGAGAGCCGAGTGCAAACTCACGGCAGAGCTTTCTGAGCTCAAGATCGGAAATAGTGGATGCCTTGGAAACACCGGCAGCCTTTCTCGCCTTCAGCTCGGTCGGCAGACCATGTGTATCCCAGCCCGGTACATACGGGGCCTTGAAGCCGGACATATTCTTATAGCGGACGATGAAGTCCTTAAGTGTTTTGTTGAGAGCTGTGCCAAGGTGGATATCGCCGTTAGCATACGGAGGGCCGTCGTGCAGAACAAAAAGCGGCTTGCCGTCGTTCTTTTCGAGAAGTGTCTCGTAGACCTTATCCTCGTTCCACTTTTCGAGCATTACCGGCTCCTTTTTGGGGAGACCTGCCTGCATGGCAAAATCGGTCTTGGGGAGATTCAATGTACTTTTATAATCCATGATTATCGATCCATACCTTTCCGGTTAATTATTTTCTCTTAAACTTTCCCTTTTTCTTGCCCATATCCTCAATGCCGAATTCGAGCGTGCTGAACATGGACTCCTTCTCCTTCTGGAGTGTCTCGGGAATATCTGAGTAAGCGTTGAGATCCAGTCCTATGCCGTCAAACTGCTCCTGAATATACGCATCCTTACCGTATACGGGTGCTGCAGCCTGCTCCGGGGACTGTATCTGTACCTCCTCAAGCACGGGAAGTACCTCCTCCGGCTGAGCCTGAGCTGCGGGAACGGGGATTTTTTCCTCCTCCGGCTCCTTCTCTGCGATGGGCTCTGCCTTCTCGACAACGGGTGCTGCCGCAACGGGCTCTTCCTTCTTCGCTGTCGGCTTCTCCGGAACATCATATTCCGGAATCTTTTCAATGATAGCAATGTGCTCGCGATACATCTCATACAGAGAGGAACGGAAAGTCGTTACCTCACGCTGCATATTCTCAAGCTCAAGCTTTTTGGAGTCAATCTGGGACTGGTAGGTATCGAGCATTGTCTTGGACTTCACTCTTGCCTCCGCCATGATCGTCTCAGCCTTTGCATTTGCCTCTGCAACAATGTTCTCGGCCTTAGCCTTAGCCTCTCTTATAGATGCATTTCCGAGGCGCTGAGCGCTGAGCAGAGCCTCTTTGATGCCGTCCTCATCCTCGCGGTAGGATTCTATCTTTGCCGCAAGCACGGACAGCTTCTCCTGAAGCTCGGTGTTCTTCGCCGTGAGCTCTGCAACACGTGAAGAGGAATCGGCTGTACGCGACTTAATGTCGGTATTCTCCTTAGCCAGAGCAGTTACCGTTTCCAGAACTTCATCAATAAACTGATCTACATCATCAGAATTATATCCTGAAAAATTTGATTTTCTAAAGCTGACCTCATTGATGTCTTTAATAGATAACATGAATAGTCCTCCTATATGTATTTCCTGCATTTAACTGAAAGTCGACCCTTTTTTGTGAGTGGGCCGAGCGTATCGACTACATATCTGCCGCTGCGACGTATTGAAATGACGTCGCCCTCCTTGACTCTGACCGAAGATGAGAGCGTCTCCCGGTGATTCACGGAGACATAGCCGCCGCTAATCATTTGAGATGCCTTTTCCCTGCCGCAGCCGGCCAGAAAGGCCACAAGGCAATCCAGACGTTCGGAGGCCACAACGCCGCCGAGCGACTGAAACTCATGTGCCTGAGGCAATGGATATTCGACGCCCTCCGAAATTGAGACGCCGACCTTGCCTATCTTCTCGATCTGGAGCATGAAGTGGGATGTCAGCTCTTCCTTTACAAAAAGCACGGTTCTGCCCTCTTCTGTCAGTATATCTCCGAGTGAAGCCCTGACCACTCCCTGAGCCATGAACGAGCCGAGAAAATCCCGATGAGTCAGGACATCCTGCCTGCGGTATTTCACCGTCAGAGCAGTTATGGGAAACAGTGCGGCATCGGGCTCAATATAATCCGGAAAGACGCCGAGGATAACCCTTTCGGCCTCCTCCCAACCACCAAAAAACATATAATTTCCGGCATGAAGCTGCTTTAAGCAACTTTCAACCTCTGCGCGTTCGGAAAGCTCGAGAAAGCCGAGAAAGGCAGGCCGCTTTTCTCCCAGACGAACACAGTCCGCAACACGAGCTTCGAGCAGAATTTCATCCCGTCCTCGCATATTTTATCAGAATACTATAGAGCCGTCCGCAACATCATTTATATAATCATTGCCGCTGTACTCAACGTTAAACGGAGTGATTATATATGTATAGGTGGACGGGCGACGGATCTTGCCCTTATTTGCATATGCAACGCCACTGAGGAAGTCCAGAATTCTTCTTGCCTCCTCCTTATCGGTGTTTTCAAAATCGAGAACGACGATCTTCTGGTTGTTGAGATCATCTGCAATGTCACTGATATCGGCGCTGAAAGCAAGCGGCTTAAATGCGCGAACTACCTGACGTGCGTTAACAGCGGGTGTTCTTGAATTGATATTGACAACGCGGTCATCGCGATTCTCACGGCTGTTGTTTGACTGGAATGCGAAGCCTCTTCTTGTCGGCTCATCCTCCACAGTGCTTGCAGGAGCATTAACGGGTTCTTCCTCATATACCTCATCGTACTCGTCGTCCGGCGGATTCCACATCTTCTGAATTTTATCCATAATGCTTGCCATAAATTGTTACCTCCATTTTACATAAATATCCGGATAAATCCGTTTTTCAAAAAGTCATCAACACTCTGCCAAGTCTAAATTGCAGGCGTACGCTTTCAAATAATCTCATGACATGTCTGAAAAAGCCATTCATAAATCTATTATCTAATTTTTTGACCTCAATGTCAATAAAATAATGCCTTAAACAGAAAAAATAATTGGAAAGCAACGATTTTGAAGCTTAATTCGCCCAAAGCACGCCGAATGTGCTCACAAAGCACTCATAAATCGAACTTACAATATCTTTCCGTTATACAGATCGGTTCCCTCGACGACCACCTCGTCATACATCTGAACCGTTCTGCTCGTTACAAGCTGTTCACGTTCCTCATCGGAGAGCTTCGTCTTGCATATTGCATATCCGTTGATAGTTGCATCGGTGAATACCTGCACGAATTTCAGTCTCGAACCGTATTTGACATAGACACCCTTAACATCGTAATGCACGGTTTCCGTCTCGTTGCCGTCTTCGTCGGTCTCCGTCGTTATAACATCACTGAAATGTATTGCGGATTCATCGATCAGCACTCCGGAATACTTACTGATATTGATGCGCAGCGGCTCCTTTCGGGCGGCAGCAAGATCGCTGTTCATATAGCTGCACTTCAAAATAAGAGCAGCGCCGCCGCTTTCGCTGTCCCTGTCCACGTCAATTATCTCGGCAGGTATTTCCTCGACGGAAGCAAACGGCATTTCTATTGTCACCTTGGTTGTTCTGTCCAGGCGCACATAGTCGTTCTCATCTATGTTGCAAACAACATACCAGTTAAAGTCCATTGCGACCTTACCGAGTACGTTTTCTCCAGTCTGTTTCTCCGGCTCGCCGTCTATCAGCTCACGGATATCCGCCGCTGTAAGCTTTTCTATCTCCTCTACGTCAACGGCGTTTTCATAGCCGTCAACGCTTCTGATAAAGAAGCCGGAAGCCGGTGAGGTTATGCTGCCCGTACTGCCGGCACTCGATGAAAGCAGTGAATTGCGCTCGGCAGTCAGTGCGTTTGTATGTACAAGGTAATCCTCGGCGCTCTCCGCACCCGTTATTATCTGCTTCTGTCCGAGAAGAAGCTGCAAATTATTCTTCTCCGCCTCCACATCCGAGATATTGCCCTTTCGGATGCAGGAAAGTATCGTCGTGACCTTTTCACTGATCTGGCCGCCGATAAGCTTCGGGTTGGAGGTCGTAACATCACTCGGGTTCTCCAAAACCGACAAGCGTGCGAGTTCATCATCTATTCTGTCTATTCTGTTGCGTGCGGCCGCATTCTCCTCGGTGGGATAGATATCGGCTATTACGCCGCCGGCTGCGGTACGCTCACCGTCATCCACGGTATAGTTGAGGACACCGTTGACCTTCGCCGTTATAACACGTTCGTTTCGAACTATAAAGCCCGTCGTGTCAATAGACTCCGAAACGGTTGAATACATCGCCGTTTCAGTCACTATTCCGGTGTATTTGCTGAGATACACCTGATACGCCACATATACAAGCAGCAGGATTGCCACCAAGGTTGCGCCTATTCTGCGCACAAGCACATTGCCCAATGCAAGCACCACCTTCCAATGAAGTTATATGTCAAAATGCCGCGCTGCTATTTCGTTTGCAGCGTCTATCATATCGTTTACGTTTGAATAATCATCGACGTAAAGCCAAGCTGTATTTTCTTCTCTTCGAAACCAGGTGAGCTGGCGCTTGGCAAAGCGTCTTGTCTCTCTTTTAATCCCCTCAACAGCCTCTTCGAGCGTGATTTTACCCTCAAAATACGGAAAAAGCTCCTTGTAGCCGATAGCCTGAACGGAGGTCTTTCCGCGGCTTCCGTAGCTGTCATAGTAGTTTCTCGCTTCCTCAAGCAGGCCGGAGCTCAGCATAATGTCAACGCGTGTATCTATCCGCTTATACAGCTTCTCCCTATCGCGAAATCCAAGGCACAGCATGATATAATCGTAATTGGATACCGCATTTTGGGATTCCTCCGCCTGTGTGGAAAACGGCTTTCCGGACACCATAAAATACTCCATGGCTCTCAAAACGCGCTTCGTATTGTTTTTATGTATCTGCTCTGCGGCAACAGGGTCAACAGCCCTGAGTCTCTCATAGATGCCGTCTATTCCGCAGGCTTCAAACTCTGCCTGAAGTGCAGCGCGAACAGCATCATCCCTGCTGTTCTCAGTGAACTGTATTGATTTCAGCAGTGACCTTGCATACAGGCCCGTACCGCCCACGAGAAACGGTTGCTTTCCCCTGCCGGAAATATCCTCTATTGCTTTTGCGGCAAGCTCCGTGAAATCCACAACGCTGAAAGTCTCCTCCGGGTCACAGAAGCCGAGCAGATGATGCGGTATGCCCTGCATCTCCTCCTCCGTCGGCTTAGCCGTGCCTATCTCCATGCCCTTATATATCTGCATGGAGTCACAAGAGACTATTTCGCCGTTGAATTTCTTTGCAAGCTCGATCGAGAGTGCAGTTTTTCCCGAAGCTGTTGGCCCGCATACCGCAAGCAGCTTTATTTTGTTCTCCAAATTGCACCCTCCCTTTATTAAACTCTGCCGAATTCCTTCTCCAGCATTCTCTTTTTCATCATAACATAGATGGGGCGTCCATGTGGACAATATCTTATATCCGGATTCTGCTCCAATCTTTCGGCAAGAGCTATCAGCTCCTCCGGCTTTGATGCATTTCCGCCCTTTATGGCTGCTCTGCACGCGATATTGTGGTACAGCCAGTCCATGTGCTCGGTGGTCACATCCTGCTTATTATCGGCAAGGTAACCCGCCATCTCAAGCACGGAATCCTCTATATCGGCGCCGTTCAGGTTCAGCGGTGCCGCGCGCACAAGCACAGTGCCGCTGCCGAAATCCTCCACCTCAAAGCCGACTTTCTCGTATACATCAAGATTATTGATTACAGCCGAATACTCCATCTTATCGAGAGTGACCGTCACCGGTATCAGCAATGTCTGTGCAACCGCTGTGCCGCTGTTCTGCCTGAGCTGCTCATACAGCAGTCTTTCATGCGCTGCATGCTTATCTATGAACATCATGGTTTCGGCATCATACTGAACTATAATATAGGTGTCGAACACCTCACCTATTACTCTGTGGAAAACCTCCGGTTCCTTTGTCGACACGACCGCAGGTGCTTCTTCGGCCTTTTGTTCTTCGGTCTTTCGCATGATCGGCTCGTCGTCCACCCGGATATCCATCACGGTCGATGCCTTTTTGATATTCTCTCTGACTTCTGTGACCGGACGCGGTTCTTCCTCAAGAACACGCTCTATCGAAGTCTTGATCTCCGATATGCACGGCAGTGCGTCTTCCCTTTTTCGGTTGTCCTCAAAGTTGAGAGCACGACGAGTCTCAACGGGCTCAGGGTTATTTTTGACAAATTCAACTGCCGTTCTGTCGAGATATGGCTTTTTTTCCGGCTCTGCAATATGAACGGGACTGTTTGCCTTTTTCGGTGCTGTCGGGGCTATTCTGAGCTGCTCCGGTTTTTCCACATGGTCAGGCTTATACGGGTCTATCGGCCTTTTCTTAGGCGCAATATCCACCGTGCGCGTATCCCTGCTTGCCGTGACAGCAGATTTCACTCCGTGATATACAGCATCGAACACCGGACGCTCGTTAACAAATCTTACCTCAAGCTTTGCAGGATGCACATTCACATCCACTACCTCGCTCGGTATATCTATATGAAGGACGCAAGCCGGGAATTTTCCGACCATTATGCATCCCTTATATGCTTCTTCAAGTGCGACCATTGCTGTGCGGCTTCGCACAAAACGGCCGTTTATAAAGAAATTCTGCATACTGCGGTTCGGCCTGCTGCCGGTCGGCGCGGAGATATATCCATGCACATGTATGCCGCCGTAGGAGTAGTCGAGCTGCAAAAGATTGCCGGAAAACTCCTTGCCGAACACTGCATATATGGCGGAAACAAGCTTTCCGTCACCGGGAGTATGCAGGGTCTCCTTTCCCTCGCGAATGAATCTGAATGATATCTCCGGGTGCGACAGGGCAAGCTTATCCATAAGACCTGCCACAGCATTAGCCTCGGCAACATCCTTTTTCAGGAATTTCATTCTCGCCGGAACATTATAGAAAAGATCTCTGACAGTGATGGTCGTGCCGTTCGGGCAACCTGCATCCTCGACGGAAACCTCATTTCCTCCGGAACAGGCGTAGTGCGTACCAAGCTCGCTGTCAGCGGTTTTGGTAATGAGATCGACGTGCGACACCGCAGAAATCGAAGCTAATGCCTCGCCTCTAAAGCCAAGCGTCAATATGGATTCGAGGTCGGCCTTCTCCTGCACCTTGCTGGTTGCATGGCGTAGAAAGGCAGTCGCAACGTCCTCTCTTGCTATTCCTATGCCGTTATCGGTAACGCGCATGTACGTTATGCCGCCGCGCCTTACCTCAACGGTAATAATGGAAGCGCCGGCATCTATTGAGTTTTCAACGAGCTCTTTTATCACCGATGACGGACGCTCTACGACCTCTCCGGCGGCTATAAGCTCCGCAACATGCTTATCGAGCACATGTATTTTTCCCATGCCGTGCACTTCCTTTCCGTTAATTCTTTAAAAGCCTTGTAAGCTCAAACAGAAGATTCATCGATTCTATCGGCGTCAGTGTGTTGACATCCAGGGACTTAAGCCTTTCTATTACCTCTGAATCCTTTGTAAGCATGGTAAACTGCATCGGCTCCTCCTCATTTCTCTGCGGTCTCTGCTTTGAGACCGTAACACCGCCGCTTTCAAGCTGCCGCAAGACCTGCTTGGCTCTTTTAACTACCTTATCCGGTACACCTGCAAGCTTTGCAACCTCGATGCCGAAGCTGTCATCAGCTCCACCGCGAACGATCCTCCTGAGGAAGGTGATGTCATCGCCGCGTTTTTTAACGGCAATGCTGTAATTTTGAACTCCGGGAAGCTCGTTTTCAAGCTCCGTAAGCTCATGATAATGTGTTGCAAACATAGTTTTTGCGCCGCACTGCTTTTTATCATGAACATACTCGATAACGGCACGAGCAATGCTCATACCGTCAAAGGTAGATGTACCCCTGCCTATCTCATCAAGGATGAGCAGGCTGTTTTCGGTGGCATTCTTGAGTATATCGGCAACCTCTGCCATTTCCACCATGAAGGTTGACTGACCTGCTGCGAGGTCATCGGAAGCGCCGACTCGAGTATATATTCCGTCCACAATGCCTATCTCGGCCGAAGAAGCCGGGACAAAGCAACCTATCTGTGCCATAATGACTATTACGGCCACCTGGCGCATATACGTCGACTTTCCTGCCATGTTCGGGCCGGTTATTATCGACACGCGGTTATTGTTCATGTCCATTTCGAGGTCATTCGGAACAAACGGCGCAGAACCGTTCAAAAGTGCCTCAACTACCGGATGTCTGCTGTTTTTCATAGAGAGTCTGCCATTTGCGGATATCAGCGGACGGGTATAGTCGTTCTTAATGGAGACGACCGCAAACGACGCCAGAACATCCAACTGAGCTATCGCCTTTGCGGTTTCCTGTATTCTCGTAAGCTGATCCGCTATGGCCTTTCTGACATCCTCAAAAAGCTTTGATTCCAGCGCAACGGATTTCTCACTTGCGCCGAGAATACGGCTTTCAAGCTCCTTAAGCTCCTGAGTGATATACCTCTCGCCGTTAGCCAGAGTCTGCTTGCGGATATAATGCTCCGGGGTTTTATCCTTAAAGGAATTGGATACCTCTATGTAATAGCCGAAAACACGATTATAGCCCACCTTGAGCTTAGGTATGCCCGTGGCCTCTCGCTCATGTGCCTCAAGCTCGGCTATGAGCTGCTTGCCGTTTGTCATATCGTTCTTTATCGCATCGAGCTCCGGGCTGAATCCCTCGCGTATTATGCCGCCCTCACGAATCGTATGCGGCGGCTCCTCAACGATTGCTCTGTCGATAAGGTCGCAGATATCCTCGAGCGCATCAAGCTCACTCTCAATGCTCCGCAGCATCGTGGCCTCACATTGTGCCGCCTGCTGCTTAAGCTGCGGAAGACGTGTGAGCGCTGACCACAGCGAGCGCATGTCCTTACCGTTAACGGAGCCGTACACAACACGCGTCATGATACGTTCAATGTCGAAAATACCTGTCAAACTCTCCGTGATCTCATCGAGCAGCGGTCTGTTCTCAAAGAGCTCCTCGACGGCATTCTGACGCAGTGTTATCTTGGCCGGACTCAAAAGCGGCTGCTCGAGCCATGACCTTATGAGTCTCTTACCCATGGCAGTCCTGGTCTTATCGAGCACCCACAAAAGAGAGCCCCTGCGCTCCTTACTGCGCATGGTTTCAACAAGCTCAAGATTGCGGCGCGTATTGATATCGAGCCGCATTGTTTTGGCCTCGGTATAAATATTTATATCTTCCATACGCTCAAGGCCGGTTATCTGTGTGCGCTTAAGATAATCGAGCAGTGCCCCGAGGGACATTACTATCTCGCGCTGCTCAAGCACCGCAGTGCTTTCCAGAATATCCGTATGGAACTGTGTCCTGACTGAATCCGCGCATACCCGCTGGTCAAAAACGGAATCGTCAAGGCACTCGAGTGAAGCTGAAAGCTTTTCGGAGATAAATCTTGCAGTCCGCTTGAAATCGAGAAACTCGGGATTTATGAGTATTTCGCTCGGAGAATACCTTGAAAGCTCATCCGTAACGAGCTGCTCAAGCTCTCCCATTTCCTTGGCCGCCAGGGTCGTTGCATCCAGCTCGCCGGTGGATATATCCGCAAAGCAGATACCCACATTCTCGCCATAGCGATAGACGGAAGCGATATAATTGTTCTTGGCCTCGTCAAGCATACTGCTTTCCATGACTGTTCCCGGCGTGATAACACGTATCACACTGCGCTTAACAATGCCCTTGGCCAGAGCCGGATCCTCCATCTGCTCGCAGATAGCGACCTTATAGCCCTTTGCAACAAGACGTGCAATATATGTTTCGGCACTGTGGAACGGCACACCGCACATGGGGGCGCGCTCCTCCTGTCCGCAATCACGTCCCGTAAGCGTCAGCTCAAGCTCACGCGAAACCGTCTTTGCATCATTAAAAAACATTTCGTAGAAGTCTCCGAGGCGAAAGAAAACTATCGTGTTTGGATATTTTTCCTTTACCTCAAAGTACTGCTTCATCATGGGGGAATAATCAGCCATGTTCAAAAAACTCCGTATCGTTCAGATTGATATCAGGATCAGTGGCAACCGCCGCCGCAGGATGCGCAGCTTCCTGTGCAGCCGCAGGAATCGCAATCGCAGCTATCGGGATCCTGTCCGTCAGCGCTCATTGTGATGATAGTGGTGACCTTCTGGATGAGCTCGTCCAGCTCGCTCTTTGCTGTGTTATAAGCGTTCATATGCGGATTCTGCATGATGTTTGTGTAAATTGTGCGCAGCTCCTCATTGTACTGGCGGAGAAGCTCCTCACTGCGATCCTCTTTCTGAGCCTCATTGTTAATGGCCATGCGCTTCAGGTTGAAATCGCCGATCATCTGCTGGAGCTCCTCGTCAGCGTCGCTCTGCTGAAGAGCTACCTGTGTGCTGATGTAGCGCTCGTCCTCCTGGATTGCCTTTCCGAGTTCTCTTGCAAGCTCTATGATATCCATTTTCTTTTTCTCCCTTATAAAATATTTTTAAATTTATATTAAACACGCATAAGCGGTTTAACCAACCTTTTCTCCGCGAAGTATCCAGTTGCGGGCCTGAGTGACCTTGACATTGCAAAATTCACCGATAAGCTCATCCTCACCCGGAAACTCCACTATAATGCTGCTTTCGGTTCTGCCGCAGAGAAGTCCGTTCTTCTCGTTGCGCTCTTCAACAAGAACGCGCTCGGTGTTTCCGACCATCTCGGCACAGCGCTTGGCAGCTATGGCCTCCTGCGTCTTCAAAAGCTCGGAGAACCATTCTGTTTTCTCCTTGTAGGACACCGGATCCTCCATTTCGGCAGCCTTTGTGCCGGGGCGAGATGAGAAGATGAACGTAAACAGTGATGTGAACTCAACCTGCTCTATGAGGCTCAGCGTGTCGCGGAACTCCTCGTAGGTCTCACCCGGGAAGCCGACGATTATGTCGGAGGTCAGGGACAGGTCGGGCATCTTCTCCTTTGCGTACTCAATGAGCTTAAGATAATCCTCCCTGCTATATCTGCGATTCATTTCCTTAAGCACTCGTGTATTGCCGCACTGACACGGCAGGTGCATGTGGTGGCAGATATGTCTGCTCTCGGCAATGGTATCGAAGAGCTCATGAGTGGCATCCTTCGGATGGGATGTCATGAATCTCAGGCGATAATCACCATCTATTGCGTCTATTCTGCGAAGAAGCTCTGCGAAGTTCACTTTTTCGGGTAGGCCCTTTCCGTAGGAGTTGACATTCTGGCCGAGCAGCGTTATTTCTTTATAGCCCTGCTCAATAAGCTCTCTGCACTCGTTCACTATGGCATCCGGATGTCTGCTCTTCTCTCTTCCGCGCACATACGGCACGATGCAGTACGAGCAGAAATTATCACAGCCGTACATTACCGTGACCCACGCACGGGATTTTCCGTCGCGGCGAACGGGCAAGCCCTCGATGATATCCTTTGACTCCTGACCTCTCACAAAGACTCTCTTTGAATCGGTCACGGCGGAATACATCATTTCCGGCAGCTTATGGATGACATGTGTTCCGAAAACTATGTTTACAAACGGGAAGGAGGTGCGTATTTTTTCTGCAACTCTCTCCTGCTCCATCATACAGCCACACACGGCAATGAGCACGGACGGGTTCCTGCGCTTCACGTTTTTCAGCGCACCGATATTGCCGAAAACTCTGTCCTCGGCATGCTCTCTTATCGCGCAGGTATTGAACAGTATGAAATCAGCCTCGTTTTCGTCATCCGTGAATTCAAAGCCCATTTCGGACAGCATTCCCTTTATCTTTTCGCCATCGGCAACGTTCTGCTGACAGCCGTATGTACGTACAAAAGCCTTAGGCACTGCGCCCATTGCACGCACCTGCATTATTGCGGCCATATCCGCGGTATACAGCTTTTGCTTTTGCAGTTCTTCTGCTTCATGTATTTCGATTCTATCTTTCAAAAGGCACTTCTCCTTATACAAAATCATTTATTATGATACCACAAAGCATGCTAAACCGCAAGCCGTTCAAGCACTTTTAAGAAAAGTGTTTGAAATCATGTGATCAGAGCATTCTCTCTGAGCCATTTTGCAACGCCGTCATCGTTATTGGAGTTAATTACGCCCGTTGCTATCGTCTTAAGGCTGTCAACGGCATTTTCCATGGCATAGCATTCGTCGGACACCCTGAACATATCGCTGTCATTTACACCGTCCCCGAATGAAACCACACGGTCGCATTTCAAAAGCTCCTTTAATTGCAGAATCGCCTGTGATTTTGAGGCCGACTTCGGCATGAATTCAAGCCACCTCTCACTCGAATACACATCGTCTGCAAAGACAAGGTTGTACTTCTCCCTGTATTTCTCGTATATCGGTGCAAGCTTCTTCTCATCATCGATACAGGTCACATAGAAAATTCCACTGCCAAACAGCTCCTTTTCGCTTTTGACCTCCGTCCTGCGCGGATCTCCCTCGCGGGTGCTGAGAAACTTCACCATCCCCCTGCTGCACCTGTCACCGACAAAGCTAAACCTTTCTCTGTCCCGTCTCGAATAGACCATGGGATAAATATCATGAGCTAAAAGGTCTTCTAACAACAAGTTGATATCATCGTCAAAGAAATTGCCGATGATCGGCTCCCCGGTAACACTGTCAACAACAAAGGTACCATTATAGACAATAGCCGGTATATGCATCCTTATATTGCCTGTTACCTTCCCCGCCGTTTGAAATGATCGCGCCGTGGCATATGAGAACAGCATTCCCTTTCCGACAAGCTCATTGATAGTTTCACTTGTAAAATCGGATATTCTCTCATCGCCTCTGAGCAGGGTTCCATCAAGGTCTGACACGTAGAGCGTTTTGATATTTGGTTTCGCAGACATTGCAAGCCGCCTTTCTGAATACAATCATCGCCTGTAAAATGCACGAAGAAGATAAACGGCTGACAAAGCCATTCATCTTCTCGATAGTTAATATCAGTTCAATTCTACCTTTGTTCCGCCCACGCTGCGAATGGAAAGAACATAGCAAGCGCCCTCGCCGAACACAGCCTCCATTTCGGTTCTGAACTGCTCGAGCATGTCAAAGGGAACATATGCCTGGATAGTTCCGGCAAAGCCGCCGCCGTGAACTCTGTATGCGCCCTTGCCTGCCAGAAGCTTCTCTGCCAGAGCCAGTGCCAGTGAAACGCCCTGTTCATTGGGATTCACAATTGCAAATACATTCTGCAAATGAGTTGCGGAGGAACGACCGGATGCTATGACAAGCTCCTTAAAGGTGTCGAAATCCCTGCTCTTAAGTGCCGCAACCTCTTTCTCAACGCCTCTGTTGTCATCAAAGAAGTGGATAGCGCGCAGAACAGCACGGTCACCGACCTTTTCACGGAGCTGCGGTATCTTCTTCATGAATTCGGCCTCGTCGACCTCACGAAGAACGGACTTGCCAAACTCAGCGGCCACGCTCTTCATCTCCTGAGGAACTGCGGCATACTCACCGGTAAGGTCTGCATGGTTTCCGCCCGTATCAACAACACAGAGAGCATAGCCATAGCTGTTAAGGTCAAAATCTATCTTCTGTATCTGCGGTACCTCGGGGTCTGCGAAATCAATAGTGGTGAAGCCGCCTACGCTCGCTGCCATCTGGTCGAGCAGACCGGAGGGCTTGCCAAAGTAAACGTTTTCCGCAAACTTTGATATCTTTGCCGCATCCACCGGAGTAACAGAATCGTTATTATAGAGGTGGCTGAGGATAGTCACAACGAGTATCTCAAATGCTGCGGAGCTTGAAAGGCCGGAGCCCTTGAGAACACGGGAGGTGGTGACAGCCTCAAAGCCGCCGACCTCATAGCCGAGCTCTTTAAGGCGTGCGCAAACACCGCGGATAAGGGAAGCTGACTTTTCTTTTTCGTTTTCCTTGACCTCGAGATCGGAGGTATCGACCACATCCATCGGATAGCCGACCGACTTCAAAGATATTTTGCCGTCGTCAGTTTTACGAACGGCTGCGATCACGTCAAGATTTACAGCGGCAGCGAGCACACGACCGTTATTGTGGTCGGTATGGTTTCCGCCAACCTCTGTTCTGCCGGGCGCGCTGAAAAACTCAAGATTCTCCGCCGCTGAGAATTCCTCTGCAAAGTAAGCCGCAAGCTCATCATAGCGAGCTCTCTGCTCTGCGGAATCGGCGCCGTAAAGTGTTTTGATATTTGTTATCATTGTATATGCCCTCCGTTTTATCCTCTCTTAAAGGATTTTTTATGCACCTTGGTTTTGATAAATGCCTTAAACTCCTCAAAGACATCCTGCGGCATGTCCTCCTTGCGGAAAACCATGGTTTTGCCGCTGTCGAAATACATATAGAAGCGTTTTTTGGTCTCTCCGAGCTCTACCAGATGATAGTACTCAACCTTGGAGCGCTTCTCGTTTTTGAGATGTATTATGCTGTTTGTGAGGAAGATAATTGTGGTGTCGGTCAAATGGAGCGACTGCGGATTATTCTTGCGAACCTTTGACAGCCAGCGTCTGCATCTGAACACGATTATGAGCGCCAATGCAGCATACAGTACCAAAAGCGCAACGATGAGATTTCCCGAATAGAATTCACCGTTGTCAAATGCAAACATAACAGCCAAAATGATCGGCACTATGATGCACGCAGGCAGAAACCATTTTCTTCTCATCAATGTGGAGTAAAGAATGAACGCCTTGTGGTCATCCTCGCCAATCTGGGTCGTTACGCGGAAGTGCTCCACCTCCGGCTCCTGCTTATCCTCTTCCTCATTTTCGAGAGTCGGTCTGCCCGTTACCTCCCTTATATAATTTTCGATTTCCTTGTCGTTTTCTTCTGCAAGATCCTCATCGGTGATCTCGTCAATGTCCTCAAACGGCTCTTTTTCCTTGAACTCTTCTGTCACTTTTTTATCCTCCTTATTTCAGCATTTCCAGAAGCTCTTCTTCGGAAATGACGGTTATACCAAGTGTTTGTGCCTTTGTCAGCTTGCTTCCCGCATCCTCACCTGCCAGAACATATGCAGTTTTCTTCGACACGGATCCGCTCACCTTGCCGCCGTTGCTCTCTATCAGCTTTGAGGCCTCGGCTCTGCTCATGGTGGGCAGTGTACCCGTCAGAACAAAGGTCTTGCCGAGAAACAGCGTACCTGTTGCAGTGCTCTCACCCATCATATTCACACCCTCCGCTCTCAGACGCTCAATAAGCTCGAGTGCGGACGGCTTTCTGAAGTAAGCATAGACCTCCTCTGCCATGATTCCGCCAAAGCCGTCTATTGACGAAATTTCGGCTTCACTCGCATTTATGAGCGCATCCATTGATTGGAAGGTCTCGGACAGCAGCTTTGCGGCCTTAGCGCCGATATGCGGTATTCCGAGTGCGAAAACAAGCTTTGACAGGTCGTTTTTCTTCGATTTTCCAATAGCAGCCAGCAGATTTTCGGCGCTCTTCCTGCCGAATCTGTCAAGTGAAACAAGCTCATCATAGGTCAGGCTGTAAAGCTCAGCCGGAGAGCTTACCGAGAGCTCGGAAACGAGCTGCTCTATCACAGCCGGGCCGAGTCCCTCTATATCCATTGCGTCACGGGACGCAAAATGTATCAGATTTCGCAGAAGCTGTGCGGGGCACTGCGGATTTGTACATCTCAGCGCAGCCTCATCCTCAACGCGAGTGACCTCCTCGCCGCAGGACGGACATCTATCCGGAAGCTTATACGGCACTGAGTTCTCCGGATTCGATACCACGGAAACGACCTCGGGGATTATCTCTCCTGCCTTGCGTATGAGTACCCTCGAGCCGATACGTATATCCTTTTCGGATATAAAGTCCTGATTGTGCAGGGTCGCACGGCTGACCGTAGTGCCTGCAAGGAAAACGGGTTCAAAGATACCGGTAGGCGTCAGCACACCTGTTCTGCCGACTGCAACCTCAATGTCGAGCAGCGTTGTCTCCTTTTCCTCCGGCGGATACTTATACGCCTCAGCCCAACGCGGAAATTTCGCCGTGCTGCCGAGCTGTTCTCTGTGCGCAAAATCATCCACCTTGACGACCGCTCCGTCTATCGGGTAGGAAAAGGTTCCGCGCATGTCACCTATCTCACGTATTTTTTCAATAACGGTGTCGATATCCCCCGTGCGGCAATACAGCGGGGACACCGTGAAGCCGAGCTGCTCAAGCCTTTTGAGCGCATCGTGATGATTCGTCACCGTCTCGCCCTCGATCATCTGAATATTGAAAACAAAAATATCGAGCTCTCTCTGAGCGGTGATTTTGGGATCCTTCTGTCGCAGCGAGCCGGCCGCAGCATTTCTTGGGTTTTTAAACGGCTTTTCTTCGAGAAGCTCCTGTCTTTCGCAGAGCCGCGCAAAGCTCTCATCAGACATATAGACCTCTCCCCTGACCTCAAGGAAGGGCACTGCCTCCTTAAGCACCTTGGGTACGGAATGGATAGTACCGATATTCAGAGTAACGTCCTCACCCGTCAGACCGTCCCCTCGCGTAGAGCCCCTTGTGTAAACACCGTTGACATACTCAAGTGCAACGGAAAGGCCGTCAAACTTCGGCTCGACAACATATATCGGGTCTGCTATCACGCCGCGAACACGTCTGTCAAAATCGCGCAGCTCATCCTCCGAGAAAGAATCGTGAAGGCTTGCCATTTGTACCGTATGCGTGACGGACTGAAAGGTATTGTAACCGGCGGAGCCCACATGCTCGGTGGGTGAACCGGCCGTTTTGAGCTCCGGAAACGCCGCCTCAAGATTTTCAAGGCGTCTGTACAGCATATCATATTCATAATCGCTGATTTCCGGTGCATCCTCGGTATAATACTTTTTATTGTGGTATTCGATCTGGCCTCTAAGCTCTTCTATCTGCTGCTTAGCCTGTTCAATAGTCATATAGCTCTCCTGTTCCGAATCGAAAATAGAATTTTCTGCTTCATTTAGAATATTCTACCACAAGGAATGCAAAAAACCAATGATTAAATAAAAAATTGTTGCCGCTATGCGTACGGAACACAGTACGGCACTTCGCCGCTGAGTACCGATTCGTATATCGGGTACTCGGCCGCGACCTCCACTGTGACCGACCCGGCATTTGAAGAGCTGTAAAGCCGCGAAGAGATAGCCATTGTTACCGAATACCCCGTCCTGTTTATTCCAAAGGACACGGTTTCGCTCCTGAAGCTCACAGAGACCACTGCTTCGGCATAAAACACAACCGGTACCTTAAAGCCACGTCCGTTCAGCACCGTCGATCCTGTCAGGCTGCCTATTGGAACCCATGTGCGCACCCGGCACGTCAAGGCATCCTGCAAGACATCGGTCAGCTCGGATTTCATTCTGCTCATGGAGTATGTATCGAGAGTTACCTGCTCTCCCTCCTGTACGGCAATGCTGTCAAGACAGTCCGGGACAAGCTCCGCTATCCTTTTCTCCGCAAAGCTCGTCAAAGCCGCTTGGCACAGCTCCTCGCGAAGCTTCGGCAAGCGCATTTCCGCATAAAGCGCACAGGCAATCATCAAAGCAGCGCATACGGCAAAAAGTCTTGTGAGTGAGTTCGAGCTTCTCCGTCTGCGGCATCGACAGCCCCTTAACATAGGATCACCTCCGACGTCAGTATACGCCGGAGGCTTATCCATTGTTATTCTTCCTTCAGCTTCCTGATTTCACGCATCATCTGCGCCACAGGAAGTCCGAAAATATTATTGTAATCGCCGACGATCCTTTCAACAAACAGAGCTGCCGGGCCCTGTATGCCATATCCTCCGGCCTTTCCCATCCACTCGCTGCTATCGATATAGGCGGATATCTCGTCATCCGTCAACGGATAGAATTTGACATCCGTCGTCTGACAGAACGATTTCAGCTTGCCGTTACACAAGATACTTACCCCGGTAAAGACCACATGTGTGCGTCCGGAGAGTAATCTCAAAAAGCGCTCCGCCTGCTCTGCATCCGCCGGCTTACCGAGTATCTCGTCATCTATCGAGACCACTGTGTCCGCTGTAACTATGGTGTCATCGGCGGCACAGCGCGGAAGCACTGCACGCAGCTTGCGCATTGAAAGCTCCAGTACAAGCGCATCGGGCACAGCACCGGGTTCAACGGTCTCATCGGCATTTGAGACAATCCAGTCGAATTCTATTCCGGCACGTTCGAGTATCTGTCTTCTGTTCGGAGAGGACGAGGCTAAAATCAGCTTGCTCATCAGTCACCATAGCCGTTCGGGTTCTGAGTCTGCCAGCGCCAGGAATCCTCGCACATGTCGTCAAGTGTCTTCTCCGCCTTCCAGCCGAGCTCTTCAAATGCCTTTGTGCTGTCAGCATAGCACTCGGGAACGTCACCGGCTCTTCTGTCCTTGATCTCATACGGGATCTGATGACCCACGCACTTCTCAAAACTGTGGAGAACATCGAGCACGGAGTAGCCCACGCCCGTACCGAGGTTGTATATTCTTACGCCGCAATCCGGATCCTCAAACTTCTTGAGTGCCGCAACATGACCTGCTGCCAGATCGACAACATGGATGTAATCGCGTACACCCGTGCCGTCCTTTGTGGGATAGTCATTGCCGAAGACACCGAGGCACTTGAGCTTACCGACTGCAACCTGTGTGATGTATGGGGTAAGATTGTTCGGGATGCCATTGGGATCCTCGCCGATAGTACCGCTCTTGTGAGCGCCGACCGGGTTGAAGTAACGCAGTATGATCGGATTGAAATCCGGATTTGCCTTTGCATAATCCTGCAAAATATTCTCTATCATGAGCTTCGTTGTTCCATACGGATTTGTTGTAGAGGTTGGGAAATCCTCTCTGATCGGCACGGATGCCGGATCGCCGTACACTGTTGCCGATGAACTGAATACAAAATTCTTTACACCGAACTCCTCCATAACTCTGAGGAGGCTGAGTGTTGAAATGAGATTGTTTTCATAATATTTCAGCGGCAGACGAACAGATTCGCCAACTGCCTTAAGACCTGCGAAGTGGATGACAGCAAAAATCTCATCCTGCTTGAATATTTCTCTGAGAGCCTCGGCGTCGCATACATCGGCCTTGAAGAATTTTACCTTTTTGCCGCTGAGCTTTTCTATACGGTCGACCACAAGCTCCTTACTGTTTACGAGGTTGTCGACGATCGTAACATCGTAGCCCTTTTCAAGAAGCGCGATGCAGGTATGACTTCCGATATAGCCCGTACCGCCTGTTACAAGAATTCTCATAAATGAACCCACCCTTTCGATATTTCGTACGTTCTGAACGTTCTGAACTGTATATAATTGTACACACAATCGGCTGCTTTGTATATATCGATTTGATGCAAAAACATTGTCATTTTGTTGCATGTTCGAGGCGGCATGGGGCTGAGCTCAGATATTTCCGCAGAAAGCGGGCATACTGCTCCCATAAGCTAAAAAGTGCGAAAGGAAACCTCATAAATGCTTCAAAACAGCCTTGTATTCATCTGCGGCAGTGTGCTCTATCCTCTCATAGAAATATCGTGGAGGGGGCATACGCATTCGTCAATGTCACTTGCAGGCGGCATATGCATGGTACTGATCAACCTGATATGCTGCAACAAAATGCAAAAGAAGAGCCTTGCCGCGAAATGCGCAGCAGGCTCTCTCATAATAACCTCTATTGAGTTTGCGGCAGGGCTTGCGGTGAACAAAGCCCTGTGCCTGAATGTCTGGGATTATTCGGCGCTGCCATTCAATATCCTCGGCCAGATCTGTCTGCCGTTTTCGGCAGTGTGGTTCATCATGACCATTCCGGCCCTGTACCTGTGCAGGCTGTGCAACACTCTTTGCGGTAGACTGCTGTACGACACCGATGTGGGCATAAAAACAGCTCCGTAGCTTACTCGCCGAGCAGCTTCTTCTGCTTTTCAAGTATGCGCATACGTCTGCGCTCTGTCTCCTCCTCATCGATCTTCAGCTCGCCGCTGTCGGTGATAACAAGGACATCGCCTGTCTTGGCTCCGCTCGGAAGCTCGGTCTGATCGATGGCAAAGAAAGCCTTGTCCTTATCCTCACAGATCGCGTAGACACCGTCAAAGCGGTCAATTATCATTTTTTTCATTATTATTGCTCCTCTCAAGCACCGTTGTTTTTCCGGTGTTTTCAGTCAAAATTTTAATATTGCTCCCGTCTGTGGATATCACACACGAGCCGTCCAGATCAGTCCTCAGGACTTCAACCCCGGCATCACTGAGCCTTTTCAGCACCGAATTTCTCGGCAGCAGGTTATTATCCGCACCAACCGATATCACGGCACATTCCGGCTCTGTCGCAGTCAGCCATGCCTCGGATGTGGAGGAATTACTGCCGTGATGAGCCACCTTTAATACATCCGTGCTAAGGTCAATATCGGAATTTATAAGGTCGTTTTCTGCGGTATTTTCTATATCTCCGCAAAAAAGCATTGAAAAGTCATGAAAACTGAGCCTGAAAACCATTGAATTGTCATTTTCTTCGGCATATTCGCGAATCGGGCCCATTACCTCTATGGAAACATCTCCGTATCGCAGCGTGTCTCCGGCTTTGGCGATCGCCTCTGTGTCGAATCGGATATCGGTCTCAAAATACGGCGAATGTACAAGCTCTCCCACCGAGAACGAATCCGATATATAGCCGAGGCCGCCTGAGTGGTCGCTGTCACCATGGGAGATCAAGACGGCATCCAGCGTATCGATATCGCGCTTTTTAAGATAATCGCCGACGGTGCTCGCCATATCCGCCGTACCGGTATCCACCAAAATGGACACCTCAGGACTTTCGATAATAATCGCATCCGCCTTGCCGACATTTAGAATATGGATATTGAGCTCGTCATCTGATACAGCGTATGCAAAATGTGCGAGCCCGGCCTTCTCAAGCAGAGTATTCCAAAAGCTGCGGCCGAAACCGGAGACACACGACAGCACGGACAGCATGGCTGCTATCACTGCGGCATATTTCAGTACTTGTCCGATATTCGTTCCATTTCCTGCTGCACGGTGCTTCATACTTCGTTATCGCTTTTCTGCATATTCATTTCAAGCCACTGAGCATGAGTTATAAGCACCTGACGCGGCTTTGAGCCCTCGTGCGGCCCCACTATGCCCATCTGCTCCATTTCGTCTATCAGTCTGCCAGCGCGCGCATAGCCGAGCCTTAAGCGTCTCTGCAAGAGAGATGTGGAGGCCTGTCCGGCTTCAACAACGCACTTAATAGCTTCGCTCATCATCGGATCGGTGCTGCCGTTATCGTCGCCGCCGTCGGAATCGGACTTGTTCCCCTCTCCAACGGAGCTGCGCTCAATTTCCTCAGCGATCTGCTCATCGTAGATCACCGCCTTGGAGTTCTTTACGAAATCGACGACCGATTCTATCTCTGAATCGCTTACAAAGCAGCCCTGTATTCTGAGCGGCTTCTGCGCGCCGACCGGCGAGAACAGCATATCGCCCTGTCCGAGCAGCTTTTCGGCACCGCCTGCATCGAGTATCGTACGTGAATCTATCGCAGAGGATACCGCAAACGCGATTCGGCTCGGGATATTCGCCTTGATAAGACCGGTAACGACGTCGACGGAGGGTCTCTGTGTAGCCACCACAAGGTGCATACCGGCCGCACGCGCCATCTGTGCCAAGCGGCAGATAGCATCCTCAACATCGTTCGGAGCAGCCATCATAAGGTCGGAAAGCTCGTCGATAATGATGACTATCTGCGGCATTTTATGCATCGGCTGACCGTTTTCATCCTGATAATTATTCGCCTGTGCAAGCGCATTATAGCCCTTGAGGTCTCTAACATTGTTCTCGGCAAATATCTTGTAGCGCTTCAGCATCTCGGTAACGGCCCAGTTCAGAGCACCGGCAGCCTTTTTGGGGTCGGTGACGACCGGAACCAGAAGGTGCGGTATACCGTTGTAGATGCCGAGCTCAACGACCTTCGGGTCTATCATGAGAAATCTCACGTCATCCGGCCCGGATTTATAGAGCAAGCTGATAATGAGTGAGTTTATACATACGGACTTACCAGAGCCGGTGGTACCGGCAATAAGAATATGCGGCATTTTGCTCAGATCGGTCACTGTTACCTGACCCGCAATGTCCCTGCCGAGAGCCACAGTCAGACGGCTTTTTGAGGTCATGAAGCTGTTGGATTCTATCAGTTCGCGCATACGAACAATGCTCTTCGTCTTATTCGGAACCTCTATTCCAACAGCGGCCTTGCCCGGTATCGGCGCTTCTATTCTTACGCCCGTCGCTGCAAGGTTCATGGCAAGATCATCGGCAAGATTCGTGATCTTGCTGATCTTAACACCGGCAGCCGGCTGAAGCTCATATCTGGTAACGGCCGGGCCACGGCAGATATCGAGTATTTTTGTCTGGACGCCGAAGCTCTTCAAGGTCTCAACCAGCATTTTGCCGTTGGTTTGCAGTTCTTCGGTCTCCACATTGGCATCTATCTTCTTACTTGATGCCAGCATTGTGACCGGTGGGAATATATAGGTGCTCTTCGCGGAATCGGCATTTGACAGCAAGGGCTGGCTTTCACGCTTCTCCGCCTCCAGCTTCTTCTGCATAAATGCGGCTGTAGCAAGCTCCGCATCCCGTGTGGCTTCCGCATTTTTTTCGGCATTCTCCGCAACGGTAGCCATTTTTGTCTGCGGTATCACAGCCTGAACCTGCTCGGTTCTCGCTGCATTATCAACGGGCGGCTCAGCCTCAATCGTCTCCACGACCGGGACTGTGGGTTCATCCTCTTCAACGGGTTCGGGTATCGGCTCCTGCGCGGCCTCTACCTTAGGAACGGAGAAATCCGGCACCCGGCGATTGAGCTCCATTACGGTGTCCATACCATTGGTCGGCTTTTTCTCCTCGGTCTCTGCATCCTGCTTGGCCTCCGGCTCGGCAGTTTTGAAGCCGAAGATATTTTCAAGCTTTTCAAGTGATTTGCTCTTTGCCTTCTTCTTTTCCTCGTTCTCATCCTTCGGGACTGAACGCACGGGATGCATCGGCAGCGCATCCTCAAACGGCACGTCTATCTCATTGCGGCGCATATCCTCAAGTATTCTGCGCTCCTCCTGACGACGAACCGCGACCTCGTGAATCTTCACGGCAGGGGTTGAAACCGTTCTGAACAGCTTCATCAGCGAGGTTCCGGTCAGGAACATTATCGCAACGAACAGGAACAGCACAACAATTATTCGCGCTCCACCGAGTCCGACCGCACTTATAAGCGGCTCGCCGACTGCTCCGCCGACAAGACCAGCACCGCCAAAGGCAACACCGTGCAGGTAAAGCGTCTTTACGGTTCCCCAGATATTCATGCCCTCGGGTATCTTATATCCGCCAAACACGTGAACCGCCGCACACCATGCAACCAATATGGCTCCGACAAGTGCCATTCTGGCACCACGGAACATACTCGGCCTTTCGACGGCCTTTGCAACGGCTACATACACCATAAGAGCGGCTAAAAGTATCGCCCAATTGCCAAACAGACCTCTGAGAACATTATGTATCCATAGCCATACGTTTACTCCGGGTATCAGCACCAGACATGCAACAAGTATAGCACAGGCAAACCAGACCACCGCACCCATCTGATTGTACATCCTTATCTGCTCTTCCGTTCTCACAGCCGATGTGTTTTTCTTACCGGCAGCCTTCTGACCGGTGCTCCTTCCTCCGCGTGCTCCGGAGGTTTTGCTCCTCGAAGCCCCAGAGCTGCTATTCTTTTTTTGCTGCGTCTTCTTAGTGTTCGCAGCAGTGGACTTTTTACCAGCCAAAGCCTATCCTCCAAATTAAAGTATCAATCATTTCTCTTTTCGAAAACAAATCAAAGCGGAGTGCCGGAGAAAATATTGTGGCCGACAATCGCCTCGATGATGCAGACAAGTATTGTGACCGCACCGAGTATCAATGTGTAATATGCAAATATCTCAAGCTTATTGGTTGTAACTATCCATTTGAGCAACTTTATTGCAAGGAAGCCGACAACAGCCGCTGTCACCACACCTGCTATCATTGCGCCTGCGCCGATATCTATCGGCTGACCGGCAACATCCTTAATGGTAAGTATCGCCGCCGCAACTATTGACGGACTTCCGAGGACGAATGAATAGTCCACCGCTGTCTGCTGATTAACTCCGCGAAGCAGACCTGTGCAGAGGGTCGAGCCAGAACGGGAAAGTCCCGGAAAAACGGCAGCACAGCACTGTGCCAGACCTATTGATACAGCATCGGAGGTATGCAGCTTCAAACGGCCCTTAACCTCCTTGGTTTCGCCCTTACGATTGCGTACCGTGTGCGGCTTTGTGTTCTTAACGGTTCTGACACCGAGGAACAGCAGCGCACTTGTTGCAAGGAAAGAGAAGCCCTCTATCCAGAGATTTGTATCCTTTGACCACATCTCGGAAATATCCTTGATTTTCATGTCGGTTCCGGGCACCGGGAGGAACAAAAGGAACAGCGGCAGAAGACCTATTATGAGCATCATGAGAAGTCTGCGGTCATGATCCATTTCGCTCCACTTGAATTCTCTGTGTACAACATCCTTTACAAGCTGGATAAATGCCTTTATAAGCCTTATAAACAGCTTATAATAAACTGCTATAACAGCTAACAGCGTGCCCAGATGCAGCAGTATGTCGAACAGCAGGCTATCGAGCTGAACGCCGAGAACATGCTGAGATACCGACAGGTGACCGCTGCTCGATACCGGAAGAAACTCCGTAGCACCCTGAACTATTCCCTGAATTATCGCTTCCCAAACAGACATTATGTATATCTCCTTTACAAATAAGTAATTATGTAAACGGCACATTGGCCGTCACTGTTGCTTTTTTCTTCCCCGCTTGGCTGTATCGCTCTTTTTATGCCCCTTCGCCCTGTCTATCATACATTCAAGGCACTCCATGGCATCGTGAAGATTACCGAGCGTATCTATAAGCCCCTCCTTCACGGCATCCTCGCCGTCAAGGACTGTTCCCACATCCATGACAAGCTCCTGAGTGTTCATGGCGAGCTGCATGAATCTTTCGTACGGCATTTTGGAATTCGCCGTGACAAAGCTCGTTATCCTGTCCTGCATCCTCTGAAAATACTCGAGAGTCTGTGGAACACCGAGCATAAGTCCGTTCATTCTGACCGGATGTATCGTCATTGTGGCTGACGGCACAATAAAGGAGTGCTTCGCAGCCACCGCCAAAGGCACACCGATCGAATGACCGCCGCCGAGAACGAGTGAAACCGTCGGTTTTTTCATGCCGGCCACAAGCTCCGCTATGGCAAGACCGGCTTCAACATCTCCACCGACCGTGTTCAGAATGATGAGAAGGCCGTCTATCTGCGGGTCTTCCTCTACTGAAACGATCTGCGGAATAACGTGCTCATACTTTGTCGTCTTATTCTGTGACGGCGAAATATAGTGTCCCTCTATCTGACCTATTATGGTAAGGCACTGCACGGAGTATTTCTTTCCCTTGGTAATAATCGAGCCGCTCTCACGTATCTGCTCGGCGCGCTCATCCAAAGCCTCGTCCTCGCACTCGTTTGCCACATCGACATTTCGACACTCGTCGTATTTCAAAGTGAACTCCCCCTTTTAGTTCTGACAGTACTGAATGTTAGCCTTTGCACAAAAGAAGAAAACATACAGCCTAAGGGGATATTTTCACATATAACAGTATATCACCCAAAGCAAAAAACTTCAAGGACATTCTGACGAATTAAGATTTTCAACAAAACCACACACCAACACTTTATTGTCAATATAAATTTTCGAGTTCTTATTTTTGCAAAATTTAGGTGTTTCAAGCTGCACGCAGCACTGATTTTGCAATTTTTAATTAACAATCTTGCAAAAATCAAGTTTTACCCATTGACATTTTTCCAATGATGCTGCATAATTAGCGTAAGCCAAATTCATACGGCAGAGCAATAAAGCAACAAAGGAGCTGTGAGCTATGGGACTGAGTATCGCACAGAAAATAATCCACTCGCATCTTGTCGACGGTGAACCCGTACCGGGAAATGATATCGCGCTGCGTATCGACCAAACTCTTACGCAGGACGCTACCGGCACTATGGCCTATCTTGAATTCGAGGCCATGGGCATTCCGAGGGTACGCACCGAAAAAAGCGTTGCCTATATCGATCACAATACACTTCAGACCGGATTTGAGAACGCCGACGATCACAGATATATTCAATCCGTAGCAAAAAAGCACGGAATTTGGTTCTCCCGTCCCGGAAACGGAATCTGTCATCAGGTGCATCTTGAGCGATTCGGCATTCCCGGCAAAACGCTCATCGGCTCGGACAGTCATACGCCGACGGGCGGCGGCATGGGTATGCTGTCATTCGGAGCCGGCGGCCTTGACGTTGCCGTTGCCATGGGCGGCGGTGCCTATCATATAACAATGCCGCGTATCACACATATATTACTGACCGGCTCACTTTCACCGTGGGTGTCCGCCAAGGATATAATCCTCGAGGTGCTTCGCCGCATGAGCGTCAAGGGCGGAGTGGGAAAGATAATTGAATACGGCGGTGCCGGTATCGATACTCTTTCAGTGCCGGAGCGTGCTACAATAACAAATATGGGCACCGAGCTCGGCGCCACAACCTCCATATTCCCCTCCGATGAGATTACAAGAGAATTTCTCAAGGCACAGGGACGTGAAAGTGACTGGGTGGAGCTTTTACCGGATGAGGATGCTGTATATGACGAGGTCATTGAGATCGACCTCTCAGCTCTTGAGCCGCTCGCTGCATGTCCGCACAGCCCGGACGCCGTAAAGCCCGTCTCATCACTATTCGGCATGAAGGTGGATCAGGTATGCATCGGCTCCTGCACGAACTCCTCCTATCTAGACCTCATGCGCGTAGCTTCAATACTCAAGGGCAGAACGGTTCATCCGTCCGTCAGCCTCTCAATTGCCCCCGGCTCACGCCAGGTATACGCCATGCTTGCCGAAAACGGCGCTCTGGCCGACATAGTTTCAAGCGGTGCACGAATCCTCGAATGCGCCTGTGGCCCCTGCATCGGCATGGGACAATCCCCGAATTCCGGTGGTATTTCGCTGAGAACCTTTAACCGAAACTTCGAGGGCAGAAGCGGTACCGCGGACGGACAGGTGTATCTTGTAAGCCCCGAAACCGCTGCGGCTTCCGCTATAGCCGGAGTTTTCACCGACCCAAGAAGCCTCGGTGAGTGGTCAAAAATTCCCCTTCCCGAGCACTTTATGATAAATGACAACATGATGATAGCCCCGGCAGCCGAGGAAGAGAGCGTCGATATCGAGATACTTCACGGCCCGAATATCAAGCCGTTCCCGACAAGCGAGCCCCTCCCCGAGAGCATCACCTCAAAGGCGATACTCAAGGTAGGCGATAATATAACCACCGACCATATCATGCCGGCCGGTGCAAAAATACTCCCTTATCGCTCGAACATACCCTACCTTTCAAACTTCTGCTTCGGCGTATGTGATAAGGAATTCCCGGAGCGCTGCCGCAAGGAGGGCTCGGGCATCATTATCGGAGGTTCAAACTATGGTCAGGGTTCTTCACGTGAGCATGCAGCACTTGTTCCGCTGTATCTCGGAATAAAAGCCGTAGTCGCAAAATCATATGCCCGTATTCATTGCGCGAATCTTGCAAATGCCGGTATTCTGGCACTCAGGTTCAAAAATGCCGATGACTATGAGCGCATTGACCAAATGGATACGCTCGAGCTTAAGGATATCAAAAACGCAATTGAAAACAGCAAGCCGATAATACTTCGCGATGTGACTAAGGAGCTTGATATCGAGATTGAGCCGGTCATGACCGACCGCGAACGTAAAATTATTCTTGCCGGCGGATTACTGAATTACACCAAAGCCGCAATAAACACAGATGCTGAGTAAGGAGGCCGAAATTATGGATGCAAACAAGAAAATCAAAATGCTGACACCGCTTGTCGAAATGGACGGAGACGAGATGACACGTATCATTTGGAAAATGATAAAGGATACGCTGCTTCTCCCCTACATTGATCTTAAAACGGAGTACTATGACCTTGGCCTCAAAAACCGCGACCTGACAAACGATCAGGTGACTGTGGATTCCGCGGTTGCGGCGAAGAAATACGGTGTGGCTGTAAAATGCGCCACAATCACTCCGAATGCCGACAGAGTAAAGGAATACGATCTTAAGGAAATGTGGAGATCTCCGAACGGTACAATACGTGCTATTCTGGACGGAACTGTTTTCAGAACTCCGATACTCGTAAAGGGCATAACACCGTTCATACCGAGCTGGACAAAGCCGATCACCATCGCTCGCCATGCATACGGAGATGTGTACAAGGGCGTCGAAATGAAGGTTCCTGCCGGAGCCAAGGCCGAGCTTGTAGTGACAAGAGCCGACGGCACTCAGGAGCGTTGCACGATACATGATTTCGATGCGGACGGTATCATTCAGGGAATGCACAACACGGACAGCAGCATAGCAAGCTTCGCACATGCATGCTTCAAATATGCGCTCAGCGTTAAGCAGGATATTTGGTTTGCGGCAAAGGACACTATCTCCAAAACCTATGACCACCGCTTCAAGGATATCTTCCAGGAGATATTTGACAATGAATACGCCGATAAATTCAAGCAGGCCGGCATTGAATACTTCTACACCCTGATAGACGATGCGGTTGCACGTGTCGTACGCAGCAACGGCGGTTATATTTGGGCATGCAAGAACTATGACGGCGATGTCATGAGCGACATGGTGGCCACAGCCTACGGCAGCCTTGCAATGATGACCTCAGTGCTCGTCTCCCCCGACGGCGTTTATGAATATGAAGCCGCACACGGAACCGTACAGCGTCATTACTACAGGCATCTCAAGGGCGAAAAGACATCCACAAACTCCGTTGCTACCCTCTTTGCCTGGACCGGTGCACTCAGAAAGCGTGGAGAGCTCGATAAGCTGGATGACCTGATGCAGTTTGCCGACAAGCTTGAAACCGCAGCCATTCAGACCATAGAAAGCGGTATCATGACCGGTGATCTCGCCGCTATGTCAACTCTTGATAATATCAAGAGAGTGGATACCGAAGAATTTCTCCTTGCCGTGCGCGAAAAGCTCGACTCCCTTATGTAACAGCAATATAAAAGTGACACACCGCTACAGTGAACTGCTCGGTGTGTCACTTTTTGTTTTAGTTGACTACTTCGATACCGTCCGGGACGGATATATCGGTTTTTATTGTATCGCCGTCGCGTACGGCTCTGACTCTGATAATACCGTTTACAGAATGATAGCTGCATTCAAGCTCGTTCATCCCCTGCGGCAAGTACGGAGCTATTCGCACCTTCTTAAAGCCCGGAGCTAACGGTTCGATGGCGGCAAGACTATTGTAGAACCACTCAATAATATGCCCCATCATATCATGGCAATGGCTGCGCGGATTTTTCTCCCAGTATTCGCCGAGCGTCGTTTCGTCGTCAAGAACGAATGCATAGTAGCTCGGGTGCTCTTCTCTTGTGATAAAGCGGTAAATGAGCTCATTCATCCCATACCTGGAGGCGGTCTGGATGATATACGGAAGCCCTACCTCTCCGCTGACAAGTGCCTGCTTTTCCTCAAGAGTATCCTTAAACGCTCTCACAACATCATCGAGCTTCTCCTCCGGCACCATTCCCCAGTACAACGGAAGTGCCTCAAGCGCCTGTGTCATAAACAGCTCATCCGGGTGATCCCATGCTCTATAGCACCAGTAACCCCTTTCCGGATGCCTTACGAGCAGCTTACTGTTGTAGTTATCCCGTATTTCGGAAGCGATTTCGCGGTATTTCTCCGCATCCTGCGGCTTTCCAAGTACATCGGCAAAGTATGACAGCGTTTTGGCATCCGCATAGAGAAAGGCGGTTTCGATATTCTCACGCACCAGAGCGTTATCCGGATTACCCCAATCACCAAGCCCGTGATTCAAAAAGCCCTCGGAATTTCGCATGGAGCATTCATGAGAAAAGTACCTCTGTCCCACTTCGTAATTGTCCTCTATCATGCCCTTATCTCCATAGAACATATAGTGCCAGTAGGCTCCCAGAATGCATGTGCTGCCCCATGGAATGATATCATAAAAGCTGCCCATTCCCGGAACGGGCAAAACATTAGGGATATAGTACGGAGCCTGTGACGGAACAAGCCATTACCCACCTCTGCGCCGATTACATTCTCACCCGTGCGAAACAGCTCTGTAACATCAAAGTTCACGTATTGAATGTATTTATTGTAGTTAGTCCAGCCCGGGTCAAGCTCATGATCCCCGACCTTCTGTCCGTTTATATGAAAAATAAACTGTCCAAGCCCGCAAATATGTGCAGTAACTTTGCGAACAGGCTTGCTTAAAACAACGCTTCTTCTGGCATAGAATGGATTTCCCGTGCCATTTGTTATCCATTGCTTCAGCATCCGACCACTTCGGTTAATCATTATAATTATTAATCAAAGCACCGTTAATGTCAATAGCTTCAATATGCGCACAAATATACCTAAAACCCACAGCTTTGTCCGAGAAAGCCAAAAACGGCTCAGCACGATTATCGCGCCAAACCGTTTTTCCCTACACTATTATCTATTCTTACGCCTTGATTATTCTGTCGCTGAGCTTAATTATTTCGTCTGCGAACTTCCTGCGGCGGCTGCCGAGCAAAGACTTATAAACCGGATAATTAATTATTGCCATGAGCATTCCGATAACTCCCGTCACGATGCCCGGAAGCATCGGAGCCGCAATGCCGACTACCCCGCCGATATCGGTCATCACAAGGCTCATACCCATACCCATTATGAGGGCTGCTATTGAACCGAAGACATATGCAAAGATATTTGCCGGCTTTTTTACTTTTTTATCGAGTGCCTTGAGCTCGTCAAGCTCGGTGTGCTGTTTTTCCGTATACTGTGTGCGAATCTTCTGTACCAGATATTCCTGATCGTTCTTATTGATAGTCATGTGTTTTACCCCTTTTCAGATTGTGCTTGAATTATATACTGACGTTGTTTTCGAAATCTTTATATTATGTTTCTGTTTTGTTAAAGCTCAGCTTTATTTGCTGAAAGACGCTTTTTGGCATCGGCAACACTCTCACCCTCCCGAGTAAAGGCCACCTCGATGCATTTATCCATCACCTTTTCAAAGCCGCTCACTGCGCCGGTCTCTATTTTCCTGTATGTGCCTACAACGCCGTTCTCAATTCTCTTATAGCTGTCCGTTACCGTTCTTCCGAGCTTTTCAACCGAATCTGCAATTCTCATAATGTCTGTTCCCCTTTGTTTTGATTTTGTGCCCACATTATACACGGCGAATGTTTGACTTATTTTAGCGAAATGTTTGAGTTATGTTAATAAAGAAAAAGGAGCCAACCTCATACCGAGGTCAGCTCCCTGTTCATCAGCACATGCTGACTAAAACTTAAATTATAAATCAATGCACAAGAATAAAGTATGCGCCAAAAGCGATCGCTAAAAGCACAACAATGGCTATCGGCATAAAGGTCAGCCATGCGGAAAGTATCATTGCAAGCATTTCCTTGCCGCTGGCGCCGATCTGATCCTTATCAGTCGGCAGAGCCTCTCGCTCGGCTTCCTTATTCTGTTCCTTCTGCAAATTTATTGCACGATCCACTTTTCGCTGAAAAAACATACTTATTTCTCCTCAAGATTGATCTTGTGGTGGCAGGCCACAAAATGATTCGGGCTGATTTCTTCCCAATCCGGAACGACCTGTGTGCATATCTCTGTGCAGTACTTGCATCTCGTATGGAACTTGCAGCCCTTCGGCGGATTTACCGGGCTGGGGATGTCACCATCAAGTATGGAAAGCTCCTTAGCTCCAACGGTATCCGTAGTGGGTATCGCATTGAGCAGAGCCTCTGTGTACGGATGCACCGGATGACGGAAAATCTCTTCGGAATCGGCAAGCTCGACCATGGAACCGAGATACATGACACCGACACGGTCTGAAATGTACTTAACAACACTCAGGTCATGTGTGATGAACATGTATGTGAGGTTTTCCTTTTCCTTAAGATCGAGCAGCAGGTTGATGATCTGTGCCTGAATGGATACGTCCAGTGCGGAAACAGCCTCATCACAGACAACGAACTTCGGATTGGTAGCAAGAGCTCTGGCAATGCCTATACGCTGGCGCTGACCACCGGAGAACTGGTGCGGGAAGCGATGCAGGAAGTACGGAGCAAGTCCGCAAACATCCATGATCTTGAGAACCATATCCTGAGTTCTCGAATCCTTCTTTTTGAGGATGTCATGAGCCTGCATACCCTCACTGATTATCTGGCCGACGCTCATACGCGGGTTAAGCGAAGAATACGGGTCCTGGAAAATAAGCTGCATATCACGGCGCAGACGACGCATCTCGCTGTAGTTCAGACGAGCAAGGTCGATACCGTCATCACGGTATGCCTCATACTTCTGGAAATCAGCATTATCGGCATACTGATCGCGCATTTTCTGAATATCTGCGCTCACAGCGGAAAGCTGCTCACGAAGCTCAGCCATTGTCTTTTCACAGCTCTGAAGCTTACTCTGTGCCTTTTCAAGCTTTGCCTTCTTGGAGTCGGCACCGTTCTCAACGTTGAACTGAAGCTCGCTTACATCAAGCTGGAGATGCTGTCTCTTTTCGTCGAGTGCGGAAAGCTTCTGAGCCACCGCATAGCCCTTGCTGTATATCTCAATGACCGGATCGAGGTTCTCCACAACGAGGAAGCCGCCGATGATCTTGGTGATATCCAGAAGTGCACCCTCTGCAAGCTTGCGTGCTGTATCAAGCTCGGAATGCTTTGCATACTGCTCCTTTTCGGACAGCTTTGCATACTCTGCCTCGAGCTTATCGCGCTTGTCTACAAGCTCCTTGAGCTTTGCGCGTCTCTTCTTCAGAGACTTTACGGTTTCGGTAACATACTTAGGTGCAAGATCATCCAGTGAACGACCATAGTACATTGTACGGCCATATGTCTGGTGATAGAGCTGAAGAATGGTTCTGCCCAGTGTCGACTTACCGCAACCGGACTCACCGACAAGGCCGAAGGTCTCGCCCTCATAGATATCAATGGAGATACCGTCGTTGGCCTTTACGAACTTACCGCCCTTAAGGGGGAAGTACTGCTTGAGATTACTGATTCGAAGCAGTACCTTCTTATCATTATTTTGCATGTCTGTCCTCCTTCTTTGCGTAGAAGCAACGAACCTGCTGAGTGTCGGAAACATGAATCAGCTCCGGCTCCTCCTCAAAGCAGCGCTCTGTTGCATATTTACAGCGCGGGGCAAATTTGCAGCCCTTAGGAAGATCAAGCGGATGCGGAACCGCACCGGGGATAGCTTCAATTCTCTTGTCGCTCGGAGTATCGAGACGCGGAATTGAAAGCATAAGTCCCTCTGTGTACGGATGAGAATACTCATTGTTGTGGAAGATCGTCTCTGCCGGAGCATATTCAACGACCTGACCGCAGTACATAACTGCGACGTTATCCGCCATCTGGTTGATAACACCGAGGTCATGTGTAATGAAGAGAACCGCTGTGTCGTTCTTCTCTCTGAGCTCATTCATGAGCTTCAGTATCTGAGCCTGAATGGTAACGTCGAGAGCGGTTGTCGGCTCGTCGGCGATCAGCAGCTTCGGCTTGCAGGCAAGCGCCATAGCTATCATAACACGCTGACGCATACCACCGGAAAGCTGATGAGGATACTGCTTTGCAACGACCTCCGGGTTAGGTATCTTAACATCGGAGAGCAGCTCAACAGCTCTCTTCTGTGCTTCCTTTTTGCTCATGCCCTGATGTATCATAAGCGGCTCAGCGATCTGGCTGCTTATGGTGAATACAGGGTTAAGGCTTGTCATCGGCTCCTGGAAGATAACGGATATCTCATTGCCGCGGATCTTATACATATCATTCATGGAAAGCTTTGTAAGATCAACGCCGTTGAAAAGTATCTCACCGGAATCGATGTAGCCGTTTCCGTCAAGAAGACGGAGAATACTCATAGCGGAAACGCTCTTGCCGGAGCCGGATTCACCGACAACGCCGAGAACCTGACCGGCCTCCAGAGAATAGCTGACATCGTTGACAGCCTTGACTATTCCTCGCTTTGTCTTAAAGAAGGTTTTCAGTTTTTTCAATTCAAGTAATGCCACGTTAAAACCTCCTTATCTTTCCTGTGACTTCGGGTCAACAGCATCACGCAGAGCATCGCCGATGAGGTTGATGCAGATAGTGCAGATACCGAAGACTGCTGCCGGGAATACCCAACGCCACCAGTACTGCTGGATAACGATTGAGTTATTTGCGCCTGTGAGCATATTGCCCCATGTCGGAGTAGGCGGTGTGATACCGAAGCCGATGAAGGACAGTGTGGACTCAGTCAGCATGCAGGTAGCGAAGCTGAGTGTTGCGTTAACAAGGATAAGGCTCATTACGTTCGGGATGATATGGCGGAAAATAATGCTGCTTTCCTTTACACCCAGTGCCTGAGCCGCTGTGACATACTCCTGCTCACGCTGTGAGAGGATCTGTGCACGAATAAGGTGGCAGATGCCCGGCCAGGACAGAACACCGAGAACCACCATGATGAGGTACATTCTCTGCTCAACGGAGATTCTTGTACCTATGATTGACGAAAGTATCATGGCGAAGGGCAGGAACGGAAGACCGCCGATAACCTCGGATATACGCATGATGATATTGTCAACCCATCCTCCGAAGTAGCCTGCAAGACCACCGAGGATGATACCAATGATGAGCTCAATGATAACGGATATAGCACCGACTGTCATTGTGACCTTACCACCGTTGATGAGACGGTTGAGAATGTCACGGCCGAGATCGTCAGTACCGCAGAGGTAACCCTTAAGGCCCCATGTTTCAACAGAGCCGTCCTCAGTGATAGCATAGTTCTGATAGAAGCCTGCATAAACTGTTTCGATCTCTTTCTTGTTGACGGAAGCCGGAACATCTGCCTGACCGTGAGTATTATCACCCCAGGAAATGACCTCGCCGTCATCCATAAGAGCGGTGAAGTGATATCTGCCGCCGTAAAGCTCAACAGGCTTGCTCTCAAACTCGGGAATGTTGTTCTCGCCGTTTGTGCAGTTACCCCACACAACGACAGAGCCGTCTTCCTTAACGGCAGCCACTGTATTGCTGGATGCGGCAATATCAACAACGCCGGAGGAAAGGCTTTCCGGAATACGAACAAGAGCGTTATCCTTCTTAAAGCCGGCATATACGCACTGGCCGTCCTTTGTGAGGCCAATGTAGCCGAGAGTAGTCAGAGCGACCTTTTCAAAATTACCCTGATATTCCTTCTGAATCTTGATATCGGCCTGCTTGTCGTTACCCCACAGATACAGGGTACCGTCCTCTGTAAGAGCTGCGGAGAACTGGTTACTTGCCTCAATCTGCTTGAACTTAAGATTCTTGCCGTATGCGGCAGCCATCTTGATTTCGTCCGGGATTTTGTCCTGGCCGAGACGGTTGTTACCCCATACATAGATAGCACCGTTTTCATCGAGGGCTATGATGTGGTCATAACCTGCTGCAACGTTGACTATCTTAGCTTCCTTAACCTCATCCGGAATATTCTTAAGGTCAATGGTCTCTGTGATTCTTGTATGACCCCAGGTATAAACATTGCCGTCATTGTCGACGCCAACGCCGTAGGTTGTTCCGGGAGAAATGTCAGCTACGTTGTTCTTAAGTGCCTTCGGAATGGCCATCATGTCGTATCCGGGTGGAACGTTTATCTGTGTGTTATCCTGGTATGAAAGGTCGATATGAGAGAAATACGGGCCAATCATAACAACGAGGAATACTATTGCGAAGATGATGAGACCGGTCATGCCAAGCTTATTGCTGACAAAGTTCTTTACAATAAGGCGGCCCGGACTCTGAAGCTGCTCCTCGATCATGAAGTCAACTTCCTTGTTTCTGTTGCCAAACAGACGTGTAAAGAGGCCGGATTTATTCTTTTTTGACATAATCTTCTCCTCCTTACTTATTTACGCGAACACGCGGGTCAACAAGGCCGTAGCTGAGGTCTGTTATAAGCTGACCGAGAAGTGCGACGACCACATAGAACATCTGAATTGCCAGAGCAAGCTCATAGTCATTATTCATAAGGCCCTGATAGTAGAGCTGACCCATACCGTTGAGAGCAAACATCTGCTCAATGATGAGTGAACCGGAGAAAATACCGATGAACCAGCCGATGATAACTGTAACGACCGGCAGAAGAGCGTTTCTCCATGCATGTGAATAGATAACTACCTTTTCACGCAGACCCTTGGCACGAGCGGTACGGATATAGTCCATGCCGAGTGCTTCGATCATGGCTGCACGGACATAACGTGTCATGCCGCCGAGTGAACCGACAGTCATAACTATAACCGGCAGAGCCATATAGTACAGCTTATCAAGGAATGCACGTATGCCTGTGAAGTTATTACCGGGTGTTTCCATGCCGAAAACAGGGAACCAGCCCAGTGTAACCGCAAACAGCCAGATAAGCATCAATGCAATGATATAGACAGGGATCGAATAACCGACGATAGTGAGAACCTGAACACCACTGTCGAATTTACTGCGCTTATGCACGGCACAGTAGATACCGAGCGGTATAGTGATAGCCAAGGCGACCACCGTCGAGAAAATGTTGATAAAAATTGTGTTGAGCATTCTACCCGGGAGAACCTCAATAACATCACGCTTATAGGTCTGGGAATAGCCCATATTACCCTGAAGCATACCGTTAAACTCACCATTAACATCCGGATAAAGACCCAGCCAGCGCAGATAACGCAAAACAAGGGGATCATCAAGACCCATTGAGGCTCGTAGCTGTTGATAACGCTGCTCATATTCATGGGGCTGAAGCGTTGACTTGATCGGCTCGAGCTGTGCACGCGCAGGATCGGTCGGAATAAGGTTGTAGATGGAATACATCAGAAACGAAACCACAAGGAAAACAATTACCATGTACAGCAGTCGCTTCAATACGTATTTTGTCATCCGCAAACCCTCCTTTTCTCTAATAATATAGTATTTATGTTAATGTCCCACAAAAGGACTTATTGCCAAAGTAAAAAAGGTATACACCTAAGTATATATAGCCAAAACAAACAGAATAAGATACCGCAAACGACGGGGCGAATAACCGCCCCGTCGCCGGTAATCACTTAATTAGCTATTATTCAGCGTTCTCGATGGAAGCGTAAACGATAGCTTTCTGGAAGGACCAGAGGCTGGACTCGTTGTAGTTCTTCAGCCAGCTCGGGAAGAATGTGTGATAATCGTTGCAATACAGCGGGATCTCGGGAAGAAGCTCGTTCCAACGGATGATGAAATCCTGGAAGTACTTCAGGTAGGTCTCGTCGTCGCCCGGAGCTGCCTTGTAAACCATATCCATGGAAGCGTTGTCCAGAGCCTCATCATAGATGTAGTTCTGGTTGTAGCCCATCTTTACATAGACGGATTCCGGATCGGCATTGAAGTTGTAAGCATAGTCGTATACGTCAGCAAAGCCTGTTGCCAGGTTGTACATGCCGTATGTGAATGTGCCGTACTGCTCACCAACGGATGTATCACGATACAGCCAGTTAAGCAGCTCGGAGAAGGACATAACGTTCTGCTCGATAACCATACCTGCATCAGCAGTCTGGGAACCGTTGGACAGCATTGTTACGAGGAGGTCGGAAACCGGGTTGCCCTCGGAGGAAGCCCACATAACATGCAGCGGCATGAGGATGCGGCCGTCGTCCAGCTTTACGTTCAGAGTGTAATCGCCAGCCTGCTCGGTTGTAACTTCCTTATAACGTGTGCCTGTGCCGGAGTACTCTGTACCGTCGGCATTGAGTGTCCAGCCATCAGCCTCGAGAATCTCAACAGCCTTAGCCGGATCATAGGAGTATGTGTTGAGCTCCTCGTTGAAGAGCTCCTCGGACTCCTGATACATCCACTGAGCAGTGGAGTACGGGCCGCTAACAACGGAGCCGTAACCGCCGCAGAATGTGTTTGTGAACTCGTCACGGTCGAGGAGGTAAGCAATTGCCTGACGAACTGCTACGAACTGAGTCGGGCCGCCGTCGCATGTGAACATGATCTTACCATAGCCGTTACGGGTGTAGTTGCAGTAATCGAACTCGCCATACTCGCCGCTCTCAGCGATGTCGAGTGCAGCGTTGATCTCTTCGCCCTCACCGAGCTCGGAGAGGAAGTTGATCTCGCCTGTCTTGAAAGCGTCCATCATTGTATCGGTCTCAGTCTTAACGATAACGATTGTCTGAATGGACGGCTTCTGGCCCTCGAAGTTACCTGCATAGTTCTCGTTGATCTCGAGAGTTGTTGTCAGAGTACCTGTATCGAGAGTCTTGATGTTGTACGGGCCGGCTGTAACGCGATCCTCGTAAACATAACGGGAAGCGTTGATCTCATCAGCATTAAGCTCGCCGCCGTCGAGGTAAGCACCCTCGCCGTCATCCTTAACTGTGAGCTCTGCGGAAGAGTACATCGGCAGATACAGCGGAGCAAGGTCTGCATATGTCATACCGAAGTAGTAGTTAGCAAAATCCTCAACAATCTGGATGGAGTAGGTATACTCATCGATAAGATGTACACCCTCGAGGTATGCTGACTCGCCTGTCTGGTATGCGTTGCCGCCTACAACAGAGTCGGAAGAAACAGCTGCACCTGCCTCGAGTGTTGCCGGAGCAAGCTGAACGAGAGCGTAAGCAACATAGTCAGCAGCTGTGATCGGAGTGCCGTTGTTGTATGTGAGGCCTTCCTTGATCTTAACAGTGTAAGTAGCTGTGCCGTCGTCGTTGATAACATTCTCAACGCTCTCAGCAACAGTGCTGTTGACTACCATCTGACCGAACTGATCGAAAACGATAACATTGTAGTCGTTTGTCAGATCACGGATCAGCTTATCGGTGGCATTGTTTGTCCACCATGCGTTACCAAGGTCACCGGAAACTTCTGTTGCGCTGCCGTAGATGATCTTGTTTTCGCGTGTTTCGGTCTCAGAAGATTCTGTAGAGCTTTCAGAAGCTTCGGAGCTTGTGCTTGAATCGGAAGACTCTTCGTTTGTGTTGCCGGAGCAGCCTGCTACTACGGAAGTGAGCAGTGCAAGAGCAAGAACAAGAGCGAGGAGCTTCTTGAGATTCTTCTTCATAGGGTTCATCCTCCTATTGTAATATATAAATTGCTGCGCTTGCGCACAGAAATTTACAAAAATTAAATCTGCAAGAGACAGTGATTAAGGCTTCATGGTCGCTGAGATTCGCAGATAAAGAGATTATATCATACGATATCGCAAGAATCAAGATATAAACCTCTTTTTTTAATGTTTTTTATTAAGTTTTCGCTCAATCTCTCACCGTATTATCATATTAAAGTGATTATATCATTGCAATTATTAATTGTCAATTGCGCAAAAGGGCTTGTTTTGCTTTCTATTAAATTAATGGCATTTTTAAGTTATTAAAAAAATCCAAATTACCTATTGACTTGGTGCGCACTCCAGGTTGTATCATTATATCGCAGATAAACTATTTCAAGGAGGAGTTCACATGATCTACAGAGATCTGCTTGGAGACAAGGTTTCACTGCTCGGCTTCGGCGCTATGCGTCTTCCCCCTATCGATCCTGCCAATCCGCGCGGCGGTATCAATAAGGAAGAAGCCATCGCGCTCATCCGCAAGGCATACGAAAGCGGCGTCAATTATTTTGACACAGCATATGTCTACGGCGGCGGCCAGTCGGAGATCATTCTCGGTGAAGCACTCAGCATCTATCCGCGCGATACATATTATGTTGCAACCAAATTTCCGGGGCTTCATCCGCCGGAGGGCGGCTGGACAATGGAAAAGGTCAAGGAGACCTTTGATGAGCAGCTTAAAAAGCTGCAGATGGACTATGTCGATTTCTATCTGCTGCACGGTATAATGGAAAGCGACTATCACCTGTACAACGATCCAAATGTTCCGCTTGCGGATTATTTCCATGAGCAGAAGCAGGCCGGCAGAATCAGACACTTTGGCTTCTCTTCCCACGGTAAGGTGGATCAGCTTCAGAAGGTGCTCGATTGGAAGGACTATTTTGAGTTCTGCCAGATACAGCTCAATTACCTTGACTGGACCTTGCAGGATGCCAAGGGTCAGTATGACCTTCTGACAAAGAATAATATACCCGTTATTGTAATGGAGCCCGTGCGCGGAGGAAGACTTGCCGACCTCGGCGAGGAAAACAACGCTCTGTTGAAGGCTGCACGCCCGAATGACTCTATTGCTTCATGGGCACTGCGCTTTGCGGCATCCCAGCCGAATGTAAAGGTGATTCTCTCCGGCATGTCCACTCAGGAGCAGCTTGCGGATAACCTCGGAACATTTTCCGAGAACGAGCTTCTCAGCAGTTATGAGCTTGACCTGCTGCTCAACAAGATTGTTCCGTCGATGGCACAGCTTGTCCCCTGCACCGGCTGCCGCTATTGCTGTGAGGGCTGCCCCGCAGAGTTGAACATTCCGGCACTTATTTCGCTTTATAATGAGCTCTCGTTCAGCCCGAGATCCTTCTATCTCGGCTCGCTCAAGGAAAACGACATGCCGCATAACTGCGTCGGCTGCGGAGCATGTATGTCTGTATGTCCTCAGGGTATCAATATTCCCGAGATAATGCAGAAGCTTGCAGCAAAAATAGACGAGATTAAGGCACAAAGAGGTTAAAAAACACTGTGAGGGCAAGCGTGACTATGCTTGCCCTCAATTTTTTACAAAGTTTGAAAATAATGCTTGACTTTTTGTATATTGCCTGATATAATAACCATTGTTGAGCGCGAGTGCTGGAATTGGCAGACAGGCACGTTTGAGGGGCGTGTGTCTCTGACGTACGGGTTCAAGTCCCGTTTCGCGCACCAAACCGAGTATCCTTTTGGATACTCGGTTTTTTGTTTTTTCTATGGATTTTTGAAAAGAGCTGTAGTATACTTTGGGTTAGAAAACAACCTGGGAGGTCAGGATTTATGTGCAGAACAATGTTTATAACAAATAATTTCGGAGAATATATCGAAAGAGATGTTTTTTCCGGCATATCGCTTTCCGGTATTGATACTGTTCTTCCCGAGCGTGAAGTCAATAACGACAGCTTTATCGGATACGGCGTTGCTATAACAGGTTCATCGTGCTATAACCTCATGAAAATGGAGCCAACCGAAAGACATGAGCTTCTTACAAGGCTTTACGGCAAGGACGGACTTCATTTCGGCATCGGACGCCTTACAATCGGCGCAAGTGACTACTCCCCCGAGCTGTATACATATGACGACACCTTCGGAGATACCGAGCTAAAGGATTTTTCAATTGACCGTGACAGAAAATACGTTATCCCGATCATAAAGGAGATTCTTGATATCGTGCCGGATATAAAGCTTTTTGCATCACCGTGGTCTCCCCCGGGTTGGATGAAGACCGGCGGCAGCATCGGCGGCGGCTACATGCGGGAAAAGTATATTGAGACATATACCGAATACTTTGTAAAGTACATTCAGGCCTATGCCGCTGAAGGAATCAATATTTACGCCGTAACAGTTCAAAACGAAACCCAGACCTCTCAGGACGGCAGAATGCCCGCCTGCATCTGGCATCCCGATATCGAGGCGCGCTTCATCTGCACACTCAGGGATAAATTCGACGCCTGTAGCATAACAACTGAGATCTGGTGCCACGACCATAATTTCTCCGACGCCGGAAATATCGACTGGTATATGCAGGAATACTGTGATCTGAGACAAAAATGCTCCGGTATCGCTTTTCATTATTACTCCGGCTGCATAGAACAGACTGCATTTTTGAAGGAGAAATATTCCTCCCTTAAGCTGCACTTCACCGAGGGCGGGCCGAGACTTTACGATAACTATTCAACCGACTGGTGCAAGTGGGGCCTTATGCTCATTAAGGCTTTGAACAACGGATATTCCTCCTTCACCGGCTGGAATCTCATGCTTGATGAAACCGGCGGCCCAGATGTCGGCCCGTTCTACTGTGCCGGACTTGTCACCAGAAATTCTCAGGACGGCTCGCTTTCCTACAGCGGCCAGTACAAGGCTTTCCGTCATTTTGAGTGCATAACTGCGGATTCGGTCATTCATCCGCTGAGGATCACTCCCCACGGCATATGCATGTCACAGTTCCCCACAGCTGAGGCATTGAGGCCGGACGGCTGCCTGGTAGAAAACCCCGACGGAAAAAGCTTTCTCATCCTGGTTAATCCGACCGAGCAGAAGTCCCAGCTACAGTATAATATCAACGGAGAAAGCCTTTACATAGAGCTTCTCCCCAAGACCCTGGCCACCATAGAGCTGTAAAGCTACTCACCTTAACGCAGAGGAGGCAAACAAATGAGGAGCGACGAATTCATTGACCTTTACAAGCAGCTTGAGGATGAGCTGGAGGCAAAGTATTCCGGTAAAAAGAGAAGCTCATCCAGTGTTGTCTTTGAATATATTAAAAGCATCGACAGCGCACCCGTGCGCGATGAGCTGAACGTGTGCCGGGAGATCAGGAATCTCATTGCTCACACTGCAGATATCGGCGGCGAACCGGTAGTCGAGCCGAGTGAGCAGGTCATACTGACGCTGAAAAAAATATTGGAGTTTGTCAAGCGACCGCCACTTGCCTTGGAATTTGCCACTCCATTCAAAAGCATACTCTCGGCACATTTGAACGATGATCTTTTTTCAACGATGGCAAAGATGGAAAAGCGCGGCTTTTCGCACATACCGATTATTGATAAAAAGCGCTTCGTTGGTGTTTTCAGTGTATCTACGATTTTCTCCTGTGTTCTGCACGACCCGGATGTGAATATATCCGAGGCCTCCACGATACGCGACCTTGCACGCCTACTGCCGCCCGAGCAGCACATGGATAACTATGTTTTTGTGGATGCCGATACCACCCGTGAGGGCGTCAAGGCCATTTTCAACAGGATGAGCGGACAGAATCGCCGCGTCTCGGTTATCTTCATAACACAGCACGGCAGACACGATGAGCCGCTGCTCGGTATGCTGACCCCATGGGACATAATGAAGCCCGATTGATCACGGCGGATGTACATCTGCTTTCTTGCAAATCTCTTATTGATATGCTATAATTTCTCAGGTACTCAAAGAACTGTATAGCGCAGGCTTTATAATAAATCCTTATTAATTTACAGGAGGTAATTTTATGCTACAGCAGGTAATGACAGCTCCGGGTGTCATAGAATTCAGAGAGATCGAAACTCCTTCTCCGAAGGCCGGCGAGGTTCTCGTTAAGATCATGGAGATCGGCGTATGCGGATCGGATATTCATGTCTGGCACGGAAAGCACCCTTTCACCAGCTATCCCGTGACTCAGGGACACGAGGTCTCCGGCGAGATATGTGCTCTCGGTGAAGGCGTTACGGAGTTTAAGCTCGGCCAGAAGGTTACAATTCAGCCCCAGGTGGTTTGCGGAAAATGCCATCCGTGCCGCCATGGAAAATATAACCTGTGCGAGGAGCTCAAGGTAATGGGCTTCCAGACCACCGGTGTGGCTTCCGAATACTTTGCAGTCGACGCAAAGAAGGTCACTCCCCTGCCCGACACCATGAGCTTTGATGAGGGCGCAATGATCGAGCCCCTTGCCGTTGCAGTTCACGCTGTACGTAAATTCGGCGATATGAACGGAATGAAGGTCGCAGTGCTCGGAGCCGGCCCGATAGGTATACTGGTAGCTCAGGCTGCTAAGGGAATGGGCGCCGAAAGCGTTCTCATCACCGATGTCAGCGATGTTCGTCTCGAAAAAGCCAAGGAATGCGGTATCGATTTCTGCGTAAACACTGCAAACGCTGATTTCGGCGATGCACTTGTCGAATTCTTCGGCCCGGACAAGGCAGACGTCATCTATGACTGTGCAGGCAACAATATCACAATGGGTCAGGCCATTAAGTACGCAAGAAAGGGCAGTACAATCATTCTGGTAGCTGTTTTTGCCGGAATGGCAAATGTCGATCTCGCTGTGCTCAACGACCACGAGCTTGACCTCAACACCACTATGATGTACCGCAACGAGGACTATATTGACGCGATACAGCTTGTAAATGACGGTAAGGTAAAGCTTCAGCCGCTCGTTTCAAAGCATTTTGCATTCCGTGATTATGCAGAGGCCTATCGCTATATAGATGAAAATCGCGAAACAACCATGAAGGTTATCATAAACGTTCAGGAATAATCCTTTTTTTGAACCGATAATATACAACGATACGGAGATGTAAATGGTAATTTTAGAAGAAATCATACACCTTATATGGCACGCACTGTTGGACGCATTGAAGACCCTCCCCTTTCTGTTTTTGGCATATTTCCTGATAGAATATCTTGAACATAAGGGCAATAAAAAGCTTGAACGCAGTCTGCAAAAGCTCGGCCCATTCGGCCCGATAGGCGGAGCGCTCATGGGAATAATCCCCCAATGCGGTTTTTCCGTTGCTGCATCGAATTTCTATGCCGGCAGGATCATATCAGTCGGCACTTTGATAGCAGTTTATCTTTCAACCAGTGACGAGGCCATACCCATCCTGCTTTCTCAGCCGGAAATGCGCCGCTATATACTGCCCATGATGGCTGTCAAGTTCATCTCCGCCGTAGTATTCGGATTTATAATCGACTTTGTTGTCAAAAAGCTTATGAAGCCCGATGAAGAGCCGCCCTTTGAGGAGCTCTGCTATGAATGCGACTGTGACCACCTCGGAGTGCTGCGTTCGGCACTCCACCATACCGTGAAGATCTTTACATTCCTGTTCATAGTGAATCTGGTCATGGAGTGTGCCATACATTTCATCGGTGAGGACAGTATCTCCGAGCTTCTGCTGCATGGCAGTGTCTTCCAGCCGCTCTTGACCGCACTTATCGGCCTTATTCCAAACTGCGCCTCCTCTGTTATATTAACAGAGCTTTTCACTGCCGGCAGCCTGGAATTCGGCTCATGCATAGCCGGTCTCTGTGCCGGTGCGGGCACGGGCGTTGTCGTACTCTTCCGCACTAACAGGCGTCCCAAGGAAGACCTTGCTATTCTTGCCACGCTTTATTTTGCGGCAGTCATTACCGGCATGGTAATAAATTTGTTATTCTAATAACCAAAGACCGCCGGGATGAAAAAACATCTGGCGGTCTTTTTTAACTACCGATAGACTTTATTTCCTTTTCCACTATATAATCGTACATATAAGCGGCGAGGGTTATTAAGAATAAAACGGCGATATTCATCATATCAGCCGAAAATCAATTAACCATGGAGGAACAAAAAAATGAGTGAAACTTTAAAATTCTATCCAAAACATCCGTCATCTGAAAAAACAAACCTGATTGAGACCACTCCAATGCCGATTTTAGCGCAGGACGCTCCTTTTTCCGCAAAAACACTTTGCGAGGAGTTCCGCTCCGATTTGAACAGCGCGCTTGAAATATATGAGGATAAGCGCTTCGAAGTAACCGGTGTCGCGATAAAGGTAGGCCCGGATGTACACAACAAGCCCTCCATTGAGCTCTCCGACAACGTTGGCGGAGAAACCTATGCGCTGACAATTTTCCCCACAGAAGACCATTACTCCAAGGTATCGGTCGGCGACATTGTAACGGTTCGCGCCAATTACCTTGTTCTTTCAAATCAGTTCGGTGTTGTCATGAAGTACAGCGAGCTTGTCAATGTGGAGAAAGCCAATGCTTGAGCTGCGTTATCCCCTCTATGACGGCAAAAAAATATGGGCAAGCGCAGCGGTAACGGTGGAAAATGGTATTATCACAGCCGTCAGTGAATGTGATCCGTCATCCTGCAGACAGGGCTTTCTGATGCCCTGCTTGATCGACGCTCATGTTCATATGGGCACAATGTCCCATGTGGAGGCAATGCTTCGTAACGGCGTGACAGCTGTCTGTGATGTCAGCGCATCGGAAGCTCTGATAAGCTCTTCCGACAAGCTTGATATTATCGGCTCGGGCGGTATGGCAATGGGTGTCATTGTAAACCCCAGGAGCTATGTGAAGCAAGCTGCTGCCAACGGTGCAAAATATATAAAAGTGCTGTTGTTCAACGCTCTCTCAATAGGAAAACCCGCGCTATGTGGTATTGTCAGGGAGGCACATGCTCAGGGCTTGAAGGTGGCCGTCCATGCCACCGAGATCACAACCGTCAATCAGGCAATCGATGCCAACGCCGATATCCTTCTGCATGTTCCGATGAAAGAAAGGCTTTCGGAAGAGACTGCTGCCAAAATTGCAGAAAAAGGCATTGCAGTTGCTCCTACACTGATAATGATGGAGACCTTTGCGCACAGCGGCAAAAACGGCTATGAGCCTGCTCATTATCAAAATGCCGAATACGCTGTAAGTCTGCTCAGAGATCACGGCGTTTCCATACTGGCCGCTACAGATGCAAATCCGGGTTCATTCGCACCGGCAGTGGGCTACGGAGATACTCTGCATCGCGAAATGGAGCTGCTCGTCAAAGCCGGTATGACACCGCTCGAGGTGTTGGGCTGTGCAACCTCGGCCAATGCCGATGCTTTTGAACTGAATTGCGGCAAAATCGCACCTGGTTCACCGGCAAATATGCTCCTTATCAACGGTCGCCCCGATAAGGATATCCGCGACATAGGCAGAATTCAGAACATCTGGGTAAAAGGAGAAATTCTGAAATGAAATTGATCACATTGGAAGAACATATACCATTAAAAACCTTAAGCCGTGCACTTGCACATTATCCAAGTGAGGATGCCGAACGCACAAGCTGTGCCGGCTCACCCGGGCTACCGTATTTTCCGGATATGACACTGTATTGCGATATAGGTGCAAGGCTCTCGGATATGGACAAAAACGGTATTACGAAACAGATTCTTTCAGCTCCTGTATGCTCAGGTCTGCTACCGAAAAGAGAAGCGTCGTCCATCGTCCGTGAAGCGAATGATGAGTTGGCTCAAATAATCAAGCCGCATCACGACCGCTTCGGCGCATTTGCGGTGCTGCCGTGGTCAGACCCCGATGGTGCTGCTAAGGAACTGGAGCGAGCTGTAACAAAGCTCGGCTTTCAGGGTGCAATATTAGCCGGTCGTCCGACGGGACAGGATATTTTCCTCGATAACAAGCAATTTCTTCCCATACTTGAAGCTGCCGAAGCGCTGAACACGCCGATCTACATCCACCCTGCCGCTCCGATGACCTCGGTACAGAAATGCTACTATGACGGTCTCGGCGAGCAGCTGAGCGCAAGACTTTCGCTGTACGGCTGGGGTTGGCATCACGAAAGCGGAATCCAGCTTCTGCGAACGATTTTGTCCGGCGCCTTTGATAAATTTCCGAAATTACAGTTGATTGCCGGTCACTGGGGTGAAATGGTGCCCTTCTTCCTTTCCAGATTGGATCAGGCACTTCCGCAATCGGTCACAAAGCTGAGCTGTAGCATCACTGATACCTTCCGCCGCAACATCTTTGTAACGCCAAGCGGTATCTTTGATTACCCCCAACTGAAATTCTGCATTGAGGTACTCGGTTCCGATCGTATACTGCACAGTGTGGATTTTCCGTTCATAGACAATGCCGGAGCTAAGGAGTTTATAGAGAATGCTCCTGTAAGCGAGGATGAGAAAAGACAGATATCCTATCTCAACGCAGAAAAGCTGTTGAAATGAGCACGTCAATACATTAGGAACGAGCTTTATCGCGCCGTTAGTGGAATCACTGCCACAATAACAATCAACATAAAAACCGACCTGTGATCGTAATCATAGGTCGGTTTTTTCCGGCTAAACAACAAAAAGTGCAGGAAACCCCCGCGGCTTCCTGCACCTGAAATCAATTTATCAGAACTCTGCGCTTCCGGTAGTACGCGGGAACGGGAGAACATCTCTTATATTGGAAACACCTGTAAGGTACATGACCATACGCTCAAAGCCAAGGCCAAAGCCGGCATGCTTATTGCCGCCGAACTTGCGGAGATCGAGGTACCACCAGTAATCCTCCTCATTGAGACCAAGCTCACGAATACGGCTGAGAAGCACATCATAGCGCTCCTCTCTCTGGCTGGCGCCACAGAGCTCGCCGATTCCCGGAACAAGCAGGTCAGTTGCAGCAACTGTCTTGCCATCGTCGTTCAGACGCATGTAGAAGGCCTTTATCTCCTTCGGATAATCGGTTACGAATACCGGCTTACCGAAATGCTTCTCTGTGAGGAAGCGTTCATGCTCTGTCTGAAGATCTGCACCCCAGAATACCTTGTACTCAAACTCGTCATTATGCTTTTCGAGCAGCTCGACAGCCTCTGTGTACGGAATACGTATGAAGTCGGAGTCGGCAACATGGCGCAGACGCTTGATAAGTCCCTTATCGACAAACTGATTGAAGAACTCGAGATCCTGCGGGCATGTCTCAAGAACATAGCTGATAATGTACTTTACCATAGCCTCCATGACGTCCATATCATCAACAAGATCCGCAAAGGCCATTTCCGGCTCTATCATCCAGAATTCCGCCGCATGACGCGGAGTGTAGGAGTGCTCTGCACGGAAGGTCGGGCCGAAGGTATATATCTTGCCGAATGCCATAGCCATGCACTCACCCTCGAGCTGTCCGGAAACGGTGAGAGAGGTGCGCTTTCCGAAGAAATCCTGGCTGTAATCGACCTTGCCGTCCTCTGTCATGGGGAGGTTATCAAGATCGAGAGTTGTAACCTGGAACATCTCGCCGGCACCCTCGGCATCACTGCCCGTTATAAGCGGAGTGTGCACATAGGTAAAACCATTCTCATTGAAGAACTTATGAATTGCAAAGGCTGCTGCCGAACGCACACGGAATGCCGCACTGAACAGGTTTGTTCTCGGACGAAGGTGTGCAACAGAGCGAAGATATTCAACTGTATGACGCTTCTTCTGCAGCGGATAATCCGGAGTGGATGTACCCTCAACTACTATCTCCTCTGCCTGAATCTCGAACGGCTGCTTTGCTTCCGGAGTCAGGATAAACTTACCGGTAACGCGCAGTGCAGCGCCGACATTCTGAGAAGCAATCTCCTTGTAATTATTGATATTTTCAACGGTAAACACAATCTGAACGCCCTTAAAGCAACTGCCGTCATTCAGATCGATAAAACCGAAAGCCTTGCCATCGCGAATCGATCTCGCCCAGCCACAAACCGTAACCGAAGTATCCTTAAATGCTTCGGGAGATTTGTAGAGGGACATAATTTCTGTTCTTTTCATTCTTATGTCCATTCCTTTCCTGCGGTACGGCTGAAACAAACCGCCGATGCGAACTCCCGTCACGCACCGCCAGACCGCTCAATTTGTGCTATACTTTATGATACTACAAACACCATTACTTTGGCAAGATAAAAATCAAAAGATTTCACAATATGGGGCGATAAACGGCTCAATCGGCCTTCCCTGTTACCATTTCCGCAAAACGAACTGTCTCCATGGCGTCCTTTGCATATTTATCGGCGCCCATTTTGTCGGCATACTCCTGCGTAAGCACCGCACCGCCGACGACCACCTTGCACCACGGAGCGGATTTTCTGAGCAGCTTTATTGTTTCCTCCATGGCCGGAACAGTGGTGGTCATCAGAGCACTCAAGCCTGCAAGCGGTGCATGGAGCTCCACTACCTTATCCACTATCGTCTCCGGCGGTACATCCTTGCCGAGGTCGACAACATTAAAGCCGTAGTTTTCAAGCAGCAGCTTCACTATGTTCTTGCCGATATCATGAATATCGCCGTGAACGGTTGCGATCACAAATACACCCTTGTCGGCAGTATGTCCGCTACCGGCCATAAAGCTCTTTATTACCTCAAAGGCGCTCTTTGCAGCCTCGGCACTCATAAGAAGCTGGGGCAGATAAACGGTTTTGTTCTCAAAACCGACACCCACCTTGTTGAGAGCCGGGATGATTTCACTGTTCACTATCTCAAGCGGCCCATTATTTGCAAGCAGCTCCTTTGTCAGCGTGGCAGCTCTTTCTTTAAATCCTGCCGCCACCGCCTTTTGAAGCTCAGAGCCGTACTCTTCAGCATTCTTATTTGCAATAACGGGTGTGGCGGCCGTTGCTGCCACGAAGTTGGCAGCAACGCCGATATAATCCGCACAGTTTTCGTCCAGGCCCTTAAGCGCCCTGAAGGTATAATAGGTCTTCATCATGTCGATTGAATATGGGTTCATAATCGCAGCAGAAAGGCCGTTTTCAAGCGCTATGGCAAAGAAGGTGCCGTTTATCGCATCACGGTTTGGCAAGCCGAAAGAAATATTTGAAACGCCCAGCGAGGTATGGCACTTGAGCTCCTCCCTGATTGTCTTAAGAGATTTCAAGGTTGCAAGCGCTGCTGTATTATCCGCACTTATCGTCATGGCAAGGGTATCGAAGATGATATCCTTCTTCTGAATACCGTATTCGGCCGCAGTTTTAAGAATCCTTTCGGCTATGCTCACTCTGTCCTCGGCGGCAGCCGGTATACCGTTTTCATCAAGTGTAAGTGCAACCACCAGGCCGCCGTACTTCTTAACAAGCGGAAATACGGCTCTCATGCTCTCCTCTTTGCCGTTAACGGAGTTCACCATTGCCTTGCCGTTATAACGGCGCAGAGCGGCTTCCATGGCCTGAATATCCGAAGTATCTATTTGCAGCGGAAGATCACTGACAGCCTGAATCTCGCACACGGCATTTGTCAGCATACGCTTTTCATCTATATCCGGAAGCCCAACGTTCACATCGAGTATATGCACATTTTTGTCCTGCTGCTTTATTGCCTCAGCAAGAATATAATCCATGTCGTTCTCGATCAGTGCCTGCTTAAATCGCTTTTTGCCGGTCGGATTAATTCTCTCGCCTATCAGCACCGGGTCATTTCCGAACTCAACGGCATGTGTATAGGACGAGACCATTGTTACATCCTTTGTCACTACCGGAACGGGTGCTATGCCCCGTGTCTTATTGCAGAGCTTTTCTATATACTCCGGTGTTGTGCCGCAGCAGCCGCCAATCACACGAACCCCCAACTTGACAAGCTCGGCTATATCGTCCGCAAACTCATCAGTGGTGACATCAAACACGGTTTTTCCGTCTACCATTTTCGGCAGACCCGCATTCGGCTTCAAAAGCACGGGAACCGAGGCCTTTTGCAACAGCTCGGCTATAACGCCATGAAGCTGCTTCGGGCCCAATGAGCAATTGGCGCCTATCGCGTCCGCACCCATACCCTCAAGCATAGCGGTCATGGCCGCAGGCGATGCACCTGTCATGAGCTTACCGTCAGCGCCGTACGCATTTGAAACCAGTACGGGCAGGTCGCAATTCTCTTTCACGGCAAGCAGTGCGGCTTTCGTTTCATAGCTGTCATTCATCGTCTCAACAAGGACGAGGTCAACGCCGTATTTCACGCCAAGCTTCACAGTCTTTGCGAATACCTCGACCGCATCCTCAAAATCGAGATCGCCGAGGGGCTTTAGGAGCTTTCCCGACGGGCCGATATCGAGCGCCACGAATTTCTCCGCTGCGGAGGATGAGCTTTCCGCCGCACTTCTCGCATTTGCTATCGCGCTTTTAATGATATCCTCAAGCTCATCATCGTGGAACTTGAGTGAATTTGCTCCGAAGGTATTCGTGCACACCACGTTACTTCCGGCATCGAAATACGCCCTGTGGATACTCGTCACGATCTCCGGGTGGGACAGGTTCCACCTCTCCGGAAGCTCTCCGGGCTTCAGTCCCTGAGCCTGCAAAAGCGTTCCCATACCGCCATCCAGATAAACTATATTGCTCTGTAAATATTCTCTGAAATTCATAAAGCACTCCTAAATGTACAGTCTTTCATGCCGCATGAGCTGCATTTTTCACGGTTTGCGTTATCACTGCATCCTATTCCAACTATTGCCGTAACGGATTTGGACGGTGACATCAAACCGCTTGAATTCAGGGTCAGGCCGATCCTTCTCTCACAGTCGAGCACCGAGAAAAAATCCTTCTGGCAATCGAGAGAAAGGTCTCCGTAGCCCGGGCTGAATCTCGACTTAAGCCCACCGCCGTATTCCTCTTTAAGCTCATTGCAGAATTCATCACATACAGCTTCTATTCTTTCCGCTCCGAGCGCCTGCAGCATTAAAGCCTTTGACGGCGACACTCTGCCGTATTTAGCTATCAGTCTGTCAATGCCAACTCCGACCGTTGCGGCGAATATCACTGCCCTACCGCAGCCCTGCAAATGAGCGGCAAGCTTCTCCGACTGCAACGTAAACACGCCGAAATCGCATTTATCGCCGCTTATCGCAAGCTTCGTCTCCCTGTAGCACAGCCTATAGGCCAATTTATCGGCGGATTCAGCCATGCACTCATGCAGCAGCTTCATTATCTCCGGCTCCTCCGCACGACACCCGGCATAGCGAATAGCCTCTCGCTCATCGATCGGAATATCGACATATGCTTTCGAAAGCACCACTCCGCTCATCAGCCGAGTATCTCCGAGAGGTTTTCCTGTATTTTTGCTGCAACATCCGGCTTATTCATCGAGTACACATGCACGTTAGTGATGCCATTTGCGAAAAGATCGATTATCTGGTCAGTAGCATATGCGATGCCGGCCTGCTTCATAGCAGCAGGATTTGAACCGAACTTATCGACGAGGCTCTTAAAGCGCTGGGGCATGAACGAGCCGGAAAGCTTAATGGCTCTTGCCACCTGATTTGCATTTGTGATAGGCATTATGCCCGGCAACACCGGAACCGTAATTCCGGCCTCTCTTATCTTATAGAGGAAATTGTAGAGCAAATTATTATCGAAGAACATCTGAGTCGTAAGGAAATCGACTCCTGCCTCAACCTTTTCCTTGAGGTGAGCGATATCGGCTCTCTGATCCTCGCTCTCAGGATGTATCTCGGGGTAGCATGCAGCGCCGATGCAGAAATCCTCGTCGGCCTCCTTAAGTTCTCTGATAAGATCGATTGCATAGCGGTAATCCCAGCCGCTTCTGTCGGCATTTTCGAGCGCAGCGGGAATATCACCGCGAAGCGCCATAACGTTCTTGATGCCGGCAGCCTTGATAGCCTGTATCTTCTCCTGAACTGTCTCATGCGTGGAGGAAACGCAGGTGAGGTGTGCCAAAGTCGGCACGCCGTATATATCCTTAATATTCTTAGCTATATCGAGAGTATATTTGCTTGTTCCGCCGCCTGCACCGTATGTCACACTCATAAATGCAGGATGCAGCTTTGCTATCTCTTCAGTGGCTGTTTTTACACTCTCAAAGCCCATTTCGGTCTTTGGGGGGAAAACCTCAAATGAAAGTGTAAGCTTATCTTTAGAAATTATCTCTGAAATCTTCATATATATGCACCTTTCGACGGATTTTGCAATTAATTATACACCTAAATAGTAGGTATAGCAAGCGAGTTGGTGATGTTTTCGAGCCGCAGAGCGTCGGTTTGGAATAACCTACAATTTTCAAAAAATCATGTGGATTCTTTTTTATTGACTATCTGCATTCTGTGATATTACCAAATTTTATCGCTCTTTGCACAGTGCTGTAACTTTTTTGCGGCGCGAACCTCGACAAAGCATCCACACTGCGAGCACATTCCGTTTATCAGGCTTTCGCATTCTTTGCATTTGCGTATACGTTCGGCATAGAGGACATCATCAGCCCTCTGCTCCTCCGGGATATTCTTTATATACTCATATATCGAGCTGAAATACTCGTCATTTCCAAGCTCCTTCAGCAAGCATTTCCTGCAAATACGCTGCTCCACACGATCACTGCCTTTCCATAAAAGTATATCACAGAAGCGGCATTTTGCAATCCTTGACAAAGCTCTCTAAAACAGTTGATTTTGCAACCTTTTTCTGCTATAATCTGGTTGAATATTATCATACGAAAGTGGGGAAAGCTTTGACTAAAGCCGAATTCAAAACCTATCTCGGGGACAAGGAATTTTATAAAAACGTCGCCAAAATCGGTATCCCTATATCATTGCAGGGCCTGATAACCATAGGCGTCAATATGATGGATACCATAATGCTCGGCACATTGGGAGAGGTCGCCATATCCGCTTCCAGCCTTGCAAACCAGTTCATATCCCTGTTTCAGATATGCTGCATGGGAATGGGCATGGGCGCTTCCGTACTTACATCAAGATTCTGGGGTATGCAGAACATTCCCTCCTTGAAAAAAGCAGTTACCATTATGTATCGTCTCTGCTTCTTCATCGGACTCGGCTTTACGCTGGCCACTATCATTTCGCCCGGCTCGCTGATGCGCATTTACACAGGTGAGGCCGATGTCATCCGTGAGGGCATTGGCTACTTCAAGTGGAGCATCCCCTGCTACTGGCTGCTCGGCTTCTCCCTGACGACCACGATCGTTCTGCGCAGTGTGGGCCAGGTAAAAATACCTCTCATATGCTCGATTATCGCCTTCTTTATCAACGTCGGCGCAAACTGGGTCTTCATCTTCGGCAATCTCGGTGCTCCGGAAATGGGTGTTGAGGGTGCGGCTCTTGGCACATTGATCTCCAGAATCTTTGAGTTCACATTCATCTGCGGCTATTTCCTCTTTGTTGAGAAAAAGATTGCATATCGCATTCGTGATATCTTCATGAAGTGCGGTGATCTTGTTAAGGAATACCTGCGCATTAGCATTCCGGTGCTCATCAGTGACGCACTTCTCGGCCTCGGCAACAATGCTGTTGCAATGGTTATCGGCAGACTCGGTGCAAACTTCGTCTCCGCAAACGCCATAACCACCGTAACTATGCAGCTTTCGACCGTATTCACCCAGGGTGTTTCAAACGCAAGCTCCATTATCACCGGACATACTCTCGGTCAGGGTGATGTTGAACGTGCCCAGAAGCAGGGCTACACCTTCCTCGGTCTCGGCGCTGCTATCGGCTTATTGGCCGGTGTGATAATCGCTTCCATAAGCGAGCTCGTTATCAGCTTCTATGATATCACCCCCGAAACGCACGAAATAGCCAGCGAGCTGATGCTTGCCATAGGCTTCATCGTATTCTTCCAGTCCATGAACTCGATCCTCACAAAGGGTGTTCTTCGCGGCGGCGGAGATACTAAATTCCTTATGGTGGCCGACATTCTGTTCCTGTGGGCCGCAAGCGTTCCTCTCGGCGCTCTGGCAGGACTTTACTGGCACCTCTCCCCGTTCCTCATCTACACATGCCTCAAGATCGATCAGATAATCAAGGCCGTGTGGTGCGTATTCAGACTGCACAGCCGCAAGTGGATTAAGAAAATATAATAGCCCGAATCTAAAAAGGTCATCCTCAAAACGAGGACGACCTTTTTTGTGGGCTGATTGCAAAAGAAAAACCCGGCTGCCGAAAATGACAGTCGGGTTTGAATTTAGCTTAGAATCAATGCTCTCCGCCGCCGAGAACGGACTTTTTCTTCCATTTGCCCATGCGGAATGCGATTGCTGTGATAAGTGCGCCAAGCACCCAGCTTGTAAGCAGGGAGATGAACAGGCAGTGATATGTACCGAGGATCCAGTTGAGCAGGTATGCTATCGGAACACGGATAACGACTGTTGTGATCATGGATATCCACATAGGAGTCATTGTATCGCCTGCACCGCGCATAACACCGGAGAGAATCTGAGTAACTGCCATTGCGATGTAGCCGACAGCCAGTATACGCAGAGCAATAACACCGTTCTCAATAACAGAGGGTGTGCTTGTGAACATTTCCATGAGGTACTTGCCGAAGATAAGTATTGCGGAAACCATGACAACCGAAACGCCGAGACCGATCTTCATGCAATCCTTAGTACCCTTCTCAACACGATCTACCTTGCCTGCACCGATATTCTGGCCGGTAAAGGTTGTGATTGCTGTGCCGAAGGTGAAGTTAGGCATCATTGCAAAGCCGTCAACACGCATAACAACTGTGTTTACTGCGATGATCCCGCTGCCGAAGCTGTTTGTCAGGGACTGAACAACTATCATTGCAAGGGAGAAGATTGCCTGTGTGATACCACTGGGCAAACCGAGACGAATGAGCTGCATAACCATTGATTTCTTCGGCCACAGTGAACGGAATGTAATGTCCATGACATCCTTCATGGATATCAGACGGATAATGCACAGAACAGCGGAAACTGCCTGAGAAATAATGGTTGCCCATGCTGCACCTGCAACACCGAGGCCAAGACCCCAGTCGGCAACAAACACAATATCAAGAACAACGTTGAGGCCGCATGCCACCAGCAGGAACACGAGCGGCATTACAGAGTCACCCAGACCGCGAAGAATACCTGAGCCAATGTTATAGAACGCACTGCCCAGCATACCTATAAAGATTATCTTCATATAATTGCAGGTCATCTCCAGAATATCCTCCGGAGTCTTCAAAAGCACCATTGCCCAATCTGTAATGAGAAGTCCGACGACCGTAATAAAGAGAGAAGATACGATCGTAGCTGTAATTGCTGTACCGACGGATTCGGAAAGCTTGTCTCTCTCCTTAGCACCGAAGTATTGAGAAACCATGATACCTGCGCCGACGGAAACGCCCATGAACAGCACAAGAAGCAGATTGATAATAGGGCCGCTCGCACCAACAGAAGCCAAAGCGCCGTCACCGACATACTTACCAACAATGATCGAGTCCACTGTGCTGTAAAGCTGCTGAGCAATATTGCCTATCAGAAGCGGAACAGCAAAGCGAATAAGACTACTGGACGGCTTGCCGACTGTCATGTCCTGCGCGCCGAAGAATGCAGAAAGTTTTCCTGCCATAAGAAGATACATCCTCCTTCTAAAAAATCGTTTATCGATTAATTATACCAAAAAAAGTGTTAAACGTCAATTAGTTCGACCACAGAAAACGCCGCTGTCATCAGTTATTTTTTGTAAAAAACGTCGTTCTAGTTTTTGTGCCAAATGCGCATAGTTATTCATCATACAGCAAAACGATGCAGCCGAAAAAAGCTGCATCGTTCCACTGTTCGGTTATTTCAATTGTCAAGAAGTTGTATTACTCAGATCTCAGTGCTATAACGGGATCCTTAAGTGCTGCCTTCTTGGAGGGAATCAGACCACCTATAAGCGTAAGTGCAACGCTCAGCACAACCAATGTGATGGCGTTTACCACCGGAAGCTGCGCCGTAATGCTCGTTATACCTGTAAGGGAATGTATCACCGCATTTATCGGTATGAGCAGCAGCAGAGAAATTCCAACGCCCATTGCACCGGAGCAAAGTCCGATAATGAAGGTCTCGGCATTGAAAACCTGCGAAATATTGCGCTTGGAGGCACCTATCGCACGCAGAACACCGATCTCCTTGGTTCTCTCCATAACGGATATATAGGTTATGATGCCAATCATAATGGAGGATACTATCAGGGATACCGCCACGAATGCGATGAGAACGTAGCTTACGCTGTCAACTATGGTTCTGACGGAGGACATCATGATACCGGTAACGTCGGTATAGCTGATGACAAGCTCCTCCTTTTCGGCCTCAAGCATTTTATCGTTATAATCATCGATAAAGTCCATGAAGAGCTCCTTGCTCTCGAAGTCTATCAGATAAACCTCTATCAGGGTGGGCTCCGCTGTATCGGCATATCCGAGCGACTTGAGATTTGTATCCGCGCTGCGCTCCTTGCTGCCGGAGGTCATCGCCTCCATAAGTCTCGTGATCTCATCCTGATCCATGTTGAACTGGAAGGCAGATGCCAATGCGTCCTGGTCAAAATCCATGGCGTTTGAGATAGTAGTCATCAGTGTGGTTGTATATTCCATGACCTTTGCCATAACATTTTTCTGTATTATGACCCCAGTCATCTTATCCGCCATTGTAGCCGCAACGCCTGTGACAAGTGCATTTGACGAAAACTCTGTGGAGAATGCGTCAATACCGGCAGCCGAGATATACAGAGAGACATTCGGCGTGCCTGCTCCGGGGATTTCTTCGGGAATCGATGTATCCGGTATGCTGCCTTCCGGAGTGCTCGATTCGGGAAGGCTGCTATCGGGTGTGCTTGTTTCCGGCTCTCCAACCTCCGGCACACTGCTCTCAAGATCAGAGGTTTCTGTCAATGCCATGACCTCACCCACACCGGGCTCCTCGGGTGTCTCACCCGGGACTGCTCCGGCATCCGGCATACCGGTACCCGGCACTGAGCTCATAGCTGCATAGGAGGCCACAGCGGTCTTGAGCAGCGGTGCATATACCTGCACGAAGGCATCCGTCGGTATCATATACTGTGCTGTGAGTGAACCCATTATGCTGAGTGCACTATCACTTGCAAGATAGTCCGTCACCATGGAATCTACCGAGCTGAGCTGAAGCTCTGCCATACCGGTTGCAGGATCGGCATTTGCGGAAATGTAGCTGTTCATCATATCTGCGAAAAGCGATCTGAACACGCCGAGGAAATCCTCCTGCGCAACGGCAGGGTCTGCTGCAAACAAGCCGGCAATCTCGGTCATATATCTTTCTACCATTGATGATATATCGGATTCGCTTATTCCGCCACCGAAAGCAGCCGTGATCTTGCTCTCGTCGATAGTTATCATATCCTCGAAGTTAAGACCGGTTTCCTCCTCCTCGGAGCCGAATTCCTTTCCTGTGAAAACATCTATATCCTTGTTTTCCAACTGATCCTTAACTATATCCGTGCTCTCGGCAAGCTCTATCACATACTCTGTAAGAGCGGTAGTATAAGCCACGCCGGGCATCAGGGAGGTTGATGTAACGCCGTCCTTCGGGCAGACAACACCCACTATGCGGAGCGGCTCTGACTGCTCAATGAGCTCCTTCATATAGGTCTTATCCTTGGACATATCCTCCCATACTTCGTATTCGTCGTTGTATTTATACAGGTCGGACGCCGTCACCAGCTTGTACTCCAGCGCCATGAGATCGTCATAAGTCCATTCCATGGCTACTGTGTCGAGCTCAGGCTCCTCGCCGTTCATGACCTTCATTATCATATCCTTAAGCTCATTTGCATCCCTGATTCCCAGGGTATAGGACATGTAATCCGTCATCGAGTGCGGTTCCTGCAAAACGAGAACCATTTCGTTGTAATTCTCCGGCCAATGACCCTGCAAAACGTCATACTGAGCTTCAAGCATTTCCGGTGCATCTATCATCTCCTGGAAAATGTCCGTGTCCATATATGCAGACATCATCGAGCTGCCTGTCAGCTCGCCGAAAAGTGTGCCCGGGTTGACCTGCACGACGCCATTTGATGTATCTGCGAGGTATATCTGCGGCTTTACACCATAGCCGTACTGTATGGTGTTGACCTGCTCCTCTACCTCATCATAATGCTCTTCAAGATACTTTTTGAACTCTCCGAGGTCGTTGGAGCCAACCTGCGCGAACATCTGGGATATCATCTGCTGCTCGGAAACTATACCCTCATCATTCTCTTCCGCTTCGGCACGTGCCGTTGAAAATGCAGCCAGCGCCGCTGTCATATCGGCTGACTCCGACTGTATCGTAAGCGGATAGTTCGAAAGCGTTTCTTCCTGTATCTGGTCAATATAGCGCTGAAAGCCCGTTGAAAGCGAGAGTATAAGCGCAATACCGATAATGCCGATGGAGCCTGCAAAGGCAGTGAGAATGGTTCTGCCCTTTTTCGTTTTCAAATTGTTGAAGCTGAGTGAAAGTGCTGTCCAGAACGACATTGAGGAGCGTCCCATGTTCTTATGCTGCGGAGCTTCATCCTCCGTGCTTTCGCAGGGGTTAGTATCGTCGATTATTCTGCCGTCCCTTACACGCACGATACGGTTTGCATATTCCTCGGCAAGCTCCGGGTTGTGCGTTACCATTACAACAAGGCGATCCTTGGAAACCTCCTTAAGGAGCTCCATTACCTGAACGCTTGTGTCGCTGTCCAGAGCGCCCGTTGGCTCATCCGCAAGCAGGATATCCGGATTATTTACCAATGCACGGGCTATGGCAACTCTCTGCATCTGACCGCCGGACATCTGGTTCGGCTTCTTATGAAGCTGATTGCCGAGTCCGACCTCCTCAAGTGCCTTTATTGCTCTCTTTCTTCTCTCGGAGCGTGATATGCCGGATATTGTAAGCGCCAGCTCAACATTGGCCAGAACCGTCTGGTGGGGTATCAGGTTATAGCTCTGAAAAACGAAGCCTATCGTGTGGTTTCTGTAAGAGTCCCAATCCCTGTCGGAATAGTTCTTTGTTGATATGCCGTTTATTACGAGGTCACCCGAGTCATATCTGTCAAGGCCGCCTATGACATTCAGCAACGTTGTTTTGCCCGATCCGCTCGGCCCGAGTATCGCAACGAATTCATTGTCTCGCAGCGTGAGCGATACTCCGTCAAGCGCCGTCTGAACCAAATCTCCGGTAACGTATTTTTTTCGGATATCTTTAATTTGCAGCATATCCCACCCTAGCTCCTTTATAGTCTCATAATTACACCGTATTATATCATATATCCGCCTGACAAAAATTAACGTATCTCCGAAAAAATTTGAATTTTCTTTGAACAAACACATTCAGGGTATTTTATATCGCCTTTATGCTATTGACAGCGCAGAGTTTCCATGCCAAAATAATTGATATCAGCAAACTCTTCGGAGGTTAACAGTCATGAAAAAGCGTGAATGCAGCATTTACAATATACTCTCCACCGCATTGAGATCATTCCATACATCCGGCTACAGCGGCACAAATATAAGGCAGATAGCCGACAGCGCAGGTGTGTCGCTCGGCATGGTAAACCATTATTTCGGCAGCAAAGAGAAGCTCGGCGCGCAGGTGCTCTCGCTTCTCGAGTCATATACGGACAGTGAGCTTTCAAAGCACCTGAGCTTTGGGGCTGACCCGGTGCTCTATGATCTCGCCTCCGTGCGCATCCTGTTCGACTACATAAGAGAGCGCGGCTACTGGAGCTTCTACGTCGATGCGCTTCAATATGACTTCTTTTTCAATTATCTTTCCGAAAGCCCACCGGTGCTGATCGACACACTCAGAGACTTCTACAGCTTCACTGCAAGCGACGACGATATTCTGCTCTATTCCAGATACATGCCCTATATGCTTGAAAAAACACTTGTACTGAAAAAACAGGACGGTGAATTTGCCGGAATATCCTACGACGACATACCGTATATGATCTGTCAAACAGCCATGAACCGCTTTGTTCCGGAGCCGGATATTAAGTCAAAGGATGCCGAGGGCAGGCGTATAGCCAAAGCCGTGCTCTCTTCCCTTTCGGATGAGCCCCCAAGTGATGTTGTAGAGAATTTCGCAATAAAGTATTCAAACAAGCAATGACAAGAAGATATTTTTCTCCGATCCTCTATTGACAAAATAGAGGATTTTGCTATACTGATAATCGAACGTGTTCAATTATCAGTATATGGGAGGCAGTAAAATGAATTTGAACGACATGGAGAAAATCCACAATTACAGCAATCACAAATATGTGATTAAGATGATGGACCCGAATGACTGGCTCAGGCATTACAACGAGGGCGGTCAGGTAGTTAACGACTTTATACTTCCGCGCGGGCCTCGCCAGCAGGATGAGTTCTCGGACACCATTTATCACAAGGACAGCAATGTTCCCTATCACTGGCATCACCGCGGCTTTGAGACCTTCGAAATCGCCAAAGGAAGCGTCGACTGTGTTGTCAACGGCAAGCACTTCATTGCAAAAGCCGGAGACCTCATTCATCTTCCACCCTACACCTCGCACGGCTTTGTCTTCCTTGAAGAGGGCACCATTTGGAGAGAGCTGTTCCAGGAGATAGATATGTCCGGCGGCATTTTCGAAAAGAACATGGTTAACAATTATTACAAGGACCGCTTGCAGGACGAGGAATTCATGGATATGTACCGCGAGGGCAAAACCATGCGTCGCGAGGTTCCCTCCATATGGGAACAGGAGCCCGTCGACCACAGTGAGGTATTCCAGTGCCGCACACCGGAATTCGCATGGGAAAAGCACAAGGGCGACGGCTTCTCCATTCAGCTCAAGATCTGCAAATTCGAAACCGCTGGCTGCAAGGAGATCTGGCATGCCGACCTTAAGAAGGGCTTCAAGGTCGAATACGCATATCCGCATAAGGGCTACGAGCTTCTCTATGTGCAGAAGGGCAAGCTGGAGCTTACGGTTTGCAGCACACACGAAAACGCCGAGCCTCAGACATTCATAGTCGATGACGAATCCATTATAGATATTCCACCGTACCACACCTACTCAATTAAAATCCTTGAGGATACAGCACTTTACAACTACGGCGGCGCGCATGACCTCCAGTGCTGCCTTGAAGACCTTGAATCAGTCAAAAAAAATGCACCCGAGACAGTGACAGATAAAGAGAGCCTGCTCAAATTCCTGCGCAAATACGGCGTTTACGCAACAAATACAGAATACGATCCCGAATAAGGCATGAAACAAAAAGAGTGCGAACCTGATTTAAGCGTCAGATTCGCACTCTTTTATTTGCTTTCGGTTATTGTATATCCGGCTTTTTCCACCGCATCCATTACCGCTTTGGCGTCTATCTCCTTTTCGCCGGAGACCTTAAGCCTTCCGCTCTTGAGCTGAACCGTTGCGGACAGTCCCTCCATGGAGTTTATCGCCTCCATGACACGGTTCACACAATTCTGGCAATGCATACCGCCCACCTTAAAGCTCTTTACATCCGTGACAACGCTCAAGCGCTTCTTTCTCGCCTTATATGTTCCGCTGCCGCAGCAAGAGCTGCTTTCGCCGCGCAGACGCTTCATTCCGGCACGTAATGCCACTGCCAGCAATACTATTATGATAACAGCTATTACAAAATCCATTTTCTACGCCCTTCCCGATTACTTCTAAAAACGAGAGCGGCTCTCATTTCTGAAAACCGCTCATTTATAAACTCAAATTTTTTCGAATCAATGCCCGGTACCGCAGCCGCCGCTCCTGCTCTTACCACAGGTTTTTGCATAGGGGCAGCCTATACATTTGGAGCCGCGCTGTTTCTCGCGGACAATGTATGCAACCGCTGCACCGAGGATCAATGCAATTGTAACGATGATTATTATGTTAACTACGATTCCGTCCATATTGATATACCTAACAAATTTGATTGATTATTTCTTGGTGTCAAGAGCATAGTCAGCCTTGAGCTTCTTATCGGAATGCATGCAGAGAGCAACAAGAACAACGATGTATACTACAACTGCGATTCCGCCGCCGATAGCTGCGCCAACGCCCAGAGTCTGAGGAGCTGTGATGAGTGTGCCGATCGTATATACGAGGTAGCTTACGGAGTAGCCTACGCCAAGCTGCAGGCCGATAGCGCCCCACAGCCACTTAGCACTCTTCATCTCGGAGTTCATAGCACCGATAGCTGCGAAGCAGGGCGGTGTGAACAGGTTGAACATAAGGAATGCAAGTGCTGCAACCGGTGTGATACCGAATACCGCTGCAACCTCTGTGCCTGCGCCGGAGACCATTTCAAGAGCCTCTGTATCGATCAGGTTGGAGATGCCGTAGCAAACTGCCAGTGTACCGACAACATTTTCCTTAGCGATGAAGCCTGTAACAGCGGCTGCTGCCATCTGCCAAGCCTTGATGCCGATGATCGGAACCAGAAGAGCTGCAACAGGTGTAGCGATAGTTGCGAGAATGGAGGTTGCCTCTGCGCCCTCTTCAACAAGCTGGAAGCTCCAGTTGAAGGACTGCATAACGTAAACGATAGCATTGCAGAGAAGAATGATTGTACCGGCCTTTACTATGTAAGCCCAACCACGGGAAAGCATGGAGAGAGCTGCACGCTTGAGGCTCGGAACCTTATATTCCGGAAGCTCAATGATGAAGAAGGACTTTCTTACCTTGTAGCCTGCGATCTTGTTTACGATGATAGCGAAGACAAGGATAAGAAGAATACCGATAAAGTACATCAGTGTGCCGACCCAGGAAGCATCCTTGAAGAATGCGCCGGAGAACAGTGCGATAACGGGGAGCTTAGCACCGCAGGGCATGAACGGTGTGAGCATTGCTGTTGCACGGCGCTCACGCTCATTACGGATAGTACGGGAAGCCATAACACCCGGGATAGCACAGCCTGTGCCGATAACAAACGGGATAACGGACTTACCGGAGAGACCGACCTTCTTGAAAATCGGGTCAAGAACAACTGTAGCACGAGCCATGTAGCCGCAATCCTCAAGCAGAGCAATGAGGAAATACATGACCATAACGAGCGGCAGGAAGCCGACAACGGCGCTTACGCCGCCGATGATACCCTCTGTAAGCAGGGAAACAAGGAATTCATTGCCGCCCTCGAGCAGACCTGCTACCCACTCCTTGAAGACATCAATGAGTGTAACGAGTCCGGGGATAACAAAGCCATTGGAGAACTCATAGCCCTCAGCGATCCACGGGCCTACCCATGCCTGGGAGATCTGGAACACAAGGAACATGACAACTGCGAATATCAGCAGACCACCAATCGGATGCGTGAGAACTGCATCAACGGTATCCTGAGAGTTCTTATCCTTAGTGAGCACCTTACGTGTCTCAACCTTCTTAACGATGTTGTTTACAAATGCAAAGCGCTTACGGTCAGCCTCTTCAACTGCCTGCTTGCTTGTAAGATCGATATCGCCCTGAACGTACGGAGCCTTCTGACCCTTGCCCTTGAGGGAAGCTGCCTTCTGGACTACCTTGTCAAGACCTGTATGGCTGCTGGATGCGGATATTGTCTCAACAACCGGGCAATTCAGTGCTTTCGAAAGCGCCTCAGTGTCGATCTTTGTTCCCTTTGCAGCGTTGACATCAGACTTATTCAGTGCGACAACAACCGGAACACCGAGCTCAAGAAGCTGTGTTGTGAAGAACAGGCTTCGGCTGAGGTTCGTAGCATCAACTATGTTGATGATAGCGTCCGGATTCTCTCCGCGCACATATGCGCTTGTAACGCTCTCCTCAGAAGTAAACGGAGACATGGAGTAAGCACCCGGCAGGTCAACTGCGATAAGTTCCTCATTTCCTGTGTAATAGCTCTTTTTGATGGGGCTCATCTTTTTGTCAACAGTAACACCGGCCCAGTTGCCGACCTTTTCATTTCTGCCGGTCAGCGCATTGTACATGGTGGTCTTACCGCTGTTAGGATTACCCGCAAAAGCAATTCTCATGGATATTCCTCCTCGAATGGATTATATATATTATTTTAGTCAGTATAAACTGGCAAAATATAAACTGAATAATGTTGTGTTAGTTTGTGCTAACTTTATCTCAAAAAAAATCCGCTTTCGCGAATTTTTCTGTTTTTTAAATCAAGATCGCTTCAGCCAGCTGATTGTCGATGTTATAACGACCGTCCTTAATGGACACTGTGCAGCTACCCTTTCGTCTGGAAACTACAGTGATCGGCTCTCCGCTGTAGCAGCCAAGTGAAAATAGGAACGCATTGAGCTCCTCATCATCGGTCTCGATAGCCTTAATGACATACTCCTTGCCGATTTCAGCAGCACTCAAATTCATCCAAATCACCTACCCCTCGCGAAACAGTCCGTTTCGAAATAATGTGTCAATTAGCTCTCGCTAACTTCCAGAGCTTATATTACTCTAAAGTTCATGATTTGTCAATACTTTTTCCGGTGGTTTTTCCATTATTTTTCAAATATTTTTTCAGACAAAAAGGCTCCCCGCATCAAGCGAAGAGCCCTGAAAAACGTTACTGCTTTTTTCTTTGCGGCACCAGAAAGATCGATATCAGCACGCATATCAGCAGCAGATACGGGTAAAAAAGATAGTGCATTATGTCAAACGCAGAGATAGCATAACCCATCTCCGCAGTTGCGGATATAGCCACGAGTATCTGTGCGCCATACGGGATTATTCCCTGGAAAATGCAGGAAAAGGTATCGAGCAGACATGCAGAGCGCTGCGCAGATATCTCATAATCCTCGCTCATCTGCTTTGCAATCGGGTTTGCCATGACGATGGCGACCGTATTGTTCGCGGTGGCAATATCCATAGCTCCGACCAGCAGACCCATGCCGAGCTGTCCACCCTTTCTTCCGCGAAAAACTCTCTGTATCCAGCAAAGCAGTGCATCGAAGCCGCCGTAAACCCTGATAAGTGCGCACATTGCAGCTACCAGCACTGCCACCATGCTCGTTTCAAACATGCCCGATGCACCGGAGCCCATATTGGACAGAAGCTCAGTCGCCGCTGTCTGCCCCGTTGCAAGCATGATGACCGAGCCGGAGGCTATACCGATAAGCAGTACGACAAAAACATTTATACCGATTATTCCGCCTATCAGCACGAGAATGTACGGCACAATCTGAAGCAAGTGGTATTCCCCAACGACCTGCTGCGGCTCAGCCTGAAGCGAAAGCACAAGGATTATGCCCAGAGTCACTATTGCTGCCGGAAGAGCTATCAAAAAATTTCCGCGGAACTTTGCTTTCATCTCGCAGCCCTGTCCGTTACATGCCGCAATGGTGGTATCCGATATGAATGAAAGATTATCACCGAACATTGCACCGCCGACCACGGTGCCGATGCACAGTGGTATGCTGAACGCAGACGCCTGAGCCACCTCCACAGCTATCGGAGCCAGAAGTGTTATTGTACCGACGGAGGTTCCCATTGCGGTTGAAACAAAGCACGCAACGACAAACAGCACCATAACTGCAAAGCGTGCCGGAATGACCGAGAGCATGAAATATGCCACACTCTGTGCGCTGGAGCGTCCCACAACTCCGACAAAGGCTCCTGCCACCAAAAAGATGAGCAGCATTGTGATTATATTCTTGTCTCCCACTCCCTGACCCATTATCTCAAGCTTCTTGTCAAACGAAACCTCACGGTTTTGCAGACATGCAACCAGAATAGCGACCAGAAATGCGATAACTATCGGGATATTGTAGAACCCCATTTCAATTTTCATGCCATATTCGAACAGAAGCCCCAGTCCGAGATACAGCACCAGAAAAACGCCTATCGGCAACAGAGCTACAGCTCTTCCTTTTTTCATAGTATTTCCCCCACAAACATGTATTTCACCGCTTTAAGCTCATTTCAGCACAGATTTCTTAAAGACCATATCGGCTGTGCGGTATACAGCTTCAAAGGCCGGCTCATCAAATTTTATCGGATACGACCTTGTCTTCAGCTTTGCCTTAAGCAGCAGATCGCACAAATCCAACATATCGTCAACCCTTTCATAGCTGTTGGGCTTGTATGCAGCTCTCGGCAACTCTCCGCCCTCCTGCCATTTGTGTCCGCCGTAGAAGGCAAGCTCCGTATATCCGGGCTTGGACAGCTTCTCCTTAAAGCGTGCAAGCTGTGTGCGATATTCGCTTATCGGCAGAGCCATCGGCACCTGCATCCACAGGCCGAGCGCGTCTCCGGTGAACACGCAACCGTGCATACGATCAATAAATACGACTGAACCCGGAGTATGTCCGCCAAGCTCAACCACTTCTATCTCAACCTCGCCGAGGTCTATCACATCGCCATCCTTTATGCCGATAACGTCATCTGCCGTCGAGGTATTGCCCTTTCCCTTGCCGCTCTTCATTCCTTCCATGAACGGTATATCCTTCTCGGACATATAGAATTTGCCGAAAAGATGCGTCAGCGCCATATGATCTCCATGTGCATGAGTTATTGCAAGCTCTATCGGCAGTGGAGTGAGCGAGCTGACTAACTCCGGAAGAGAGCTTCCGCCCATACCGGTATCTATCAGCAGAGCCTTTTTTCTGCCCTCAACAAGGTAGATCGAATCCCTGTCATAATCCTGTATATGGTACACTCCGGGACGCAAAAGCTCCACTGTATAGCGTTCGAATCTATTTTTGGAAAACATCCACTCAAGTGCGTTTTTATCGCTGTAGGCCGCAAGCCACGAGGCATGTGCGCCGGTGTTGAAATTCTCCTTTATATATCCTTCCGGATACTCCGTGTAGTGCACATCTCCGGCGCCCTCGGAGCGCAGAACGGACACCAGTTGACGGGTGCCTACGCCATAGCCGAGACCGAGATCACGACTGCCCGTCACCGGAACAGTGTCGTCATCCTGCGCATGGAAGGCCCATATCGGCACATTCTTCGCCACTCTAATCTCATAGGGATCGGCATAACCGCATATCGGCATGGCGGCCGCAATGTGCCTATGAGCCCTTGAAAGCAGCCACCATGTTCCCGCGCCGCCCATTGAAAGGCCGGTAACATATATTCTGAAATTATCTATGGGATACTCACCCGGCAGGGACATTATTGTGTTTTCGAGAACATCCGTGAAGTTGAGCCAGGTCATATCCTCGGGGCACTGGGGCATCAGTACAAAACAGGGATGCTCCTTCTGCCATTCATCACTTGTAAAAACATCCGGCCCGCGGTAATTCGTTATCAGCTCGATATTCGTGCCGCGCTCACCTGCCCCATGCAAAAAGAGCACAAGGGGATATTTCTCCCCTTCGTTGATTTTTGGGATAAAAAGCGCGGAATTAAGGCTTTTCTCTGCAAGCTCAAGCTTTTTTATCATATATTCCATTTTCGCACCATCAGCTTTCCAATAAATACGGCATCAGTCTGTCGAGAACTACCTTATAGCCGTTGGCAAACATATGCATACCGTCGATCGTATAATCAATGCACTGATTTCCACTTTTGTCAAGAAGACAGTCGAAAACATCGATATATGTGCAGGAAAGCTCCTCCGAAAGTTCTTTCAGCAGACCGTTTACAATGCGCAGCTCCTCGTTGGTTCTCGCGCCGAACATATTCTTAAGCAGCTCTGTATCTATCCACGGAACCTCTCTGTTTACGGGATAATAGCTCATGATGTATATCTTTGTCTCCGGCAATCTTTCCTTTATGCTGCACAGGATGCTTCTGTAGTTACTTAATAGCTTCTCCCTTGTATATTCGGGGCGGCTTATGTCATTTGTGCCTATGTTAATAAACACCTTTTTCGGCTCAAGCTCAAACACGGACTCCTCCATACGTGTCATCAAGCCCTCTGTAACATCTCCGCCAATACCTCTGTTGTACACACAAAGCCGCGGCTCAACACTTTGCAGCATTTCGCTTATCGGGAACTGCTCACACAGAGAAGAACCAACGAATACCGTTTCGCCTTTTTTGGCTAGCATATTCAAATAATGGAAATTGCGAACCTTCAAATCAAACTCGTTCACATCAATACACCTCCATGATAAAAAGCATAGCACACTTATTTCTCAAAGACAAGCACGGCAGCGGTATTTTATTTGTTTTTTGGTTGATTTACGGCTTCATGTGTGGTAAAACTTATTCATAACAACGAATCCCCGGAGGCAGAGCCATGGATTTTTCAAAGGTAGTCTTCAAACGCAGATTTGCACTCAATATGTACAAGGATCACAAGCTTATGCTCGGCAAAATGTCCTTTTCAAAGGACTTCGTGAATGATCTTCGCGGAGACCCATATCCGATAATCAGCAGCAACAAACCGGACGAAGCTGTTGCGGACAATGTCTGGCGGCTGAGAAGTGGCTCCGTTACGCGTTGGCTAAGCCCGTTGTTCCCTTATGCCACCTATACTCTCTCGGTCAATCACCTGTTCGGCTCTGCCGGATTTGAATTTCGGCTTCCGGACTCAAGGGCTGTGATATCTGTTTGCGACCACAGGCTCGTATTTGACTGTGAACAGCGCCACGAGAGCATTTCCCTTCCGGATAGTATTACGGCACCCTTCACCCTCATGGTCTCATGTCGGCCCGGTGCATTTGATGTCTATTTTCTGCTGAACGGCGGTGCAAGCTTCTTCCACACCTTCTTATCGGACAGCTTTGCAGACACCGCCCGTCAGTCGGTTTTTTCAAGTGGCTGCTGCGCTGTCAGCGTTTCTGGTGAAGCCGAGATATCGGCAGCCTTTTCCTGTATGGACTGCGGTATATCCCAGGCCGATCTTCGCCCAATACGATATGAGAACGGGGATGTCATGCTTGAGGGCGGAAAGCTGTTTCTCACGACCTCGATACGTATGCAGGAGAATATGTTCCAGGGCGTTTTCTCATGGATTCCCGGCACTGCGGAATTCGAATTGACCGGCACACTGTTCTTTGATGCCGGAGATGGCAGATGGTGCGGCGATGTGGCCTCATCAATCCTATACAACAGGTCTGCTAAGCAGTATTACCTGTGGGTATGCTCATTTAACAACGGGCATATTCTCGGACACGCCGCCTTTGACGGTGACCCGCGCTTCGGTGTGAACGTTATAGACATCAAGCTAATGGAAAAGGCTTCACCCAACTCCGAATTGACCGATTTCGTCGGCTTCGAGGGTGACGAAGACCCGGATTTCTTTTTTGATGATGAGCAAAACCGATGGTTCATGGCGATATGCCGACTTGACCCGTCTCAAAACGCGTATCGCTATTTCTTCTTTGAATCAGAGCGTCCGTTTGACGGCTACCGCTTCATAGGCTGTGGAAATGACGGTGCGGAGACTGGCGGTTCATTTGTAAAAATCGATGGAGAGCGCATCTTCATCTGCGGAAACAGCTTTGAAAAGGTCTCCGACTACAGAATTTACACAAAATCAGGAATGAAAAATGCTAAGTTTGATCTTCCGGACGGTGGCTTCAGAGGCTGGGGAACGCTAATTCCGGTAAAGCTCGGAACAAGAACGAGGTATTTCTGGATAACCTTTGATCGTCATAACGGCAGCGAATTCAACTGGAGCTACGGCAATATCTATTGCTTTGAGGCCGATATCCGATAATATCATGCATAAAGAGGCTGCGGCATCACATCATAATGGTGTAATGCCGCAGCCCTTACTTCTTCTTTTTATACATGCTTATCAGCCTGTCCACATCCTTCTCGTTTCGAAGCTCCCTCTCATGCTCCGCCAGATACATTCTTACCTCCTCCGGCAGATTTTCAAAGCCGAGGTACTTTTCGAACAGGACTGAACCTAATCGATAATCATCGGAATTCCATATGCCAAACGTATACTCTCCGTTCGGAAACATAAAAATCACCCCCGGCACTATTGTGTGCGCCGGGGGCTGCTTCATTCTTGGAAATGATTACTGCGCGATCTGCTCAAAGAATTTTGCGTGGATTGCAGCGACTGCCTTTGCTGCATCCTCTTTCTCGATGAGCACGGAGATCTTGATCTCGCTTGTTGCGATCATCTGGATATTGACATTGGCCTCAAAGAGAGCCTCGAACATATCGGATGCAACGCCCGGGTGGGACTCCATGCCGGAACCGACAATGGAAACCTTTGCGACGTTATCATCGGAGACAACACCTGTGGCACCGATCTGCTCGGAATATGCATTCATAAGCTCGATAGCTGTCTCCATCTTGTCCTTTTCAACAGTGAAGCTGATATCCTTAGTGCCGTTTCTGCCAATGGACTGGAGAATGATGTCGACATTGATATTCTTCTGTGCAAGCTTTGAGAAGATTCTGAAAGCGAATCCCGGCTTATCCGGAACACCCAAAACCGAAATTCTTGCAACGTTCTCATCCTTAGCAACACCGCTTATAAGCATTTTTTCCATCTTATTGACCTCCTTGACGATAGTTCCCTTAGTGCGTGTGAGACTTGAAAGTACTTCTAATTCTATATGATATTTCTTTGCCATTTCGACGGAGCGGTTATTCAGCACCTGTGCGCCAAGTGTTGCAAGCTCCAGCATCTCGTCGTAGGAGATAACATCAATCTTCTTTGCAGCAGGTATCTTTCTCGGGTCAGCAGTATATACGCCGTCGACATCCGTGTAGATCTGGCAAAGATCCGCGTGCATAGCAGCGGCAATTGCCACAGCACTTGTATCGCTGCCGCCGCGTCCGAGGGTGGTCATATCGTCATACTTATTCACGCCCTGGAAACCGGTAACTATGACGATGTTTCTCCTTGATATCTCGGCGCTGATCCTCTCCGGGTCAACCCTCTTGATACGTGCACTGCCGTATGCCGTGGAGGTATGGAAGCCTGCCTGCCAGCCGAGCAGCGAAACCACCGGGTAGCCCAGCTTTTCGATAGCCATAGCAAGGAGTGATGCGGATATCTGTTCGCCCGCTGTCAGAAGCTGATCCATCTCGCGCTTAGACGGGTTGGGATTCAATTCCTTTGCTTTTTCAATGAGATCATCCGTGGTGTCGCCCTGTGCGGACACAACTACCACCACATCATTGCCCGCTTTGTAGGTATCGGTGATGATATTAGCTACGTTAAAAACGCGCTCGGCATCACGCACGGACGAGCCTCCGAACTTCTGAACGATCAATGCCATAATAATTATCCTTTCTTCGGGGCACGCTGATTAAGTCATGCACATAGCACCGGTCTGCCCCAAGACCGTATCGACGGCAAAGCCGATTTTATTCAATGATTATACGCGCACCGTTGGGGTCTGCGTGCAATATTTCAATACGCCAGCCATGCACACCGCGCTCCTCAAGATGGGAAGCACAAAGTCTGCCGAATTCATCCGCACCGGCGGTATCTATCATGGAAATGATAGTCGGGCCGGCACCGCTGACATATGTACCGAGCGAGCCAAGCTCATAGCTCATGCGGAAAACATTATCAAAATCAGATATCAGGCCGGAGCGATACGGCTGATGTATTCTGTCCTGTACTGCCACACGGAGATTCTGCAAATCGCCGGAGAACAACGAAGCTGTCATAAGTGCCGATCTTGAAAGATTATAGACAGTATCCTCTCTTGAGTACATTGCCGGCAGAACGCCACGCGCCTTTTCCGTCTTGAGCTCAAAGGGCGGTATCATGACGGCAAAGCTTATCTTTTCGGAAACAGGAACGCTCACGCTGTAAACACGCTTGCCTTCCATTGCCGAGGCAACAAGTCCACCGGAAATAGCCGGACTGGTGTTATCCGGGTGACCCTCTATCTGAGCCGCAAGGTTTATAAGATCTGACTGGGACATGGGAGAGCCCAACATTCGATTGGCGCCGAGTATGCCGGCAACTATACAAGCGGAGCTGCTTCCGAGGCCGCGAGCCATGGGGATATTGTTCTCCTGAACTATCCTGAGGCCCGGAAGTGTTTTGCCGCAGATCTCATACAGATGCTTTGCTGCCCAGTAAATGAGGTTTGTCTCATCGGTGGGAACGATCACATCATCCGTAGTGGTTATCTGTATCGTGTCATACTCCTCCATCCATACACGGTTGTGCATGGTAAGTGCAATACCGAGCGCGTCAAATCCCGCACCAAGGTTGGCACTTGTTGCCGGAATGTCAATTCGTATCATGCTGGGTCGTCCTTTCCATCAATAATCAGAAACTCTAATTCGATTCAAAACGTGAACGCCGCTTTCCTCAAGCGCCTTGAGCTTGCTCTCAAGCTCATTCTCAGCTATATCCTCAACGATGAAGCCTGCCTCATCGGCCTTCGGCTGCTTTGCAAGGAGACGCTTGGCGTCGGGGAATACCATCTGTGCCGCCGCAAATGCAGCATCGCCGTTCTCTGCGGAAACGTGCACATAGACATCGGTCTTCATTGCACCGAAATCAGCAACATAATTGGGCTTTGCATCGTCCCAGAAGAGATACTTGCGTGTTGTAAAATGCTTTACACAGTCGATTATATCGGCTACAACGGCACTTGCGGTGGGCAGCTTACCTGCACCCTTGCCGTAGAATACAACATCGCCCGTAGCGTCACCGCGCACCATGATACCGTTGAACACATCGTCAACGCTTGCAAGCTGACTGCCGCGCTGAACGAGCATCGGACACACCATTATATGCACCTGTCCGTTTTCGAGCATCTTAACAGAGCCTATCAGCTTGATAACACCGCCCCAGACATCGGCATAGTCGACATCCTCGAGGGTTATCTTTGTAATTCCCTCCGTATGTACTGAGTCGGGATAAACATGAGTGCCGAAAGCAAGAGAAGCCAAGATGCATATCTTACGGCAGGCATCAGTGCCCTCAACGTCGGCGCTGGGATTGCGCTCTGCATAGCCGAGCTTCTGTGCCAGTGCAAGAGCATCATCGAAATTCATATGCTCGCGTATCATCTTTGTCAGAATGAAGTTTGTGGTACCGTTCAATATACCCGCTATCTCGGAAACCTCGTTTGCGGCAAGGCACTGGCTTATCGGACGGATTATCGGTATACCACCGCCAACGCTTGCTTCAAACATGAAGCTGAGGTTGTTCTCCTGAGCTATTTTCAAAAGCTCCGCGCCCTTGGCGGCAACAAGCTCCTTGTTAGAGGTAACAACGCTCTTGCCGTTTTCGAGGCAGGCCTTAACATAATCATAGGCCGGGTGCAGGCCGCCCATTACTTCAACAACTATCTGAATTTCGGGGTCATTCAGAATGAGATCAAAATCCTTTGTAAAGAGATCACTGTAGGGCAGATCCGGGAATTCTCTCAAATCGAGAATACGCTTTACAATAAGCTCCTCCTTTGCCCTCTTTTTCAAACTCTCCGTATGTGTCAGAAGCACCTCCATGACACCGGAGCCAACAACACCATGACCAAGAACCGCTATATACGCCATAAACTTTTCCTTTCCCTAAAACAGATCAACCCACGATACTGTCTATTTTGATTACGCCCTGAACATCGAACAGCCTCTTCAAAAGCTCATCTATCTCGATGTTCATATTCTCGCTTCGGGCAGAAACAGAGACAAACGCCTTTCCTTTTACCGGTATGTTCTGATTTATCGTCAGAATATTGGCGTTTGCCTTATAAAACACTGTCAAGAGGTTCACGAGCACGCCGGGCTTATCTATAAGAACGACCTGCACCGTCATTATTGAGCCGGTTTCCTTTTTTGTATAGGGAAACACGGCATTCTTGTATTTGTAATACACACTGCGGGATATTCCCGCAAGCCTTACCGCCTCGGATGTATTTGCGGCCTCTCCGGATTCCAGAAGCTGGTTTACCTTTATCACCTTCTGGTATACATCGGGCAGCACGCTTTCATCTATCAGCAAATAGGATGAATTGTTCATTGTCCACCACCAAAATACGTTTGTATTGCGAATGAAAACAGTTTACCACACTGCGTTGAAAAATGCAACCCCTAAACCCCAAAAAGTGACGCTTAACTTCAGGTTTCGCAGGTATACACAAAAAGCACCTCGTCTTTCAGCCGTATGCCTGCATACTTATCTGAAAAACGGGGTGTGCGTAAGTTTAAACTATTGTGATATTATTTTACTCCTTGACTCTGCGTTCAAGGTCTGCATAGGCCTCATGGACGATCTCCTCTATTCAAAAGCGCTCCTTCGTCCTCATCAGCTCTATATCCAACCGTATGCACTTTCGTTGCTTCTGTTAAGTCTGATAAGGGTCGGCTCAGACCATGTAGCGCCTTCGAGCCTGCAACGTCAAACAGCAGCCGCACACCGAGTTGTCATGCCCGATGCGCCGCTGCTGTATTTCTTCAAAACATATTTGCACTTTTACTGTGTCTTAGTGCCGTCCATCATTCGCTTGTACATCTCTATGGAATCGAGCCTGTACTGCTTCATCTCATCATTCAAAAAGGCATCGCCCTGCTCGGAACGAACCGCAATCTTGAGGGTTGAGAATATTCTCTGTACGCCCTCGCTTGTAGCACCCTCTGCGCTGTACTGGTCAAGCTCAAGCTGTGACAGGCTTACAAGGTCGCCCCACAGGTAATACTCGTTATCGGTATCATCCACCGGGCCGAAGAAGCCGTCCATGCCATCCTGAGAAAGGAACTCATAGCTCGGGTCGTCATAGATGAAGATCATCGATTCGCCCGCGCCTGCATCCGCCGCAAAGCGTACGAACGCCGACTGGAGCTCCGTTACGGCATAGCTATCGGTGCTGACAGTATCGAACATGCAGTTCTCAACGCTGACCTCTATCTTGCCGTCGCCGTTGCGATCATCGGCATACTGGGCAAAATGATCCTCAAGGTCGTATATCAGCGTCTGAGGTACCTCGTACTGAGTTGCTATCATAACCTTATAGTCCGGGTTTTCGCGGTCAAGCATAGTCCAGATAAGTGAAATCAGCACCGCGCCGAGAATAACGCCCGCTATGAGCTTTCCTTTATAATGATACCACCAGTTTGCACGCTTCTCTTTAGCTGTGGTCGGCACTATTTGATTAGCATGAATAGTGCTCTCTTCGTTGTCGAGCAAATATCTTTCTCTTGCCATTTTATAACTCCGCTCAGTATTTTCATTATAGTATCGATCATGTGTACAAGTATACAGCAGGATTCTTTCAGAAAAAACAATACACTGTAAACAAACTGTAAAATAGCGGTGCGGCACACAAAGCACCACACCGCTATCATTATACTGTCTGTTCGGTCAAGCTGTCAACAGCTTTTATTTATCAGCCGATGACAGTATAGCCCTGATCCTCAACAACACGCTTGAGCTCGCTGTCCGCGATATCAGCGTTCAGTGTGAGGACGGCAGTTCCGGACTCATGGCTTACAACAGCCACGTCCACCTGCGGAAGAGCCTCCAGGCACTTCTTGACTCTTGCTTCGCAATGCGGGCACATCATGCCCTCGATCTTCATTGTTTTCTCCATTGTTACCGTCTCCTTGATCTCCACCGTTACCGGCTTTATTTTTCTGTCGCGCTTTGTTTCGTTGACCTTAAAGAAGTTAAGACGAAGCGCGTTTGTGACAACACAGAAGCTTGAAAGGCTCATGGCCGCCGCGCCGAACATCGGGTTGAGCTGCCAGCCAAACAGAGGTATCCACACGCCTGCCGCAAGCGGTATACCTATTATATTGTATATGAAAGCCCAGAACAGGTTTTCATGTACATTTCTTAAAACAGCACGACTCAGGCGTATTGCCGCAGGAACGTCGGTGAGTCGACTCTTCATGAGGACTACATCCGCCGCATCTATTGCGATATCCGTACCCGCACCTATCGCTGCGCCTATATCGGCCCTTGTAAGTGCCGGGGCATCGTTTATGCCGTCTCCGACCATCATAACTCGGCCCTGCTGCTTCAGGTCACGGATAACGCTCTCCTTGCCCTCGGGAAGTACACCGGCGATCACATGGTCAACGCCTGCCTGCTCGCCGATGGATCTTGCCGTACGTGCGTTGTCGCCCGTGAGCATAACCACCTTTATGCCCATGTCGTGCAGATCTTCAACAGCCCTCGGACTTTCGGGCTTTATAACATCCGCTACGGCGATGATGCCTATCAATTTGCCGTTCATTGCAAAGAAGAGCGGAGTTTTGCCCTCCTCGGCAAGCTCCTCGGTTCTGCGCATAAGCTCATTTGAAACCGTTGCCTTCTGACCGATGAATTTATAGTTTCCGCCGAAGACCTCGCTTCCGCCTATCGAAGCCGACAGACCGTTTCCGGGCAGAGCCTTGAAATTCTCCGAATCGGTAAGCTCAAGACTGCGATCGTTTGCCATGGAAAGTATCGCCTTTGCAAGCGGATGCTCGCTCTTTTTCTCAAGCGAAGCCGCGGTTCTGAGCAATTCCTCCTCGGAAACACCATCCGCCGCTATAAGATCCGTAACCCTCGGTTCGCCGCTTGTGATGGTTCCCGTCTTGTCGAGAACGACTATCTGCACCTTTCCGGTCTCCTCAAGAGAGACGGCAGTTTTGAATAGTATACCGTTTTTGGCTCCAACACCGCTTCCGACCATTATTGCGACCGGGGTTGCAAGTCCGAGCGCACATGGGCAGCTTATTACGAGCACGGAGATTCCCCTTGCCAGCGCGTAGCCGAAGCTCTGTCCGACCAGCAGCCAGACAACAGTGGTTATAAGTGCTATTGTTATGACGACCGGCACAAAAACACCGGACACCTTGTCCGCAACCTTGGCAATGGGTGCCTTTGTTGCTGCCGCGTCACTGACCATTTTGATTATCTGCGACAGAGCCGTATCCTCGCCCACTCTTGTGGCTTCACAGCGAATATATCCCGACTGATTGACCGTGCCTGCCGAAACGCTGTCTCCGCGTGCCTTATCCACCGGAATGCTCTCCCCCGTCAGAGCCGATTCATTCACGGCGCTCTCACCCTCTGTGACGATACCGTCAACGGGTATGTTTTCACCCGGCTTCACGGCGAAGACATCGCCCTTTTTGACCTGTTCTATGGGAACGCTGATCTCTTTGCCGTCCTTTATGAGTACGGCGATTTTCGGTGCGAGCTTCATAAGCCCCTTTAAAGCATCCGTCGTTTTTCCCTTGGAGCGAGCCTCAAGCATCTTACCGACAGTTATCAGTGTCAGGATCATCGCGGCAGATTCAAAATAGAACTCATGCATATAGCTCATTACAGCCGCATGGTCAGCAATGAGCTGAGCATTTGTCATAGCAAAAAGTGCATAGGTGCTGTATACAAACGATGCACCCGAACCGAGCGCCACGAGTGTATCCATATTCGGAGCACCGTGCAGCAGCCCCTTAAAGCCACTGACAAAGAACTTCTGATTTATCACCATGACTATGGCCGCAAGCAAAAGCTGCATAAGTCCAATGGCAACATGATTCTCGGCAATAATATTCGGCAGCGGCCAGCCCCACATGGAATGACCCATTGAAATATACATCAGCACCGCCAAAAAGCCGATGGACGCTATCAATCTTTTCTTAAGCTTCGGTGTCTCCCTGTCCGCAAGAGCATCCTCGGCGCTTGCCGTGCTCTGTCCCGAAGCTTCCGCTCCCTTTTTTGAGGCTCCGTAGCCTGCCGCTTCCACGGCTTTGATTATATCCTCGGACGCTGCTGTTCCTTTCACTCCCATGGAATTGGTGAGCAGACTGACTGCACAGGAAGTTACTCCCGGCACATTCGAAACTGCTTTCTCAACACGTGCGCTGCACGCGGCACAGCTCATTCCGGTGACATTATACTGTTCCACAATAAGACCTCCTAACATATTTTAAATTAAATATGGCTTTATTTCATCAACTTTTGCAAAGTTGTGACTAACTCATCTATAGTTTCGTCCTTACCTGCACGAATATCATCCGCAACGCAGGTTTTTATGTGATCGGAAAGCAATTCCTTTGTAAACGCATTCAGCGCAGCGCTTGCGGCGGCCACCTGAACGAGCACGTCTGTGCAATATGCATCCTTTTCGATCATTCCGCGTATTCCGCGAACCTGACCCTCTATGCGATTCAGCCTATTTATCAGCTTTTTCTTATCGTCATCCGATCTCATTTTTGTCTTATGACAGCAGCTTGACACAGAATACCTCCCTTCACACAAAATACCCATTGGGGGTATTTGTAGTATATACCCCCAATGGGTATTTGTCAACAGTATTCTTTATTGACACCTATATTCAGCTTTCTATATAGAACATTATCTTTGTGATATACTCGCTCTCATCCCCTGTTGAAAGGTAATCGTTTATCGCAAATTCGTAGGAATCCGAAATCAGCTTAAGTGAATTCTCTTCACAGAAGCGCAATATTCTCTCGTATGATATTCCGATAGACCTGTAGTCCCCCGTGTGATACGTGCAAACACAGCTTCCCTCCGGCAGCTCAAGAACATCCTCGGCCGACGTACCGAATTCTATCGGCAGGAAAGCATAGCTTGCCCGGGTATACTCACCGCTAAGGACTCTCTCCAGCGGAACTATAGCGCCGCTTTGGAAGAAAACCGGGAGCTTATCCTTAAAGGATCTGACAAAGCACTCCTTAGTCGCAAGGCTGACATCCTCAAGAGTATTCGGTGCTCCGACCTTTTGCAGCAAGAGACATCTTCTCTCTGCCTGCTCCACTCTTACCTTATCTCCGCCCTTGAGCTTCGCCGTATGCTCAAGCTGGGCACAGCGGTGCTCCACCCTGCTCTTTATCATCTGCAATTCGAGTATCTGCTCATCAATTGCCGCAAGCTGCTTTCTGAACGCGGAAATGGAGTCCTCCATAGTGTAGCTTTTCATGTGGTTTTTGATTTCTTCCAGTGAAAAGCCTATCCTCTTCATTATGCATATGGTGTCAAGGTAATCGAGCTGGCTCGCACTGTAATACCTGTAGCCGTTGCTCTTGTCAACATATGCCGGCTTGAAAAGGCCTATTTTATCATAGAAGATCAAGGTCTGTCTTGAAATATTCTGCTGCTTTGAAAGCTCACCTATTGAAAAGTAATTATCCATATTATCCCCTTGACTTTATAGTAACTATACAGTTTATAATAGTATAAAATTACCCGTTTTTCAAGGAGGACTGTAAATTGATTCCAAGCACCACCAAAATATGGAAAAAGCTTACCGAGGGAATAACCGTGCGCAAGGTACTCATCATCATGCTCGGCGCCATGATATCATCCTTCGGCATTTATAACATTCATCAGCGAACAGGCATAACCGAGGGCGGCATACTCGGACTGATGCTTCTGATAGAGCACTGGCTCAAGTTCTCTCCGGCATACATCACGCCCGTGCTCGATGTGGCCTGCTATGCTCTGGCTTTCAAATTTCTCGGCTTCGATTTCATAAAGATATCCGTTATTTCAACGCTCTGCGTATCCGGCTTCTTTAAGATCTGGGAGCAGTTTCCGCCAATGCTGCCCGATCTCACCGCACATCCGCTCATCGCGGCGGTGCTCGGCAGCCTGTTTGTCGGTATCGGCGTCGGTCTGATAATCAGACAGGGCGGCTCGGCAGGTGGAGATGACGCGCTTGCGCTGACCATATCAAATGTCCTGCACTGGCGCATATCCCGCTCCTACCTCTTTACCGATCTCGTCGTCCTGCTGCTTTCACTCACCTATATTCCGGTGTCCAGAATAGCATTTTCGCTGATAACCGTCACAATATCCTCCTACCTCATCGACTGGGTGCAGAACTTCAAGCTTCATCCGAAAGCGGAAGGCTGATCGTGTTCCTGCCCTCATCGAGGCTTCGTGTTTCGCCGTTATAATTGAATACAGCCTTTGTTCCGAACGGTATCGCAATGTCAAAGCAGAGCGAGCCGTTCTCTTTTTTATAGCTCAAGCTCACCTCGCCGTTAGGAGTGTTGATACTTCCCGACATACGGCTGAACCTTGATACGGCACGCGGCTCTATCACAAGAGAGCTGTATCCGGCCGTGCCGCTCTGCTGGCGAATGCCGAGCAGATATTCAAAGAGATATGCCGTAACAGCGCCGAACATCGGGTGATTATGTGAGCGACTGCGGTTGCTGTCCCAATACTCATGGAAAGTAGTGGCGCCGTTCTGTCGCCAGTGCTCAAAGCCCTGGTCACCGTTATTCGTGAGCATATCAACGGCAAGCTCAGCATCACCGTGCTCAAAAAGAACACGTGTCAGGATGTCCGTTGCAAATATTCCGGTATCGTAATGTCCGAGCTTTTTATAGTAGCTGACAAGATTCCTGTAGGTATCCTCATTGCCGATGCCTATATCCACGGCAAAGGCATTGGCTCCCTGAACATTCATCACGAAATTATTGTCAAAGGTATTGTGATATGCGGCGTTTATCGCTTTTCTGCGAAGCTCGGCCTTTTCCCTGTATTCCGCAATATCCTCCTGCCTGCCGATGAGCTCTGCAATTTCGCACAATCTGTCAAGAGACTTCACCATGAAGTAGGTATTTACCATGGGCGCCGGCAGCATAACCTGCTGGCTGTGGCTCGTTATATCCTTATCCGGATAGAGTATGACCGGGCCGCACCAATCGCCAAGGCACCACTCCCCGGACTTATCGCTTGTCACAAGTCCGAATTCCGAGTGGCTTTCGAGGTAATCTATGTACCTGCGCATATTGTCATAGTACTTTGACAGCACCTCTTTTTTACCGTAATGCTTATAAAGCTGATACGGCACTTCCACTATGGCGCATCCCCATCCGCCCGGGCCGCCACCGCTCCTGATATACGGCGCAGTGTACTGAATATGTCCGCTCAGGGTATCCTGACTGTCGGCAATATCCTGCAACCACTTTTCATAAAAGCTTTCGGCACCCATGGCTGTCAACACGGCATTACAGGTAAGCTGACCGTCACCTGTATAGCCGCGACGCTCAATATGCGGACAATCCGAGGGATGCCCGGTATGCATATTACAATGCATTGTATGTAAAAATGTGTGATATATCCAGTTTAAAGTCTCATTATCGCAATCGAAAGAGGATGTCACCGGAACATCGGCATGCACCACCTTGACCTTCAGCGGCACGGCGTCTCCGATGACCTCAAAGCATCTGAAGCCGTACCACGAAAATTCCGGCTGAACCGTTCGCGAACTGCCGTCGGACACCACGGTGAACTCCTGTCCGTGCGAATGCTCCATATCTATTCCGTCCGGCAGCAGCTCCTCGGCAAAGCGAACCCTGACCGTTTCCCCACGTCCGGCATTTATCTGCAAAACCGGGAAGCCCGTTGTATTGCAGCCGCAGTCATAGACAACGCTGTCCGCAGTACGGAAAGCCTCCACCGGAATTATTTCCTCTATCAGCTTATCCGCCGAGCAGGAAGTGGAGCAATATTCCGTATCAAGTGCTTCTGTAAGAGAGGCATTCGGCCAAGCGGTATCATCAAAGCACTCGTCAAAGCAATCCTCCCAGTCCACATAGCTGTGGCTCTCACGCTGAACGAAAAGATAATCCGAAACGCAGCTTGTCCCCACCTTACAGCTCTCATCTGAGCTGTAGCTGCGCTCACTGTCAGCCGTTCCGACCGTGATGCTGTATATGGCCTTCGGCAGACCGAAAACGCGCTCCTCAAAGGTATACCATCCGCCGCCGAAATGCACTGCTATCACATTGTCACCGGGGTGAGTATATTCCGTTATATCAAAGCTCGGGACGTATATCCTGTTTGCAGTCAGCACCTCGTCCCGAGGCTCACAGCCCTTTTCATATTCGGAAGAAAGCGGTAAAAAGGTATCCGGGTTAATACACACTCCGTTGATAAAGCATTTGAAAAAGCCCAGACCGATCACATTCAGACTGACTTTTTCTGCACCGTCGGCATTGAAATGTCCACGTATCACCGAAAAGGTCTTATTTGTTCTTTCCGGGCTTCCCACCCATTTAGCGTCCTTAAAAAAATACTCCATGTTCATAGCTAAGACTCCTTATCCCCAATAAGTCCTGTTTTCTTCGATTATACATTCACAGGAGGATAAAAGCAACTCCGAAATGCCGATTGACGACAGCATATCGGATAAAAAAAGAAAGAGCAGATGCTTATAGCACCTGCTCATAAAACCGATTATGACACATTCGGAGAACACTCCGAATGCTTTTATTCTTCTACCGGGAACTTAACCGTTATCGTTGTGCCATTTCCAGGATCACTTTCCATGCTGATCTCGGCATTGAGGTATGCCGCCGCATGCTTTACTATCGACAAACCTAGTCCCGTACCGCCTATCTGCTTTGAATGGCTCTTATCCACGCGGTAGAACCTCTCAAATACACGCTGCTGATGCTCCGGCGGAATACCGATACCGGTGTCCTTGACCGTCAGCACGCCGCTTGAGGTCACGCTTATATCAACGCTTCCGCCATCCACATTGTACTTTATCGCGTTTTCCACAAGGTTGTACGCTATCTCATGGCAAAGACGCATCACGCCCTTAAAGGAGCATTCCTGCGCATTCACATCCAACGTAACATTGCAGCGCTTAGCCTTATCGGAAAGCTGCTCGGATACCTCCTGTGCGATCTTTGCGAGGTTGACTTCCTCCTTTGGGATATCAACGCCCTCATCAAGCTGTGAAAGACGAATAATATCCTCAATAAGCGTCAGCAGACGAGCTGCCTCATCATGGATATGCCCAACAAAGCGCGGTGCATCCTCGGATTTCACCATGCCGCTTTGCAGCAATTCACTGCTGCCCATTATGGCTGTAAGCGGTGTTTTAAGTTCGTGGGAAACATTTGCCGTGAATTCGCGGCGTGTGCGCTCGGCGTCCACCCTTTCGGTCACATCGAATATCAGCAGCACCATACCGATTGTCGTGCCGTTCGATTCTATCCGGCTGACATCCGTCTGAAATATTCTGTTGCCGCGCTCAAGCATTATCTCGGAATGGCCTCTGTTCATTGCGGCTGACATTGCATCGCTCAGCTCACGCGTACGCTCTATTGTCAGAAAATCACTGCCGACAGAATTCTCACTTGCACCGAAAAGCCGTGCAGCGGCAGGATTGATGCTCAGAACAACACCCTTATTGTCGAGCAGTACAAGGCCCTCATTCATCGACGCTGTTATCTGATAGAATTCGTCGCTCTTTCTCTCAAGCTCACGAAGCTGCGCTCTGATCTGCACATGCTGCTGGTTTATACGTCTGAGCAACGGTGCTATCTCGTCATATGTACGATTTTCAAGAGGATGATCGAGGTCGAGATCATTAAGCGGCTTTACTATCCTGCCGGAGAGCCTGTGTGCAAGAAACAGAGCAAGGGCAAGCGACAGCATGACCACTATGCAGATCGGCTGAAGCATTCCCAAAACAAGAGCGACAATCGTCACTCGGCTCACGGATATGCGCAGCACAGAACCATCTGAAAGCCTTTTTGCGCAGTAGACCGTCTTTTCGAAGAGAGTATCGGAATAGCGCTCGCTTGAGCCCTTACCGCTCTCCATTGCAGCCTTTACCTCTTCCCTGTTCGCATGGTTTTCCATTGTGCCCTGATCCGCACGTGCATCGTACAGAACGGAGCCGTCCTCGGCTATCCACGTAAGACGTTCCCTTTCGATATTCAGTGTGTCGAGATAATCCCCACCGGATTTTTCCACTCCGACAGCGGCCATATCGAGCTGCGCCCACAATTGCTCCACCTGCAAGCCCTCGAAATAATCATAGAGGCACCCAAGTATTATCAATACGCTTGCGAGCAGCACTCCGCATACGACCGTCATGATTGCTTTGAAAATTTTACCCGTCATGACCGCGCCTCCAAACGATAGCCGACATTGCGAACGGTCTCTATGTACTTTCCATAGTCGCCAAGCTTCTGACGGAGAGTTCTTATATGCATATCAAGAGTTCTTGTCTCGCCGACAAAATTCTCTCTCCACACCTCGGCAAAAAGCTGTTCGCGCGTGAAGGCCGTGCCGGGATGGGACAAAAACAACCTTAACAGCTCATATTCCTTGTAGGTAAGCTGCACTCTCTTGTCGTCGACCGTCACCGTATGCTCATCGAGATTCAGCGTCAGGCCCTCAAGCTTCAGCAGCTTCTGCACCGATGCGCCCCTGTATCTGCGCAGAACAGCTTTTATGCGCGATACAAGCTCCATGATACCAAAGGGCTTTACAACATAGTCGTCAGCGCCGAGATCAAGACTCTGTATCTTGTCATATTCCGTTCCCTTGGCAGTGGCCATTATCACCGGAAGATCGGCCAGGCGTGCATCGCCCCGTATTCTTTTCAGCAATTCCACCCCGTCAATTCCGGGAAGCATAACATCCAGAACCACCAGCTCCGGACGATCCGTTTGAAGAGCCTCCCAAAAGGAAGTGCCGTCCTCAAAGCCCTCCGCCTCGAAGCCCGTTGAGCGCAGTGCATATATTTCAATATCGCGGATGGCGGCATCGTCCTCCACACACCAGATCATCAATTTACCTCCTCACCTTCATGCAGACCTGTCACGGCATAGATAACCCAATTTGCCAAGTTGCATGCGTGGTCACCTATTCGCTCCAGGTATTTTGCTATCATCAGGAGATCAAGCGCATGCTCGCCGTCCTGTGGCTTCTTCGCAATGATCTCGATAAGCTGCTTTTTTACCGAAAGGAAGGCGTTGTCCACCGTATCATCGTAATCGATGACCTCCTGTGCCAATTTGACATCCCTCTTTACATATGCATCCACACTGTCAGTAACCATCTTTATTACGGCCGAAGCCATTTCCTTCAGGTACGTATGCTCGGTCACGGCTTTACCGTTCAAAAATGTGACTATCTCCGATATGTCCTCCGCCTGATCTCCGATACGCTCCATATCGGTTATCATCTTAAGTGCTGCGGATATCTGTCGCAGATCCTTTGCGACCGGCTGCTGCTGCAAAAGCAGCTTCATGCATATGCTCTCGATATCGCGTTCCTTCTGGTCTATTTCCTTATCCATGGGCTTGACTCTTGCCGCAAGCTCGGTCTTTCCGCTTGTGAGTGCAGAGGCCGCCAGAGCAATGACCTCCTCGCACAGAGCGCCCATTTCTATCATCTCATGATTCAGCAGATTAAGCTGTTCATCAAGTCTACTTCTCATTATCCGAATCTCCCTGTAATATAATCTTCTGTGCGCTTATCCTCCGGCTGAGAGAACAGCTTTTCGGTGTTGCCGAATTCTATCAGCTCGCCGAGCAGGAAAAACGCTGTCTGGTCGGAAATACGAACAGCCTGCTGCATATTATGAGTGACTATGACAATAGTATACTTTTCTTTCAGCGAAATGGCAAGCTCTTCTATTTTGGAAGTTGAAATCGGGTCGAGTGCAGAAGTCGGCTCATCCATCAGCAGCACCTGCGGCTCCACCGCCAAAGCTCTTGCTATGCAAAGTCTTTGCTGCTGTCCGCCGGACATTCCGAGTGCGCTCTTTTTCAGCCTGTCCTTGCTCTCGTCCCAGATAGCCGCCGCACGGAGCGAGCGCTCAACTATTTCATCGAGCTTTGCCTTTGATTTGATACCATGCGTACGCGGCCCATAGGCGATATTATCATAGATGCTCATCGGGAACGGATTCGGCTTCTGGAAAACCATACCTACCTGCCTGCGAAGCTCGCTGACATTCACTCCCTGAGAATAGATATTCTCGCCGTTGTAACATACCTCACCGGTAATTTTAACCTCCGGAACAAGGTCATTCATGCGGTTGAGAGTCTTCAAAAATGTGGATTTACCGCATCCCGACGGGCCTATAAGGGCTGTTATGCTCTTTTCCGGGATATCCATGTTGATATTTTTGAGCGCCTGTGTATTTCCGTACCACAGACAAAGCTCCTTTGAAGTAAGTATACTCATAGATCGTTCCTCTTCTTGAAATATTTTCCGACAAGTGTTGCACACAGGTTTATTATCACGGTAAGCACCATGAGGATCGCCGCTATCGCAAAGGCAACTTCAAATTCGCCGTCTGTTTTGGCATAGGAATAAAGTGCTACAGTCAGTGTTGAGCCGGCACTCATGAGACCGCTGAAAAAGCCGTTTATCGTATGTGCAAAGCCGGCGGTAAACAGCAATGCGGCGGATTCGCCGGTTATTCTGCCGATAGCAAGAATGCATCCGGTCACAACGCCGTCAACACACCCGGGAAGCACCACCGTTCTGATAACGCGCCATTTACCGGCACCCAGACCGAAGGCGCCCTCGCGGTAGCTCTGCGGCACCGTCTTAAGACTCTCCTGTGTGGTTCTCATTATATTCGGCAGATTCATTATGACCAGTGTAAGGCTTCCGGCCAGAAGGCACGAGCCCATGTGATTTGAAAACAACAGCATTCCCACAAGGCCGTATATTATAGACGGAATGCCGGAAAGTGTTTCCGCCGCATACTCTATTATTTTGACTATTCTTTGATTCGTCGCATATTCGTTCAGGTATATCGCAGCACCCACACCGAGCGGCAGCACGATTATCAGTGTTGCAACGATAACATAGACAGTATTCAGGATGTTGGGCAGAATGCCTATGCGTTCGTTTATGTAGCTGACACCGGTTGTCAGAAACTCAAGGGAGATATTCGGTACACCATTAATCATGACATAGCCTATCATAAACAGGACAAGAGCGGCTGTGACGGTGATCGATAACAGCATGAGCGCACGCATTATCGTTATATAAGTACTTCTTCTTGCAGGTATTTTTTCTTTAAGCACACTCAGCCCTCCTTATTTCTCTTCAAAAAGAAATTGAGTACAGCATTTATCAGCATTATGAAGAGGAACAGCACCAATGCGATCGAAAACAGTGCCTGACGCTGCAATCCGCTCGAATATGCCATTTCGCTGCCCACTATGGTCGTCATGAAGTGCACGCTCTGGAAAAGTGAATCCGGCATGTTCGGAGCACTTCCGCAAACCATCATAACCGCCATAGCCTCACCTATCGCCCTACCGACACCAAGAACTATCGCTGTTGCAATGCCGCTCATGGCAGCGGGCACCGAGACCTTAAAGTAGGTCTCTACCGGTGTTGCACCGAGGGCCAACGATGCATCCTCATATTCCTTCGGGACAGCCTCAAGTGCGGTTACTGAAACCTTGATTATTGACGGCAGGATCATGACCGCAAGGACGAATATCGCTGCAAGCAGGCTTGCGCCGTCGGAAAGATTGAAAAGCTTTCTGATACCCGGAACAAGCACCATCATTCCCACAAGACCATATACAACGGACGGGATGCCGGCCAAAAGGCTCACCGCCTGCTGCATGACCGATTTAACTTTTTTTGGCGCCATTTTTGCAAGATACACTGCGGCAAAGAAGCCTATCGGCACTCCCATTACAATTGCGCCGGCCGTACCGTATATACTTGTAAGCAGAAAAGGAAGTATGCCGTATTTCGGCTCAGCCGCCGAGGATGCCCACTCTTCACCGAAGAGAAATTCTTTAAGGCCTATTTCACGTATTGCCGGAATACCGGAAATAACCAGATATGCAGAAATCAGCAGGACGCATCCCACTGTTACAAGACCCAATATCAGGAATATACCGTGTATCACCGTTTCCGACACATTCTTTTTGTTTTTCATCTATACCACCTTAATGGTTGACAGCGGCGGTACTGCACCGCCGCTGAATGATAACCTTAGCTTAGTTTGCCGGAACAACACCGGATGCGGAAATAACTTCGTTTGCATCTCCGGAGGTTGCATAATCGAAGAACTTCTGAGCAGCCTTGGAAAGCTCCTTGTCATCCTTTGTTACCAGTACGAACGGACGCTGTACTGCGTATGTGCCGTCCTTAATTGTTGCCTCGCTCGGCTCTACGCCTCCGACGGATACCGCCTTTACGCTGTCCTTGATGGTTGCAAGGGATGCATAACCGATGGCGTTCGGGTTATTGGCAACTGTTGTGATTACGTCGCCGTTGGAGCTGAGCTCCTGACGATACTGGCACTCATCGGATGTGCCTGTGATGCTCTCAAAGCCGTCTCTTGTGCCGGAATTAGCCTCGCGGCCGATGAGCACGATCTCATTGTCCTCGCCGCCAATCTCGGACCAGTTTGTGATCTTGCCGGTGTAGATATCGGCGATCTGCTCAAGAGTGAGATCAGCCACCGGGTTTTCCGGATTTACAATCACTGCAATGCCGTCATAAGCCAGAACAGTTCCTGTGAGGCCGTTTGCCTTTTCGTCATCCTTCAGATTTCTGGAGGAAAGGCCGATATCGCAGCGTCCCTCCTGCACAGCCTGGATTCCGCTTCCGGAGCCTGTTGCATTGTAGGTCAGCTTAATGCCTGTGTCGCCCTCAAAGGCTTCGCCGAGAGCGCCTATTACCTTACTCATGGATGTTGAACCATCCGTAGATACTGTGCCTGTCTCGCCTGCGGAGCAGCCTGCGATGCAGCCGACTACCATAACAGCAGCGATAATGATTGAAATAAGCTTTTTCATTGTCATACACTCCTTAGTATGCTTTATTTGTTTTTTCAGCTCACAGCTATAAGTATACAAACGCGATGTAAACTCCAAAATCCTGTTTTTGTAAAATCTGTGTCAAAACGCGATTTTTCGGTGATATTTAGGAAAGTAAAATTTTCTGTAAAAAACACTTGACATTTTCAAAAGAGCATAGTATAATAATTGAGCACTCAGGAAGTGCTGATATCGCGGGGTAGAGCAGTCTGGTAGCTCGTCGGGCTCATAACCC
>CAZHDW010000007.1:0-81682 GCA_964531265.1 uncultured Ruminococcus sp.
CCTGTGGCCTCTCCTGCGTTTGTTTTGAATGCAAAGGGAGGAAAATACATGGCAGCAAAGAAGCAGTTGAATGTAACAGATGAATCCAGAAGCATACCAATGACCATAATACTGCTGGCGTGGCCTGTTTTTATTGAGCAGGTCTTTACCACGCTTGTCAGCTTTGCGGATACCGCAATGGTCGGTGCACTCGGCAAGGAGGCTACAGCCTCGATATCGATAAGCAATTCGCCGATATTCCTTTTGAACGGAATAATGATGGCCCTCGGTGTCGGTATAACCACCATGGTGGCACATGCGGTGGGCGCCGGTGAGCATGAGCGTGTTAAGAACCTGATGCGCCATGCATTTCTTCTGATATTGTACATAGGCCTGCCGATATCCATAATTGTTGCGGCGCTTTCGCGAATGATACCGCTGTGGATGGGTGCCGGCGAGGATATCATAGACATGGCGACGAATTATAACCTGATAGTTTCGGCAGGACGCGTCTTCATGCTGGCATCAATGGTGCTGAATTCCGCTTTCCGCGGCTACGGCGATACAAAAACGCCGATGATACTCAATATCGTTATGAATGCCATCAACATCGTCGGAAACTATCTGCTGATAAACCCCACACGTCAGATAACCGTTCTCGGTCTTACCTTTACAATGCCGGGCGCAGGCTGGGGCGTAAACGGCGCGGCGGTCGCTACCGCACTCGGTATGATAGTGGCAGGTGTCATGGCTCTCTATATTGCGTTTAAGAAGAGCAATCCTTATCGCATCAGCATTGGCGGCAAGGGCTTCTTCCGTATGGATAAGGAGCTTACCGGCGAGATATTCAAGATCAGCCTCCCGGCTGTGCTTGAGAGAGTTTTCATGTCCTCCTCCGGTATATTCGTCAGCAGCAGCCTTGCAACACTTGGTACTGCAAGTATTGCTGCAAACAGCCTGTATTCCTCCGCTGAGTCGCTCTCCTACATGCCGGCATTCGCCTTCCAGACGGCTATCACAACGCTGACAGGCCAGTCACTCGGTGCAAAGAAGCCGCATCTTGCGGAGAAATTCCTCAAGTGGACTTTGATAATGGGCACGGTTGTCATGGCTCTTACAAGTGTCGGCCTGTATGTATTCTCCGTTCCGCTCATCGGCATATTCACCCCGGATGAGGGAGTTATCGAGCTTGCCGCAGAGTGCCTCAGAATAATGGCTGTCATCCAGATTCCGCAGATGATAGCATGGGTTATCGGTGGTCTGCTGCGTGGTGCCGGTGATACGAAGTCCAGCTTCTACATCACCGCTGCAACAAACTGGGGCATCCGCACACTGTTCGCTGTGCTGCTCGTGCGCGTATTCCATCAGAACCTCGTGGCATACTGCTATGTCATCGATATCGAAATACTGGTTCGCTTGCTCCTCATGTATCTGAGATACAGATCAGGCAAGTGGAAGACAATAATGAATAAATGATAATTTGAGGAGCGTTTTGCAATAAAGCGCTCCTCTTTTTATGTATAGAAATTACAAAAAAATCGACGCATGGACATTTTCACTAAACCGCTTGCGAAAAAGTTGAAAATATGATATAATTTTCAAGGACATTAATGTATTGAGAAATGCGGAGAGGCGTTCATAGATGGCCGCCTCTCCTGTGTTGTCCGACTTTAGTTTTGGGGGAGTGTTAATATGCCATCTAAGAAGCCGCTCAATGTAACGGATGAGTCCAGAAGCGTGCCACTTACGATAGTTCTTCTGGCCTGGCCGGTATTCATTGAGCAAATTTTTTCCACCCTTGTCAGCTTTGCGGATACCGCAATGGTCGGTTCGCTCGGCAAGGAAGCAACAGCGGCGATATCAATCAGTAACTCGCCTATATTCCTGTTGAATGGCATCATCATGTCGCTCGGTGTGGGTATCACGACAATGATAGCCCATGCGGTCGGTGCAGGCGATGAAAAACGTGCCAAAACCCTTATGCGCCACACCTTTTTGGTGCTGCTGTATGTGGGTGTACCGATCACGATCATCGTAGCTTCGCTTTCTCGTATGATTCCTATGTGGATGGGCGCTGGCGATGACATTCTTGACACAGCAACAAACTACAACCTCATTGTTTCCGCAGGACGCGTATTCATGCTGGCGTCCATGGTGCTGAATTCCGCATTCCGCGGCTACGGTGATACAAAAACGCCGATGATACTCAATATCGTGATGAACGTTATCAATGTTATCGGTAACTATCTGCTGATAAACCCCACCCGTCAGCTCACTGTTTTCGGCTTTACCTTTACAATGCCGGGCGCAGGCTGGGGTGTTGAGGGTGCAGCGGTCGCTACGGCCCTCGGTATGACAGTGGCAGGCATTATGGCACTGTACACAGCCTTTAAGAAGAGCAACCCCTACCGTATACAGATAAGCGGTGTGAGGGATCTCCTGCCGGATAAGGAGCTTACGGGACAGATATTCAAGATCAGCTTCCCGGCCATGCTTGAGCGTATATGCATGTCCTCTTCCGGCATTTTCGTAACAAGCAGCATTGCAACTCTGGGTACTGTCAGCATAGCGGCAAACAGCCTGTTTCTCTCTGCTGAATCCCTTTCCTACATGCCGGCCTTTGCATTCCAGATGGCTATAACAACGCTTGTGGGCCAGTCCCTCGGCGCTAAAAAGCCGGATCTTGCCGTTAAGTTCCTGCGCTGGACAATGATAATGGGTACGGTCGTCATGGCCTTTACGACAGTTGCGCTCTATCTGCTGGCCAGCCCAATCATCAGCATATTCACTCCGGATCAGGAGGTCATTGCTATGGCGGCAGAGTGCCTTAAGATAGTCGCTCTCATCCAGATTCCGCAGATGGCGGCATGGGTGTTCGGCGGTCTTCTGCGCGGTGCAGGTGATACGAAGATCATCTTCTACATCACAGCCGCTACGAACTGGGGCATCCGTACTCTGTTCTCCGTGCTCGTTATTCGCCTGTTCCACCTCGATCTCATTGCTACCATATGGGTAATGTGTATTGAGATACTTGTTCGTCTTGCACTGCTCTATCTGCGCTACAGATCCGGTAAGTGGAAGACCGTTATGCACGACTGATAATTGAAAGCCTGAGAGATGTCGGCCACGGCATCTCTCTTTTTTCTGTTTGTCTTGAAAAGCCGGAGAATATGTGCTATAAAAGATGTACATACAAGCTTGCAAAGGGGAAGTTGCTATGAAAAGTGAACGTGTGCCGGTAAATAGCTTCATCGCAGATGACAGCTTTGTCGGAAAAGTGCAGAGGCTCGTCAGGGAAGAGGTGCTGCCGTATCAGTACGAGATACTGAATGACGCCATTCCCGGTATTGAAAAGAGCCATGCGATAGAGAATATCCGCCTTGCCGCCAAAAAGCTCATGGGCGAGGACGTGAAACCGGATGAATTCTACGGAATGGTGTTCCAGGACAGTGACGTTGCAAAGTGGATAGAAGCAGCGGCATATTCCCTGGCGGCAGGCGAGAATAAGGAGCTTGAGGAGGCCGTTGATGAGGTCATAGAGCTGTACGGTTCTTCACAGCATGAGGACGGCTATGTCAATTCTTATTTCACGGTAAAGGCTCCGGAAAAAAAGTGGACAAATATGAGGGAGGCACATGAGCTCTACTGTGCCGGACATATGATGGAGGCTGCCGTGGCCTATTATGAGGTCACCGGTAAGCGCAGGCTGCTCGACATAATGTGCAGGAATGCGGATAACATCTACGAGCAGTTCATGCATACGAATACACGTGCATTTCCCGGACACCCGGAGGTGGAGCTTGCGCTCATGCGCATGTGGAGAGCCACCGGGAATGAAAAATACCGCGAGCTTGCTAAGCATTTTGTCGATGTTCGCGGACAAAGGCCGAACTATTACGTCGATGAGGAATCGAAAAAGCGTGGCTGGAACCTCTGGAACGGTGGGGACGAGGACACGGACTATACCCAGAGTACGCTCCCTGTAAGAGAGCAGAAGGACGCCGTGGGTCATTCCGTGCGCGCTGTGTACCTGTATACCGGCATGGCGGATGTTGCGAGGGAGACCGGAGATGAGGAACTTTTTAAGGCATGCAAGACCCTGTGGAACAGTATAATACAACGCAGAATGTTCGTGACGGGCGGCATCGGCTCCACCTTTATCGGTGAAGCCTTTACGGCGGATTATGACCTGCCAAACGACACTGTATATGCCGAGACCTGCGCTTCGATAGGCCTGATGTTCTTTGCGAAGAAGATGCTTGAGAATGAGCGCAGAGGCGAATATGCCGACGTTATGGAGCGCGCATTTTATAATACTGTGCTTGCCGGAATGCAGCTTGACGGCAAGAGATTCTTCTATGTGAATCCGCTTGAGGTCGTCCCGGGAATATCCGGTAGGACTGCAACACACGGACATGCTCTTCCCGTGCGTCCGCAGTGGTATGCCTGTGCATGCTGTCCGCCGAATGTCGCAAGGCTGGTATCGTCCCTCGGCTCCTATGCTTACAGCGAGAACGACGAGGTGTTCTTTGCGGATATGTTCGTTGGCGGCAGAGTGGTGACGAATAAGGGAATGACCCTTGAGTGCAGAACCGATTTTCCGCATTTCGGGGATGTTAAATACACGGTGAGCGGCTCGGCGGATACCACCTTCGCAGTGCGTATTCCGGCATGGAGCCACGGCACAGAGCTTCTTGTGAACGGTGAGAGAGTGGAGTCTGAAGCCGTTCTCAACGACGGCTATGCCTATATTGAGAGAAAATGGCAGGATGGCGACACGGTGGAGCTGAAGCTTGACATGACAGCGAGGGTGATCTACGCTTCTTCGAATATAGCTGCCGATACCGGCAAGGTCTGCGTGCAGCGCGGCCCGCTCGTATACTGTGCAGAGGAGGCGGATAACGGCAGGATTTTGCCGCTGTTTATTAAGGAGGACGCAGAGCCGAGAGCCATGGAATTCGAGCCGGAAATACTGCGCGGAATAGTGCCGATAGAGATCGACGGTTACGAAAGAGAGGAAAGCGGCGAGCTGTATTCAACAGAGAAGCCGAAATATGTTGAAAGAAAGCTGCGTCTGATCCCCTACTACACATGGGCAAACCGCGGTGAAAACCAGATGCGCGTTTGGCTGCCGCTGAGATAAGTACTTTTAAAGGGTGGAGGACAGGATGAAATTCAGGATAAACGAGCCCGTGGCGCGTGAAGCCACGGTTATAATGCAGGGAGAGGCCGCAGGACACCACTATGAGGCGACACCGCAGTATCTCACAAGGGATGGCAAGCCCTATATTTATCGCATGGGCGAGATACATTATTCGCGCGTCAAATGCTGTGACTGGGAGCGCGAGCTCAGGAAAATGAAGGATGGCGGAATAGATATTATCGCGTCCTATGTTTTCTGGAATCACCATGAGGACGTGTGCGGCGAGTTCGATTTTTCGGGAAACAGGGATATACGGGGCTTTGTTGATGCCTGCGAACGGCTCAATCTGCCATTTTTCCTGCGCATCGGCCCGTGGGCGCATGGCGAAGCGCGCTACGGCGGCTTTCCCGATTGGCTGGTGGAAAGCGGCTGTGAGCTGAGAAGCGAGGATCCGGATTATTTGAAATATGTTCGCCGCTTCTTTGAAAAGCTCTATGAGCAGCTCAAAACAAGCAAGAATATTATCGGAATCCAGGTGGAAAACGAAAAGGCGGACGGCTTTGGCTATATGCAGCGTCTGTATGACATGCTTCACGAGATAGGCTTTACCGCGCCGCTGTGGTCGGCTACGGCGTGGGGCAGAGCTGATCTTCCCACATGTCTGCTGCCGATGTTCGGAGGATATCCGGAGGCACCGTGGGCTGAGCACGTGCATGAGCTTGACCCGAACCCGAACTACTTCTTTTCTCCCGTGCGTGAGGACGGCGTTATAGGCGACGATCTTCTCGGCAAGAACATTCAGAAGACAAATACGGAGAAAAACCTCGATAATTACCCGTTCCTGACCTGTGAGCTCGGCGGAGGAAATCAGAACACATATCAGCGCAGACCGCTTTTCTCCCCCGAGGATATCACGGCGCTTGCCGTGTGTAAGCTGGGCTCGGGTGCGAACGGACTCGGCTATTACATGTATCACGGCGGCGAAAACCCCGTATGCCGCGATGCGTCCGGTAAACTCAGAGTATTCCAGGAGAGCCGAGAGAGCGGCTATCCCAACGACTGCCCGATTGTTTCGTATGATTTTCAGGCACCGCTTGGGGATAACGGTCAGATCAGGGACAGCTATTATGCGCTCGGTGAAATACATCGCTTTATTTCAGCCATGGGCGGTGCACTGGCTCAAATGCCCGTGACATTCCCGGACATAATGCCGAATGCAGCGGCGGATATCGATACACCGCGTGTTTCCGTGAGGTCGGACGGCGAGAGTGGCTTTTTATTCTATAACAATCATGTTCACGGCAGAAAGCTTTGCGAAAAACGTGTGAATGTGACGATATACGCAAAGAGCGGCGATATCGAAATACCGCTTGTGCTGCCGGCCGGCGAGTGCGGCATAATGCCGTTCAATATGCTTATCGGTAGTGAGCGCGTCAGGTGGATTTCGGCAATGCCGGTGGGATTATCCGACGGCGTGCTGGAGTTGTACAGGCTAAACGGAACAGAACCGCAGGTGTGCCTGTCGGACGGAACGGTGCGGCGTCTTTGCGAGCTTGAGAGCATCGGCGGCGTGAAAATAAATATTTGCGATGTAAGGACTGCCGAAAGACCCGTCGGACGTGAATTGCTGTGCGTGAAAAAGCCGAATGTGCTGAGCTTTGAAGCCTTCGGTCACATAATGCGCAGGGATGGTACCGGGCTTTGTGACCATACTGCGGAGTACGAGGTGGCGGTTCCCGACGGAGCTGAGACTCTCCGCGTCAGGGTCATGGGTAATGTAGCGGCGGCATACTCCATGGAGACAGTGCCAAGGCTGATATCCGACCATTTCTGTGACGGAGACGACTGGTACATTGATGTTCGCAACATCGATATCGTAAGGCTCAAGGTGCAGCCTTTGACCGAGGAGGACAGCGGTACGATATATTTTGAATGCGACATGCCGCAGGGAGAGGTCGCGCCCGTAGCGGAATACCTCATATAAACCGAAAACGGACATAAAAATCCCCGGACTATGCTTTGTAGTCCGGGGATTGCTGTATGCTTTTTACAGGCGGATCAATCAACAAACGGGAGACCGTGGCCATCGGTGGGAACAGCGTCCTTGAAGAGCTGTATGCCGTCGTGATATGCCCAGATAAGGCTGACGATCGGGCCGATACCGCACAGGAAGGAGCCGAGCAGTGTGATGAGAAGCTGAGCTACGCCCTTGCCGGTGTTTCCGAGGTAGAAGCTGTGCACACCGAATACGCCGAAGAGGAAGGCCAGCAGTGCTGCTGCGATACGGCTCTTGAGGTAATACTGTGTGGTTGTGTAGCTTCCGTAATTATTATAGTTGTTGTAATTATTATTGTACTCGGGGATGGGGTTGCTGTTGTATGTGGGCTGTTGCTGCTGATACTGCTGTGTGTAGTTCGGCGGCTGATAGCCGTTGGGATTCTGTGTATATGTCTGCTGCTGTGTATAGCTGTAGGCATTCTGTTCGTTATTCTGCTCTGTGTTGGTATTATTATTCTCGTTGAAGTCGCTCATGTCGGATTCTCCTTTCCAAGATCAGTCTTTCAGCTGGAAGTCGTAGGCGTCGATGTCGATCCTGTGTTCAAGAATCTTTACACCTTCGGTAATGCTCCAGATCATCACGATAATGGTGCTTATGCCGCAGGTGAGCGGAGCGCCGAGCAATGAGAGCAGGAGCTGGGTAAGACCGCGCTGGTTATTGCCAAGGTAGAAATTGTGAAGACCGAGTGTGCCGAGAAGAATGCCGAGTATACCGGCAGCCATACGGCTCTTCTGCTTGTAGCCCTCAGGCGGAGTTGCGCCGTACATGGGAGCGCCATAGGGGTTATAGGAGTTGTTCTGCATAACAAATTCCTCTTTTCTGTAATAAGCGTTTGTCATTGTTTGATTACATTATATAGGACATCGGGCCGCTTTGCAAGTGCTTTTAAGCGGATGTAAGATAGTCGTAATTATTCTTTAAGCTAATGTGCGCCGGAGATATCTTCCGGCTTGAAAAAAACTAAATAGTGTAGTATACTATAAAACTGTTCGCGATAAATTATATTCCTATAACGGAGCTGAGATAATATGGAAAAAAACAAAAAGCTTATGCAGGCCATGAGTGATACACGCGAGTATGCCATTGCGTTTTTGCGTTGGTCACTGCTTGGCGCACTGGTCGGCGGATGCGGCGGTGTGATAGGTGCTGCCTTTTCAAAGTGCATAACGATTGTCACCGATATCCGCAGCGCAAACGGCTGGCTGCTGTATCTTCTGCCGATAGGCGGCTTGCTCATAGTCGCTCTTTACAGGCTGTGCCGCGTTTCGGGAGTCGGCACAAACGAGGTCTTCGAGGGTGTTCGCACAGAAAAGGGCGTTTCGGTGCTGCTGGCCCCGGCGATTTTTGTCGGTACCGTCATCACTCATCTTCTCGGCGGCTCCGCCGGACGTGAGGGAGCGGCGCTCCAGCTTGGCGGCAGTGTGGCATCGTTTTTCGGCAAGCTCTTCAGACTGAACGAAAAGGACAGGCACATCCTTACAATGTGCGGTATGAGTGCGGTTTTTGCGGCGGTTTTCGGTACACCGATGGGCGCATGCATATTTGCGATAGAGGTCGTCAGTGTCGGCAAATTCATGTCCGCAGCACTTTTTCCTTGCCTTGCTTCCTCCGTCACGGCGTATGGCGTGGCACGTCTTTTGGGTGCACATGCCGAGCATTTCAGCGTGGAGCTGATACCGCAGTTCGGCATTGATACTCTCTGGCGCGTTCTGGTCGTTGCAATTATCGGTGCGGTTGTAAGTATGCTCTTCTGCTGGGTCATGCATACGGGCGCACATCTCTTCAAGAGATACTTTAAAAACGAGTTCGTCCGCGTATTCGTCGGCGGCGTTATCATAGTGGCGCTGACAGTGCTGCTCGGCACAAACGACTACAACGGAGGCGGTATGAATGTCATCGAGCGTGTTTTCAACGAGGGCATCGTCAGGCCGGAGGCCTTCCTGCTGAAAATGCTGTTCACCTCAATTACCATAGGTGCCGGCTATAAGGGCGGCGAGATCGTTCCTACGCTGTTCATCGGCGCAACGCTTGGCGGCAGTGTGGCACTGCTCATCGGAATGGATCCGGCTTTCGGCGCGGCTGTGGGCATTGCGGCGCTGTTCTGCGGTGTTACCAACTGTCCGCTTACAACGATACTGCTGTGCATAGAGCTCTTTGGCGGCGAGGGTGCCGTCTTCTACCTCACAGCGGCAGTGATAAGCTTCCTGCTCTCCGGATATTTCAGCTTGTATTCCGGACAGGAAATGGTGTTCTCAAAGCTCCGCGAGGACGAAGTACACAGATTCGGCCATTGATATCAATAAGAGGCAGGGTATATACCCCGCCTCTTTTTTGTACCGTAAAGCCGTTACGGGTTCATAAGTATCTGTGCAAGCTCGGAATCGCGGCTGAGAATAATGGTCTTTTCGCTGCCGTCCAGTGTGGCCTTGAGAGCGTCAAGTGCCATAGTGAACTCATAGAAATCCTGCTTTTCGACGGTGTCGTATGCGCTTGCAAGCATTCTCATGTATTCTGCCTCGCCCTCTGCAACGAGCTTTGCGGCCTCAGCTTCGGCGTTGGATACGATGATGTTCACCTGCTTGTCGACATCGTTGCGGATGAGGGAGGCCTCATAGTTACCGTCAGCGGTGTATTTTTCGGCTATCTGCTCACGTTCGGAGATCATTCTGGTGTAAACAGCGCTCTCGTTGGCCTCGGGCAGATCAAATCTCTTGATTTTGACATCCTCGACCTTTATGCCGTAGTTTGCGGCAAGCTCGTCAACGCTGACCGTTATACCCTCGTATATGTCGTTTCGTGCGGCGCCGTCCTCCATGTTGATGATATCGGACTGGGAGAGAGTACCCATAACGTTCTTGAGGGCGTTATATGTAAGCGCATTCAGACGCTCCTCGGCTACCGTTGTATTGCCGAGTGACTGGTAGAACTTGAGCGGATCGGCTATGTTCCAGAGAACATAGCAGTCGACCGTCATGTTCTGCTTGTCGGCGGTCAGTACCTCACTTGGGGGAATATCATACAGCATGGTGGCCTTCGGGAAGTACTTCACGGTGTCCAGAAACGGCACCTTTACGTGCAGACCGGCTGTGTCCGTGGTGGATATTATCTTGGACATACGCACTGTGCAGGCGTATTCATTTTCATGTACCGTATAGGCGGAGCTGCCAAGGCAAATGGCTGCAACGAGCACTACGGCGAGAATTACAACAATACTCTTTTTCATAGATCAATCAGTTCCTCCGTTTGTGGTGGCTTCATCCTTTACAAAGCTTTCGAGCGGCAGTACCTTTTCCACACTGCTGTCGGAGCCGGAAGTGTCGATATATACCTTTACGTTCGGCAGAGCCTCGGATATCGCCTCGTAGTACATACGGGATTTTGTTATGTCCGGGTTCTGACTGTATTCGTTATACATGGCTTCAAACATTGCTACCTGTTCAACAGCTTCATTGATTCGCTTCTGCTTGAGATATTCTGCGTTGCGCAGAAGCTCATCGGCCTGCGCCTCAGCCTTCGGAAGCTGTGCATTCTGGTATGCCAGGGCCTCATTCATGACGGTTTCGGCCTGCTGCTTTGCAGTCTCAACAGCCTTAAATGCCTCTGTTACCTCCATTGTGGGCGGCTCGGAATCCTGTATCTTTACATCGACAAGAGAAAGGCCGATATCGTAGGTCTGGAGCACCTCTGTCACAAGCTCCTTAACGCGCATCTGGATGGATTCCTTACCGGTGGTGAGCACGGAGTCAACAGCCTCGGAGCCGACAACGTTTCGCACCTGGCTTTGCAGCAGGTTTCTGAGAACGGTTTCGGGCTCATAGGAGCCATAGAGATACTGCACGGGATTCGATACCTTGTATTCCACGAAGAACTCAACATTTACTATGTTGTAGTCGCCGGTTATCATCTTTGTCTCGCTCTCAATGACGTCATAGTCCTCGGCGGTGTAGGAGCGGTAGCCGAGCTCCAGCTTCTGGTATACGTTGACGTCGACCTTTTCGACCTGCTGTATGCCGAAGGGCAGCTTAAAGTGGAAGCCGGCGTCGGTAACATCCGTCACCTTGCCGAAGGTGGTAACAACGGCCTGCTGCTTGTCATCCACCGTGTACCAGCATGTGGTGGCAGCGGAAATAACGGCTATCACCAAAATGCCGAGCAGGATGAACTTCGGGAGCTTTTTGAAAAAGCCGCCGTTAAGCTTGATGTCGACCTGCTTCGGGGTGAACGGGGAGCTTGTGCGCTCCTCTGTGAAATCCTTGAACGGTTCACTCATAGTTTGTTCCTCTTTTCATAGTAGATTTATATTTATCCTTTTTCAATATTTTGCCGCTGTCAGTTAAGCTCCTGAAGCAGCGCGACGGCATCCGCCCGCAATTGAGCCGAACGGCAAGCGGTCAGCATGATACGCAAAACCCTCTCGATGCGTTGTTTTGCACCCGGAAATGGCTCATTGTAGTCGGATAATCCGCTTTCGAGCATCGGCTGAAGCTTATCCTGACTGGGGTAGCCCTCCAGGGTCACTGTTCGTGCCAGTGTCGTGAAAATACCGTAAAGCTGTGTGTCATCGATGATGTCGTCACTTTCGTCGTCAAGCTCTCCGTTTATGTATTGCAGAAGCTGGCATATCTGCTCAATAGAGAGAGCACTCTTCAGTGCATTGATCGTCAATATGCGGCTTAGCTGACGGCGCGTGTATTTTCGCTGCTGCGGCGGCGGAAGAAAGCCGCGGCGTACCCAGTTCTGAACGATGTAGGGCTCCAGCCCGGTTATCTGCGTTACCTGTGAAAGCACCAGACCCCCTGTCAGAAACATTGCGGATATTATCTCGTCAGCGGCATCCGATCTTTCAACATCGGCACTGAGCACCGTTCCCGGAAGTGTCCAATTCACTTTCTCAACTCCTTTTTATGTGATGACATAAATATACAACATAATCACGTGATTGTCAATAGGGATTACGAGATTTTTAAAAAATTTCGAAAATTTTTTCGGAAGCTGTAACCCGGGGTGGGGAAAAGCTTTCTTTATAGGCAGGGAGAAGTAATTCATTCCCAAAAGAAAGGGTGAAAGCTATGCTTAAAAGGCTTACAGTGATCGCTCTGGCGATCATAACCGGAATTTCATTTACAGCGTGCAGAGCAGGGTCGAGGGACGTTTCGGCATTCGGCGGAAAGAAGAACGCGTACGAAACGGCGGCGGTAACATCCGCAGAAGGGGCGGTATCCACCGAAGCGGTGACCGAGATGGAGCTCGTCGAGGAGGCCGACGGTGCTATGCTCGGCACGAATGAGGCGGCTTTGCCGACGGACGGCAGGAAGATAATCAGAAATGCCTATGTCACGATAGAGACAAAGGAGTTCGACACTGCTGCTGAGGAAATCAGGAGAACCGTGCAGGAGAATAACGGCTATATAGAATTCTCCGCGCTGCACTCCGGCGGCGGAACCAGAAGCGCGGAGTATACCTGCCGCATCCCGGCGGAAAGCTACAATGACTTCTGCGGTGCGGCACAGAGCGTTGGCAGTGTGGTGTATTCCGAGGAGAGCACGGAAGATACGACCGCGGAATATATCGATGTTGAATCGCGCCTTAAGAGCCTGAGAGCACAGGAGGAAACCCTGCTGGCATTGCTTGAAAAATCGGGAACTCTGGAGGATATGATAACCGTTCAGGATAAGCTGTCGGAGGTTCAGTATCGCATAGAGAGCTACACCGCACAGCTGAATGCGCTGTCGAACCTTGTTGACTATTCCACGGTGAGCATCACGCTGAACGAGGTAAAGACCTATACTCCGGTGGAGCCAAGCTTTGGCGAGCGCATTGCAAATGCATTTGCGGATATGCTTGCAGGCTTAAAAAATGCAATGGAGAGTCTTGTGATAGGCGCGGTATATATGCTGCCATTATGGATAGTACTGGGCGTCGTTCTCGTTGTCGTTCTTATTGCGGCAAAAAAGCGCAGGCGCAGACGCCTGAATGCCGCACAGAGGGTGAATACGACGGCTGCCGATAATAATTCTGAGGAGAGATAATGTATGAAAAGACTGTTATCACTGATTCTTGCCATGCTGATCATGCTCTCATTTGCAGGATGTATGGATGAAAGAAAGTGTTATGATGACGCGCCCGATGAGTCACAGAAGCTACCGCCGATAGTTTGCGCTAAACCCGTGGTATATCTGTATCCGGAGGAGAAGACGGAGGTTGAGGTGACGCTCGATTTTGACGGAGAGCTGACCTCTACCTATCCGAAATATAACGACGGCTGGCAGGTAACGGCTCAATCGGACGGCACTTTGACAGATGAGAGCGGCAGAGAATATTACTGCCTGTTCTGGGAGGGCGAAGCCGACATTGAATACGATATGACACAGGGATTTGTCGTTGAGGGCAGTGCTGTTGGGACTTTTTTGGAGGATGCCCTCGCTAAGCTCGGCCTTACCGAAAGAGAAGCCGATGAGTTCATCATATATTGGTTGCCGCAGCTTGAAAATAACCCCTATAACCTGATCTCCTTCCAGCAGGAGGCATATACCGATGCCGCAGTGCTCGATATAAGCCCCAAGCCGGACTGCGTTCTCAGGGTATTCATGGCATATAAGGCGCTTGAGATTCCGATAGACATTGAGCCGCAGACGCTTGATGGAATCTCACGTCACGGCTTTACGGTAGTTGAGTGGGGCGGCACACAGGTCCAATAAACGAAAAAAGACTTCCGAGGTTGATCGGAAGTCTTTTGCTTGCTGAAAACTACAAAAGCAAAGAAAAAAGGCTGTCCGTAAAGGACAGCCTTTTGAGTATGCGATTGGAAATTAAGCGCCGAGCTTCTTATCCAGAGCAGACTTCTTTCTGGAAGCTGTATTCTTATGAAGAATACCCTTCGCAGCAGCCTGATCGATCTTCTTAACAGCGATCTTAACAGCCTCTGCCTTGTCCGGAGCATTAGCCTCGAGAGCAGCATTAGCCTTCTTGATCTCAGTCTTGAGCTCAGAGTTGATCATCTTGTTCTGCAGTGTCTTAGCAGCAGAAACCTTTACACGCTTCTTAGCAGACTTAATATTGGGCACAGTGGACACCTCCTCGAAAAACAGGATTATAGTACGGCGAAACCGCCTGAACCGTATTGGTGGGCATAGATTCGCCTAAAACTCCAATAACGCAGAAATAATGATAACACATAACGGGTGAAAAAGCAAGCGTTTTTTCCTGTTTTTTATTAAAACATATTTGGGTATCCCATGTGGGATATCTGTGCATTTTATACAAGCCGCTTTTCGGCGAAAAAGACACACGCCACATCAAGGCGTACCTCAGCAACCCCAACATATTAACTATACCACATGCTATACAAAAAACAAGCAGTATATTATTTCGAATTAAGGCGAAATCGCTCTTGATTTATCGAAAGGAATATATTATAATATGATCACGATATAAATTTTAATTTAAGGATTAGGGTGAACGTCAATGAATAAGGTAACCATTATCGGTACGGGCAGCGTCGGCTCAACCATAGCTTACACACTTACTGTCATGGGTCTCGCTTCCGAGATCGTTATGATAGACATCAATAACAATAAGGCGCTTGGCGAAGCACTTGATATTCGTCAGGGCACACCTTTCTGCACACCTACCTCTATTTATGCAGGTAGCTATGCGGACAGTAAGGGCTCCGATATTGTTATCATCACTTCCGGTGTTGCACGTAAGCCGGGTCAGTCCAGACTGGACCTCGCACAGACAAACGTAAATATCATCAAGGGCATCATTCCCGATATCACCCGTTACGCTCCGGATGCTACATACATCATCGTCAGCAATCCGGTCGATATCCTCACATATACCTTCTGCAAGTGCTCCGGCATTCCGGAATCCCGCATCATCGGCTCCGGTACTGTTCTGGATACAGCTCGTCTGCGTACACGTCTCTCCGAGTACTTCAACATCAACCAGCTCAATGTTCATGCTTATGTTCTCGGTGAGCACGGCGACAGCTCCTTCATTCCGTGGTCTCTTGCAAACATCTCCAATATCCCGGTAGCTAACTTCCAGAGCTCCGTCCTCACACCGGATGAGATCATGCCGGCTCTTGATTACGATGAGGTCGAGCGCTATGTTCGCAAGTCCGGCGGACGCGTTATCGAGCGCAAGGGTGCTACCTACTACGCAGTTTCCGTTTCCGTTTGCCACATTGTTAAGTGCATCCTCACAGGTATCGACACAACAATGACAGTTTCCACGATGCTGAACGGCGAATACGGTATCAACGATGTATGTCTCAGCCTTCTGAATGTTGTCGGCAACAACGGCGCAGAGAGCAAGATCCTCCTGCCGCTCAACGATACAGAGCTTGCTGCTCTGCATCACAGTGCTGATTGCCTCAAGGACATCATCAGCCAGATCACTATCTGATAAAAAACAGCTTGGCATAAAGCTTGGCGCGAAGAGCAATCGCTCTCCGCGCCATTTTTGTTTGTATTTTAGTTTGATTATACCTTCTTGGCGTACCATTTCTTGCCGCAGTGACGTATAAAGCCGAGAATAGCGCGGTAATAAAGGCTGATGGCGTTTGCAAGATATATGCCGACAACGCCGAGATCAAGGTAAAAGCAGAACAGCCAGGTGAGCGGCAGGCGTATCAGCCATACGGCGGTAAGCGTGACGATCATTACAAAATTCACATCTCCGCCGGCTCTGAGCTGGGGGTCGATGGCATTTATTGAAACACCGGCAATGTCCATAACCAGCAGCACCCATAGCTGTGAGGCACTTGCCGCTATGACATCGGGGTCATCGGAATAAAGAGCGGAGAGCGGAGCTCCGGCGGCCATGATCCCAAGGCACAGCAGAACAGTAACTCCGATTCCGGCTGCCCATATGCCGCGTCCGAGCTGTCTGGCTCTGTCCGGCCTTGCAGCGCCGATGAGCTGTCCGATAACGGCGGCCGCTATTGCGGAGCATATGCCCTGTGCAAGACCTGCAAAGGTGTTCAGGGTGTTGATTATCTGGTACACACCGCTTTCAAAGGTTCCGAGGGAAATAGCCATGCTGTTTGCTATCATGTAGCCGGCCTGTACGAATATGCTCTCTATGCTCATGGGTATGCCGAGCTTTACGATGCGTGCGCATATCCGGCGGCGCGGTATCAGTATATCACGTATGTGAAGCGTGAAAAAGTGATGGTCGCGCAGTATTGCAATGACGAGACATGCCGCGCCTACCACACGGCAGAGCACCATGGCGAGACCTGCACCGATCTCATTGAGATTTATAACGCTGATAAACAGCAGTGAAAACAGTATCTGCGCGACATTTGTGATTATCGTAGCCGCAAAGGAGACATGGCTGCTGCCGAGAGCACGAAAAATCGGGCTTAGCACGTTGATAAGCACCATGAACGGCAGACTTATCATGGTTATCTGGAAATATCTAACCGATTCGCTGAACAGGGTATCCTCGGCATTCGGTATCAGCAGACGGAATATCGGCGTGCTGAAAATAATGCACAGAGCCATTACTGCGATTCCGAGCACAAGAGAAATGAAGACCGACTGACCCACTACCTCTCCGGCCTCCTTACCCTCGCCGGCACCGATATGCCGCGAAACTATAACGGCGGCACTGCCTGCTACGATGGAGAAGAATGCGGATATCATGGTAACGACAGTCGTTGACATGCCTATTGCGGCCATTGCGCTTGAGCTTATGCCGCTTACGATCTTGGATATCAGCAGACCGATAACGATGGTGAGCACGTTTTCAATGATGACCGGGACGGTGAATCTGAGCGAAAGTATGGAATCCGATGTGTTTTTGGATCCTGCCCGAAAACGGAACATGGCTGATGCCTCCCTTTGAATGCTTTGCTTAAAGCATATCTGCCGCCATGGTAGCAAAATAAAGCGGTATTGTCAAGCTGTTTTTCAAAGTATTGCGATGGTTTAAGTTTCGGGATGCAAAAAGGTGATCCGCTGATAAGCGGATCACCCAGAATATGTGAAATTACAGCCTTGCGAATATCTCAGCGGCTGTACGAACGGCCTCATCCGCCGTCATTTTATTGAAGAGTGTGCGGCTCGGCTCAAACGGCTCTATCATGTACAGCGCGTTGCTTCCCGTGGCTTCAAAGCGTCTGAGAATATCGCGGCTGTCAATAACGCCGGTCTCCATGGGCAGTCTGCGCTGCATGTCCTGCTGCTTGTCATAGGTCACACCGGCAACGGCGTCGTTTATATGCAGTGCGACAAGGCGCTCCGGATGCTGCTGCATGAGGAGCACATCATCCATACAGCCATTACCCGAGGTGTACCAGTGGAAGGTATCAAAGGCGATACCGGCCTTGCCGCCTGCGGCATCGGCAATGGCGAGAACACCTGAGAGCGAATGGACGAATTCATACGGCTGCCAGCCTCTCAGCTCGTGCGGCCCGAGAAATTCCAGACCGTACTGCACTCCATGAGCACTTAATATATCGCTTACAGCGGCTACACGGCGAATATGCCATTCGAAATTCTCATCAAAGGGTCGCGGCGAGGATGACCAAACATGGTTATAGGCGTGTTTTACACCGAGCTTTTCAGCTATGACTGCACGGCGCTCCAACACCTTTAATGCCTGTTCAAATTGCTCGTCATCGAGCTCCCAGTGGTAGAAATCGGCAGGCATGGGCATAAGGCCCCACAACAGGCCGTTTTCCTGCATAACGGCGGCGGCCTCTGCCGCAGCCTTTTCATTATCCAGAATTTCCCCGGTGGCGCTTATGGCCTGAATGCCGTACTGTCTGCACAGCGGCGCCAGCTCGCGCAGGGAGTGGGGAAGATTCAGCATGGATGCATCAAGTGTTCTTATCATTTTGTTCCTCTCCGTTCATCAGATTGATTTGTAATAGGATTGTACCACTTATCGGTCAAAAACGAAATAGAAAAGTGAATTTTGTGCTCAGAAACAGCGCTCGCGGCGATTTTTTCTACACTGTGCGTCGGCACCGTCCCGGTCACACATATAGCACACCTCGTTCTCGAGCGCTCCTCCCGCAAAATAGTCGTCGAGGTTCTTAAAGGTCTCCTGCGCGATGTTCCGCAAAGCCTCATCAGTGAGAAAGGCCTGATGAGCGGTGAGAAGCACATTCGGACGGGAAACAAGTAGGGCCAATGTGTCATCGAGCATGACGGAGTGCGATCTGTCCTCAAAAAAGAGGTCAGCCTCCTCCTCGTATACATCAAGTCCTGCGCCGCCCACGGTGCCGTTGTTGAGTGCCTCAAGCAGTGCCGCACTGTCTATCAATGCGCCGCGTGAGGTGTTCAAAATGAAGACACCGCGCTTCATTTTCGAAAATGCCCTGCTGTCGAGCATGTAGCGGCTTTCCTCGGTCAAGGGGCAGTGCAGAGAGATGACATCACTCTCGCGGAACAGCGTGTCGAGGTCGGTGTAGCGGATATTTGATCCTTCAAGCGGTACTTTATCGTAGGCCAATACATTCATGCCCATTCCGCGGCATATCTCAAGAAAGGCACGGCCTATCCTGCCCGTACCGATGATACCGGCCGTCTTTCCGAAAAGATCGGTGCCCGTTAGCCCGACAAGGCTGAAATTGAACTCTCTGGTGCGATTGTAGGCCTTGTGAAGTCGGCGATTTATGGTAAGCAGCAACCCCATGGTATGCTCTGCCACGGCATGTGGGGAATATGCCGGAACGCGTACGATGTGCAGTTTTTCAAAGGCGGCCTTTACATCCACATTACTGTAGCCGGCACAGCGCATGGCAATAAGCTCCACTCCGCTGGAATACAGCCGCTCAATGGCTTTTTCGTCGATGCAGTCGTTTACAAATGCACACACGGCGTCACAGCCGTCCGCAAAGGCAGCCGTGCGGAAGTTTAGCTTCTCTTCAAAATAGGTTATGTCATAGTTTCTGTTCAGCCTGTCAAACCACAGTCTGTCGTAAGGCTTTGTATCAAAAAACGCAAGCTTTTTCATATAGCACTCTCCTTTTTTCGGCTCTCCTTAGTCTGCACGGAATATGTGCCGATATTCGGCACAGACTACGATTGAAAGCAAAGGAGGAACGAATGTGGACTATTTAAAGGCGTTTCTTGTCGGCGGCGCCATATGTGCTGTGGGCCAGATATTGATAGACCGAACGAGGCTTACACCGGCGAGAATAATGGTGATGTATGTCACAGTGGGGGTATTCCTCGGTGCGGTTGGACTTTATGGGCCTCTGGTGGATTTTGCCGGGGGCGGCGCATCGATACCCTTGAGTGGTTTCGGCAATCTTTTGGCAGAGGGTGTAAAGCAGGCGGTGGACGAAAAGGGGCTGATGGGTGCTCTGACCGGCGGAATAACAGCCGGCGCAGCAGGAATATCCGCGGCGGTATTTTTCGGACTGATAGCGGCAATTGCGGCGAGACCGCACGATAAGGCATAAAAAACAGCTTCACCGTTTTCAGGTGAAGCTGTTCTGTGTGTGCGATAAATTACTGGATAGAGGTCTCCAGGTATTCCTCGAGCTCTGCATCCTGCTTCTTCTTGTCGAAGTAGTTGAGTACTGCCGCTGCTGCCATGATGGAGGCAACAACTGCTGTGATGCATCCGATGATCGTAAAGAGCTTTGTCATATTTTTCATAAATAAACCATCCTTTCTGTGCGGCTGACGGTTTCAGATATCTGTCTCAGCCCATTCATGTGCTTTTTATTATGATACCCAACTTTGAACGAAATGTCAATTCTTTTTCTTTCCGGTCGGCGTTTTATTGACAACCGGAGCCGAAATGACTATGATTGTAATTAGCAAAAAAGCTTTGAAAAACAGATGACAGGAAGGACGTAGTGTGCCGCTTGGCGGCTGTACCGTATGAAGTTTATTAAACCTAATTTTTATGACAAATTTCACTGCATTGCCTCAAAATGCAGCGATACCTGCTGTGCAGGCTGGGAAGTGGATATTGACCCAGATACGCTTGATTATTACGACACCGTGGAGGGTGAGCTCGGAGAACGACTGAGGGAGAATATAGAGGAGCTGCCGGACGGAACGGCCTGCTTCCGCCTGACTGAGGGCGAGAGATGCCCGTTTTTGACGGATAATAACCTTTGTGAGCTGATAACGGAGCTGGGGGAGGATTCCCTGTGTGAGATATGCCGCGAGCATCCGAGATTTTACGAGCAGGTGGGCGACCGCATGGAAATGGGCATAGGGCTCTGCTGTGAAGAAGCGTGCAGGCTGCTCTTTGAGGAGAAGGACCCCATCACCTTTATAACCACCACGGTCGGCGAATTGCCGGATGAATTCATTCTGCCGGACAGCGGCATGGAGGCATTCAGACTTCGCGGAGAGGCGTTTAAGATTGTTCAGGACAGAACTCTGCCCTTAAGGGTCAGAATGCACCGTTTGCTCGATTTCGGCGAGCGCGCACAGAAAATCCTCTGTGACAGGGCCGCACCGTCCGATACCGAAAGCGCACAGGATATTCCCATGGCGAGAACAGTGCTCTTTGACTGCATGGAGGCGCTTGAGCCGTATGATGACACATGGCCCGAGACCGTGCAGCTGCTCGAGGATACCTCCCTTGAGGTGAATCTGGATGATATTGATGGCGGCTATGAAAACCTTATGGTGTACTTCCTCTACAGGCATTTTGCAAGGGGTGCATTTGACGGCAGAGTAGCGGCAAGAGTGAAATTCTGCGCTGTAAGCGTGTGGTTCATATGCCTTATGAACACGCACTGCCTACAGGAAAGCGGCGAATTCACCCCGTGGGACAGGATCGTCTGCACCAAGGATTATTCAAAGCAGGTGGAATACAGCGCCGAAAACATGGAGGATATGCTCTCTGCGTTGCACAGTGACCCGGCGTTCTCCACCGAAAACCTTAAAAGGCTGTTCGGCTGATTTGAAATTCAATAAATCCGAAAAAAATAGATGGCGGAGCTACGCGCTCCGCCATCTATTGCTTTAAAGCTTACTTCTTCTGAAACACCTTGTTGAGAAGGTAAATGGACAGTATGAAGATGATGGTTACAACGAAAACACCAACCATGCCCTTTGCCATGATCGGCAGGGTGTTCAAAAATGCATCAACGTTTATAGTCATATAGCTACGTCCTTTCCTTAGCCCATGACAAGGCTGAGAATCATTCCGCCTGCGATAACGGAAGCAATCTGACCGGATACGTTTGCGCCAACCGCATGCATGAGAAGGAAGTTCTGCGGGTCCTCCTTCTGGCCCATCTTCTGCACGATACGTGCAGCCATCGGGAATGCGGAGATGCCTGCGGCACCGATCATCGGGTTGACCTTCTTCTTAACGAACAGATTGAGTACCTTTGCGAAGAGCACACCGCCGACTGTATCGAATATAAATGCGATGAGGCCGAGGCCGAGAATGATGAGTGTGTCGATTCTCAGGAACTGGTCTGCTGTCATCTTGGAGGCGATTGTAATACCGAGGAACAGAGTGACGAGGTTTGCCAGAACGTTCTGTGCGGTTTCGGAAAGGTTTCTCAGTACGCCGCATTCACGCAGCAGGTTGCCGAACATAAGGAAGCCGACAAGGGATGCGGAGCGCGGAGAGAATACGCCGACAACTGCGGTGATGAGCACCGGGAAGAGAATCTTTGTTGTGCGGCTGACAGCACCGGGAACGTAATCCATGCGGATGCGTCGCTCCTTTGCTGTGGTGAGCAGTCTGATGACGGGCGGCTGTACGATCGGCACCAGAGCCATGTACGAATATGCCGCAACGGTTATTGCACCGACATACGGGGTTTTCAGCACGTTTGCAACATAAATGGAGGTCGGGCCGTCAGCAGCACCGATAATGGAAATGGATGCCGCATCCTTAAGCTCGAAGCCGAAGAGGCTCGCCATGCTGAGTGTGAAGAAGATGCCGAACTGTGCGGCAGCGCCGAACAGGAACAGCTTCGGGTTGGTGAGCAGCGGCTCAAAATCAATCATTGCGCCTATGCCTATGAAGAGTATGAGCGGGAAAAGCTCGGTTGCGATACCCACATCAAAAAGCAGGTCTATCGCGCCGACCTCGGTCTCGCCGTCGTATATCTGTGTGACAGCGCCGGACATCGGCAGGTTGACAAGAATTGCACCGAAGCCTATCGGAAGCAGCAGTGCAGGCTCCATTTCTTTGGCAATGGCGAGGTAGATGAGCACGCCGCCGATTATCCACATAACAACATGCTGCCATGCGATATTGCCAAGGTTTTCAAAGAGGAATTCCAAGAGATTCAGCCCTTTCGATTATTATTCGTGCCGGATTTTTCGAGGGAAATAAAAAAAGACCCTTATCATGCCGGTGCATGATAAAAGTCTCGCAAATTAAAATGTATACGGACGACAGAAGTCATCGTGTTGTCGCATACATCACAGATATATCTGCATGCTACTCCCTCTTATTTATCTATATTCTATGGGAGAAAGTGTGTTTTGTCAAGAAGAAAAATTCAAAGCTTTTTAATAAATTCAAAAATATCATCAATGTGGGCGAACGGAAATTTATACTTGAAATGCTCGACTCGCTGATATAGAATGATGGCATAGATAAACGCTTTTTGGGGGGATAGCAATGCGTTTTGGGATTTGTACACAGATCAGCCGCGCAGAGATGGTTTCAAAGCTCGGCTATGACTATCTGGAGGTATCGGCCGCCGGTTTGGCTGAAATGACGGATGATGAATTTAAGGCCTTCTGCGCCGAAAATGCCGCCGCACCGATACACGCAGAGACAACAAACTGCCTCTTTCCCGGTACGATACGCCTGACCGGAGAGGAAGCCGATCCGCACATCATCGAGGAATACATAGACAGTGTATTCTCTCGTATGGAGCGCGTCGGCATAAAGGTGGCTGTTTTCGGAAGCAGCGGCAGCCGAAATGTACCCGATGGCTTTGACAGGGCCAAGGCATGGGAGCAGCTTACAGTGGTCGGACGTATGCTCGGTGATAAGGCTGCGGAGCACGGCATAACGGTGGCGCTTGAGCCGCTGAGAAACGGCGAGACAAATATCATAAATACCCAGCTTGAGGGTCTGAAGCTCGTACGTGATGTCGATCACCCGAACTTTAAGCTGCTGTGCGATTATTATCATCTGATGCAGGAAAATGGCACGGCGGAGGATGTGCGCGTATGCGGCGACAGCATAGTGCACATACATATCGCTAAGCCCGATGACAGAAAGGCCATGTATGAGGGAGACGGTGCCGACTACATGACATTCTTTAAGGCACTGCACGATATCGGCTACGATGCAAGAATAAGTTTTGAGGGTGGCGTAGATGACTACGAAACCGAGCTTCCGAGGATGCTTAAGGTGCTGAACATGGCAAAATAATGTCAAAAATCCGCGGAGCGTATTGATGCTGATACGCTCCGCTTCTTGCGTCCCGGCCTTGGCTCTCCCTTTGGAAGAGCTGTCACCGCGGTGACTGAGAGTATTTAGCCGATTTTTCGCCGCCGGCGGACTTTTTTGCGCTCAAGCTCTTGTATCGAAGGCGAAACTGCGGTAAAATACAGGAATGGAAAAAACAGAGAGGAAGATAGCTCCTTGAGAATCAGAAAGAAAAAGTGGGCGCGCCCGGAACTTGCTGCTTGTCCGTTCTATATCGATGAGCCGGAGAAGGCCGCGGGTACGTGGAAGGAATTTTTCACTAAGGATCAGCCCCTGCACCTTGACCTCGGCTGCGGAAAATGCACCTTTCTTGCGGCTTTGGCACACAGAGAGCAGGATGTAAATTTCATAGGCATCGATATCAGCGTGGATATTCTCGGTGTTGCGAGAAGAAATATTGAGGCGGAATTCGGTGAAGAGCCGGTCGAAAATGTCGCGCTGCTCTCCTACAACATCGAAAAGCTCAATACGCTGTTCAGCGAGGATGAGAAGGCGGACAGGATCTACGTGAATTTCTGCAATCCCTGGCAGAAGGCGGGGGATCACAAGCGTCGCCTTACACATACGCGTCAGCTTGAGACCTATAAGAAGATATTGGCACCTGGCGGAGAGCTGTGGTTCAAAACGGATAATACCGACCTCTATCTTGCAACGCAGAGATACCTTGTTGAGGCCGGCTTTGAGATCATCTGCAAGACGGATGATCTGCACAGCGAAAATGCACCGGACAATATCCAGTCCGAGCACGAGGTGATGTTCACTAAAGAGGGCATCAAGACAAAGGCGATAATCGCAAAGATAAAAGCCTGAACATTAAAATCAGAAAAGGAAGAAATAAAATGCAGAAAACAACTAATCGTAAGACAGTGATGACAGCGGCAGTTGTGTTTGTCATTTTCGTTATTGTGGGTCTCTTTGTATGGCAGGCCACAGCACCCAAGGGCACTGAGGGCACAAAGAGCTTTGAGTTCAGTGTGATAGATGCTCAGGGCGAAAAGGAAGTATATGAGCTTTCCACGGACAGAGAGATGCTCGGCGATGCGCTTCTGGATGAGGGTCTCATCGAGGGCGAGGACGGCGATTACGGCCTGTTTGTCAAGACAGTGAGCGGAATCACGGCGGATGACGGCAATCAGGAATGGTGGTGCCTGACAAAGGGCGGCGAGGCCGTTATGACCGGCGTTGACAGCACACCCGTGGAGGACGGCGCAGCGTACGAATTCACGCTGACCGTTGGCTGGTAATTGCGTCTGCGTACAGTGGCGCTGAGCGGTATTCTCGGCGCAGTGCTGCTTGTAAGCCAGATAGCTCTGGCTCCTCTGCCGAATATTGAGGTGGTTTCCCTACTCGTCATGCTCTTCACACTGACACTCGGGAAATACGTCGGATATACGCTTGCCGTGTTCGTTCTTTTGGAAGGTCTTGTGTACGGCTTTGGCCTGTGGTGGTTCTCATACCTCTACATATGGGTGCTGCTTGCGGCAGTGACCTTTTTCCTGCGGAAAATGGATTCGCGGCTCGGCTGGGCGCTTGTCAACGGCTTTTTCGGTATGGCTTTCGGCGCTCTTACGGCAATACCGACAGTCATAATAAGCGGCTTTGCGGCCGGCGGTGCATATATCATAAGCGGAATACCGTTTGATATCATCCATGCGGTTTCGAATTTCATGGTGACGTTCCTGCTAATGCCTACCTTAAAAAGGCTGCTTTTAAGGCTGACCCACGCCATGCGTATCGGCACACGAATATAAAAAATCAAGCTCCTGTCAAAGTGCTAGGCTTTGACAGGAGCTTTTTTGCGTTCGTTATCTCTTTCTGCTCCAGGTATCCTTGCTGAAAAGAACCAGCAGGGGGAATATCTCGAGGCGGCCGAGCAGCATATCCGCCGAGAGTATGAGCTTTGAGAACCAGCTGTAATGTCCGTAGTTCCCCGTAGCGCCCACCATCTCAAAGCCCGGGCCGATATTGTTAAAGCATGCAGCCACAGCGGAGATGTTAGTGCCTATCGAGTATCCGTCGACGGACACGAGGACAAAGCTCAAAAGGAAGATGAGGAAGTACACGGCAAGATAGGCGTTGACCGAGTTTAAGGTATCCTCGCTGACAGTTTTGCCGTCCATGCGCACTGTAATGACACGGCGCGGATGCAGTGCCTTGCCGATCGTCTTGCGAATGCTCTTCAATATCAGCAGCACACGGGATATTTTCAGGCCGCCTGTCGTACTGCCGGCACATGCACCGGTGAACATCAGCAGGAACAATATCGCCTTTGAAAAGGCCGGCCATTGCTCAAAATCCACACTGGCAAAGCCCGTAGTCGTTATGATACTGCTAACCTGATGTGCGGCATGGTGGAAGGCCTCATAGCCCGTGCTGAACATACTGCGCGTGTTGAATGTTATCAGAGCTATCGCGCTGCCTACAAGACCGACATAGAGTCGGAGCTCTTCGTTTTTCAAAACGGTCTTGAACTGGCCGATGAGGATCAGGTAGTAGAGGTTGAAATTCACGCCGAAAAGGAACATGAATACGGTGATAACGCTTTGCAGATATGCACTGTAGTCCGCAGTGCCGCTGACTCTTACGGAAAAGCCGCCTGTGCCTGCTGTGCCAAAGGCAATGCAGAGACTCTCGAAAACGGACATGCCGCCGAGAAGGAGGAAGATGAAGCATATGACCGTCATGATAATATAAATGCCGTAGAGTATCATAGCGGTCTGGCGAAGATGCGGAGTGAATTTTCCTACCTCAGGCCCGGCGCTCTCGGCACGCATCAGGTGCATTCCGAAGCCGGCGGTCTTCTTTGCCTGTGGCAGAACTGCGAGGATGAATACCAGCATACCCATGCCGCCCAGCCAGTGGCTGAAGCTGCGCCAGTAGAGATTGCATCGCGAAAGCAACTCGACGTTTGAAAGTATCGATGCACCGGTTGTGGTGAAGCCGGAAACTATCTCGAAAAAGGCATCTATGTAGTTTGGAATCTCACCGCTGAGATAAAAGGGCAGTGCGCCGAAAAGGGACATCAATATCCACGATATGCCCGTGCAGGCAAAGCCCTCCTGCGCATAGAAGACATTTTCACGGTTGCGGCTGAAGATCAGCAGCGTGCCGCCGAAAACAGCCATTGCCGCAATTGTCACGGCATAGGCCAGAATATTGCCGGGCTCGCCATCCCATACAGCCAAAAACAGCGGCACAAGCATGAAGCCTGCCGTGATGATGACCGTAAGCGCGGTGATACGGCATATTACTTTAATATTCATTTCTCAGACACCTCACGCGAAAATATCATTGAACTGCATAATGGGCTCTTCACGATTGGTAACGATAACAACGGTATCACCCATCAGGAAGGATGAATTACCGTCCGGGATTTTGGTTTTCCCCTGGTGTGTTATGCAGGAGACGAGTATATCCTTTTTGAGACGAAGATCCTTCAGCGGCTCGCCGATATAGCGCGAATTCTTGTTGATGACGAATTCCAGTGCCTCAACGCGTCCATCGGCTATTCTGTGCACGGATATTGCGGCACCGGCCTGATTTTCCATGGCGCGCACGTACTGAACAACGTTTTCGCTGCACAGCTCCTTCGGGCTGACAACACTGCCGATGGGCAGATTTTCGAGCATACCCGTTGTTTCTATGCGGTTTACCTTGGTTATGATATTTGGCACATTTCTTGTCGAGCCGTACATGGAGGTTATTACGTTCTGTTCGTCAAGACCCGTCAGCGTGATGAGCGCATCCATTTCGGGCAGGCCCTCACTTTCGAGGATGTCCTGCGATGAGCCGTCGGCATGGATTATGGCAGCCTTTGGCAGCATGTTTGTGAGTTGTACACAGCGCTCGGCGTTGTTTTCGATTATTTTTACATGCACACCGGCCTCGCAGAGGCTATGTGCAAGGTAATATCCGACGCGTCCGCCGCCGATAAGCATGGCGCTGCGCACCTTTCTCTGAGTGATGCCCATCTTTTTCATCAGCTCGGAAAGTGATGCCACGGGCGCTGTTACGAAGATGTGGTCTCCGCGGCAGAGTGTGGTATCACCGGTTGGAATAAACGCCTTGCCGTCGCGAATAACGGCGCAGACGAGCACCTTGCAGCCGCCGAGGACATTTGGCAGGTGGTGCAGTATAACATTTTCGAGCAGACCGCCCTCCAGTATTCTGAGTTCGACTATCTCTACGCGTCCCTTAGCAAAGGTTTCACGGTTGAGAAATCCGGGTATCTGCAAAAGACGGAACATTTCATGGGCTGCTTCACGCTCGGGGTTTACTATGAGCGACAGACCGAATTCCTCACGCATGAGGTAGAGCTGCTCCCTGTATTCCGGGCTGCGAACACGCGCTATGGTGTGCAGGCCGGGGTTGAGCCTGCGCGCTGTCAGGCAGCACAGCAGGTTTATCTCATCGGCACTGGTTGCGGCCACCAACAGGTCGGCATCCTGCACATTGGCTTCACGCAGGGTGTCCATTGCCGCACAGTTTCCCGTGAGACTCATAACGTCAAAATTCTGCATGTCACGCTCGATTACGTTCGGGTTGGAGTCGATCGTCACAAGATCGTGTCCCTCCTGCGAAAGAAGACGGGTCAGCGCGAGACCTACTTTACCGTCACCCGCAATGATTATGTTCATTTTTTTCTCCAATTCAAAATTACAATATAGCCTGAGAATTGCCGATAACAATTCAAGCATAGTATACACCCGGCAATCGTAAAAGTACAGAGGCAAAATAATTTATCGCATACGAAAAGGCAGGGGCGCACGTATAAGCGTCCCTGCCTAAAAGCAACAAGATTATTTGGATTTACCGGTGTAAGGTGCACGCTCGTCACCGTAGAAGAACACAGCCACGGTTCCGGGGCCGCAGTGCGATGCGATGATCGTGCCGATATTGCAGATGCGTATATCTCCCTGAATGTTCGGGAAGCGCTCGCGAATAGCCTCACGGGTAAGCTCGGCATCCGCCAGGCAGTTTGAGTGGCAGATAAAGCATTTTCCGGAGTAGGCTTCACCGTTTGCGGCGTGCTCCGCCATGGAATTCAGAGTGTGTTCAATAGCCTTTTTCTTGCCGCGTACCTTATCATATGCGATGATATGTCCGCTGTCGTCAAGTCTCATCACGGGGCAGATATTCAGCATTGCGCCGAGCATTGCGGCACTGCCGGAAACGCGTCCACTGCGGCGGAAATACTTGAGGTCGGTTGAAAAGAACTGATGGTGCACATTCTTTCTGTTTGCAAGCACCCACTGCTCAACCTCATCGAGGGAGCAGCCCTGGTCACGCATGTCTGCTGCCGAATCGACGAGCATACCGTAGCCGGAGGAACTGCAAAGGGAATCGATGACCACAAGACGTCTGTCCGGATATTTTTCGCGCAGGGCTTCTGCGGCGATCATGGCGTTTGTAACCGAATTTGTCATGCCGGAGCCGAAGGCAATGTGGAGCACATCGCCACGCTGAAGCAGCGGCTCCAGAAATTCCTCATACTGGAATTCATTGAGCTGTGAGGTGGTGGGCATTTTGCCACCGTTGAGAAGCTCGTAAAAATGCGGAAGAGCCTCCGGGTCACGACCCATATCGTCGATATATGAGCGTCCGTCAACGGAATAAGAGTAGAACATCAGCGGTATGCCGCGTGCATTCACATAGGCATAGGGCAGGTCGACGGTTGATTCACATGACAATATAAATTTATTCTCCATTGGAAATTTTCCCCCTTTGCTGTAAAAACAGCATGGTTCTTTTGACGTATCAAGAGCCATATGCATATATTTAAATTATAATGGATATGCTATGTGATTTCAAGATTTCACAGCTTCAACAATTGTTTATTTTTCTGTTGGGTGGTAAAAACTGACTTCACTGCTCGTTTGCAAGCTTTACTATCCTGTCCCAGGTTATTGCACCTACTATGCCGTTGACCTCAAGCCCCTGCTCCCGCTGCACTGCGCGCACGGCGGCCTCGGTCTCCGGGCCAAAAGCTCCGTCCACCGTGACGCGCGGTATGAAGCTGTGCGCTTCCGCAGCCCGGTTCAGCAAGGTTTGAAGCTCTGTCACGTCGTCGCCGCGAACACCCTGCAGGAGGTATCTTCCGGGATATATCGGGCTGCTGTCCGATATCAGCTCCGGCGGAACGCTTGCGATCACTGCACGGTAGGTCTCAAGGAGCCGCGGAGAGGTTTCCGGGCCGAAGATACCGTCCGGCGCAAGTCCGTTTACGCGCTGAAAGGCCAGTATTGCCTCCCGTGTTTGCTCATCGAATACGCCGTTCACCGGCGGCAGCGGTATTCGGTCATCAAAATAGGCGATGACGGCCAACAGATATTGCATTTCGCGCACCAGTCTGCCACTGTCACCGAGTCGCAGCACGGCAGGGTACAGCCTGTCGGCCTCCTCCGGAGTTATGCCCTCGGAGTACAGCTCGTTCAGGCGCTTTATACCGTTGTAAATCGACTTTATTTTGTACCATGTAGCTTTTCCGACCACTCCGTCCGCGGCAAGATTGAATATTTCCTGAAAATCCGTCACAGCCTGCTGAGTGTACATGTCAAAAAATCCGTTTGTTTCGGGTATGCGAGAAATCGCAGGGTAATTGCGCCCAATGCGGTTCAACTCCCTCTGTATGACGCGTACATCCTCGCCAACACTCCCAAAGCGAAGAGGCGCACCGGGGTAGGATTCACGCACATCGGCTACCGGAGCGTTGAAAACGATGTCTATGTCGTCGCCGTAGTAGCTTTGAAGTATTTCATAAGGCACAAGCCCCTCGTTTGCCAAGGTAACGGTGCCCCACTGCGAAAGGCCGTCGCACTGCGTTGTGGTACCGTTGCAGTACTGCGTGAAATAGGGCTGTATCGTCCCCTGCTTTACCACATAATCGTTGAAAATGTCATCGACTATACGGGATATATTTTCGAAGACATCGCGGTTTGCAATGAATTTCTGGTCGTATTGTGTGGTACTTGTAATGTCAAAGTCGTATCCGCGGCTGCGATAAAACTCGGTATATACCCTGTTAAGAGCATATGATATCTGTGCAAGAATATTCGCACGTATCGCGTTTTCGGGCCAGTTCGGGTAAATCTCACTTGAGGCAACGTTCTTGATATAATCCGGAAAGCTCACGCGCACGTTCTCCGCCGGCTGATCGGGAAGGCCGAGGTGCACGGTTATGAATTCCGGTATTGTAGGTCTGTCCGGGTAGGGCATACTGTCTCCTTTCTCATTCACCTGTCAGGCTGGCCTGAAAGCGTACCGGCTGGATGGAAACCACACCGTCAAAAACCGGCACCTGCCTGTATATCTCCGTTCGGTAGTTTGGGTGGCTCACGTAGATATCGTAGAGCGCGTACGGCATAAGAGTGCCGGGCTGCTGCGCAAGCGAGCCATTCGGTGCCGGGAGCACTATGCCGTCGAGAATTCCGCTTTCGTCCGTACTGCCGCCGGCGAATCTGCGTGCACCGTCAATAAAGCCGCGCGCCACAAGCACATCCGCATTCGCAACGGGGACGGCCTGCGGCCCGGCAAAGGCCTGAATGCGCAGAAAGCCGATACTTTGGTTGCGCTCCAGAAAGCTTTCGAGGGTGTCGGGCGTTGGGGCGAATTCCTGTAGTGCATCAAGCTCCGGCGTTGCCTCGGGCAGATTCACCTCGGCGTTCGAATCCTCGGGCAGGTCTATGGACGTGCCTATCATTTCCGTGGCATAAGGACTGCCGGCGGCGGTTTTCATAAGCTCCGCACGGTATTTCGAAATGTTCCGGGGAGAAGGTTCTTTTTCCATAAATATCAGGCTCCTCTCTGCTGTTCCTTACATAATAAGCGGACAGGCAAAAAAGGTGACAGCTTGTTTCAATTTGACTACACGAACATTTTTTCGAAAAAATTAAAATGTTCGATTGACAAAACTCGAACATCTGTTTATAATAAGCTGTGTAAGAAACGAATGTTCGCAACACTTGTTCGAATGAATGGAGGAGCTATCATGATTTATTTACTTTTTGCATTAACAGCCACCGTCCTGCTGTGCGGAATGCTCTGCACTGTTGAGCTGCTGACGGATCTGTGGGAACGAATGGAGCAGCGTGGGGGCACCGCTCATCACAGAACAAGAACGAGAAATGCGGAGTACGCCGCAAGAGCGCATGAAAGACCGGCAAGACAGCAGTCCGTCGGAGCCCTGCCGGACAGGGCGGAAATAGGCAATGTGTATTCCATGTCGGATAATTTTGCAGATCGTTTTTGCGAGGTGTGGAATTCCTGATGCAGGATATTGCAGAGCGCCTTTCGGAGTATGCGTCCTTAAAGCGTCGGCTCTCACTAAGACTTGAACTGCTTGATGAGCTTAAAGGGCTTGCGGAGCGACACGAGGGCGTGGAAAAGGACGGCGATGAGCTTTCAAGGGAGCTGCTTCTCGGTGACATATCGACGGATGTCAGTTCCATATATGAGCAGATAGGTCAGCTCGAGAAGCTTTTGAGCCGGGCGGAGGATCCGATACTCAGGGAAATACTTGAGCGCCGATATATCGCGCAGGAGAACTTTTCGAAAATAGCCCTTGAGATGCATTACAGTGAGCGCCACATAAGGCGATTGCATTCGGCGGCGCTGAAAAAGCTGAGTGCAGGTGAGAATTGAGCGTATTTATATGCATGAAAAGCTTCATAATTGCTGCTTTGCCGCGGCTTTTATGAAGCTTTTTTTCTGTGTATGGACTGTTTTCTCGCATACGCTATTGCCAATGCAGCCGTTTTTTGATAAAGTATACCTAATACATTCCGCAAAAAGGGTCGTGGGAAAATGATAGAGATCATCAGGAGTATCAATGAATCGGTCAATGGCGTGGTATGGGGCATCCCGGCGATAGTATGTATACTCGGCGTGGGCCTGTACCTGAGTGTGCGAACGGGCTTTATCCAGATACGCAAGTTCGGCTATTCCATGAAAAACACCTTGGGACGCATATTCAGAAAATCGGAGGCCGTGGATGGTTCCATCACACCGTTTCAGGCGGTATGTACGGCGCTTTCCGCAACGGTCGGAACGGGCAATATATCCGGCGTGGCCGGTGCAATAGCGCTTGGAGGCCCGGGCGCAGTTTTCTGGATGTGGGTCTCTGCGCTGCTCGGCATGTGCACGAAGTTTTCCGAGGTAACGCTGGCCGTGCATTTCAGAGAAAAGAACAAGCAGGGCGATTATGCAGGTGGCCCGATGTATTACATAAAGAACGGTCTCGGCAAAAAATGGATGTGGCTTGCCTATGCATTTTCTGCCTTTGGCGTATTTGCGGTTTTCGGTACCGGCAATGCAACGCAGGTGAACACCATTGTGGCCTCCATCGGCTCGGCTCTCACAAGCTTTAATGTTCTGCCGGAGAGCAGTCTTCCGGCGGTGAATATCATAATCGGCGTTGCAATCGCCATAATCGTTGCACTGATACTTATCGGCGGCATAAAGCGAATCGGCAGCGTTTCCGAAAAGCTCGTTCCGCTGATGGCAATACTGTATGTGGTTCTCAGCCTCGGAGTCATAATCGTACACGCTGACAGAATCCCGGCGGCGCTGCTCAGCATCGTTCAGGGAGCATTTTCACCCAGAGCTGTAACGGGCGGTGTTGTCGGCAGCTTCTTCCTCAGCATGAAAAACGGCATTTCCCGCGGCATTTTTTCAAATGAAGCCGGCCTCGGTACGGGCTCAATAGCTCATGCCTGTGCCGATACCAAGGAGCCCGTGCAGCAGGGTCTGTTCGGTATTTTCGAGGTGTTCATGGATACCATCGTCATATGCACAATGACCGCGCTTGTCATACTTTTAAGCGGTGTGAATATAGAATTCGGTAAGGCTGCCGGCTCGGAGCTTACGATTGCCGGCTTTGTCGAGACCTACGGAAGCTGGGTTACTATCTTCACTGCGATCGCCATGTGCTGCTTTGCATTCTCCACGATAATCGGCTGGGGTCTCTATGGCTCGCGCTGTGTGGAGTTCCTCTTCGGCGAAAAGGCGATAAAGGTATTTCTAATTCTCTATTCCGCTGTTTCCGTGGCCGGTGCCGCTATCGACCTCGGCCTTGTTTGGAGCATTTCCGAGACCTTTAACGGCCTCATGGCTATCCCAAACCTGATAGCCGTGTTCTTGCTCGCACCCACCGTGCTGAAGCTTACAAGGGAGTATTTCTCAAAGAATAAGCTCAAAAAGTAAATATGCCTCATCAATAAACAAAACGGCTTCGACCCTGCGATAAGCAGGCCCGAAGCCGTTAATTTTGTGCTTTATCAGCCGTTTTTGCCGTTATAGTACTTTGCCAGTCCGCCCTCGCCGGTCTCACGATATTTGGAGAAGAGGTCACAGCCGGTCTCGTACATTGTGTGTACAACAACGTCAAAGGATATTTTTCTTGTGTATGTCAGGAAATTTGCAAGGCTGAGCGCATTTATTGCGCGCATTGCGGCGACAGCATTGCGCTCGATGCACGGTATCTGAACAAGACCGCGTACCGGGTCACAGGTAAGGCCGAGGTGGTGTTCCATTGCGACCTCCGCAGCGTATTCTATCTGGTCAAGATCCATTCCGTGCAGTTCGGCAAGTGCGGCGGCAGCCATGGAGCAGGCACTGCCTATCTCGGCCTGACAGCCGCATTCCGCACCGCTTATTGATGCGTTGGTCTTTATAAGGTCGCCTATTATGCCGCCAGAGGCCAGAGCGTGGATGATCTCGGTGTCGGAGAAGCCGCGGCGCTCCTGCATGTAGAGCAGGACTGCCGGAAGTACTCCGCATGCGCCGCAGGTGGGCGCTGTGACTATAACACCGCCGGCCGCGTTTTCCTCACTGACAGCATATGCATATGAACATACCAGTCTGTTTTCACGCGTTTCGGCGCTCTCGTCAATATGCTTCTGGCGATATAGCATCTTTGCCTTGCGCTGAACATCCAGACCGCCCTTAAGTGTGCCTTCGGTGTCAAGTCCGCGCGCAACGGCCTTTTTCATGCACTGCCATACCTCGGAAAGATAATGCCAGATATCACTGCCCTCACACTGCTCGGCATATTGCCAAAGGCGAATATTATGCTGTGTGCAATATTCCTTTATGTCGGAAAAGGTGGAAAGCGGGTATATATCCGCCGGGGTATCCGCTTCGGCTTCGCCCACGGTCTGTATTTTGCCGCCGCCTACGCTTATTACGCGCTCAGTTGCGATGACCTCGCCGTTTTTCAGCGCTCTCAGCTCCATTGTGTTCGGGTGTGGCAGGGGAGCATCCGAAAAGTCGAATACGATGTCAACGGGCAGCGGAGCCAGAGTTTTGACGAGGATGTCATCCGTCAGATGTCCGGGGCCTGTTTTTGCAAGGGAGCCGAAAAGCGTTATCGAAAATGCATCGGCCTGCGGATTTTTATCTCTGAAGCGTTTTGCGGCACGCTCGGGGCCCATTGTATGTGAACTGGACGGCCCGGTGCCTATCCTGTATAATTCCTTTAATGATTCCATTTTGTGGATATCCTTTCATGTAAGCTGTCTTTCACGTCTATTATAAGCCATCAAAAGAAAAAAGTACAGATGAAGCGACAAAAGTTTTAACAAAAAGGCCCTGTGGTGTTAAAAGCATCACAGGGCTGAGTTTATTATGCTTTCGGTTCGACCTCGCCGTTGATAATGCAGCGTCCGTCGCGCTTTTGCATGGCCTCAACAAGCTCATGGCCGGAATGGATTGGATATGGGAATGCAAGACCGGCCTTGCCGATGCTCTCCCCTGTTGCACGGTGCTCGTCACCGCCGCTTGTACGGTACAGACCGTGCTCCTTGGCGAATTCCTCTGCCTTTTCGTTTTCCTCCGGCTTGTTACAGAAGTTATATACCTCCGCGGCATCCCAGTATTCCGGATTCAGTGGGTATGTCATATCGATGTATTCGCGGTCGCGAAAGGGATGCGCATTTGACACATATCCGCCGTATTCGTGCACGGCATCGCAGTAATCCTTTATGGAATACTTATGAAGGCCGGGGTGCTTGAGCAGAAAATCAAGGTCTATGCCGTAGGTGAGTATCTCCTTGCCGCCGCCATAGGCGTGCTCTATACCGAAGAATACACTAAAGCCGGGGCAGCTCTCCGCGGCAAATTTAACGGCGCGCTGATATGCCTGCCAATATGCCGTAACGAAGTCCTCCCAGGGGAGGCTGCGGTCTATCGCTGTATTACCGAGGTAGAAATGGTTTGTAAAGCACATGCCGCTGTAGCCGGCATCGTAATACGCCTTGACCATTTCTTCCGGGGTGTTCTGTGCGCACGCGCTGCAAAGCTTATCGTGTGCGTGCATTTCGTATTTATACAGCTTTTCCATGACCAACAACCTTTCCTGTCAAAAATCAAATTACTGCTTTTTAAGCGGACGGCGATTGCCGTTTTCATCAACTATGACCATGCTGTCGAGCTGTGCACGCAGGCTTCTGCGGTATGCCTCGATATACTCGGCGCGCAGCTTCTGCTGCTCGGCCTTTTCGACATCGGTTAAGCCCTCGGCTCTTGCCTTTCTTGCCAGCTCGTTTATTCGGTCAAGCTTACTCTGTTCCATTTAATGACCTCGGTTCCTTTTATTTTGCCTCTTCCTCGGCAACAAGGTTCTTAGCCCACATGCCGGAGCGCAGAAGTATTGTTCCTATGATTACCTTTACGACGTCTATGAACTGAACACAGAAGAAAACGGTGATCATCGGCAGTGCCGTGTAGCGGCACAGTACAAAGGCCAGCGGCAGCGGTACCACCCAGGTGTACAGGCAGTCGAAAAGGAAGGTGATGACGGTCTTGCCGCCGGAGCGAATGGTGAAGTATGTTACATGCACATAGGCGTGTATCGGCAGTGCGGCTGCATCGACCAGCAGAAGCTGTGTTGTGAGCGCTCTGACGGCTGGCTCGGTGTTATAAATCTGCGGTATGAGCGGCGCACATACGGCAACGAGCACACCGATGCATATATGAGTGATGACGGTGAAGAAGATGAGGCGGTTGTCTGTGCGCTTCGCCTCTTCGATCTCGCCTGCACCGAGCTTCTGACCGACCATGATGGAAACGGCATTGCCCATTGCGAACATGATGATGCAGAAGAGGTTCCATGCGGTACCGGCTATGTTTGTGGCGGCAACAACGGTGAGGCCGCGTGTGGAGTAGTTCTGGTTTATCATGGTTGTGCCGATGCTCCAGAACAGCTCGTTGAGCATGAGGGGAGTGCCGGTGATAATAATCTTCTTTGCGATGTCACCGGGAATGTGCAGCGTTTTGTAAACGCCGCGGATGAACTCAAACTTTTCGGGATGTGTGTGTGCCGCAACAGCCAGATAAATGGCCTCCACATAGCGGGAGATAACGGTTGCGATAGCGGCGCCGACAACTCCGAGAGCCGGTATTCCGAGCTTGCCGAAAATGAGTATGTAGTTGAGAACGAGGTTTGTAAGGATAGCGATAACGCTGGCAGCCATAGGAGCCACTGTCTCGCCGGTTTCTCTCAACGTGCTGGAGTAGCTCTGGGATACGGCGAACGGTACAAGGCCGAACAGCATGACGATAAGGTATCTCTTGGCCTCGGTGAGCGTGAGCACAAGGTCTCCGCCCTCGCCGTCCTCTGTGAGGAAGAGCGAGATGAGCGGCTCGCCGAAGAAGATGAGAGCCACTATCGCGATGACGGTCATCAGCAGGCTGAAGAGCATCTTGAATCTGAAGGCTGCGCGAACGCCCTCATGATCGCCCTTGCCGAAGAACTGTGCGCCGAAAATGGAGGCGCCGGAAAGTCCGCCGAAAATCGCAAGGTTGAACACGAAGAGGAGCTGGTTGACAATGGCAACGCCGGACATGGCCTCCGTGCCGAGTCTTCCGACCATGACGTTATCCAGCAGGCTGACAAAGCTTGTTATGCCCTGCTGAATTATCATCGGAACAAGAAGAATGAGCAGGCCGTGGTAAAAGGCACGGTCGCCGATAAAGTTTTCTTTGAATTTTTTGAACATGTTTCCCTCCGGAGAATAAATAATAAATAAAGGTGATCTCAGTGTTATTCGGGCATCAGCTCGGTATAATCGCTTATGCAGCGTACGCACAATGAGCGGAATTCCTTGGCCTCAGCCTCAGTCATATCGGCTGTGAGAAGGCCGATGACGGAGAAGCCGGCTTTTTTCGCAGTGCGTGCGGCGTACAGTGCATCCTCAAAAACGATGCATTCCTGCGGCTGTACGTCAAAATCGGCAGCACATTTCAGGTAGATATCCGGGTACTCCTTGCTTTTACCTATGGTGGAGCAGCTTTCGGCCCTGTCAAGATATCCTGCGATATCAAGACGTTCAAGCCCGGGAAGGAGCGTTGAAAGATCGGAGGCCGTCGCAAGCGCGGTATGTATACCGTTTTTCTTCAACAGCTTGAGAAAAGCGGAGGCTCCCCTGATTTCGGGAACATCGGTACGGTATTTTTCCGCGGCCATAGCAACTATTTCCGCCATTATTTCCTCGTATGTACCTTTTGCACCGAGCTTGTCCCGGTAATAGGCTGCGCATTGTTCAAGGCACATGTCATTCATGATACGGCTGAGACCCGGCGGTGCGTATATGCCCTTGAATTCGGCATAGTCGTAGGTAATCCTGTTCCACATGGGCATACTGTCTATCAGTGTGCCGTCGGCATCAAATATCACGGCTTTGATGCTTTTCGGAGCAGTATCTGTGTTTGTCATATGGTGTTCCCTCCTTTTAAAAGCAAATGGCCCGTATGTGAGACGATCACGAGTTGAATCATATCACACAATCGGGCCCTTTTCAAGTATTTATGATGTCTTTCACCGTATACCTATGGCGTCCTTGATGGCATCGATACCCTTTTGAATATCATTTCCTATGGCTTCGGCCATGCCCTCGGAGCTGTCGCTCTCCGTCGGGACTCCGCTATTGCCGATCAAAAGGAAGAAGACATAGTCGCCCTCGGTGAATATTTGGGCATTGCCTATCTGATCCGCATAGTCGGAAAAGGCTGCATCCTGCGATAGCTTATCACGATAGGCCCTGAGCTTTTCCTCTATCTGTGCGGTTTGTCCCTCCTTGGCTTTTACGGCGATGAAGGTATCGGGAGAGTTGCTGCCGGAGACGTTTTCTGCATAGATATCATCGTACAGGGCTTTATCAAGGCCGATTTCGGACAGTATTTCGTCCTCGGTGAGCTGTCTGTTCGGGGCATAGCTGTCACCGTAAACGCCTGTAAGTGCATCTCGGAACGGCGCAAACGGGTTTTCGGGCAGGTTTTCCTCGCTGCTGATATCCGGGGACGGCGAAGCATGGCTTTCCGGTACTGAGGAGGGTGTGCGGCTTGCTTCTGACACAACGGAGGATTCGTTCCCACCGCTCATACAGCCTGCAAGAGAGCAGATCAGACAGGCTGCCATAATAAACGGAAGTATTTTTCGCATCATGATCGATCCTTTCTTAAGTTACGGCCTCGGCCGATATAAAACATTCGGTGATTCCGGACGTTTATGAGTCTACTATGCCACGAAAACCTCAAAATAAACGCACTGACCGAAAATAGCCCTCAAAGCGGATTCGCATTGAAATAAATCATGCGATGTAGTATACTGGTCTTATGTTTAAACATTTCAAACATGGAGTGGTGGAAAATGCCCAGGTACAGAAAGAGTGACAGAGCGGAGAATAGCAGAAAAATGTCAGTGTTTTCCCTGTTTTTTCCTTTTGTCGCATTGATATACGCCGAAGTGGCGCTTGCGTGCTTCACCGGAAGCGGCGTCACTGTATATAAGGCTCTGCCGGCGCTCGCGGCGGGCTGCATATGCATGGCCTTTCAGAATATAACCTTCTCGAAAATGCTGAATTTCATATTGCAGACCCTCTGGCTGTGCCTCTGTCTGGGGCTTATTGCGGCGCAGTTTTTGTACTTCAGGCTGACCGGAGAATATTTTTCGCCGTTTTCTGGAGAGTTGCCGCAGGTGTCCTCATTGCTTTCGCAGGCCGCAGAGGAGCCGCTTTTTGTGGTGTGCATGGCTTTGCCGCTTGTTTTGCAGCTTACCGTACAGCTTGTGGGAGTGATTTTCAGACGGGATGTGCTCAGCACGCTGCTCGGCGCCAAAATACTCGCCTTTACCGGAATGCTGTTGCTCTCTGTGATTATATCCTTTGCAGACGTCACTATTGCTATGCAGGATGACAGCGGAGAGGACTCCCCGAGAAGAATGCTCGAGTATGAGTACATGCCGACAAGGACGGTTGAGACCTTCGGCGCTTTGCCGCAGGCCGTGATAGATTTTAAGTACAACGTGCTGCATATTCGGAGTGAGGATGTTGTTCACAGATATGTTCTGACGGAAAGCGGAGAAAAAGTGGAGCTCAGCGGTGAGGAGGCCGAGCAGTGGCTGGAGGAAGGTTAAATTTCCCTGAATTTACAGCTAAACGGCTTGACCAAACACTGATAAAAAAGTAAAATGTCATTATGGCATATCGGTAACTTGACCGGTGCCCTTAAAGAGGAGAATTTATGATGAAAACAGATTTGGAAGGACGGTGTGATGCGTGAGCGATCCGAAAAAACCATCGTTTCAAAGGGAATTTGAGCAGTCCGCGACCTATCGCGTGATAAACAGTGTCATCGATACCGATGCTATCGGCGCAAAGGTGGAGCGTGCAGTGCAGGAGGTAAATAACGCAGTGAATCATATAAACCGCGATATTAACGACAGAGTTCGCGAGAGTGTATCGGCTTCGAACAGGCCGCCGCAGAATAATTACAGAACTCCGCCGCAGTACCAGGCACCGACACCGCCGCAGCAAAAGCCGCCTGCGCAGCGCCCGACTCCGCCCCCGAAACCGAGGATGGAGGTAAGGCGTAAGCCCTCCAATGCGAGATACTGGATAACGGGTGCCGTGTGTGCGATATATTCACTGACCATGCCGATGTACGATTGGTATAACCTGATACCGTTAGTGCTTGTCGTAGTGGGAGCATTTACGCTGTCAAAGCTCATATTTAAGGGCAAGAAATACTATGTCCCGATCGAAGAACCGAAGCCCGAGCCGGAGCGTACGGCAAAGGCAAGTACGGGTGACCCAGAGGTAGATAAGATAATCGACGAGGGAAATGACTATATCAAGCAGCTCCGCCACGCAAATGACCTGATAGAGGATGAGGTCATGAGTGACAGAATAGACCGAATGGAGGTGGCGTCCGCCGATATATTCGCGTATATTGCAGAGCATCCCGAAAAGGCACCTCAGATAAGAAGATTTATGAATTACTATCTCCCGACCACCCTGAAGCTGCTGACGAGCTATGATAAGCTCAGCCGCCAGAGGGTGAAGGGCGAGAACATTCAAAAGACGATGTTCGAAATAGAGGGTATGATGGAAACGATAGCCGGTGCATTTGAAAAGCAGCTCGACAGTCTTTTCCATGAGGACGCAATGGACATAGCGGCGGATATCAGTGTTATGGAATCCATTTTGCAGCAGGAGGGCCTGTCCGGGGGCGAAATCCCAAAGACGCGAAATGCGGGCTCTGATGAATAAAAATTGAGGAGGATATTAAAATGAACGATATTAAGCTTGGCCTCGAGCAGGAGCTGCCGCAGCTTGACGCAGTTCCCACACTTACACTGGACGGCGTGGAAGAGTCGCAGGCTGAGGAAAAGAAGGAAGAGCCCGTTGCTGTTGAGGAGCCCGTGCTCACAGCAGATGAGCAGAGGGTAGTGGATGAATTTGTCGACAAGATCGATATCTCAAATTCCTCTATTGTCATGCAGTACGGTGCGAGTGCACAGAAAAAAATAGCAAATTTCTCCGATACGGCGCTTGCCAATGTCCGCACAAAGGATCTTGGCGAGGTTGGCGAGGAGATTTCCGACCTTGTTGTTGAGCTCAAGGGCTTTGACGTGAACGAGGAAGAGGAAAAGGGACTTTTCGGCTTCTTCAAGAAGCAGTCCAATAAGATAGAGGGGCTTAAGGCACGCTATGACAAGGCCGAGGTCAATGTCAATAAGATAGCCGGTTCCCTTGAAAATCATCAGGTGCAGCTCATGAAGGACATTGTAATGCTTGATAAGCTGTATGAGATGAACCTTGCATACCACAAGGAGCTCTCAATGTACATCATTGCCGGCAAGAAGCGCCTTGAAATGGACAGAGCCGGAAAGCTTCAGGAGCTTAAGGCAAAGGCTCTGCGCACCGGCTTTGCAGAGGATGCACAGGCCGCGAATGATTTTGCACAGCAGTGCGACAGCTTTGAAAAGAAGCTGCATGATCTGGAGCTTACACGCATGGTGTCCGTCCAAATGTCTCCGCAGATACGCCTTGTGCAGAATAATGACAGGATGATGGCGGACAAAATACAGTCCACAATAGTCAACACCATTCCGCTGTGGAAGAGCCAAATGGTGCTGGCACTCGGCGTGGCACATTCTGCCGATGCCGTAAGAGCACAGCGCGAGGTTACCGATATGACGAATTCCCTGCTCAAGAAGAATGCCGAGCGTCTCAAGATGAGCACGATAGAGACAGCAAGGGAGACTGAGCGCGGAATAGTTGACATGGAGACACTGCGCGTAACTAACCAGTCCCTCATCACAACTTTGGACGAGGTTGTAAAGATCCAGGAGGAGGGCAAGGCACGCCGCAGAGCTGCCGAGCAGGAGCTTGGCCGTCTTGAGGGCGAGCTCAAGCAGAAGCTGCTCGATATACGTTCTTAAAAAATACAAAGCGGCCGGCGAAATTCGTCGGTCGCTTGCGGTATAAAAGCAGAGAAATGGAGACAGGATCATGAAAAAGAAGGAAAAGATCAGGGTAAAGGGTCGTGCGGCGGCAATCATCGGTATGGTTTTGCTGATAGTGATAAGTGTGCCGCTCGGTATGGGCTTTTCCCTTGTAAGGGAGAGAAATAAAGTGACCGAGCACTATTTCGGCTCGAACGGCACCTATGGCCTGCTTGAGGATCTTTCCGGCTGCACCACCGAGGCTTCAAACCTTGTGACGCTTTCCGGTAAGTACCTTGGGGCTGATGATGTCAAGCTGATCGAGGTGCGAAGCGCTGCCGGACGCCTGGAGGCGGCACAGTCGCCGAGCGAAAAGGCTGGGGCATATTCCACACTGACTATCAGCTTCAATTCGCTGTACAATGAGTTGTGCGGCATGGAGCTTTCCGAACAGGACAGTGAGTACCTTGAAGCGATATATTCGGATTACTATATGTACGTGGATCTCGTGTCCTACAGCGACTATAACATCAAGGTGGCAAGCTTCAATGAGACCTTCCGTAACGCGCCGGGCAGAAGGCTTGCCGAGCTCATGGGCGTTAAGGAGCTTGAGCCGTTTGCCTGACAGAAAGTGAGGAGCTTAATGAAAAACAAAAAGAGACTTAAAAGCTGTATCACGACGCTGCTCTGTGTCGTGCTTATCCTTGCGGCACTGCCGGTATTTGCGGCGGTACCGGCCGCACCGGAGAATTCGTATGTGCTCGACGAGGCCGATGTTATCAGCGCCTCCACCGAGAGCTACATAAACGAGAAGAACAATGCTCTGGCCGAGGAATGCGGCGCACAGATCGCCTTTGTAGCCGTGGATTTCACCGGCAGCTACTCGATACATGACTATGCCTATGAGGTGTTCAATTCATGGGGAATAGGCGATAAGGACGAGAACAACGGAATGCTGTATGTGCTTGCCATCGGTGCGGATGACTACTATGCCCTGCCGGGTGCCGGCGTACTGGATATACTCTCCGGAAATAATCTGCAAAGCATACTGGACGACTGCATGGAGCCTGATTTTGCCGTGGGAGACTACGATTCTGCGGTAAGAAAGACTTTTGACCGTACTCTTGAGATACTTGAGGCTGAGTACGATGTTTCGTACAGCACGGGCACCGTAAACAGCGAGCGCAAGCCCGAGGGCTTTGCGGATAACACGGTGAGCGTTTCGGCTTTCTCCATAGCGGGCCGTATGTTTGACTTTGTAAGAACCGTGGTCATCATGGTCATCTTCTTTGTCGTGCTGGTGATAATTTTGAAGATCATTTTCAGTTCGCGCGGAGGCGGAGGAGGTGGCGGTAGCGGCTTTGTGAACGGCTGGATAATCGGCTCGATGTTCAACAGAAGACGTTATCCGCGCAGACCACCGCCCCCACCTATGGGTGGCCCGAGACCTCCGATGGGAGGCCCAAGGCCGCCGAGACATAATCCGCCCCCAAGAGGCGGCTTCGGCGGAAGCAGACCCGGTGGCTTCGGTGGCGGTCGTCCGAGCGGAGGCTTTGGCGGAAGCAGACCGAGCGGCGGTCGTTCGGGTGGCTTTGGCGGAGGACGCTCCGGCGGTGGCCGTTCAGGTGGCTTCGGTGGCGGCAGCTCGCGCGGAGGAGGAGCCGGAAGACGATGAATACATGGATATTATTCGATCTTGACGGTACTCTGGTGGACAATAGCGAGGGTATAATTAAGAGTGCCAGATATGCGCTCGAAAGAAAGGGCTTGCCGGATGAGCCGGACAGCAGGTTGCGCAGATTCATCGGCCCACCGCTGCACACCTCGTTTATGGAGTTTTACGGATTTTCCGAAGAGGAGGCCTTCGAATGTGTGGAGCTATACAGGGAGCGCTACAGAGTAAAGGGCGTATACGAAAGCAAGCTGTTTGAGGGAATTCGTGAAATGCTGATAAAGCTTGCGGACAGCGGAGTGAAGCTCTGTGTTTCCACCTCAAAGCCGCTTGTTTTCACCGAGTCGATATTAAAGCAGCATGGGGTTTACGAGCTGTTCACCCATATTGTCGGAGCAAATCTTGACGGCAGCATGACGGATAAGACCGAGGTTATAGAAGAAACGCTGAGACGTATCGGCGATGATAGCGCATATAAGCTCATGATAGGCGACCGCAGCTTTGATATGATCGGCGCAGGAAATTGCGGAATAGACGGCGTTGGCGTGTATTTTGGCTTTGCAGAGCCGGGAGAGCTTGAAAAAGCCGGTGCAAAATACATTGCAAATACCGTAAAGGAGCTCGAGGAGCTGCTTATAAGGACTGTAAAATAAAATCGGGTGTCGACCCTTTCCGTTCGGAAGGGTCGACACCATTTTTGCATTTATTCGATTGTTTCCTTATAGGTCGTGCCCCATGCCTCCATGGAGGACATTATCGGGCGCAGCGACTCACCAAGCGGACTGAGGGAGTATTCCACTCTCGGCGGCACCTCAGCGTATACCTTGCGTATGACAAGACCGTCGCTTTCCATGGAACGCAGGCTGTCCGTCAAAACCTTCTGGCTTATGCCCTCAAGGTTCTTTTTCAGCTCATTAAAGCGCCATGGGCGGCTCAGGAGATTGCGTATTATCAGCAGCTTCCATTTGCTGCCTATCAGTGCCACTGTTGTAGCTACCGGGCATGCCGGCATGTCTTCTTTTTTCATCATGGCTTTTATCGCTCCCTAAGATAAAAATATGCTGTAATATATAGTGCAGCATTTAATTTTCTACAAGACAGTTACTCCGCAGTAACTGTGCCGAGTCTGTCGGAGAACAGCCTACTGAAAAATTCCCGGTTTCCGCGGCAGATTTTGCTTTCCGGCTTAAAGGCGGCGGCGCGCTCGTTGTATTCGGCGGAAAGCTCGGCACTCGGTGCAGAAAAGCTAAGAGCCCTTGTCAGTGCCGCAAATGCATCCTCTGTACGGCCGAGAGCCGAATAACAGGCGGAAAGATCTCGACAGGCTTCAAGCTTGTTTTCGACCCAGCCGGAGCTGTTTTCGATGAAGTCATGAAGCTTTTCAGCAGCTTCGGGATAGCGTGAATGATACATCAGCTCTCTGGCGTAATAAAACTGCTCCCTCGGCGAGAGAGTGTGCCCGGCGGCAAGCTGCTTTTCATTATATCCGGAATATCCGGAGGTTTCTGTCCGGATCACCCGAAATCGTCTTCATATGGCAAACTGCGATGTCGCTGTGGATGATATTGCCGCGCGGCTGAATGCTTTCGTGCACCGCGCCCTCCCAGATAAAGCCCATATCGCGCCGCGAAATCATCGCACCATGGGAAATCATACACCCTTGCGCCGAGATTTTCGGCGGCACTGCGAGTGTTATCCGTACTGTCGGTATCTACAACTATTATTTCATCCATCAGTCCGCGAACGCTTGAAAGACAGCGGACGATGTTTTTTCTCGTTTTTGACTATCATGCACAGGCTTACGGTCTGCATCAGCTCTGAATAACACCCGCTGTGCGCAGGGAGGCGAGCAGGGTGTTTACAGTGCCGATGACATCGGCGAGGGTGGAGTTATCCGTGAGGTCTGCAACGGCAGCGCCGCGCGGCCCTGTGGCACATACAGGTGTGCAGCAGGAACGTATGCATGCCGACCACGGGCAGTTGTCCCAACCCGGTTGATAAATATTCATAATATGCTCCTTTCCGTACCTCTGCGGTACATCTCAGAATATGCAGATAAGCCGAAAACGGTGCGGAGGAATCCTTTTGTGCCGCCCGGCATATATTTCTTTGAGCAAAATGAAGTTATCCACAGGGGAGAGTGAGGAATGTGAAAAGAGTCGCGGTCAGGATATCCCTTAAAGGGGCGGTGGTAAGGGCTGCTATGGCTGCGGCAGCGGCTGTATATATATGGTGCTTTGCAGATAATCTGCTGCCGTACATACGTGAAAACGGCAGTGAGTGGGTGCTTGAGGCGGCCGGAGTCGCGGCTGTACGGGCAGCAGAGCCGTCCGAAGTGCCCGAGGAGGCGGAAAGCAGTGAGAGTACGGTGGAAAATGCCCTGCTTTCGGAGCAGGACGGAGTTTTTGACATTTGGAGTGAGCCCGATCCCCCGGCAGTACCGGAATCGGGACGAGAAACCGGCAGGGTAGAGGTGCTCACAATGAGCAAGGGCAAGCAGGTGGATTGCTTCACCGTAAAGGACGAGACGGGGACGGGCCTTGACCTTGAAGCCGAGTTGATGACAGCGCCGGATATAACGGTGAAAAAGGACGGTTCTCCCGTGATATTACTGTATTCCACGCACACAACGGAATCCTATATACAGCAGGACGGAGCAGACTGGTACTATCTCGATGATCCCTTTAGAACACTCGATGCGGACAAGAGTGTGGTATCAGTGGCAGCTGCGGCCGCAAGAGTGATAGAGGAGGGCGGCTTCGGCGTGATACACGATACCACAGTGCATGACAGTCCAGCATACACCGGAAGTTATTCACGCTCTATGGAGACCATACAGAAGAATCTCAACGAGTATCCGTCGATTTCCATCACTGTGGATGTGCACAGGGACGCTTTCGGAGAGAGCGGAACCACACGCTATAAGCCGATAGCGGAGATAAACGGAAAATCGGCGGCTCAGATAATGATCCTCACGGGCTGTGACCTTTCGGAAAATCCGATATTTCCGGATTGGCGCGAAAATCTGCGCCTTGCCCTCAGAGTGCAGCAGGCCGGGGAGAGTATGTTCCCGGGGCTTTACAGGTCACTGTATTTTTGCCGAAGAAACTACAATATGCATGCAACGCACGGTTCGCTGCTTGTGGAGGTCGGAACGGATGTGAACACGCTGAGCGAGGCGCAGTACTCCGGAAGGCTTTTGGGGGAGACCCTGCTGAAGGTTTTGAATGAGCTTGCCGCGCAGAATGAGGCCGAATGAATAAACCTGCGGCAGCAAGGAATACTGAAAGCAAAAAGGGGATGGTAAAATGCTTCGTATTCTGCGTTCAAGGGCCTTTATCACTTCGTTTTTTATGACTCTGCTGATTGTGTTGCTGATCTTCACTCTGCTCACGGTGGATGCAAGGGGACGTCGGCTGAGCTTTAACGACACCGCGCCGCCGTTTGAAATAATATATACGGATGACAGCAGAGCGCTGCTGGATATAAACGCGTTTTCACTTGATAAGCAGCTTGATGTCACCGACGCTGTGCGGCTGTGGCATATCATAGCGGATTTCTTTTGTTTGCCGCACAGAAACTTTTTCGGATAAAAGGAGCTCATTTTTATCAAATATAGAAAAAGTTCGTGATTTCTTAACAAATGTACGTTATACTGAAGGATAAACAGATACAGTGGCAGGCTGCGGTCGTTTCTTTACGCGAGCTGAGCCGCAAAACAAAAAGAGGTTGATTTCAATGGCAAAGAAACAGTTTAAAGCAGAATCCAAAAGACTTTTGGATCTCATGATCAATTCGATTTATACACACAAGGAGATTTTTCTCCGAGAGCTCATTTCCAATGCAAGCGATGCAATGGATAAGCTCTATTATAAGTCGCTCAGCGACGGCGCGACGGGTCTCAGCAGGGATGATTTCGAGATAAGACTTGAGGCCGATAAGGACGCAAGAGTGCTGAGAATACGCGACAACGGCATCGGTATGACACAGGAGGAGCTGGATCAGAACCTCGGCGTTATCGCAAAGAGCGGCTCTTTGAAGTTCAAGTCCGAAAATGAAAAGACGGAGGACATCGACATCATCGGTCAGTTCGGCGTCGGCTTCTACTCAGCATTCATGGTAAGTGACCATGTAAGAGTGGAGTCCAAGGCATTCGGCGAGGAAAAGGCTTATGCATGGGAGTCCGACGGTGCCGACGGCTACACCATACGTGAGTGTGAAAAGGCTGAGCACGGCACGGAGATCACTCTGCACATAAAGGACGATACGGACGACGAGAAATACGGTGAATTCCTCGACAGCTACCGTCTGCGCGGCCTCGTAAAGAAGTATTCCGATTATATCCGCTATCCGATACGCATGGAGGTCGAAAAGACCCGTGCAAAGGAGGATGCGGAAAATGAATATGAGCACTATTTCGAGCTTGAAACTCTCAACAGCATGGTACCGCTGTGGAAGAAGAATAAGAACGAAATAAGCGATGAGGAATACAATAATTTCTATAAGGAGAAATTCTTCGACTGGCAGGATCCCCTCAAGGTGATACATACCTCCGCTGAGGGCACCGCTACATACAATGCACTGCTGTTCATACCGGAAAAGGCCCCCATGGATTATTACTCCAGGGACTACGAAAAGGGCTTGCAGCTCTACGCCTCCGGTGTTCTTATCATGGAAAAATGCGGAGACCTGTTGCCCGATTATTTCGGATTTGTCAAGGGACTGGTGGATTCACAGGATCTTTCCCTCAATATCTCCCGTGAAATGCTCCAGCATGACCGTCAGCTTAAGCTTATCGCAAGCCGTATCGAGAAGAAGATCGCCTCCGAATTGAAATCCATGTGCGCCAATGACCGTGAGAAGTACGAAAAGTTCTTCGAAAGCTTCGGCCTGCGCCTGAAATTCGGCATGTATGAGAATTACGGTGTGAATAAGGATGCGCTCAAGGATCTCATCCTGTTCAAGTCCTCCGAGGGCAAAATGCGCACCCTCAAGGAGTATGTAGACAGCATGAAGGAGGGTCAGGAGCACATATACTATGCCTGCGGAGACAGTGCGGAGAGAATTGCTCGCCTGCCGCAGACCGAGGCCGTGCTCGACAAGGGCTATGAGGTGCTCTACCTGACCGATGATGTTGATGAATTTGCACTCATGGTGCTCAACGAGTACGAGGGCAAGGGCTTCAAGAATGTTTCCGCCGAGGATGCACGTGTGCAGACCGAGGAGGAGAAGGAGGCTGCAAAGCAGCGCACAGAGGAGAACAAGAGCCTTCTCGAGAAGATGCAGGATATCCTCGGCGAGCAGGTAAAGGCAGTGCGCCTTTCCACAACGCTTAAAAATCACCCCGTATGCATCACTACGGACGGCGCGGTTTCCATGGAAATGGAAAAGGTGCTCAACTCTCAGCCCGGCATGGAGCAGCAGAAGATCAAGGCTGAGCAGATATTGGAGATCAATGCGGAGCACGCTGTGTTTGAAACACTCAGACGCTTTGAGACGGACGAAGAGAAGCTTGAAAAATACACAAAGGTGCTTTACGATCAGGCTTTGCTGATAGAGGGCAGGGCAATAGAGGATCCGGTGTCCTATGCAAATGCCGTGGCAGAGCTGCTTGCGCAATAATTTGACCCGGAGGGTAAAATGAAGAGGGCTGTAGCCAAAAAGAAAAAGAACAGAAACTGGGGACGGATATTCACCATATCCGTTCTGATAAGCTTTATAGTGCCCGCCGGCTACCTGCTTGTCAGGATAATCGGCGGAGAGAGCCTCCCGGAAGGCGCCGGCGGACGAGTGCGTGAGGATTACGTGCTTATGCTGCTGCAATGCCTGCTCGGTGTTGCGGCGATACTGGTGCCGATAAAGATCATGCGCAGGTGGGATATTGAAATACCGCGCGTGATGTTCCTCATGTATATTGCGTTTTTGTACTGCGCGATATTCCTAGGCGAGGTCAGAAGCTTTTACTACACTGTGCCGCATTGGGATACGATACTGCATACCTTCAGCGGCTCGATGCTCGGTGCGCTCGGCTTTTCCGTAGTGGCATTACTTAATAACACCGAGAAAATACCGATGAATCTTTCACCGTTTTTCGTCGCTGTTTTTGCCTTCTGCTTTGCCATGGCGCTCGGTGCAGTGTGGGAAATATACGAATTTTCCGCAGACTGTCTGCTTGGCACGAACATGCAGAAATTCGCCCTTGACGGCGGCGCTCCGCTTGTCGGACAGGAGGCTTTGCGCGATACCATGAAGGATATAATAGTCGATGCCATCGGCGCGCTCGTCACAAGCACGATAGGCTATATATCCATAAAGTATAAGACGGGCTGGATAGACCGACTGATGATACGTACGGGTCGCCACAAAAAAACAAAGGACGGAGAGAACCAGAAATGATGAATCAATATCCGCAGTATACCGAGTATAATGACTTCGTGGCTGCACAAATGGCGGCTCAGGCTGAAAAGCAGGAGCGCAAAAGGCAGCAGAAAAGTATGCGCAGGGATGCATCACGCATTTCGCTGGCCGTTGTTGCGGCACTGCCGCTCAGCAGCATATTGTCGGCGCTTGCCGGAATATTTCTTGCATTGTGCGGCGTGAACCTTGCGGCGACCGTTGGCGGAATAAACGGTATGCCGGCGCATCTGTACTATCTTCTGTCATCCATGATGACCTTTTTGACGATAGCTTTGCCGTTCATGCTGTTCATACTGGCCGGAGGGCGCAGGCTTGAGGACTCGATACTCGTCGAAAAGACGGGCGTGCTTAACGGCTTATTGCTCGCATTTGCAGGTTTGCTCATCTGCCTGCTCATGAATATCCCGGCTAATCTGCTTTCCGGGCTCTTCGAGGATGCCGGGCTCAACGGCGCCTCAAACACTGCCGGTATGTCGGCGGATTCCCTTATAGAGCTGCTCTGCCTCTGCTTCAGCGTTGTGCTGGTGGCACCGGTTGCGGAGGAGTTTGCCTTTCGTGGAGTGACCGTGGCAGTTATGCGCCGCTGGGGTGACTGGCCCGCCGTGTTCTTCTCGGCTGTGATCTTCGCCCTTGCGCATTACAGCTTCCAGTCGCTGCCGGTCGTGTTCACCGGCGGCTTCATCATGGCACTTTTGTATGTGCTTACCAGAAATATCTGGGTGAATATACTCGTGCATTTTCTCAATAATCTTATCGCCGTGCTGCCGATAATTGTGGGCTATTTTGCCGGCGAGGAGGCCGCAAACCTTGTGAATGAGTATTCCATGCCGGTCGTAATGGTGCTCGGTGTAATCGCGATAATCATTCTTGCCGCAAGGCATTTTACCGAAAAGCACAGACTTTCGTTCCATTTTGAAAAGGGCGAGGCGGTTCGCAAAAAGGTGCTGTGGCTGTTCTGCAACCCGGGCTTTATCGTGTATTTTATAGTCTTTATCGTAATGGCGCTGAGGTCACTTTATGCCGTATAATGCAATGCGCGAAAGGGAATTCATACCGGATGAGCACTTCATGAGGCTTGCGCTTCAGCTTGCATGGGAGGCATATTCGGCGGATGAGGTACCTGTTGGCGCCGTGGTTGTAAAGGACGGCGAGGTGATAGGCTGTGGCAGAAACCGCCGGGAGGAGAATAACAGCGTGCTCGGCCACGCCGAGCTGGAGGCCATGAGCATGGCTGCCAAAAGGCTCGGCACGTGGCGGCTTTCCGGCTGCACTCTGTATGTTACCCTTGAGCCCTGTCCGATGTGCGCAGGTGCCGCTGTGAATGCCCATGTGGAGCGCATAGTTTTCGGCGCCGAGGATGAAGCAATGGGCGCTTGTGGAACGGCTGTGTCCGTTACCGATCTGCCCCGTGCGTTTCGACCGAAGCTTTTTCGCGGAGCGCTGGCTGAGGAATGCGCTGCACTTATGCGGAACTTTTTTGCAGAGAAAAGAAAATAAAAAAGCAAAAATGCCTGAGGCTGTGAAAAGCCTCAGGCATTTGTATATTACGGATATTATCAGTCGTCGTCTTCGGTTTTGTCCTCTTTGGGATTCACCGTGATGCGTACAAGCGTTGCACGCTGCGATTCGGTTTCTTCAACCACCACGTGAAGATTCTTATAATCGAAGCTGTCGCCCTTCTCGGGTATGCGGTCAAGCTGAGCTATGACCCAGCCGTTTATGGTGGAGGCATCCTCTTCGGCATCTATATCGAAGAATTCGAAGGTCTTGTAAAGCTCTGTGGAGCAGTCAACGAGGTACACATTGTCGCTGACCTTCTTGAAGGACTCAACTATCTCGTCGTGCTCATCCCAGATTTCGCCGACAAGCTCCTCAAGAATATCCTCAAGCGTTATAATGCCCTCGGTGCCGCCGAATTCATCGACGATGACGGCAAAATGCGTCTTGTTCTGCTGCAAAAGACGGAGCAGCGCGGATATCTTCATTGAGGGCGGAACGAACTCAACGGGCTTGATGATGGATTCCAGCGGTGCGCCGGTGCGCAGTACGTAATTGTGGAAATCCTTTTCGTTTATTATACCTGTTATGCGGTCAATAGTTTCTTCATATACGGGCAGTCTGGAGAAGCCGGTCTCTATGAACAACTGGGTCACGTGCTCAACATCCATATCGGACGAGATGGCACATACATCAACTCGCGGTGTGAAAATATCTATACATTCAAGGTCGTCAAATTCGATGACGTTGTGTATCAGCTCGCTCTCGTTTTCGTTGATGCCGCCGTCGTGCTCGGCCTCTTCAACGATTGTCAACAGCTCGCTTTCGGATATCGTACGGTCGGAGGATACATTGAAAAACTTGTTTACGCCCTTCTTGATGCCGACGAGCATGAAGTTGATGGGCTTGAAAACATAGATGAGAACATTGATGATCGGCGCGGAGAACATTGCGAAGCTTTCCGGAGATTCCTTTGCTATGCTCTTCGGCGTTACCTCACCGCAGATGAGGATAACGATGGTCATTACGACTGTGGAGAGTGTAGCACCCTTATCAGCGAACCACTGTATGAAAAGCACCGTCGCAAGAGATGAAGCGCAGATGTTCACTATGTTGTTTCCGACAAGTATCGATGAGATCAGCTCGTCGTAGTTTTCGGCAAGCTTATATGCAAGCTTGGCGCGGCTGTTTCCGTCCTCCGCCATGTTCTTGAGCCTTACGCGGCTGAGCGAGGAAAACGCGGTCTCCGTTGCCGAAAAATAGGCCGAGCATACGACCATGATCAGTATCGTGATAACTAACCCTGTACTGTGACTGTCCATTTGAAAAAAACTTACCTTTCTCTGTTCAATGATTTGCCGCGGCCACATGCCACTTGGCAGATATGTCCACATATCATAGCATATATTTGTGAAAAATGCAAATCGGATTTGTAAATGATCTTATATGAACGATCTTATTTGAAACGCTGCACTTGAAATCCGCAGAATATTACTGTATGATAAAATAATTGAGTTGTATGATTCGGGGTAGATTCAAATGGGAGAGAAACGAAAGCTAAACATAGGAATTCTTGCTCACGTAGACGCAGGAAAGACCAGCCTGACAGAGCAACTGCTGTTTTTGGGCGGTGCACTGCGCACTGCCGGTGCGGTGGATCAGGGCACGGCACAGACCGATTCGCTTGCTGTGGAGCAGGCACGGGGAATATCGGTAAAGACGGCAGATGCCGTGCTTGAGACCGAAAGGGCGATAATCAATATAATAGATACTCCGGGCCATGCCGATTTTATCAGCGAGGTGGAGCGTGCACTCTCCGTGCTTGACTGCGCCGTTGTGGTGGTCTCGGCCGTTGAGGGCATACAGGCGCAGACGGAGATATTGCTGAATGCAGTACAGGAAATGGAGCTGCCATGCGTGCTGTTTGTGAATAAGACAGACCGTGCCGGAAGCGATTATGAAAATGTGTGCGCCGAGCTTGCGGAGCAGCTTTCCGGGCGCAGCCTGCTGAATGTGAACAGACCGGAGAACGAGGGCGATATCGGTGTACAGGTAGTACCGGATGCCGACTTAACGGAAAATGCCGTGATGCTTACTGGGGATGAAGAGTTGCTCGAGAGCTTCATCATGGGTGACGAGCCGGAGACGGCGGATACGATACTTCGCGCCATGCAAAACGGTGCTGTTCCGGTGCTTTGCGGCTCATCAAAGACGGGTGTGGGATGCAGGGAAATGCTCGACCTGCTGTGCACGTCCGTGCCGACGGTGAGCCTTGACGACGAGGAATTCTGCGCCGGAGTTTTCCGTGTGGAGCACGATAAGCAGCTTGGAAAGCTCTGCCACGTGCGTATTTTTTCAGGAAGCTTGCAACCGAGGCAGAGTATATACCTGCCGCGAGTTGATAAGGAGGAGAAGGTCGGCGGTATCCGCCGCCCGATGGGACGCAGACAGACCGACGTGACCTCGGCATGCGCCGGTGACATAGCTGTACTGTTCGGACTTAGCGATGTGCGCGCCGGGGATATCCTCGGCAGGGGCACGCCGCCGAGAAAGGGCACTGCATTGGCGGTACCGCTGCTGACGGTAAAGGCAGAGCCTGAAAAGCCGGATGAGCTGATGGCGCTGGTTTCGGCGCTGAATGCACTGTCCGACGAGGATCCCATGCTGCATTTTCTGTGGATACGGGACAAGCAGGAGATACAGCTCAGAATAGTGGGCAAAATACAGCTTGAGATATTGAGTGAGCTGCTGCTTGAGCGCTATGGCCTCAGGGCGAAATTCTCAGCACCGTCGGTCATTTATAAGGAAACTCCGACCACTGCCGGAGAAGGCTTCGATGCATATCTCTCGCCGAAGCCGTGCTGGGCGATACTGAAATTCCTGATAGAGCCCCTGCCGCGCGGCTCCGGGCTTGTATATGAATCCAAAACGTCCCCGTCGCGCCTCATGTACAGATATCAGCACCATGTTGAGACAGCTGTTCCGGAGGCTCTGACGCAGGGCATGTACGGTTGGGAGGTGACCGATCTTAAGGTCACGCTGATAGACGGTGAGAATCACCACGTGCATACGCATCCTCTGGATTTCTTCGTCTGCACGCCCATGGCGATAATGGATGGCCTGAGAAATTGCGGTACAACGCTGCTTGAGCCGATATTGAAGGTCAGGTTTACATTTGATGCCGGACTTTCGGGGCGTGTTATCGGCCTGATACAGAACGTGCGCGGCGTTATGCTTGAGCAATATGTGCGCGGCGACAGGCAGACCATAATAGCCGAGATACCCGTGGCGGACAGCCTTGAGATGCCAGTGGAGTTTGCAAAGCTGACCTCCGGCCGCGGAAATATGGCCTCGAGCTTCTCACACTACGCGCCCTGTCAGCCTGGCTTTGTTGCAATAAGAGAGCGTATCGGTACGGATCCGCTCGATCGCCCGAAATTTATTCTCGATAAGAGAAACGCACTTTCGAGCTGACCTCACAATATTTACAGTATGGATCCGCCGACAGAGCTTTAGGGCGGAGCGAGGAAGGAAACGATTTATGAACTATACTGAAAATCAGATAATACCCGAGCGAACACTCCTTGTTGCGCTTGATACGGGTGAATACGATGCCGAAAGCTCCTTGAACGAGCTTTGGGAGCTTACAAAGAGCAGCGGCGCTCAGCCGATTGCAACCATCACGCAGAAGAGACCCTCCCCGGAGACCGCTACCTGTGTCGGCAGCGGTATGGTGCAGGAGATACGGGAATTCTGCGAGAATAATGAGATAGAGCTGATAATCTTTGACAGAGAGCTGACCCCCACGCAGATCAGAAACCTCGAGCAGGGTACGGATGTGCGCGTGGTGGACAGAACCATGCTGATACTGGATATTTTCGCACAGCGTGCTCAGAGCAAGGCAGGTAAGGTACAGGTAGAGGTGGCACAGCTCAAATATCTTCTGCCGCGTCTGTCCGGCAAGGGCGTGGCGCTTTCAAGGCTCGGCGGCGGCATAGGCACGCGCGGCCCTGGCGAAACAAAGCTTGAGAGTGACCGTCGACATATACGAAGACGTATAGAGGCCTTGAAGGAGCAGCTTGCAAGGCTTGAAAACAGCAGACAGGAGATACAGCGCCGCCGCAAAAAGGACGGCACTGTGACAGTGGCTCTTGTCGGTTATACAAATGCCGGCAAATCCACGCTGATGAATCTCTTGACAGAGGCCGGAGTGCTGGCTGAGGATAAGCTGTTCGCAACGCTCGATCCCACCGCGCGCGCCTTAAAGCTTCCCGGCGGAAAGACCGTTATGCTCATTGATACCGTCGGCCTTGTCCGCCGTCTGCCGCATCATCTTGTTGAGGCTTTTAAATCCACCTTGGAGCAGGCTGCCACTGCGGATATCATACTGAATGTCTGCGATGCCTCCAGCCCCGAAGCCCGTGTGCATCTTGATGTCACAAATGAGATATTGCAGAGCCTCGGCTGCGGCGAGAGACCCGTAATACCCGTGCTGAATAAATGGGATCTTGTGGAATCCTCCGATGAGGCCGTGCGTGTGCCGGGCGCTGTCAGAATAAGTGCGCTGAAAAACGAGGGCATTGACGAGCTTTTACAGGCCGTTGAGGATGCGCTGCCCGTAAAGGCCGTGGAGGTCAGGGCCATGCTGCCCTTTGCAAAGACCGGCATTGCAGCACAGCTAAGGCACGTGGGTGCTCTGCTCAGCGAGGAATATACTGAAAACGGACTTCTCATTTCGGCAAAGGTGGAGCCGAAGGAACTTGCACTTGTCGAGCCGTATCTTTTGTCTGATGAATAATTATACACTCAATGAATATTATGCGGAGTATGCATCGGGGAATGAATACAAATGGTTGAAAACACATTGATTTACGCCTAAAAACCGAGAAAAATGCCTGTTTTCTTATGTCAAAATGACCATTTTTAAAAAACTTGAATATTTATGCAGAAAAGACTTGATTTTTTGAAAAAGAGGTGTATAATTATAATCGTTCCGTGAAAGGAATGAATAAAAATGTAGATTCACCATCGGCACGGATATGCCGGGGCGGTAATAAGAAAAGAGGAAATCATCATGGCAAAGGAAATTAAAAAGGTAGTTCTTGCATACTCCGGCGGATTGGATACATCCATTATTATTCCGTGGCTCAAGGAAAATTACAACAACTGTGAGGTCATCGCAGTTTCCGGTGATGTCGGACAGGGCACTGAGCTTGACGGCCTTGAGGAAAAAGCTATAAAGACCGGCGCTTCCAAACTCTACATTGAGGATTTGAAGCAGGATTACATCGAAAACTACATCTGGCCCTGCCTTAAGGCCGATGCTAAATATGAGGACTATCTTCTCGGCACATCCCATGCACGTCCGTGCATTGCAAAGCGTCTCGTAGAGATCGCAAAGGCAGAGGGCGCCGACGCCATTTGCCATGGTTGCACGGGTAAGGGCAACGACCAGGTTCGTTTTGAGCTTTCAATAAAGGCCTTCGCACCGGATATGAAGATCATCGCTCCGTGGAGAGAGTGGTCTATAAAGTCCAGAGACGAAGAGATCGATTATGCAGAGGCACACAATATACCGCTGAAAATCAACCGTGAGACAAACTACTCCAAGGATAAGAACATCTGGCATCTTTCCCATGAGGGTATGGACCTTGAGTTCCCGTCAAATGAGCCGCAGTACAATAAGCCCGGCTTCCTCGAGCTCGGCGTATCCCCGGAGCAGGCACCGGACGTTCCCACATATGTCACTATCCACTTTGAAAAGGGTGTACCGACCGCTGTTGACGGCGTAGAGATGGGTGCTGTTGAGCTTGTAACAAAGCTGAATGAGATCGGCGGCGCAAACGGCGTCGGACTGCTCGATATTGTTGAGAACAGACTGGTCGGCATGAAGAGCCGCGGCGTTTACGAAACACCGGCCGGCACCATCCTCTACAAGGCACACAATGTGCTTGAGACGATCACACTCGACAAGGAGACCTTCCATTATCTCGAGAATACCATCGGCCCGAAGATGGCCGACCTCACATATAACGGCCAGTGGTTCACTCCGCTGCGCGAGGCTATCTGCGCCTTCGTAGATAAGGTGAACGAGGTAGTTACGGGCGATGTTAAGCTCAAGCTCTATAAGGGCAACATCATCAACGCAGGCGTCACCTCTCCGTACACACTGTATGATGAGGAGATCGCAACCTTCGATGAGGATGAGGTTTACGACCAGAAGGATTCCGCAGGCTTCATCAATCTGTTCGGACTGCCGATTAAGGTTCAGGCTCAGATGAAGGCAAAGAACAACATGGAATGATTTCAGAATAAGGCTTAGGGTGGGCAAGAGCTGCCCGCCCTTTTCCGGCATTTTCTGATTTAACTTATAAATCGCGGGCGAAAGTCTTTTGCGGAAAGGAAAAGAATTATGGAATTGTGGAAGGGACGTTTCAAAAAGGCTTTGGATTCGAAAACAAATGACTTTAACTCCTCTATTTCGGTGGACAGCCGAATGTACAAGGAGGATATTCAGGGCAGTATAGCACACGCCACGATGCTGGGCTCCGCCGGAATAATCGAAAAGAGCGAGAGCGAGAAGATATGCGCCGAGCTTGAGAAAATAGCGGCGGATATCGAGAGCGGAGCTTTGCTGATAGACCCGAATGCGGAGGATATACACACCTTTGTAGAGGGTGAGCTGACAGCGAGAATCGGCGATGCCGGAAAGCGCCTGCACACGGCAAGAAGCAGGAACGATCAGGTGGCGCTGGATGTCAGACTGACGCTGAGAAAGGAATGCGGCGGCCTGATAGAGCAGATAAAGGAGCTTATAAACGTTCTTTGCGACCAGGCTGAGGAATATGCCGATACGGTAATGCCGGGCTACACACATTTGCAGCGTGCACAGCCGATAACCTTCGGCCATCATCTCATGGCATACGCTGAGATGTTCCTCAGGGATATAGGCAGATTTGAAGATGCGCTTAAGAGAATGGATGTCTGTCCGCTCGGCTCGGGCGCTCTGGCCGGAACCACCTACCCCCTCGACAGGGAGCTTTCCGCAAAGCTGCTCGGCTTTTCGGCGGTCAGCCGCAACAGCCTCGACGGTGTCGCAGACCGTGACTTCTGCGCAGAGATTGCCTCGGCGATATCGCTTGCCATGGTGCATCTTTCAAGATTCTCCGAGGAGATCATACTTTGGTGCTCCTGGGAATTCAAGTTTATAGAGCTGGACGATGCGTTTTCAACGGGCTCCAGCATAATGCCGCAGAAGAAAAACCCGGATATCACAGAGCTTATCCGCGGCAAGAGCGGCCGTGTTTTTGGCGACCTCATGACGCTTTTGACTATGATGAAGGGTCTGCCGCTGGCCTATAACAAGGACATGCAGGAGGATAAGGAGGCGGTATTCGACGCGGTAGATACACTGCGCCTGTGCCTCACACCGTTCATTCCGATGCTGCAAACCATGAAGGTATTGAAGGAAAACATGAGAAACGCCGCAGCTAAGGGCTTTATCAATGCCACTGACTGTGCGGATTACCTTGTGGCCGCAAAGGGAATACCCTTCCGTGATGCTTACAAGATAACCGGCGAGCTGGTTGCGCTGTGCATCGAGCGCGGACTGACGCTTGAAACTCTTCCGATAGAGGAGTACAAAAAGGTATGTGAAAACTTCGATGAGGGCGTATATACGGCGATTAACCTCGAAAAATGCGTGAATGACCGCCGCGTTAAGGGCGGCCCGTCCCCGGAAAATGTGCGCACTGCCGCAAAAGAGGTACGTGCGCTGATTCAATAAGAGATTAGATCGGAAAGGAAATTATTATGGAACATAAGCATTTGCTGAAGCTGCTGGATTACTCCAAGGAGGATATCCTCGAGGTTCTCGATCTTGCAGATAAATTGAAGTATGAGAATAAGCACGGTATAGAGCACCATCACCTCAAGGGCAAGGCCCTGGGAATGATCTTCTCAAAGTCCTCCACGAGAACACGTGTATCCTTTGAGGTAGGTATCAATCAGCTTGGCGGCTATGCCGTGGTGTTGAACAGCAACGGCTCCCAGATAGGCCGCGGTGAGCCCGTACAGGATACCGCACGTGTGCTCTCAAGATATGTTGACGGCATTATGATACGTACCTTTGAGCAGCAGGAGGTTGAAGACCTCGCAAAATACGGCTCTGTTCCGGTAATTAACGGCCTTACAGACTTCTGCCATCCGTGCCAGATACTTGCCGACCTCATGACCATCCGCGAGTATAAGGGTAAGCTTGAGGGACTCAAGATGTGCTTTATCGGCGATGGAAACAACATGATGAACTCCCTCATCGTCGGCGGCCTCAAGGTCGGTATGCAGGTTTCCGTTGCATGTCCGGAGGGCTATCGTCCACCGCAGGAGATACTCGATTTTGCAAAGGATTACAGCGGCTTTGAACTGACAGATGACCCGAAAACCGCTGCAAAGGACGCCGATGTTGTCATAACCGACGTGTGGACCTCAATGGGTCAGGAGGAGGAGCGTGCCGCACGCGAAAAGGCATTTGCGGGCTACTGTGTGGATGACAGCATAATGGCCGTGGCAAAGTCCGATGCAATAGTGCAGCACTGCCTGCCGGCACACCGCGGCGAGGAAATATCCGAGTCGGTTCTCGAGTCCAATGCCGGCCCGATATTCGATGAGGCGGAAAACCGCCTGCACGCTCAGAAGGCTGTAATGGTGCTTCTGATGAAGGATTGATGAAATAAAATTTGGGGTTATATAAATCGTATTCGTGCCATTTGGTTGAGGTGCGATAACGAAACAGAGCGGCGGCACAGCGAGAGCTGTGCCGCCGCTCTGCGTTAGTCGACGACCTTTGAATAGGTGCAAAAAATCCTCCCGATAAATGAGACGATGTTCATAAAACAGTACTTTCAAATATGGCGAAGGAAGCCCAACCGGAATTTACTGCTTTCTCTTATTCACTAAAGCACTTATTAACATTGCAATAACCCCCATAATGAGATAGCAACCACAATATAGCAAGAAAGCGGTTTCTTTCATTTCAAAAAACAACCAAGTTCCTGCCAAAAATAATCCTGCTGTAATAATTGGGAGTTTCCATAGTTGTTTGATATCCTTACCTGCGAATACACCGCATACCACGGAAAACAAAGGATTAACAGCAAGAAACAAGATGAAGCAAACAGCCATTCCTGCACTACCTGCAAATTCTACTGCAAGCCAAGGGCAACCAATCATCAAAATAATCGCGAATAGAGTCCATGTAAGTAATTTTTTCATGCAATCACACTCCTTTATCAAATCGGAATTTATTGAATCGAACACAAAAACAGACCGTTGCCTGGTCGCAATTTGCGAAAGGTTGGCGGTCTGTTTTTATCCACATTTTCAAAAAAGGAGGTCAACCAAAATTACAAACCACACATTAAAGCCGAGATCTACCAATCGAGATTAAAATTCATGTGAGTTTTTTTGTAAGGGCTGTAAGCGGTTATGGTCGTCGAGACCGAGCCACTGCGTTTTATTCGAGCAGTTCTATTGTACTAATAAAATACTGCTCTTGAAAATGAACGGCTTTGGCGACTTCTTCCTCAGTGAAATCAAAGCCGATCGGTGCCGCAACAAGCTTATCCTCAATGTCGTTTTCGCGGTGAACTATGCCGATTATTTTTGCCCTGTATTCAGTCACCGGCTCATTCACACCGAGCAGGTAAACGTCGAGCTCCTCACCGTCGCCGCCCATAACACCGGGTATATATCCGTAATTGACGGGATAGGTGAGGTTGGGATACCCGGAATGCGTGCTTCCGACAGGACGGTCGATTTTAATATCCACCGTTTTGCCGAGATATGATTTTACGAGCGCCTTTCTCAAGGTGTATACGATAAAATCATGCTTGCCCTTGAGATAGCTTTCTCTGCCGCTGTCGACGGGAGCTTGCAGGGCAAGGGACACCTTTAAATCTTCATACTCCTTCGCCACCGAAGGCGTACGGTTCAGATAGTCTCTGAAATTTATGTAGTTTATCCAGTCCATGCTGCCTGTTTTGACAACGTGGATAAAATGGGTTTGCATGTCTCCGGTGCCGTCATAATGACTGCCGGATGCGAATAAAAGCTGCTCTCCGAGAGTTGACTTCGGTCTGTAATAAAAGCCCTCGCGTTTCAGCTCCTCTTCAAGAGCGAGAATGGCGCTGAAATCATCAACTGCAACGGCAATATCGATTATTGGCTTTGCCTTTATGGAAAGTATGGATGTGCTTCCCACGTGCTGAATATCACAGGCGACAGCTCCGAGGATATTCTTCAAACGGGAAACGGTATTCTGAGCTTCGATTTCCCATTCCTTTTCATGTTCGCATAGGGCTACGGTTCCTTGCTTTAATCCTATCATAGCTTAACCTCCGGTTTTATAATAAGTCGACTGAATGCGATCTGAGTTTTCACGGGACGACTCTATGTGAAACGATTATAGCATACTATTCCGGAACTTTCCATGCTTTGCGGAAATCAAAATATTTGAGATATCTCGCTGCTGTTGATTCGCATATACGGTTTCGGGCAAGATGTCCGCCCTGTTCACAATTTTTTTGGAATTTACAGCTATTCAAAATGCCATAAATATGGTATACTACAAGAAATATGGGCTTTTCTGCCCATTGACTCAAAAGGAGCTGACAACATGATCGTTCTCGGCATTGACCCGGGCTATGCAATAGTCGGTTACGGTGTTATAGAAGTGAAGAATAACCGTTACCGCACGTTGGAGCATGGCGCGGTGACAACGCAGGCAGGGGAGGATTTCAACAGACGCCTTGAGATAATTTATGACGGCGTTTCCGCAATTCTGGCACAGTATAAGCCGGATGCGGTTTCGGTAGAAAAGCTGTTTTTTACGAATAATAAGACCACCGGTATCGGCGTTGCGGAGGCAAGGGGAGTTATCCTGCTTGCAGCTCAAAAGTCCGGTGTGCCGGTGTATGAATACACACCGATACAGGTTAAAATGGCGGTAACGGGCTACGGCAAGGCATTGAAGCCGCAGGTTATGGAGATGACGCGCAGACTGCTGTGCCTTAAGGAGATACCAAAGCCCGATGATACGGCCGATGCACTGGCTGTGGCAATATGTCACTGCCATGCGAATTCAACACCTCTGCGGCAGTTTTTGCGATGAAATCATCTGTTGCCGCATAGGATACAGAGAAAGGAAATGAGGCTATGTTTTACAGCCTGACCGGAAAGCTCGTTCATATGGAGCCCGGCATGGTGGCTGTGGAGTGCGGCGGCGTCGCTTTTAAATGCTCCACATCCATGTACACACAGAAGAATATGCCGCGTATAGGAGAAATTGCGACAGTATATACACACCTCAATGTGCGCGAGGATGCCCTCGATCTCTTCGGCTTTGCAACTAAAGGTGAGCTGAACTGCTATAAAATGCTGACGGGTATCAGCGGTGTCGGCCCGAAGGTGGCGCTCGCGATACTTTCGGAAATGCCGCCGGAAACCGTAGCGATGTGTGTGGCTGCCGGCGACAGCAAAAGCTTTACACGCGCAAACGGTGTCGGCCCGAAGTTGGCTCAGCGTATCGTTTTGGAACTTAAGGATAAGGTTAAGAAAATGGGAGTATCCGGCAGTGCGGTGCAGATATCCGCAGAGAATGCCGGAGTGACTTCGGCTTCCAGAAATGCCGAGCAGGCTGTGCAGGCGCTTTGCGTGCTCGGATATTCACAGTCGGAGGCTACAGAGGCCGTTGCAAGGCTCGATGCCGAGCTTTCCACTGAGGAAATGATACGCCTTGCCCTCAAGGGCATGGCCTCCCGCTTCTGAGCCGAAGCATTACGAAGATCACGCCTTAAAGGAAAGGGTGGGAATTTTTCATGACATTTGACAGAAACGACGATTTCGATTTTGAGAATCGTGTTATAGCGCCGGAATACTCTCCGGAGGATGCCGAGGTGGAAAACCCTCTTCGTCCGCGTACCTTCGGTGATTATGTCGGACAGGAAAAGGCAAAGGAAAATTTGCAGGTGTTTATTGCCGCGGCAAAGCAGAGAAAGGAATCTCTCGATCATGTTCTGCTGTACGGCCCGCCGGGTCTCGGCAAGACGACTCTGGCAGGAATCATAGCAAATGAGCTTGGAGTCAACCTGCGCATAACGAGCGGCCCCGCCATAGAAAAGCCAGGCGATCTTGCCGCGCTGCTGACAAATCTTAATCACGGAGATGTTTTGTTCATAGACGAGATACACCGTCTTCCGCGTGCCGTGGAGGAAATACTTTACCCGGCAATGGAAGATTTTGCGCTGGATATAATAACGGGTAAGGGACAGATGGCGGCTTCATATCACCTGCCGCTGCCGCATTTTACGCTCGTCGGCGCGACAACACGTGCCGGTCAGCTTACGGCACCGCTGAGAGACCGTTTCGGCGTTGTTCTGCGCCTTGAGCTTTACGACCCGAAGGAGCTTGCACAGATAGTTACCAGAAGTGCCGGAATACTCGGCATAGATATTGATGCCGACGGAGCGCTTGAGATAGCCTCGCGCTCGAGAGGCACACCACGTATAGCAAACCGTATGCTTAAGCGCGTGCGCGATTTCGCGCAGGTCATGAGTGACGGCGTTGTCACATACAATACGGCGAAGATAGCTCTCGACAGGCTCGAGGTCGATGAGCTCGGCCTGGATTCGGGAGACCGAAGAATGCTGAGCGCTATCATCAAGTATTATAACGGTGGGCCCGTGGGCGTTGAGACGCTTGCTGCGGCAATAGGCGAAGAGGCAGTGACGATAGAGGACGTTGTGGAGCCGTATCTCATGCAGATTGGCTTCCTTCAGCGCACTCCGCGCGGAAGATGTGCAACAAAGGCCGCGTATCTGCACCTCGGCATTACGCCGCCGGGCGAAGCGCCGCAGGACGAATTGAGATTTGAAGTTTGATTTTTAAGACCCAAAAGGAGGAATCATTATGGGAAGATTGTTTGGTACCGACGGAATCAGAGGTATTGCGAATAAGGACTTGAGCTGCGAGCTTGCAACAAAGCTCGGCCGCGCAGCGGCAACTGTGCTCACAAATAAATCCACACGTCATCCGCGTGTTATCATCGGCAAGGATACAAGACTTTCAAGTGATATGCTCGAAAGCGCAATGGCAGCCGGACTTTGCAGTGTAGGAGCATCCGTAGTGCTTCTCGGCGTTGTCCCCACACCGGCAGTGGCCTACCTTGTTGAAAAGTACAAGGCGGACGCCGGAGTAATGATCTCGGCGTCGCACAATTCCTACGAATATAACGGCATTAAGATATTCAGCGGCGATGGCTACAAGCTGCCCGATGACCTTGAGGAGCGCATCGAGTCCATTATTCTCGGTGAGGTCGCCCTGCCCGAGCCGCCGGCTGACAGGGACCTCGGCACGGTAACTACCGCCCCCAATGCCATCCGCGATTATATCGACCACGTGAAATCCACTGTACATTTCTCCCTGGATGGACTTGAGATAGCCCTCGACTGTGCAAACGGCTCATCCTCCAAAACCGCCGAGACACTCTTCACCGAGCTCGGTGCAAAGGTGCACATGCTTTCAGACGAGCCGAACGGCACCAATATCAACGACAATTGCGGCTCCACCCACATGGAGACTCTTGCCGAGTATGTAAAATCGCATCCGAACATTGACGCAGGCATCGCCTTTGACGGTGACGCAGACCGCTGCCTTGCAGTGGATGAGAACGGCGAGGACGTCGACGGCGACTTCATCATGGCTGTATGCGGACTTGATATGAAGAGCCGCGGCAAGCTGAATAAAAACTGCATTGTCGGCACGGTAATGACTAACCTCGGCTTTATAAAGTTCTGCGAGGCCAACGGAATACGCTTCGAGGCCACAAAGGTCGGCGACAGATATGTTCTGGAGGAAATGCTGCTTGAGAACTTCAGCCTCGGCGGAGAGCAGAGCGGCCATGTCATTTTCCGCGATTTCGCAACGACCGGTGACGGCCAGCTTACCGCAGCTCAGCTTCTCAGCATCATGAAGCGCCGCGGAGCAAAGCTTTCCGATATCAAGACGGTAATGGAGCGTTATCCGCAGACAATGGTGAATATTCGAGTTTCACCCGAGGGCAAGGTAGCCTTCTATACCGACCCCAAGGTGAAAAAGGCCATAGACGCCGCCACCAAGGAGCTTGCGGGTAATGGCCGTGTGTTGGTACGTCCGTCCGGCACTGAGCCCCTGCTCAGAGTTATGGTGGAGGGACAGGATCTTGAGACTATCAAGAGACTTGCAAACGATATTTCTGATGTTATCAAGGAAGAGCTGACCTGATGAGAATTGCTGATTGGAAAGATTATGAACTGATAGATACCGGCTCCGGAGAGCGCCTTGAGCGTTGGGGGGATATACTCCTCATACGTCCCGATCCGCAGATAATCTGGAAGTCCGATAAAAAGGATCCCCGCTGGAAGAACGCCCATGCGCGCTATAAGCGCTCCAACACGGGCGGTGGAAAGTGGGAGGCATACAAGAAGATGCCTGAGGTTTGGAAAATAGACTGGAATGCCCTGACCTTTCGCTTGAAGCCCATGGGCTTCAAGCACACGGGCGTTTTCCCGGAGCAGGCTGTGAACTGGGCGTATACCGCAAAAAGAATACGCGAGGCAAAGGCAAAGGATCCGAACAGGGAGATAAAAATACTGAACCTCTTCGCATATACCGGCGCGGCTACTCTGGCATGCATGGAGGCCGGTGCCACTGTTACACATGTCGATGCTTCAAAGGGTATGGTGCAGTGGGCAAAGGAAAACGCTGCCGCATCCAAAATGGAAGACCTTCCCGTGCGCTGGCTCGTGGATGACTGCATGAAATTCGTGCAGCGCGAGGCAAGGCGCGGAAATCATTACGACGGAATTATCATGGATCCGCCGTCCTACGGCCGCGGCCCGGGCGGTGAGGTGTGGAAGTTGGAGGAGCAGCTCTACGGCCTTGTGGAGATGTGTGTCCCGATACTCAGTGACGATGCACTTTTCTTCATCCTTAATTCCTACACAACCGGTCTTTCGCCGTCGGTCATGGCGTACCTGCTCGGCGTGCTGCTGAAGCCGCATTTCGGCGGATATGTTTCCGCTGATGAGATAGGTCTGCCCGTAACGAATACGGGGCTGGTGCTTCCCTGCGGAAGCACGGCGGTGTGGTCCAGCGAACCCATGCAACCGTAAGACTTTTCGGGAGGTCATATATGAGCTTTATTGAGTGCAGAGATCTGCATTTTTCATACGGTGAGGATACCGGAGAGGTGCTCCACGGGGTCGACCTTGATATTCAAAAGGGCGAATTCATTGCACTGCTCGGGCATAACGGCTGCGGAAAATCCACCATGGCAAAGCTCTTCAACGGTATGCTGATACCGGAGAGCGGTACGGTGCTGATAGACGGCATAGATACGGCTGATGACGATATGCAGCTTGAGGTGCGCCGCCGTGTCGGACTGGTTCAGCAGAATCCGGATAACCAGATGGTAGCCGGAATTGTTGAGGAGGATGTGGCCTTTGGCCCGGAAAACCTCGGAATAGAGCCGGCGGAAATACGTCGCCGCGTGGATAACGCGCTTAAGGCCGTAAATATGTACGAATACCGTGAGCATGCGCCGCACAAGCTGTCCGGCGGACAGAAGCAGAGAGTGGCCATAGCCGGTGTTATTGCCATGGAGACGGACTGCATTGTTCTGGATGAGCCCACGGCGATGCTTGACCCGAGAGGCAGGCAGGAGGTAATGGACACAATTACCTACCTCAATCGCGAGAAGGGCATCACTATAGTTCTCATCACGCATTATATGGATGAGGCTGTGCGCGCCGACCGCGTAGTTGTAATGGATGGCGGACGGATACTGACCGACGGCAAGCCGCGCGAGGTATTCGCACAGGTGGAGCTGCTTAAGCGCCACCATCTTGATGTTCCCCAGGCGACAGAGCTTGTGTACCGCCTGAATGCCGCCGGTTGCTCCATTCCTGGCGTACCGCTGGATGAGGAAGAGTGCGTAGCGGCCATAAGGGAATATCTTAAAAATTGATTTATCCGATATTTTTAGCTTCTGTACGGGGCGGGATCAAAAAGACCTGCACCCGGAGTAGAATGAGGTCTATACATGGCAATTTTGGAAACTAAAGATTTAACATACGTATACGGTGTCGGTACTCCGTTTGAAAAAACTGCGGTGGATAAGGTATCGATATCGGTAGAAAAGGGCGAGTTTGTCGGTGTCATCGGACATACCGGAAGTGGAAAATCGACACTTATCCAGATGCTGAACGGACTTATCAGGCCGACAAGCGGACAGGTGCTGCTGAATGGACAGGATATCTGGGAGAAGCCGAAGGAAATACGCAGCGTGCGTTTTCAGGTGGGCATGGTCTTCCAGTATCCGGAATATCAGCTTTTTGAAGAAACCGTTATAAAGGATATAATGTTCGGCCCGAAGAATATGGGGCTTTCGGATGACGAGGCCATGGAAAGAGCTAAGGAGGCCGCACGCTTTACTGACCTTAAGCCGGAGCTTCTGGAGAAATCTCCGTTTGAGCTTTCCGGAGGCGAAAAGCGCCGTGCCGCCATTGCCGGTGTTATAGCAATGGACCCGGAAGTGCTCATTCTGGACGAGCCGGCAGCGGGTCTTGATCCGAAGGGACGCGACGTTATACTGGCGCAGATCGCACAGTACCATGAGCAGAGGAAGAATACCATTCTGCTCGTTTCCCACAGCATGGAGGACATTGGCCGCACGGCTGACAGAGTGCTCGTTATGAACGGCGGACATGCTGAGCTGCTTGAGGAGACGCGCAGGGTGTTTTCGAAGGGCGAGGTGCTTGAGCCAATGGGCCTGCGACTGCCGCAGATCACCTCCATTATGCGTCGTCTTCGTGCTGAGGGACTGCCCGTCAGCGATACTGTGCTGAATGTCGATGAGGCGATAATGGAGCTTTTGCCGCTGCTTTCAAAGAAGAACGGGGAGGTGCACAGCAAATGATATCCGATATCACAATGGGACAGTTTTTCCCCGGAAAATCAGTCATGCACCGAATGGACCCACGCATCAAGCTCTGTCTGACGGTATTCTACATCGTCATGATCTTCTGTGCGGCAAATTTTGTGACAATGGGAATAACCATTGCAATGTGCTTTTTGGGCATTGCCCTTTCAAAGGTGCCGATGAAGCTCTATATGAAGAGCCTGAAGCCCATTCTGTTCATAGTGGCCTTTACCGGCATACTGAACCTTTTCTACGGCACCGGAGAGCCCCTTGTGTCGTTCGGCCCGGTGAACATAACGATGAACGGCATAATAAACAGCATTATGATAGCTGTGCGCATAATCGTGCTCATTCTGATAAGCTCGATACTGACATTTACGACGTCGCCGACGCAGCTTACGGATGCTATAGAGAGGCTTTTAAAGCCGCTTAGCCTGCTGCATGTGCCGGTTCATGAGTTTGCTATGATGATGACCATTGCACTGCGCTTTGTACCGACTCTTCTTGAGGAGACAGAGAAGATAATGGCGGCGCAGAAGGCACGTGGAGCGGACATGGAGAGCGGCGGAATAATACAGCGTATACGTGCGCTGATACCGGTGCTCATACCGCTGTTTGTATCGGCCTTTCGCAGGGCCTTTGACCTTGCCACGGCAATGGAGAGCCGTTGCTATAACGGTGGCTCGGGAAGAACAAAAATGAAGGTGCTGAAGCTCGGACGCATAGATATGCTGACGATCTCGGTGTGTGTGATATTCCTCGGCGTATTCATAGCGCTGAACCTGCTGATACCCCCGGCAGTTGTACGATGAGGTATATCCGAAAGGAGAGCTATGGAGAGAAACCTGCTTTTGAAAATACAATATGATGGCAGCGGATACCATGGCTGGCAGATTCAGGAGAATGCACGAAGCGTTCAGGGTGCATTTCAGGAGGCACTCAGGAATGTTCTGGGCCTGCAGCCGGATATCAAGGCATGCAGCCGTACGGATACCGGCGTGCACGCGAGGGAGTTCTGCCTCAGCATGAAGCTGGAGCACGGCATCCCAGAGGAAAGGCTCGTTGGAGCGCTGAATCATTTTTTGCCGGATGACATGGCTGTGCTGTCCTGCACACAGGTGCCGCCGGATTTCCACGCAAGGTATTCCTGCCGTGGAAAAAGATATGTTTACGAAATATGGAACGGTGCGATACGCGATCCCTTTTTAAGAGACCGCGCTCTGCATTATTATCACCATATTGATGAGGAAAAGTTGAACCGCGCGGCCGGGTATTTCCTCGGAAGCCACGATTTCACCTCGTTCTGTACGCTTGATAAGCGCGAAAGAGGGGATATGACACGCACCGTGACGGAGAGCCATGTGACCAGAAACGGTGATATGGTGCGCTTTACGGTGGCGGCGGACGGCTTCCTCTACAACATGGTGCGCATTATGACCGGCACGCTGCTTGCAGTACAGCAGGGGCGTTTTCAGCCGGAGGATATACCAGAAATAATCGCAAAATGTGACCGCAAGGCGGCCGGGCCGACTGCTCCGGCACATGGATTGTACCTTGCAAAGGTCTTTTATGATCTTCCGCAGGAGTAACTGATGAAAAAGGAGGGCACAGCATGGCAATGAAAAGGCTGCGCTTTGAACCGGGCGGCAAGCATGCTAAGCGCCGTAAGAGGACAGTAAGAGAAATGCCTCAGCCGTCCAAAATCAATGAATCCGTCGATGTTGACAGCGGTGCGGATGCCGCTGTGGAGGTTGGCGGACTGCATATATCAAAGAATATATACAAGGTGATCCTTGTACTCATCATAGCCGCTGTTGTGCTTGTTGTAATGGAGAACAGGGAGGATCTGACCCTCAGTAATATCGGTAACTGGATACGCACCAAGGCGGTTGGTCTCGGCTTTGGAGACGGCTACCCCACCGAGCTTACGGGCAGCACGGCTGACCCGGGTAATTTCGGCTCAAGCGAGGGCAATATGTATGTCGTGAGCGACACCTCCTTGACGGTTATGAACAGCTCAGCCAAGGAGTTGTTTTCAGCCAGACATAGCTATAATGACCCTGCCGTAGCCGAAAATGGCGGAAGATATCTGCTGTACAATGTCGGCGGCACGGGCTATCAGGTGGTAACGGCCTCCGGCATGGAGATAGAGGCAACGGCGGAAAGCGACATAACCACGGCTGCTATGGCGCAGTCGGGAAAATTCGCCTTGGCGTTGCAGCCGGCGGATTATGCCGCCGAGCTGTGTGTCTTTATGAAGGACGGCACGAAGCAGTACAGCTATAAATTTGCGGACACATATATCACCGCAATAGCCCTTAACAGCGACGGCACTCGCGGAGCTGCTGCCTCTGTTACAAGCAAGAGCGGCGCCATCGTTTCGAGAATAACGGTCTTCGATTTCTCCGAGGAGGAGCCGACTGCCGTGTATGAATGCAGCGGCAACATGATAATCGGGCTGCTGTGGAGCAATGATAACCGCGTTATCGCAGTCGGCGATACACAGACGCTTGTAAGTGACACAAAATTCAACTTTGAAGCATATGACTATGGTGGACGTGAGGTAACGGCACTGTGCATGACGAATAACAGAGCCATTGTTTCCGTATCAAACTATGCCTACGGCGGCAGCAGTACGCTGCTCGTGTTTGAAAAGCGCGTTACACCGCTTGAGATAGAACTGCCCGGGCGTGCAGGCTGGATAACCTCCACGGGCCACAAGACTGCGGTTCTGCTGCCGGACATGGTGATATCCGCAGACCTTTCAACCGGCAGACTTGAGGGCGAATGTGACATCTCGGCGGATACTAAGGGCATTGCCATGGCGGATGAGAGCACGGTGTACCTTCTGGGTGTGCATGAGGTAAGGAAAGAAAACCTTAAGGTTATACGCAGCATGGAGGAGTTGTTTCAAGCAAATTGATGTGATATAATACTTTGCGTAAAAGGAGATGAGCTTGTGCATTTTGGATTGGATATGATAATCGCCGCAGCAGTGATTATATTTGTTATCATCGGTGCCAAAAAGGGCTTTTTTAAGTCGTTGGCGGACTTCATCGGCGCATTTGCAGCAATGATGATTGCGGGCAGTATGAGTGAGCCGGTAGCCGAGTGGGCCTATAAATCCTTTTTCAGAGAGGCCATGGTGGAAAAAATATCGACGTCGATCACCGGACGGGACAGAGTTGAGGCCGTGAAAACAGTGTTTGAGAGCTTTCCCGATGTCATTCAGCGTGCGCTTGAGTCCTTTGGCGTTACCGAGGGCAGTGTCATAGTTCAGCTTGGCGACGGTGTGGATAGCCTGGCGGAAAGCATTGCGGACGCCATGAGCCCGATGCTCATCGGTCTTGTGCGCGTGCTTGCCATGGTGGTGCTGTTTGTTCTGCTGTTGGTCATTATACGTGCGGTCGCAGCGCTGCTGACGGGTATCTTTGAGCTTCCGATGCTCAAGGGCATCAACAGGCTGATGGGCGGTGTCTTCGGACTTCTTATGGCGATAGTCGTCATATGGGTGGTTCTGGCATGTGTTCAGGCCTTTGTTCCGCTGCTGAGTCTTGAGCTTCAGCTCAAGGTCACCGATCTATTAAGCGACTCGGTGGTTTTCAAAATGCTGTATGATTTCAATCCCGCTTACAGTCTTTTAGGGTAAGCATGGGCTCATAATTTGTCATGAAAGGAAATGAGTATGTCAGTACACACGGATACTGAGAGGAAAAAGGGGAAGGGAAGAAACAAGAATCTGACAGTGCCAAACGCCATGTCGGTCTTTCGCATTGTAGTGATACCTGTTTTTGTTTACTGTGCGGTTAAGGATAACATAGTCGGTGCTCTTATAGCGTTGGGTCTGTCCGGACTGTCCGATGCATTGGACGGCTTTGTGGCAAGAACCTTCAACCAGATAACCGAGCTCGGCAAGATGCTCGACCCACTTGCGGACAAGCTTACTCAGGGTGCGGTGGCGATATGTATAGCGATACGCTATCCGTCAATATGCCCGCTGCTGTTCCTGCTTGTCACAAAGGAGCTTATCATGCTTTGCGGTGCATGCTATTTGCTCAAGAACAAGAAGAAGCCCTGTGCGTCAAAATGGTACGGAAAGCTTTCCACCATACTGTTCTATATCGCCATTGCACTCATTGTGGTGATGGACAGCTTCATGCACGTGTCTGAGAAGGTGTTCTTCGCCGTATCAACGGCCGCTCTGATAATCACGGCGACTTCAATGATCTATACATTTATACGCTACGCTGCGGTATTCCGTGAAATACTGCGCTGCAACGACGGAACGTACGATCTCGATCTGCCCGGAGAGATAAGGGCAAGGATAAGCAGGGAGAATTGATCCGCTGCTGTGTTTACAGAAAGGAATAATCATATGATGATGTGTACACGCTGCAAAAAGAGGCCGGCCGTTGTATTCGTATCCCCATCAACGGATATGAATGCCACACAGGGCTACTGCCTTGTTTGCGCGAAGGAGCTTGGAATAAAGCCGGTAAATGACATAATGGAGAAAATGGGCATCACCGAAGATCAGCTTGAGGCCATGTCCGACAGCATGTCCGCCATGATGAATATGGATGATGACGATTTTGAGCCGGGCGGAGCAATACCGTTTCCGGCGGAGCTTCTGGGTCAGCTCGGAATGAATGCACACGGTGACGGCACAATGCAGGAGCACCATGACCATGAGCAGCCCGGCGGCGATGAAAAGAAAAAGAAGGAAAATTTTCACAAATCAAAGCGTAAGAATATAGCTGCCTACTGCACCGATCTGACCATGAAGGCCAGAAAGGGCGAGCTGGACAGCATCATAGGCCGTGACAGGGAGATAGAGCGCGTGATACAGATACTTTCACGCCGCACAAAGAACAACCCATGCCTCATCGGCGAGCCGGGTGTGGGTAAAACCGCCGTCGCCGAAGGACTTGCACTGCGCATTGCGGAGGGTAAGGTGCCTGCAAAGCTGATGAAGAAGGAGATTCAGCTTCTCGATCTCACCTCGCTTGTTGCCGGAACACAGTTCAGAGGACAGTTTGAAAGCCGCATCAAGGGACTTATCGACGAGGTGAAGCAGGACGGCAATATTATACTCTTCATCGATGAGGTGCATAATCTGGTCGGTACCGGAGATGCGGAGGGCAGCATGAATGCCGCAAATATCCTGAAGCCCGCACTTTCAAGGGGCGAGATACAGGTGATAGGTGCCACGACCTTTGCTGAATACAGAAAGTATATCGAAAAGGATGCCGCACTCGAGCGCCGTTTCCAGCCGGTCACGGTTACGGAGCCGTCCATTGACGATGCCGCCGATATCATCATGGGCATAAAGGGCTACTATGAAAAGTACCACAATGTTCGTGTTTCCGATGCCATAGCAAAGAGGATAGTCGTCCTGGCAGAGCGCTATATCAGCGACCGCTATCTGCCCGATAAGGCTATAGACCTTCTGGATGAGGCCTGCGCCTGCGCAGCTCTCAGAAACAAGAGCCTTGCGGATTTCGAAGAGACTGTCATGAAGCTCGAAAAGGAATCCAAAAAGCTTGAAGAAATTGAAAATACCGATCCTGTGGATTATGAGGCTCTGGCTCAGGCGAAGTACCAGGTGGCTAATCTTGAGCAGGCACTGGAGCGCTTTGATGATGACGAGATAACCGCTAAGGTCGGCGAGGCGGATCTTGCATATGTTATTGAGCTGTGGACGGGTATTCCGGCCTCCAAGATCGAACAGAGTGACCTTAAAAAGCTTGCAAATATCGAGGATAAGCTCAGTGAGAAGATAATCGGACAGGATGAGGCGGTAAAGGCGGTATCCGCTGCAATACGCAGAAGCCGCATACAGATAAATCCGCGCCGTCGTCCGGCCTCCTTCATCTTTGTCGGCCCGACGGGTACAGGCAAAACGGAGCTCGTTCGTGTGCTCTCCAAGGAGCTGTTTGATTCTCCCGAGACACTTATTCGTCTTGACATGTCCGAATTCATGGAAAAGCACTCGGTATCCAAGATCATCGGCTCACCTCCGGGCTATGTCGGATATGACGAGGCAGGTCAGCTTACCGAAAAGGTTCGTCGCCGTCCGTACTCCGTGTTGCTGTTTGATGAAATAGAGAAGGCTCATCCCGACGTGATGAATATCCTGCTCCAGATACTGGATGAGGGCAGAATAACTGATGCTCACGGACGCACCGTAAACTTTGAGAACACGGTGATCGTGATGACTTCGAATGCGGGCAGCAATAATCGCGAGGCTCTGGTGGGCTTTAACCGCACTGCGGCGGATGTGAACCGAGAAAAGACGATGCGTGCACTTTCCGAGTTCCTGCGTCCGGAGTTCCTCAGCCGTATCGACGAGGTGGTCATATTCCGTGCACTCAATGAGGAGGATTACAGGAAGATTGCAGTTCTCATGCTGAACGAGTATGTCGCAACGCTCGGTGAACGCGGTATCGCACTGCGCTGGAGCGATGAGGCCGTGGCTCTCATTGCACAGAGGGCTGTTGGCGGCAGAAGCGGCGCACGTGATATAAGAAGCACCATTCGCCGTACAGTTGAGGATAAGATAACCTCCCTCATCGTCGAAAAGGGCGAAGAGGAGATCTCCGGAATAGCGGTTGTAGCAAAGAACGGAGAGCTCGAAATAGAATCCCTGTAATTATAAGCCAAAAAACCGACCTGTGAGCGAATCACAGGTCGGTTTAATGCTTTGTGGGCTGATATTTCAGTACTGCTTATCCCTGTCCTTCTGAGCTATCGAGGCCATACTGCGGTATTGCAGGGGCGTACAGCCGTACTGCCGGCGAAAGCTGCTGATAAAGTGACTGGGAGAGGAAAAGCCGGTGTTTGCGGCTATCTCCTCAACGCGCTGCTGGCCGAACTCCAGAAGCTGAGCGGCTATCGTCAGGCGGTATTCCGTCAGGTATTCGTGCGGAGTATATCCGGTCTCCTTTTTGAAGGTGCGTATGAGGTGCGCCGGGGAAACAAAAAGCTTCTGCGCGGCCTCCTCCATGGTGAGGTGTGAGTGGAAATTCTGCTCGATATACGCTATGGCGCGGCTCGAGAGGGACAGGCTTTCCGGAGGCTCGCTGAGGCGTATTGCCGTGTGGTGCAGAAGCTCGCTAAGCTGCTGAGAGATGAAAAGATCGACATTGTGCTCCCTCTTTGAGCACAGGCGCATGAGTGTTTCAAGCCGCTGAACATAGTTGTAGCCGAGCTCGAAATCCGTCAGAAAATTGCCGGACTGAGCCGCAGTATCCATAAATTGTGTTGCTACATCACCGGATATATGTATCCAGTAAAATTCCCACAGGCCGTTCTTCGGAGTACCGTATTGGCAGGGTGTGTTTCGCGGTATGAAGGTAATAGAGCCGGCCGGAATTGTGAATTTCTGCTGTTTCATTGTAAGGTAGCCGCTGCCGTGCACAGTGAAGAAGAGCAGATGGGCGGAATTGCCCTGCTCATATGTATAGCGGTACAGATCATTGCACTTGTGCCAGCCGATTGTATGTAGTGAAAAGAGGTTTCGACTCTGTAGCGTTGGAAGAAAATTGACAATGCGTACCTGTCCGAAATCTCCGTTAGTACTGTACATGTTGATCACCTGATATCAAAAAATTGATTTAAAATCGCAAAAAAATCACTGTCCAGCCGAAATCGGTTGCAGGGCGTATTTATTTGCGATAAGATAAAGTCAAGAAAATAACAAAGGGAGTTGCTGTTATGAATTCGTGGGAGCGCATTAAGCGTATGTATGAGCACAAGGAAGCTGACCGTGTGCCGATAATAGACGATCCGTGGGCAGGCACCATCCGTCGCTGGAAAAACGAGGGCATGCCGGCAGATGTCGCATGGGAAGATTACTTCGGTGCCGATAAGCTCGGCGTATTCCAGGTGGATATCACACCGAGATACGAACAGAAAATACTCGAAGAAAATGACCGTTGGTATATAGCTACATCCGAGTGGGGCGTCACAATGAAGCACTTCAAGGAGGAGGACTCCACACCGGAGTTTTTGGACTTCAAGGTGGTCGATGAGGAGGCATGGGCCGATGCAAAGGCACGCATGACTCTTGAGGATGACCGCATTCCGTGGGATATGCTCAAAGAGAATTTTCCAAAGTGGAGAGCCGAGGGCCGCTGGATACGCGCTGTCTTCTGGTTCGGCTTTGACGTTACACACTCCTGGATGATGGGTACCGAGAACCTGCTCATCGCAATGATGGAGGAGCCGGAGCTTGTTGAGGATATGTTCGATACCTACCTCAAGCACAATATCGCTCTGTACGACCGTCTTTGGGATGCAGGCTATAAGTTTGATGAGCTGTTCTGGTACGACGATATGGGCTACAAGGGAACTACCTTCTTCTCACCAAATATGTACCGCAATATGCTTCAGCCATACCACAAAAAGGCTGTCAACTGGGCACATGAGCACGGCATCGTTGCACAGCTTCATTCCTGCGGCGATATCATGACTCTGCTTCCGGATATCGTGGCAACCGGCGTTGATGCGCTGAATCCGCTCGAGGTCAAGGCCGGTATGGACTGCCTCAAGATAAAGAAGGAATACGGCGATAAGCTCTGCCTGCGCGGCGGTATAAATGCCGTTAACTGGACAAATCCGGAGGCTATTATCGCAGAGATCAACGAGAAGGTGCCGATCCTCAAGGAGAACGGCGGATTTATCTTCTCATCCGACCACTCCATTCCGAATGCGGTATCTCTTGAGAACATGAAGGTAATCATGGATGAGATCAAGCGCGTCGGCCGTTACTAATCTATAGACAGTATACTCTTTCAGCACATGTTTTTCAAGTGCTGCGAAAATTACCAATGACAGTATTTTAGGGGGATTATTATCATGGAATTAAAGGAAATTTCCGCTCAGCTTCAGGCCGGAAAGGCAAAAATAGTCAAGACTCTCGTTCAGCAGGCCGTTGATGAGGGCTTTGCTCCGCAGCAGATACTCGAAGAGGGTCTTCTGGACGGCATGTCCGTTATCGGCGAGAAGTTCAAGAACAACGAGGTTTTCGTACCGGAGGTTCTCATTGCGGCACGTGCAATGAACCAGGGCGTTTCCATTTTGAAGCCGCTGCTTGCAGCAGAGGGCATTAAGGCATCCGGCAAGGTTTGCATCGGCACTGTTCAGGGCGACCTGCATGACATCGGCAAGAACCTTGTAAAGATGATGATGGAGGGTAAGGGCCTTGAGGTCATCGACCTCGGTACCGACGTAGCTCCGGAGACCTTCGTAAAGACAGCTATCGAGGAGAACTGCCAGATCATCGCATGCTCCGCTCTGCTCACAACAACAATGAACGTTATGGGCGATGTTGTTAAGGCTGCCGAGGCTGCCGGCATTCGCGATAAGGTCAAGATCATGATCGGCGGTGCTCCGGTAAATCAGGCATTCTGCGACGAGATCGGTGCGGATTCCTACACCGTTGACGCAGCAAGCGCAGCGGATCAGGCCGTGGCTTTTTGCAGCTAAGCTAAATTATTTAAGGGGAAAGTTGAAATGAATATTCGTGAAATTTTGTGGAATGCAGCACGCTCCGACGAGCAGCGAGCACTGCCTATACTCTCGTTTCCTGCAACGCAGAAATTGAATGTCACCGTTGAGCAGCTTGTGAATGATTCCGAGCTTATGGCTCAGGCCATGAAGATCGTTTCCGACGAGACGAATACTCTGGCCGCCGTCAGCATGATGGATCTTTCCGTTGAGGCTGAGGCCTTCGGTGCAAGCGTAAAGTTCTCCAAGGATGAGGTTCCGGCCATAATCGGTCAGCTCATTTCCGATGAGGACGAGGCAAATGAGCTGGAGGTACCGACACTCGATGCCGGACGCGCCAAGCTCTATATCGAGGGTGTTCGTCTTGCAAAGCAGAGGATCACGGATAAGCCGGTGCTTGCAGGCATGATAGGCCCGTATTCACTTGCGGGCAGACTGATGGATGTTACTGAGGTAATGTATTTCTGCTATGATGAGCCCGAGACCGTGCATGTTGTTCTGGATAAGGCCGTACAGTACCTCATTCAGTACGGAAAGGCAATGAGGGAGGCCGGCGCGGACGGTATACTCATGGCCGAGCCGCTGACGGGTATACTCAGCCCGGCAATGGCGGAGGAATTCTCCATGCCGTATGTAAAGCGCATCATAGATGCTCTTCAGGACGATGATTTCGCAGTGCTCTATCACAACTGCGGAAACTCTGTCTCCAGTATGCTCAAGCCGATATTCGAGCAGGGCGCTGCCGCTTATCATTTCGGCAATGCGGTCAGCATGGAGCAGGTCATGAAGGAGGCTCCCGAGGATGCACTGTGCATGGGCAATATCGACCCGTCGGCACAGTTTGCACACGGTACTCCGGAGTCGATAACAGCGGCCACAAAGGAACTCATCGAAAAGTGCGGCGGCTACAGGAACTTTGTTCCCTCATCCGGCTGCGATATCCCGGCACATTCAAGCTGGGACAACATAGATGCTTTCTTTAAAGCACTTGAAAACTGATTAAAGTTAACTATGCTGTGTCCATTCTTGGGCACAGCATAACTATAGGGAGGAAATATAAATGGTCGACCGGAAAAGCCTGATTGATGCAGCAATTGAAAACGGAGCGATAAAGGCAGAGGTCATTTTGCAGGAGCAGATAGTCACCGATAAGGCCTTTTGGGATATATGTGCCTCCAACGGATGCGGAAGATTCGGCAAGTACTGGACATGTCCGCCTGCTATAGGCAAGCCGGATGAGCTTTTGGCGGAGCTTAAGGGCTACAGCCATGCAATGCTCTACCAGACTATAGGCGATATAGAGGACAGCTTTGACATTGAAGGAATGACAGAGGTCGGTCACAATCACGAGGAGGTCAGTCGTAGGATACATGCAGCGGCTAATACGCTCTTTGCCGGGGAGAAATTCCTGCATCTTTCGAGCGGCGGCTGCTATCTTTGCGAGCGCTGCGCAAAACAGGACGATCTTCCGTGCAGATTCCCGGATGAAGCTCTGGCGCCCATGGAGGGCTACTGCATCGATGTTTATAAAACGAGCACGAATACCGACCTGAAATACATTAACGGCACCAATACCGTCACATACTTCGGTATCATACTGTTTACGGAGACAGAAAATGTATGAGTTAACGCTTTGGCAGAACGGCAAGTGCAGGAAGCTCTACTTTGAGGGTGAAAGGCTTCTGGATGACGTTCTGCACGAAAACGGAATATATACGGCACACCCCTGCGGAGGATGGGGAAGCTGCGGCAAATGCGCTGTGGAGCTTAGGGGCGAGGTATCCGAGCCGAACGACGCCGAAAGACGCGCAGGTATGCGGCTTTCCTGTCAGGCTGTGCTGCTCGGCGATGCCGAGGTGATTTTGCCGGATGCAGCCGTCGGACACAGGATAGAGACCGCAACCGCCGAGCATATCGCTGCACTGCATCCTATGGAGGGCAGCTTCGGCGCTGCGGTGGATATCGGCACAACGACCATAGCGGTAAAGGCCTATGAGCTTTCAACCGGAAAATGCATCGGCACAGCGGCCGGGCTGAATCCGCAGGGAGCAATAGCGGCCGATGTTATGGGGCGCATAGCTGCCGCAATGAGGGGTGAGGGCGAAAGGCTTCGCGAGCAGGTGACGAAGAAGCTTGATGAGCTTTTAAGGGAGGCCATGGGCGGCGCTCTGCCGGATTCCATGGTGATAACCGGCAATACCACCATGCTGTACCTGCTGGTGGGGCTTGATCCCACAAGCCTGTCGCGAGCACCCTTTATTGCCGATACCCTGTTCAATCTCGAGACAGAGATACTGAATGTTAAGGCATATTTGCCGCCGTGCATGAATGCCTTTGTCGGTGCGGATATAACAACAGCAGTGCTTGCGAGTGGAATGTGCAAAAGTAACTCCACATCGCTGCTGTGCGATATCGGTACCAACGGAGAAATGGCATTGTGGAAGGACGGCAGGCTCTATGTTACGTCCACAGCGGCCGGCCCGGCCTTTGAGGGTGCAGGTATATCCTGCGGCTGCGGCAGTGTCAGCGGCGCTGTTGACAGGGTTTGGACTGAAAACGGCAGGCTCTGCGTGCACACTATCGCGGATGCACCGGCGGTTGGTGTTTGCGGTTCCGGACTGATAGATGCGATAGCCGCCGGGCTTCGCACGGAGCAGATAGACGAGACGGGCTCAATGGATGAGGATGAGCTGGTGCTGTGCGACAATGTGGTGCTTGAGCCGCAGGATGTGCGCGCAGTACAGCTTGCAAAGGCGGCAATCGCTGCCGGCATGGAGATGCTTATCGAGACAGCCGGAGCGTCCATGGATGAGATAGAGACCCTGTATATCGCAGGCGGTTTCGGAAGCCACCTGAATGTAAGCAGTGCGGCGGAGATAGGTCTGCTGCCGAAGGAGCTTGCAGAGAGAGCGAGGATAATCGGAAACGCTGCACTTTCGGGTGCGGCAGAGGTGCTGCTGAATGGGGAGGCAAGGGCCGCCCTCAACAGCATTGCCGAGTCATCCGAGCATGTCAATCTCGGCGGAGACCCGAGATTTAATGAAAAATACGTCGATAAAATGTTTTTTGGGGATGAAATATAAGGAGAACCGCCTGGTCGAATTGCGATCAGGCGGTTTTCATATGCATAATTGATTATTCGGCTTGGCTCCGTTATTTGCGTTCTTAAACATTTTAATTTAAGTTTTGTATCTTTTGAGCCAATATTTTATCTCAATTATCTATATTATTTTCACTTACTGATTTTCTGTTGCCATAATGTTGCCACGAAG
>CAZHDW010000008.1:0-75980 GCA_964531265.1 uncultured Ruminococcus sp.
TGGCTACTCCTACTACGATCTGTTCTACGCAGCATACAACAAGTAATTGTTGATCAGTAGATCGATCTGATTCGATGAATCAGGCGCTCCACCTAATAAAAAGGTGGAGCGCCTTTGTCATGCACGAAAATAAGTGCAAGGTATATTAGCAAAAGAAGCGAGCTAAAGAACAATAGAAAATAACAGAAGAAATGCGGCCTCCCGGAAAAGGAAGCCGCATTTTACTATGTAATGTTTAGATTTAGAAAAGTGAACATAGCTTTTCGATCAACTCGAGGTGCTCGAAAAGTATCTTGACACCCATGAAGATGAGGACGATGCCGCCGACAAGCTCTGCTCGAGACTTGTACTTAGCGCCGAATACATTGCCGACGCGAATGCCGACAGCGGAGAGAATAAATGTGATAACGCCGATGAAGATGACAGCCGGTACGATGTTAACCTGCAGGAATGCGAAGGTTACACCGACTGCAAGCGCATCTATGCTTGTGGCAATGGCAAGCGGAAGCATCGTTTTGAAGGTAAAGGAATCATTAAGCTCGTCTGCACTTTCACGGGATTCCTTTATCATGTTGATGCCGATTGCGACAAGCAGCACGAAGGCTATCCAGTGATCAAAGCGTTCTATCATTGACTGAAAGCTGATGCCCAGCAGATAACCGATGGTTGGCATAAGCGCCTGAAATCCGCCGAAATACGCTCCAACAATGAGCATGTGCTTTGGCTTTACCCTCTGTACAGACAAGCCCTTACATACGGACACCGCACAGGCATCCATGGATAGGCCGACCGCGAGAATGAACAATTCCGTAAGAGTCATAACAAAACCACTTTCTATTAAATTTTTAATTAAGGGCATATAAAAAGACCTATCTGAAAGCGCAAAACGCCTTTCAGATAAGTCTCGTCATTTAATGCAAAGCCGTGGGGCATGCCCCAAGTGTGTCGACTGAGCAGCGCACAGCGCCGACTACTCCCTTAACCATAATAAGATTTAACCATAAACAGGTGGAAAAGTCAAGAGAAATCTCGTTCATCCCTTGACTTATTCTGATAAGAGCTGTATACTACAACTGTATTAACATATATAGTACAGATGATACAGGAGGGGAGAAGCCATGCTGTATATAGATTATAGAAGCGGCCTGCCGATTTATGAGCAGGTATATAACGGTGTTCTGCGCCTTGCTTCCATAGGTGTGCTCAGCCCCGGTGCTCAGCTGCCGAGTGTGCGCTCGGTCGCGGCAGAGGCCGGAGTAAACCCGAATACCGTTCAAAAGGCTTATGCCATGCTTGAGCGCGACGGGGTGATATTCTCTGTGCCGGGCAAGGGATCATTTTTGTCGGATCAGCAGTCACTCATGGATAACAGAAAGCGCGCCGCAATTGAAAATGTGAAAAAGTATGCCGCCGAAGCAGCCATGGCCGGTGCAAGCGCGGAGGAGATTATTAATGCGGTAAAAGAATGCTTTGCAAAGGGGGATGATGAGGATGATAGAGGTTAATTCGCTTGCAAAAAGCTTTGAGGGCACATTTGCCCTGCAAAATGTTTCGCTGACAGCGGAGGACGGTCGCATCCTCGGCATTGTCGGCTCAAACGGTGCCGGAAAAAGCACGCTGCTGCGCTGTATATCCGGCGTGTATATGCCGGACAGCGGCTGCGTTTTGGTGGACGGTGAAAGCTCCTATGAGAACGTTTCTGTTAAGTCCCAACTGGTCTTTGTGCCGGATAATCCTCATTTTGAGCCGGGTGCGACCCTGCAGAGTACGGCGAAGCTGAATGCAAGCTTCTATGAGAGCTTTTCGTGGGATAAGTTCAACAGCCTGTGCAATATATTTCAAATTGACCGCAAAAAGAAGATATCGACAATGAGTAAGGGAATGCAGCGCCAGGCGGCGTTGATCGCGGCGCTTTCCTGCGAGCCGAAGCACCTGCTGCTGGATGAGGTCTTCGACGGTCTTGACCCGGTAATGCGTCGCTTGCTGAAAAGAATCATCGCAGGAGAGGTCGTCGACCGCGGCATGACCGTGCTGATAGCGTCCCACAACCTGCGCGAGCTCGAGGATTTTTGCGATACGGTCGGTCTGCTGCACAGGGGCGGCGTCATCATGGAGCGCGAGGTGGACGTGCTGCACCTCGGTATGCACAGAGTGCAGGTGGCCTTCACGAATCCCTCGGATGAGAGGGAAGTGCTCGATACACTGGATGTTGTTTCGGTTAGCCACACGGGTTCGCTGTGCTCAATGGTGATAAGGGGCGAGAGAGACGCTATCGAGACTGTGCTTGCGAGCCGCCCAACGCTGTTCTGCGAGTTCCTGTCACTCTCTCTTGAAGAGGTATTTATCAGTGAAATGGAGGCGGTCGGCTATGACTTCGAAGAAATTATCTGCTAAAAGAATTTTCAGTGTGGTGAAAACGCAGCTGTATCAGACCAGACTGCTTCTGAGCCTTTGTATGCTTGTGCTGCTCATATTGCCCGTCTCTGTGCTGACGGGTGAGCTTGCCAATAAGCAGCACTCCGATTATTTCTGGGAGAGTTATCTCTATTCGGTGAACGATGTTTTTGAGCTGAGCACATTGGCGCCATTGCTGCTGCTTGCCCTGGGATTGGCTGTTATGCAGTTTGGGTATCTCCACAAGCGGCAGAAGCTGGATTATTTCCACGCATTGCCCGTGCTGAGGTCTGAGCATTACCTCGGCAGAGTGTTTTCGGCAGCGTTGTCACTCCTTGTTTCTATAATAATCGTCGGAATTATGTTAACTGCATCGCTCAGCTCGATAGTGGGCTTCAAAAGCGATGCTATAGGCTATGTGTGGTTATTGTGCGGTATACTCTTTGTTGTAGGAATGGCGGTTTACCTCTTTGTGGTGCTCATGCTTGTGCTGTCTGCCACCATGTGGGAGGCTGTATTCTCGTTTTTGGCGATATCAGCAGTCTACCCTGCGGCGGTAATGTTTCTTTCAACAATCGTGGATTGTTCGATACCGCTGAGTGATTTCGATCCTTCCTATTTCGCGACAACATTGCTTTCGCCGGTGCTGTTCAGCGTTGGGGTTGCTGTGCGCCTCGGGCCGAATATGAATGCGATGTCGGTGCTCATAAGGCTTCTTGTGGTTTTCGCGCAGATTGCCGTTTGCGCCATGATGTCTATGTACGTCTTCTGCAAAAGAAAGAGCGAGCTTGCGGAGATCGGTTACTCGGGTAAATTCAGAATGGCTGTCAGGTTTTCTGCGGCGCTGCTTGCCGCCTTTATGGGCAGCATCGGTGCGCTCTGGCTGACCGACAAATACGTCGGTTATCTTTTCGGCAGTATCGCCGGAGTACTGCTTGCATGGTGCGTTATGGAGTTGCTGTATAACAGGAGCCTAAAGAGAGTGCTGCACTGCGCGGTACCGAATCTGGTCGGCTTGACGGTATTTGCGGTGATGAATCTGCTTGTGGCCTTCGGTTTTATCGGGGTCATGGATGTGCCGAAAATCGGCGATGTAAATGCGGTCTCAGTGAACAATATCTGTACTAAGAACGAGGGCGGAGCTATCACTGAATATTATAATTTCAGTAACGGCAAATATGTTTACGGTGAAGATGATGGCTGCTATGTTGAAATGGCAAGCTTTGACGAGAGGCTGGTAAGCACCGGATTGAAGCTTGCAGAGCTGATGAATCAGAATCAGGTCGAACTGTATTTTCCGTATCATCCCACGAGCTGGAAGGCCTCGGGAATAGATACATATGAGGCTCAGAACGAGAGTTGTACGACTAATCTGGTGCTCTATATGCGCGACGGATCGGTCAAGCAATTCGTCTACCATGACATGCTTTCTGTCGGACGCATGGAGGAGATATTTGAAACCGCTAGGTCAATAGCCTTGTCGGAGGATTATATCCTCAGTGACCCGACCTTCGTACTGGTTGAGAAGCTCGAAAATATCGTGTTGATGTCAAATGGACGAGTTGCTGATAGATATAATGTTGCAGACAGCGAAAAGGCGGAAGTCATCGAACGTCTGAGAGAGGCGTATTACCTTGACCGTTATGAAGCGACCCGGTCGAGTAAAACGGGAATTTCAAGTGAATATATTGATGAGTATATTTTGACACTCGATATTTCCGAGCCGATAACACTGCGCGGCGGAATAATTGACAGCAAATACCCTGCCGAGGGCTTTGAATGCTGGCTTTCGGAGGAGTTTGTTTCGGGTGTACCTATCGACGAAGAAGCGCAGTCCGTCTCAGAGGCTGATTCGCTATATTTCTACAGTGACGATTATCCTGTTACCTGCATGGTGCTTAAAGAGCTTTGCGGTGAGAGCCCGACAGAATAAAATCTGCATATTGAACGAAAAGTTAGGACGTTTTTTGAACAAAATTACGTCCTTTCTTTTTTTACTATAATTTGTTATACTTATTTAAAGATAAATCAGGAAAACATTCGGTAATTTTTACAAAATCGGAAAGGATGTAAATTATGCGAATAGAAAGAATGAAGACAAACAGAATAGTCAATCCGCTGGGCTTTGATCTGAAAACCCCAACAGTGTCCTGGACTGTTTGCGATACGGATGCAAAGAAGCAGGCATGGGCACGTGTCGAGGTTTCAAAATGTCCGGAGTTCTGCGAGCTCGTTTTTGACACGGGCGAGAGCAATAAGCTTTCCTCTCTCGGCGTACCGGTGGAGATCACGCTTGAGCCGCGCACTCGCTATTATTGGCGCGTTACCGTTTGTGCAGATAACGGCGAAACGGCAGTGAGCGAGTCCGCATGGTTCGAGACCTCAAAAATAGATGAGCCCTTCGGTGGCGAGCGTATAGCACCGGAGCTTCCGCTTGAGACAGCGCCATACATGAGAAAGACCTTTGAGATCGACGGCGAGGTAAAAAAGGCAAGAGCCTACTTTACCGGTCTCGGCATATATGAGCTGTACATAAACGGCAGCAAGGCGAACGATGAGTACCTTGCTCCTAACTGCAATGCCTACAGCGATTGGATCCAGTATCAGACATATGATGTGACAGAGCTTGTAAAGAGCGGCAAGAACGCTATCGGCGCTATTATAGGCAACGGCTGGGCAAAGGGAAGATTCGGCTTTGACGGCGGTGTTGCAAGCTATGAAACAGGCGAGATAGGTGCTCCCGCAAATAACTTCACAGAGGAATACATGTTCTTCGGTGAATTGCGCGTTGAGACGGATAAGGGCGAGACAGTCATTGTTACAGATACAAGCTGGCAGTGCGCTCCGAACCCGTTGACCTTCGGCAACATATATGACGGTGAGCGTTATGACGCGACCCTCGAGATCAGTGATTGGTCCTGTGCCGATTGTGCATATACCGACTGGAAGCCGGTAAAGCCCTATACTCAGCAGCTTGGAGAGGCCAGTGCAAGACTGTCGCTGCCGACGGTTGTAAAGCATGTTCTTGAGCCGAAGATAATCACAACACCGAAGAATGAGCTTGTCATTGATGTCGGACAGGTCATGACGGGTTGGCTCACCTTTGAGGCCGAGCTTCCGGCAGGCACAGAGCTGCGCTTGCAGTTTGGCGAGCTGCTTCAGGATGATTGCTTCTATCGCGACAACATGCGCTCCGCTCTTTGCGAATACAGATTTATTTCTGACGGTAAGAAGCATTTTGTGCGTCCTATTTCGACCTTCTATGGCTATCGCTATGCTAAGTTCTCCGGAATCGAGAGCTTTGACGGCGTTACAAATATGAAGGCATGGGTGCTGTATTCCGACCTTGAGAAGATTGGCGAGATAGAGACAGCAAACGAGAAGGTCAACCGCCTGTATCAGAACAGTGTGTGGGGACAGCGCGGCAACTTCCTCGATGTTCCGACCGATTGCCCGCAGCGTGACGAGCGCATGGGCTGGACGGGCGATGCACAGGCATTTTGCCCGACAGCAAACTACAATATGGATTGCCAGGCATTCTATACAAAGTACAGCCACGATCTTCTCATCGACCAGAAGCTTCTCGGCGGTAAGGTAGCCGACGTTTCTCCGATGATGCTCAACAGAGACGGCAAGTACGGTGAGGCACTCCACGGCGGACACTGTGGTTGGGCCGATGCTGCAACAATAGTTCCGTGGGAAACATATATTGCAAACGGTGACAAGGCAATGCTCGAAAACAGCTACGAGAGCATGAAGCTATGGGCTGACTGGATATACAATTACGATGAGGCACATGGCTCTACACGTTTGTGGCTCGGAATAGAGTTCCACTTTGCAGACTGGCTTGCTCTGGACGGCCCGCAGTCCGGCTTTGATCCGCAGTCCGTTCTCGGCGGAACCAATGTTACATTCCTCTGCTCCGCTTATTATTATAAGTCCACACTGTTCACCGCAAAGGCTGCACGTGTTCTCGGTAAGTATGCGGATTATGAGCTGTATACAAAGCGCGCCAACGAGATACTTGATGCTATCCGTCATGAGTTCTATACACCCGGCGGCCGCTGTGCTGCTTCCACGCAGACCGGTAATGCCGTATCTCTCAGCTTTGGTCTGGCTCCGGAATCCGCACGTAAGCACATTGCGGCTGATCTGCACGAGCTGGTTGAGAGAGCTAACATGCACCTCAAAACAGGCTTCCTCGGCACACCGGTGCTCTGCCGTGCACTTTCCGATAACGGCCTGAATGAGGATGCCTACACACTCTTCCTCCAGGAGGATTACCCGAGCTGGCTGTATGAGGTAAATATGGGTGCTACAACCGTTTGGGAGCGTTGGAACTCCGTGAATCCCGACGGAAAGATCAGCGGCATAAGCATGAACTCCATGAACCATTATGCATACGGCGCTGTCTTCGAGTGGGTTTATAAGAATGTTTGCGGTCTGAATCCTGTTGAGGATTGCCCGGGTTACAAGCGTGCGGTTCTGAAGCCTCAGCCCGATAAGCGTCTCGGCGCTGCAAAGGCAATGGTCAACACTGCTGCCGGTTACTATGAATCCGGCTGGAAGTACGAGGGTGACGATGTTGTTTACACATTTGTTGTCCCGTTTGATTCCGAGGCAGAGGTCATTCTCACAGATAAGAACGGCGAAACTGTCAGAAAGACACTTGAAGCCGGCACACATACAATAACACTGTAATTGATTTAGTTTGAAGAGGGGTTCTCCGCCGGAGATCCCCTTTTTCAAAATGGGGTGGAATCATGAAAATAGTCAATGCTAAGGTTTTCGGAGCGGATATGAGGTTTTCAGAGCGCGAGCTGTGCTTTGAAAACGGAGTTATCACAGAGAAGTCATCGAACGGCTGCTTTGATGCTGGGGGCTGCTATGTTTTGCCCGGCTTTATAGATACGCATATACATGGTGCAAACGGTGCGCAGTTTTGCGGAATTGATGCACCGCTCAAGCCGATGCTCGATTGGCTGTCCAATGAGGGCGTCACCGGAATTCTGGCCACACTAGATACGGAATATCCGGAAGAGCTGATGCAGTCGATAAGGGATATCAATGAGCTTGACGATGACAGGATAATCGGTATCCACGCCGAGGGGCCGTTCATCAATCCGGTGCGCAAGGGTGGCATGAAGGTCGAACGCATTCAAAGTCCGTCCGCTGAGCTGCTTAGAAGTATGCAGGAATGCAGCGGCGGCAGGATAAAGCTGATAACCATGGCACCCGAGCTTCCGGATATTGAAGAGGTGCTTAAGGTGTGTAAGGAGCTCGGCATTAAGGCATCCATGGGTCATACCGATGCAAGCTATGAGGAGGCGGCAAGGGGCACCGAGCTTGGATTTGAGCGTGCAACTCATATGTTCAATGCAATGAGGCCGTTCAGTCACAGGGATCCCAGCATTGCCGGCTTTGCCCTTACCGATGACAGGATAAATTGTGAGCTCATCTGCGATATGCATCACGTGCTGGCGCCGGCTGTAAAGCTTGTGGTAAGAAGCAAGGGTGCGGAGAATGTCACCATGATAAGCGATAACGGCTTCTTTGCAGGTATGCCGGACGGCGAATACAGCGAGGGCGATATCCGTCTGTTTGTAAAGGATGAGCTTTGCAGACTGGAGGACGGCACTATATGCGGCAGCACGGTGAGCCTTGCAGGTGGTGCAAGAAATATGCGCGCACTCGGTTTTTCACCGGAGGAAATAGCTGTGATGGCATGTGTCAATCCGGCTAAGGCCGCAGGCTGCACGGACAGAGGCGAGCTGTCGGTCGGAAAGCGTGCGGATATAGTTGTGCTTGATGAGGCTTTTAATGTGAAAGCGGTCTTTGTTAAGGGTCAGCAGATAAGATAAAAAAACGGATGGAAGCAATCGTAAAACGCTTCCATCCGTTTTATGTTAACCTGTTATTGTTCGTCAAGAAATACTTTTTTCACAGCATCGAGATATCCGTAGCCGTTCAGCAGATCGGGTTCAAGATAGCTGGTTTCCGTCCACTCGTTCCAACTATTTACGGTGATCAGCGGTGCGTCAAGCTCATGAGTATCAACAAAATGCTTTACCCTGCTGAGTGCAGCCTCAAAGCCCTCCGGAGTGCAGCCGGTCATGTTGTTCGGGCGAAGCTTTCGAAAACGCGGATTGTTATTCCAGCCTATCGACACATGCGGAAAATACTTGCCCTTGTAGCGATTGTAGAATTCCTCCCACTTCTTTTCGGCATCCTCTGTCACAGCGGCGTAATCGCGGCTTATATCAAGGAAGTGGCAGTATTGATAGTTGCTGGCACTGTCAAAGCCCAAAATATCGGCAAGCTCAGCCGTGTCGACTGCCGAGCTCTCTCTGCTTGAGTCAACACCGCTGAGGTTATGCGAAACATCGCCCCACTGAGTTATTTGCAGATGAAGCCCGGGAAGACCGGCAGCTATGCACTTGCTTCGAAGAAGCTCGAGCTTCTTCTTTGTCTTTTCTATTCCGCCGAGTCCGAGTATCAGATTATCGATATCGTATATCATAAATACCGGCTTGCCGTCAATGCGATAATACTGCTCGTGCATGAAGTATTTTGAGATGAGTCTGTCGGATATTATGTCAAATTGCTCCTCGTCGGCAGCACCGCTCCATACAACGGTGTCTCCGCAATCCTCGGCAGCATTGCGAACATCCCAACAGTAATTTGCATCGTGATTTGCCCACATGAGATAGAATTTCATTCGGCTGTTGTTCTTAGCCTTCAAAAAACCGTCGTTGAGGCAGTTTTCAAGGAACGGGCGCTTATCGTACCAGTACCAATCGTATATGAAAACATTTACCCCGTGATCGGCAGCGGCATCTATCTGCATCTGCATCACGTATGGGTCGGCTTCGTTTACATAACCCCATATCGGCTGCCTTTTTTCACTGAAATCAGGATAATCTCGCTGCTCATTTTTTACTGTCTGCCATTCGCCAATACCCTCGGGCCAGAATATTCGCGTTCTCGGCTCGTCCCCGGTGTATGCGGGCCAGATAAATGCAGCTATATCGTATTTGTTCATTACAATCCCTCCGCTCAAGCTTGCAAGGCTTTTACTTCATTTTAGTATAGTTTCCTAATGATTGCAATAGCAAAGTCCGGACAAAAGCTTCATGGTTACAAAAATGTGCGTACTTGTTACTTGGCAATAAAGCTGATAGAATCAGAGCATCGAATGAACGGAGAGTGAGCTTATGGAGCTTTTGAAAATGATGAAAACACGCAGATTCATTCGCAAATATCGCACCGATAGGGTTGAAACGGAGAAGCTTGAGAAAATCCTTGAGGCCGGACTTTTTGCACCGAATCCTGGCGGAAGGCAGGGGCTTTATTATCGGCGCAGAATAAATTATAGCAGCATCGGTTTGAACATGTGTCGAGCCGATGCTGTTTTGCTGTTTCCGAAAAAAATTGCTTCGATTTCCAATCTTGATTTTTTTATTCGCGCAATTATGGTAATGGATTAGAGTTGATTCTATGCAAAAGTAGGCTGGATGTTTTTTAATTCCGAAAAATGCTCGACAAGAAGCGTCTTATAGTGTATACTGGTTGATGTTCGGAATCACTAATATGTCATTTAAACACAAGATATTGTGTTGAGTTGTTGAAATACTACGAGAGCGAAAGAATACAGGTTTACAGAATTTTTTGGAGGCGGCTTGAGATGAAGATCATAAAACGTAACGGCTCTGAGGCAGTTTTTGATATTACAAAGATCATTGCGGTTATTACAAGGGCGAATAACGCGGATGACAGAACACGCGAGCTTTCTGCTGAGCAGATCAGACAGATAGCGGCGGAGGTTGAGGAGAAGTGCCAGGCTATGGGCCGCGCACCATCCGTTGAGGAAATACAGGATCTTGTAGAAAACGGAATTATGAGCATGAATGCATTTGAGGTTGCGAAGCGCTATATAAAGTATCGCTATACGCGCTCACTTGCGAGAAGAGCCAACACAACGGATAATCAGGTGCTCAGCCTTATTGAGTGCAATAATGAAGAAGCTAAGCAGGAGAATGCCAACAAGAATCCCACGGTCAACAGTGTTCAGCGTGACTATATGGCGGGTGAGGTATCAAAGGATATAACCAGGCGCATCCTGCTGCCGAATGACATCGTTGAGGCACATGAGCAGGGCATCATCCATTTTCATGATATGGACTATTTTGCTCAACATATGCACAACTGCGACCTTGTTAATCTTGAGGATATGCTGCAAAACGGCACCGTTATAACAGGTACTCTTATCGAAAAGCCGCACAGCTTCTCCACTGCATGTAATATCGCAACGCAGATAGTAGCTCAGGTGGCCAGCAATCAGTACGGCGGACAGAGTATCAGCCTTGCACATCTTGCACCCTTTGTGCAGATTTCCCGCGAAAAGATCCGTGCTGAGGTTATGCTTGAGATAGCTGAGCTTGGCGGAGTGCCCACTGAGGAGAAAATATCCAGAATAGTCGAAAGACGTCTGAGAAAAGAAATAGAGCGCGGCGTTCAGACCATACAGTATCAGGTTGTCACTCTGATGACGACCAATGGACAGGCACCGTTCATCACAGTGTTCATGTATCTCAACGAGGCGAAGAACGAGCGCGAAAAGAAGGACCTCGCCATGATAATCGAAGAGGTGCTGCTGCAGCGCTGCCAGGGCGTTAAGAATGAGAAGGGGGTGTGGGTAACTCCGGCATTCCCGAAGCTCATATATGTTTTGCAGGATGATAATGTCACACCGGACGGCGAGTATTATTACCTGACAAAGCTTGCCGCAAAATGTACGGCAAAGCGCATGGTTCCGGACTATATTTCCGAAAAGAAAATGAAGGAGCTCAAGGAGGGCAACTGCTTCCCGGTAATGGGCTGCCGCAGTGCACTCAGCCCGTGGAAGGATGAAAACGGCAATTATAAATTCTATGGCAGATTCAATCAGGGCGTTGTCACACTCAACCTTGTGGATGTAGCTCTCAGCTCCGATGGCGACATGGATAAGTTCTGGAAAATATTCGATGAGCGTCTTGAGTTGTGCTATAAGGCTCTCATGTGCCGCCATGAGCGTCTCAAGGGAACTCTTTCCGATGCAGCGCCGATACTGTGGCAGTACGGTGCCATCGCAAGACTGAAAAAGGGCGAGACGATCGATAAGCTGCTGTACGGCGGGTACTCAACAATATCCCTCGGCTATGCAGGTCTGTGCGAATGCGTACGCTATATGACGGGCAAATCCCACACCGACCCGAGTGCAACACCGTTTGCACTTAAGGTTATGAAGCATATGAATGAGGCCTGTGAGCGCTGGAAGGCCGAGACCACAATCGGTTTTGGCATTTACGGTACTCCGCTTGAGAGCACGACGTATAAATTTGCGAAGTGCCTACAGAAGAGATTCGGCATCATCAAGGATGTTACCGATAAGCCGTACATTACCAACAGCTATCATGTGCATGTGACCGAGCCGATAGATGCGTTTGAAAAGCTTGCGTTTGAAGCACAGTTCCAGGCGCTTTCCACCGGTGGCGCAATAAGTTATATCGAAGTTCCGAATATGCAGCAGAATATCGAGGCTGTTCTCCAGGTGATACGCTATATCTACGACAATATCATGTATGCTGAGCTCAACACAAAGAGCGACTATTGCCAGTGCTGTGGATATGACGGAGAGATACACATCGTGGAAGATGACGGAAAGCTGGTTTGGGAGTGCCCGAATTGCGGTAACCGCGACCAGGACACAATGAATGTTGCACGTCGCACCTGCGGATATATCGGCACACAGTATTGGAATCAGGGAAGAACGGCGGAGATAAAGGAGAGAGTGCTCCACCTTTGATTCGCTACACCCTGAATATAATCTCAATTTTTTCAGGCTTTTTTGACAGGATAATGTGATCCGTAATGGCTCGCATTATCCTGTTTTTTTCGCTGCCGCTGACCGAATCGTCGAAGAGGAGCGCTATGGCATCAGACCGAATGTTAACCTTACTTACCTGCTGTACCGCGGCTTTCCCGGAAAGCTCCCTTTGCAGCTTGTTTATTCTGCTTTCAATGTCCTTTTTGTTTTTTTGATACTCCTCAAGAGTGTCGATTCCGGCAATATAGGCATCCTTTACGCGCTGTAGGACTATGTTTTCAAGTGCTATACGCTCCATAATAGTCACTATGTCGTCGGAATATGGCTTGCTTTTGTTCGGGAGCTCCAAACTTCCGAACAGGGCTTTCATACTGAGCCTTATTATGTTCTCGAGTATGCCTGAGTTCAGACTGTGGGACGAATCACAGCGCCCGTGAGTATAGCGCGAGCAGTTTACGCGCCCTTTTCCGCAGCGGGAAATCGGCCCGCCGCATGAGCTGCATCTCAGGAGACCGTCAAGCATGGTGGCCTCCTTTGATATTTCAGTGATTCGCTTATGTCGGCAGGACTCGAGCTTCATTCGTCTTTGTGCGGCTTCAAAGGTGCTGTCGGATATCAGAGCACGGTGCTTCCCGAGACGAAGCACTGCTTCATCGGCACTGTCAGCTTTCAGGCGGCAGCGAATTCGCCCGGTGTATATTGGGTTTGTCAGTATATAGCGAACGGAGCGGCCCTCCCATTTTCCACCGCGCTTTGTTTTTGAGCCGTTTTTGTTGAGAGCTTTGGCGATGCTCAGGCATGAATGCCCTGCAAGATATCTTGAAAAAATCGCCCTTACAGTGTCTGCTTCGCCTTCGAGCGGTATCAATTCTCTGTTTTCATAAGCATATCCAAAGGGCGGCGCACTGACGGAACCGCCCTGTCTTACACGCTCGGTCATTCCTCTCTTGACCTCGGCGGAAAGATTCACGCTGTAGAAGGCATCGAACCATTCGATTATGCGCTCGATAAGCTCCCCAAATGGGCCGTCGGTTATTGGCTCTGAAATGCTGATGACCTCAATGCCATTCTCTCTTTTTAAGAGGGATTTATAAACGATGCTTTCCTCCTGGTTTCTGGCAAAGCGGGAAAATTTCCAAACGAGAACTGCCTCGAACAGACGAGGCTTTTCCTTGGCGGCGGCGATCATTCTCATAAATCCCGGACGCTTTTTTGCGGTGCGGCCGCTTATGCCGTCGTCCCTGAATATGAATTCATCCGGCAGCAGCAAGTCGTTCCTCTTTGCATATTCCCTTATGGCGCTTATCTGACTGTCCGGGCTGAAATCAAGCTGATCCTCCGTGGAGACACGTATGTATGCTGCACAAACACGTTGCTTATCCATGGCCACTCTCCAATATTGATTTGTCATGAGTGCGGATTTTGGAAAATAGATATGTTGGGGGTGCTTTAAATGCGAAGAAAGCAGGAATGGGAGATAATAAGCTGTGACAGAAACGGAAAGATAATGTCACGCATACGAGTTGAGCTCGATCCGCGCCCGGAGGTGCCTCTGAAGCTGCTTAGCACGGAAATAATGATAGCCGACAGCGAGCTGAACGAAAAGAGAAGCATTTGCGCGGCAATGCTCGAAAGGGTACTTAAAGACGAGGAGTAAAATGCACCGGGAACATAACACGGGAGGGAGTTGTGTTTTTGTTCGCTCTGTGATAGAATAAATGCAGAGTAAGCTTCACGCGGATGCGGATGTTGATATTGAATTGACAGGAGGTTACCATTATATGGGAAAAATACGTCTTAATGAAGACCGCGAAATAGTCGAACGCGTAAAAGAGGGACTGAAGCGCACAGGTGGCTATTGTCCGTGCAGATTACAGCGCAAGCCGGAATATAAGTGTATTTGCGAGGAATTTAAAGCGCAGATGGAGGATCCGGATTTCGAGGGCTACTGCCACTGTATGCTCTATTATAAAGAAAAGTGATAACTACAGCACACAGAATTGTTTGCTGTAGAAAACAAAACGAAACGAGGAGTTATAATGCAGACACAAACATTTAGTATCGAGAATATGGGGCTCGGCGAGGTCGTATCCGGCTTTGAGCTTGTGAAGAAGGAATATGTCGAATCCAAATCGGCTGAGCTTTACACTATGCGCCATGTCAAGAGCGGAGCAGAGCTGCTCTATTTTGACAGACCGGATGAGAACAAGACCTTTGCGATCGGCTTTAAGACACTGCCGGAGGACAGCACTGGCGTTTTCCATATACTCGAGCACAGCGTTCTCAACGGCTCAAAAAAGTATCCGGCAAAGGAGCCGTTTGTATCACTGCTCCAGAGCTCGATGCAGACATTCCTGAACGCATTTACCTTCTGGGACAAAACCATGTACCCTGTATCCAGCCGCAATGACAAGGATTTCTTCAACCTTATGGCTGTATATCTCGACGCTGTTTTCTGCCCGATGATTTATGAGCGTCCGGAGATATTCATGCAGGAGGGCTGGCACTATGAGTTTGACAGCGAATCCGCACAGCCGTACTACAACGGTGTTGTTTTCAGCGAAATGAAGGGTGCTTACTCCGAGGTAGATGATGTGATCGAAGAGGAAACAGCTCAGCTGCTCTTCCCGGATAACAGCTACGGCTTCTCAAGCGGCGGCCATCCGGAGCATATTCCGGAGCTGACATATCGGAAATTTGTGGATACACATAGAAGATTCTATCATCCCTCCAACTCAAAGATCATCCTCGACGGCCATATGGACCTTGCGGCTGCTTTGAAGTACATGGATGAAGAGTATCTTTCCAAATATAATTACCAGAAGCCGGACTTCGACTTTGTGCCGCAGGAGCCTAAAATCGGAGAGAGAACCGTATATTACGGCGCACGCGCCGGCGAGGAAGACCGCGCACACATGGTAACTGCCAAAATACTCTGCAATCACGACGAGGTTGAAAAGACCTATGCAGCGCAGATACTGGCGGACTACCTTGCAGGCTCCAATGAAGCTCCTATTAAGCGTGCATTCCTTGAAAAGGATGTAGCACAGGATATTTCACTCTCCGTTGTGGACGGAATCTATCAGCCGACGATTTCTCTGGTAGCAAGAAATACCACCAAGGAGCAGTTTGCGCAGATCAAGGAGCTTTTGCCGAATGCAGTGAATGAGCTGCTCGAAAAGGGACTCGATAAGGAGGCTCTCAGAGCTTCTCTTGAAAGATTTGCCTTTACAAACAGGGAGATCAGCGAGCCGTACGGCGTTGAGCTTGCGGTAAGAATTATGTCCGGCTGGCTTTACGGCGATGACCCGATGACACATGTCGATAATGCATCCGTTTTCGCTTCCCTGCGTGAAAAGCTCGATACGGATTATTTTGAAAAGCTTCTTGCCGAGATCCTCGGAGATGCTTCCGATAAGTCCTACCTCTATGTTCTGCCGTCCCTTACTAAGAGTGAGGACGATGCAGCCAAGGAGGCTGAAAGACTTGCAGCCATAACCTCCGCGTGGGACGAAAATGAGAGACTCAGCCAGTTTAAGGCATTTGAGCGTATGCAGAAGTGGCAGCAGTCCGAGGATAGCGAGGAGACAATCAAGTCCCTGCCGCATCTTGAGCTTGCCGATGTGCCGGTTGAGGTGCATCCCGTTGATACAGAGCTTGTAAAGCTCGGCAATAAGGAAGTGCTCAGGGTCAATACCGAAACCAACGGTATCGTCTACACAAACCTTTTCTTTGATGTTTCCGATCTTACCGTGGAGGAGCTCAGAGTGCTGAATCTGCTTGCGGATTGCTTCGGCGAGCTTCGTACTGAGAATCTGGCGGCCGATAAGCTCCAGAGCAGAATAAAGGCAACCTTTGGCTCCTTGACAGCTAAAATAAGCATCATGGCGAAGACCGGCGAGCTTAAGGATTGCAAGCCGTACTTCGTGGTGTCCGCAAGTATGCTGGAGGAGAACACCGCTGCTGCATTCGAGCTCCTGAATGAGCTGCTTTTGAACGGCAAGTATGACGAGGTCGACAGAATCAATGAGACAATAAAGCAGGGCGATTATTTCATGCGCCAATCGCTCATCGGCAACGGCCATTCCTATGCCGTAAAGAAGGCACTATCCGCATTCTCCGCAGAGGGTGCACTGGATGAGCTGCTTGACGGCGAAAGCTTTGTTAACTGGTTCTCACAGCTTGCGGTCGATTTTGAAAAGAATTCCGCCAAATACAGCGATGAGCTTACAAGACTCTCCAAAAAGGTCTTTGCTGCAGGCCGTCTGTTTGCAGGCTTCGGCGGAAACCTCGATACCGACAAGCTGTCATCACTCATTTCCGCTCTGCCCGAGGGCGAGCTCGGTGAGGCTGTCTGCTATGCGCTCGCTGACAACAACCCCACAGCCATAGAGATACCTGCAAGCGTCGGTTATTCCGCATTCGGCTGCAATCTCTACGCTATCGGCAGCGAGTTTACCGGTGCATGCTCCGTTCTCTCGTCTCTGATGACCTTCAGCTATCTTTGGAATATGGTTCGTGTTCAGGGCGGTGCTTACGGCACAGGCATGAATGTTCGTGCTAACGGTGACCTCTTCTGCTATTCTTACAGAGACCCGAATCTCCCGAACACCAGAACAGTGTACGATTCTCTTCCGGGATTCCTTGAAGGCTTCATAGAGCAGGGCGCATCGCTCAATGATGTTATCATCAGCACGGTCAACACCACCGATCCGCTTCTCAGCCCGTCCGGAGTCTGCACACTCGAGTGCACAAGATATCTCAAGGGGATCACACCGGAGTCCATTGCAAAGATACGCAGAGAGATCCTTGCTACGGACATTGATGATCTTAAGAAGCTTCTTGAGGTGCTGAATAAGTATATTGCAAGTGCGAAGTATTGCGCTGTCGGCGACAAAAACGCTGTAGCGTTCGTAACAGAATAATAATTTAGCCCCCGAGTGCTGCTTAATGCGCGTGTTCGGGGGCTTTTGTCGCTATTGTCAGAAACTTTTAAGTTGTTTCCGTGCACTATTGCTTGTATAATATATGTAGAAGAGCTATATGCTTGAGGGGTTTAGCTGCAAGAAAGGAATGATCTTATGACTAAGAAAAAAGTATTCACGATCGCGGGGGCGGTGCTCGGCGCCGTTATACTCATACTGATCGTATGGCTTGTTGCGGGGGGCAGCAATAAAATGCCGAGTGACCCAAACGAAATAGTGTATGTGACCTCGGTTAGCGACATAGTCGGTACCGGTTCTCTCGGTATGACAGCTAAATACAGCGGTGTAGTTGAGCCGGAGAAGACGCTTTCGGTATATAAAGATGACACAAAGAAAATATCCGAGCTGTATGTTACGGTCGGTCAGGAGGTAGAGGTTGGCGATAAGCTTTTCAGCTACGATATGGATGACCTGAATTTGCAGCTTGAGGAGGCACAGCTCCAGCTCGATAACCTCACAAATCGTATATCTACGCTGAATCAGCAGATAAGCTCATTGCAGAAGGAGAAGAACAGTGCACCTTCCTCCGAGCAGTTTTCGTACACACTGCAAATACAGTCCGCACAGCTTGAGGTTAAATCCACGGAGTATGATAAATCCGCAAAGGCAAAGGAAATAGAGCAGCTCAAGAAGTCTCTTGAAAATGCCGATGTCACAGCGGAAATGGCCGGTGTGATAAAGCAGATAAATGACGGCACAGATATATACGGAAGTAATTCCGGGGCGTATATCACGATACTTGCAACCTCCACATACCGCGTTAAGGGAACAGCAACCGAGCTGAATATCTATGATATTCAGGAGGGTATGCGCATGAAGGTTATTTCGAGAGTTGACCCCGAGATGACATGGAGCGGTACTATCGAAAGCATCGAGCGCGAGGCTTCAAGCGATACAGGTGACAGCAACATCTATTACGGCTCAGAGGATTCTTTCACCAGTGCGACAAAGTATAATTTCTACATAATTCTGGATGATTTCGACGGCCTCATGCTTGGACAGCATGTGTATGCCGAGCCGGAATCCGAGGAGATCAAAACCGGTCTGTGGCTGCCGAGCTACTACATTGTGAATGAGGGTAGCAAGAATTATGTTTGGGCGGCTGACGGTAAGAATCGCATTGAGAAGCGGGAGATCACTCTCGGCGGCTACGATGAAATGCTGTCGGAATACGAGATTCTTTCCGGAATCAACGAGGAGGATAAGCTTGCTGTGGCCGATGAACGAGTACACAGCGGCATGTATGCCACGGATGATATGTCCTATCTGAATGTTGACATGCCCGAGGATGAGTTTGTCGATGACGAATACTTTGCCGAGGACGACATGTACATGGACGAGGATATGAACGTTGCCCTTGTTGAGGACGGTGCGGTAGTGGAGAGTGATGCAGTGATCGGGGGTGCTGATGCATGATCCTTGAGCTGCGGAATATCTATAAGACATATATGCAGGGAAAGATAGAGGTGCCCGTGCTGAAGGATATCTCTCTTTCCGTTGAGGACGGGGAATACCTTGCAATAATGGGGCCGTCCGGCTCGGGAAAAACGACACTGATGAATATTATTGGCTGCCTCGATCTTCCTACCTCGGGTACATATGAGCTGGCAGGCGAGAACATCATAGGCTGCAGCGAATCGAAGCTGTCGGAGATCAGACTGAATTCAGTTGGCTTTGTGTTTCAAAGCTTCCATCTGCTTCCGAGACAGAGCGCAGTGGATAATGTTGCGCTGCCGCTGCTATATGCCGGTGTATCCAAAAAGGAGCGCCGTGAGCGCGCGATAAAGGCCCTTGAAAGAGTGGGTCTCGGCGACCGCGTGGAATTTAAGCCGAACCAGCTTTCGGGCGGTCAGTGCCAGAGAGTTGCCATAGCGAGAGCCATAGTAAATAATCCGAAGATACTTCTGGCGGATGAGCCCACCGGTGCGCTTGACAGTCATTCCGGTGCGCAGATAATGGATTTGTTTAAGGCTTTGAACGACGAGGGCGTGACTATCGTTATGATAACGCATGATCGCGATGTGGCAGACCATGCAAAGAGAGTTATGCATATCCTCGACGGCAGATTTGCCGAGGATACACATAATGGGGAGGTGGAATGATGAAGTTTTCACTGACACCTAAAACCAAAAAAATTGTCATTGCTTCGACTTCTTCCGTGTTGGCTGTAGTGCTTATAGTCGTCGTTATTATTGCGGTGCTTAAGACCAGAACAGCCAATATGACGGTGGATGTCGAGCAGGTTACGAATGTTTCCACATATTATTGGGGCGACCAATCGTATACCTACGGAATTGCCGAAAGTGACTATGTTCAGGAGCTTTACCCCGACAGGGAGAAGGCGATTTCCGAGATATTCGTCAAAGAGGGCGATTCGGTCAAGATCGGTGACACTCTTCTGCAATATGACACAACAAAGCTCGAGCTGACGGTTGAGAGCAGCGAGCTTGATAAGCAGAAGAAGGAATACGAGCTTGAGCAGGCAAAGAAGGAGCTGACAAAGCTCCAAAACACAAGGCCCTATGTTGAGCCGGCTCCGGTGGTCACACCATCACCCACACCGATCCCGGCATCAACCGCAGAGCTCTATGAGGAGCTGAATATGCACTCAAAGCCGTTCAAGGGCACCGGTACTCCGGAGGATCCGTATGTGTTCCTCTGCACTGAGGATTGCGTGCTGACAAGGGAATTCCTGTTAAAACTTCTCGGCGTTTCCGAGCTCCGTCCAACGCCAACACCCATTCCCACTCAGGAGCCCACACCGATGCCGTCCGCTGAGCCGACACCGGGCCTGGAGGAGAGCTCAGAGCCGGATGCGTCCGTAATGTCGCTTTTCACCAATATGTCATTGACAAGTGGCGTGACCGTACTGACGGACGATGGCAAGGAATATACACTGCCTAATGGGCCGTTTGCAGTGCGTCTTGAGGTGCATGAGGAAAACAACGAGAATCTGCCCCTTATTAAGGGCTGGCAGATAGACGGAGATAAGCTTTCCGCAGGCTTTATTGCGGCTACGATAAACGAGCCCGGCGATGTGAATATTCCCGAGCTTGATGAGGACGCAGGTATAACCTATACAGGCCCGATGTATACGGCTGATGAGCTGAAGACTCTTATTCAGGAGAAAAAGCAGCAGATACTTGATCTTGAGCTTGAGGTCAAGCAGGCGGCACATGAGCATGAAAAGGCTAAGCTTGCGTTTGATAACGCCACGGTAAAGGCAAGCGTCGACGGAACTGTTAAGACGCTCATCGATCTTGAAACTGCGTTAGAGACGAATTCACCGTTCATGGTGGTGTCCGGTGGAGACGGCTTCTACGTTACCGCCACACTCAGTGAGTCTTTGCTCGAAAGCATTCATGTCGGCGATATCGTTATGGCTAATTCGTGGGAGAGCGGACAGATGTACATGGCCGAAATAGTCAGCATATCCGATTTCCCGAATGACCGTAACGATAATTACGACGGTTCGACAAATCCGAACAGCTCGAGCTATTCCTTCACTGCTCGCATAGAGCAGGTCGGCGGACTGCAAAACGGCATGTGGCTCGATATAACAATGGAGGCCGGGGCTGACGGAGAAGCGGAAAGCGGCACCTTCTACCTCTTTAAAGCGTATATACGCAGCGATGATGGCGGCAAGTACGTATTAAAGGTCGGAGAGGATGGGCGAATACACAAGACATACATCCAAACCGGAAAGACCATATACAGCGAATATACGGAGATAAAGAGCAATAATCTTACCGAGGAGGATTATATAGCCTTCCCGTATGGAAAAAACGCTGTTGACGGCGCAAAGGCCAACGGAATACCGGAGGATAACGGCGGAATTGAAGCAAGGGGGATCGCATAATGATAGAGAATATCAGACTTTCTTTTCAGGGAATATGGTCGCATAAGATGCGTTCCTTTCTGACTATGCTCGGTATAATCATAGGAATTGCTTCAATAATCTCCATAGTGTCAACAATAAAGGGCACAAATGAGCAGATAAAGAAGAACCTGATAGGCTCGGGCACCAATACCGTGCAGATACAGCTTTATCGCGGAGATTATCAGTATGAAATGCTCTATGAGGGCTTGCCCACCGGAATTGAGGTGAGCGATGACGAGGTGATGCAGAAAATACTTGACGTTGATGATGTTGAGAATGCTGCATTCTATACAAGCAGAACGGACTACTACAATTCTGTTTATTTCAAGAACAATGGAGTTTCCGGTGCGCAGATATACGGCGTTGATAACAGTTATTTCTCCACGAATGAGCTGGTGCTCAAGAGCGGAAGACTTTTTGTCGACAGTGATTTTACGGATTTCCATTCCGCGGCCATTATAGATTCCGATATGGTCGAATCGCTCTTTGACGGCGAGAATCCGATAGGAAGGACTATCGAGATAAATACGATACCCTTCGCCGTTGTCGGCATAGTTGAGGAAAATTCGAAGTTTGAGCCGGTCATCAACTCGATAGATGAGTACTATACCTACTATTCGGGTAATTCGGCGGCACGTGTGTTCATAACAAATGCTATGTGGCCGGCACTCTATACCTTTGATGAGCCTCAGAATGTTGCTATACGCGTATCAAATACCGAGGCTATGACGGATGCAGGAAAGGCTGTTGCCGAGATAATGAACGAGCAGGTCATAAGCGGCGATATTCAGTATCAGGCGCAGGATCTTCTCAAGCAGGCTCAGGATTTGCAGGATCTCAGCAGCTCCACCAACAGTCAGCTTATATGGATAGCAAGCATATCCCTGCTTGTCGGCGGTATCGGTGTTATGAATATCATGCTGGTTTCGGTGACGGAGCGTACAAGGGAGATAGGCCTGAAAAAGGCTATCGGAGCTAAGAAGAGCCGCATCCTGTGGCAGTTCCTGACTGAGGCTGCGGTGCTCACAAGCCTTGGTGGTGTTGTCGGAGTAGGTGCGGGTATCGGTCTGGCAGAGATAATTTCAAGGGTCACCTCGGCGCCGGTCGCGATAAGCGTACCGGCAATCGTGATAGCGGTGGTGTTTTCAATGGCTATCGGTATTATTTTCGGTCTGATACCGTCATTTAAGGCGGCAAATCTCAACCCGATCGATGCTTTGAGACACGAATAAATAACAAATAAAAGCGGATGCAGCGCTGTCTACGGCAGCCTTGCAGCCGCTTTTTGTATAGTCATATGGTGATTTATAGTATTGAATTTTAATATTTCCTGTGCTATACTCATCGTAAATCACAGGGAGAGGTGTTTTTTATGATTATTGAATCTCGAATCAAGGATTTCGAAAAGCTTGGTTTTGGCATGTTTGTTCATTTCGGCATTTACAGCGTTCTCGGTAAGGGCGAATGGGGAAAGTACATTTTGGAAATTCCTGATGAGGAATACGAGCCGCTTGTAAACGTGTTTGATCCAGACCCGGATTGGGCTAAGAAGCTTGTTGCCACCGCTAAGGATGCCGGTTGCAAGTATATCACGCTTACAACTCGTCATCACGACGGCTTTTCACTGTACGATACCTGCGGCCTTAATGATTACGACGCACCCCATGCAAAGTGCGGACGTGACCTTGTGCGTGAGTTTGTCAATGCCTGCCGTGCCGAAGGCATAGTTCCGTTCTTCTACCATACTCTGCTCGACTGGCATGAAAAGACCTATGATACCGACTTCCCGGAATATTTGAAGTATCTCAGAAGAAGTGTGGAGATACTCTGCACGAATTACGGCAAGATCGGCGGACTGTGGTTTGACGGCAAGTGGAATAAGCCGGATGCCGATTGGGAGGAGGACGCTCTTTACGGACTCATCAGAAAGTATCAGCCCGATGCAATGATAATCAACAATACGGGCCTTTCCGAACGTGGAAGACTGGGCCATATAGAACTTGACAGTGTTACATTTGAGCGTGGTCGCCCGCAGCCGATAAATCTTGCCGATTCTCCGAAGTATGTTGCTTCCGAGATGTGCCAGACCCTCGGTGAGACATGGGGCTACGGTGCAAATGACATCAATTACAAATCACCCGGAACACTCATTACCGACCTGTGCGTTTGCCGCAGATACGGTGCAAACCTGCTTTTGAATGTCGGCCCGATGGGTAATGGTCTGCTGAGACCCCTCGATACAGAGCTTCTGCGCTGCATGGGAGTCTGGACAAAGGTCTACGGTGAGGCTGTGTATAATGTTCGTCCGTCTGATATTGAGGTCGATAGCGAAAGCGGGGACTACATTCTGAATAATGGAGACGAATATTATGTTTTCTGCCACGATGTAGGCATGTCGGGTGACGGAAATGTAGTTATAAATGAGCCGCGTTATACCGATAAGTTCAGCTTTGAAAAGCCCATAAAGAGCATCAAATGGTTGGATAGCGGTACAGCCGTTCAATTCACTCAGGAAAATGGTATCGTTTCCATGAATACGTGCCCGTTTGCTTACGGAACAAACTATGTCATCCGTGTGGCTAAGATAGAGCTGTGATGCTCCGTTTGTGCGGCTCAGCATATTTACTTTGAAAAGTTTTTCGGTAAAAATCGTTTGAAAAAAGCTTTTGTTTGTACTATAATGTACTTAACGAGTTGCTTTAAATGCGTAAGTCCAGTTTTGGGCTTACGCATTATTTTTTTGTTTTTTGGAGGTAAATAATGGAAGAACAGAACCAGTCCTATCTTGCGACAGAGAGGATCGGCAGTTTGATGGGCAAATACGCTGTGCCGTGCATCATTTCGCTGCTTGTAGGCGCACTCTACAACATTGTCGACCAGATATTCATTGCAAATGCGGATTATCTCGGCTCATTCGGTAACGCGGCAAATACGGTCGTATTCCCGTTGACGGTCATTGCGCTCGGTGTAGCAGTTATGATCGGTGACGGCTGCTGTGCGTTCGTCAGTATATCGCTGGGAGCGGATAACTCAAAAAACGCAAAGCTCAGCGTCGGAAATTCGGTACTCCTCTGCATAGTAAGCAGTATTGTCATCACTGCGCTGTACCTTGGCTTTTCCGAGCCCATACTCACGGCCTTCGGAGGCAATGTCAACGCCGAGACCTTTGCACTTTCAAAGGAATACTTCTTCTGGATAACCCTTGGCATACCGTTCTACATGTTCGGTCAGGCAATGAATCCCATAATCCGTGCGGACGGCTCACCGAAATTTGCCATGGTTTCAACTCTTACCGGTGCGGTGCTGAATATAATTCTCGACCCCATATTCATTTTTGTCCTTAAGTGGGGAATGATGGGTGCCGCCGTTGCAACGGTTATCGGTCAGATGGCTACCGCCGCCCTTGCTGCGTGGTACATCTGCCGCGCCAAAATAATCAAGCCGAGTGTGAAGGATCTGCGTCCCGATGTCTCCGTCATAGCAAAGACCGCATCCCTCGGCCTGTGCAGCTTTTTGGCTCAGATATCCCTTGTAGCCGCAATGGCAGCTATCAACAACATGATACGCAAGTATGGTGCACTCGATGTGGTATTCTCGCAGGAGCAGTACTCGCAGATACCGATGGCGGTGGTCGGAATCGTCATGAAGTTTTTACAGATCGTCATTTCAATCGTTATCGGTATGGCTGCCGGCTGCATACCGATAGTTGGCTACAATATGGGTGCTAAGCTGGCACACAGAGTAAAGGCACTTTTCACAAGGCTTATAGTCATTGAGGCCTGCATAGGCACCGTATCCCTTGCTGTTGTAGAGCTATGCCCGAGATTTTTGATACAGATATTCGGTGCGGAAAATGAGAGCACATACTATACGGATTTCGCGGTTAAGGCATTCAGAGTGTATCTCTGCATGATAATCCTTGCGTGCGTAAACAAGGCCACATTTATATTCTTACAGGCAATGGGTAAGGCGGTGGAATCCACCATGCTCTCCATGGTCAGGGAGATCGTTTTCGGTGTGGGCTTTGCGCTTGTACTTCCGATTTTCTTTGGTCTTGACGGTGTGCTGTATTCAATGCCCGTGTCAGATGTCTTGACGGCAGTGATCTCCGCTGTTATCATTGCAAAGACATACAGGCAATTGGATTCTGAGATAAAATCATCCGAAACCCAATAAGGCTTTAAAAGGCGTTCCAGGAAACTTGAGCGCTTTTTTGCCTAAAAAAGTTAATTTGAGGACTTCATTTTTTGAAATAATGTGCTATACTGTAGCTGAGTATGGCGAAAGCCAGGAAATGTATAATTGATCATTTTGGAGGAAGTTGTATGACCTTGAACGGAAAATGGAGATTATATTATTCTCCCGAGGGAAGCGTTAAAGTGGATTCGGTAAATGCGCTGGCAGACAGCGGTATTCCGAGTGTTGAGGCAATGGTTCCTGGCAATGTTGAGCTTGATCTTTCAAGAGCCGGTGTTCTGCCGGAGGATCTTTTCAAGGGAATGAATATCCTTGAAGCGGAGAAGTACGAGAACTACGAGTGGTGGTACGAGACGGAGTTCGATGCCCCCGATGCTCCCGATGCTGACCACAAGGTCATTCTGCATTTCGGTGCCGTTGACTGCTTTGCCGATTACTATCTTAACGGTGAAAAGTTTGGCGAGAGCGATAATATGTTCATCGCTCAGGATTTTGACGTTACGGATATCCTGAAGTATAACGAAGAGAACACACTGCATGTTCACCTTGCATCTGCTGTTTTGAAGGGCGCTGCGCAGGACATCGAGCCTAATATGGCGATGTTCAGCTGGCATCCTACTACTATCTCGACGAATGTTCGTAAGGCTCCGCATAACTACGGCTGGGATATCATGCCGAGAGCCGTAAGCGCAGGTATTTGGAGAGATGTAGAACTGATCTACAAGAACAAATATGATTTTCGCTATATCTATTTTGCACTTATGTCCATGAACGGCAAGGACGGCGTCGTAAACATGATGTACGATTCCGATATTCAGCCCGAGTATGCCTTCAAGGATCATCATTTGAGAATATACGGAAAGTGCGGAGACAGTGAATTTGCCGTGCAGACCGATGAAAAGACGATGAGAAAGACCGGCGCAGGTGTATTCAGCTTCACAATACCGGATATCAAGCTCTGGTGGCCGAAGCATTACGGTGAGCCGAATCTCTACGACATTACGGTGGAGCTCATAGATCAGAACGGCGACACATTGATGAAGAGAGCTGTGCGTAGGGGCTTCAGAAAATTGGAGCTGCACCACAGCGAGATCGTCGAAAAAGATGGCTGCTTTGAGTTTGTCGTGAATGGTCAGCGCATTATGGCAACCGGTACAAACTGGGTTCCGATGGATGCTTACCACAGCAGGGATAAGGAAAGATATCAGACTGCGCTTGAAATGGCAGATGATATCGGCTGCAATATCATTCGCTGCTGGGGCGGCAATGTCTATGAGGATCACGCGTTCTTCGATTTCTGCGACGAGCACGGCATTCTCGTTTGGCAGGACTTCTCAATGGCCTGCCAGTATTATCCGCAGCATGATGAATTCATGGCAAAAATCAGAAAGGAAGCTGAGTGGGTCATCAAGGAATACAGGGATCACCCGTGTATAGCACTTTGGTCCGGCGACAACGAGATAGATTCCATGCTTGTCAGCCATATAGACCCTGCTGTAAACCGCATAACACGAGAGCTTCTGCCCCGTGTAGTTGAGAGGCTTGATCCGATACGCCCGTATATCGCATCTTCTCCGTATATCTCCTCTAAGGCATATAACATGGGCGATAACAAGCAGGGCAGCCAGTTCTACCCCGAGGATCATCTGTGGGGCCCGAGAGATTACTTCAAGAGCGATTTCTACAAGAACGCAAAGGCGTATTTTGTGAGCGAGGCCGGTTATCACGGATGCCCGAACAAGGAATCGATTGAAAAGTTCATCGATCCCGAATATGTCTGGCCGTATCAGAATAATAAGCAGTGGAATCTCCATTCCAGCGATCAGCGCCACAATAATACATGGGATGACCGCACCATGCTCATGCATCGTCAGGTTCAGCAGCTCTTCGGCGAGGTTCCCACGGATATGGATGATTATATCATCGCCTCCCAGATTTCTCAGGCAGAGGCCAAGAAGTTCTTTGTTGAGCACATGCGTGCCAAGATGTCAAGAAACGGCGGTATGATCTGGTGGAATCTTGTTGACGGCTGGCCGCAGATGTCCGACGCTGTCGTCGATTATTATTACAGTAAGAAGCTGGCATATGACTATATAAAGCGTTCTCAGCGTGATTTTATCGTTATGATAGATGAGATGACAAGCTGGCGCCATCCGGTTATTACGGCTAACAGCACGCTTGAAACGGTTTCCGGCCATGTAATCGTAAAGGATATTGACAGTGGTGAGGTGTTCTTTGAAACGGACTTCACAGCAGGGCCGAATTCCAATACATATCTCGGTGATTTCGAGCTTATGTATTCCGATAAGGGTATGTTCCTTATCGAGTGGGAGACTGATAAGGGTGAGAAATACTTCAACACCTATCTGTACGGCTCTCCGAAATTTGATCTTGCACAGTATAAGAGCTGGCTTGAGAAGATCAAAAGCCTCTGATATTTGATTTTCAAAACTGATAGCGGCCAATACTCTGGTTATGTAAACCGGGTGTTGGCCGCTTTTTGTGTTGGAAACTATAAAAAAACGTTCCCAAGGCCTGGAATTTTCCTTGGGAACGATGTTCAAAATGTTGTCCGGGATATTGAATCAAAGAGGCAAATTATGATTTTAATATAAAGGACAACCGGAGTAATTTATTTCAACTGTGCGATAGCGTCGCTGATGGTTTTCTCAAGCGCTTCTCTGCCGTATACGTCGACCTGAGCCTTGTTCTTCTCGCCGTGAGTGAGACAGCCTGCACCACCGATGCATCCGCCGACACAGGCCATGCCCTCGATGAAGTTTGCGTCGAGCACATTCTTGCTCTTCTTGAGCAGTGCCATACGGCAGGCTTCAATGCCATCACAGGGGATAGCCTTGAGGTCGAACTCAATGCCCTGCTCCTTGAGACCCTCTGCAACTGCATCGGAAAGACCGCCGGAACGAGCAAAGATTCTGCCGAAGTAGGATGCGTTATCGAGAACATCCTCCGGAAGAGAGGTTATCTCCATATCGCGGCTGTCAAAGAGAGCCTGGAGCTCCTCAAAGGTGAGCACAGAATCGACATAGGGCTTAACGGTGTCAAGCTTCATTTCTGCCTTCTTAGCTGTGCACGGCCCGATGAATACGACCTTTGCGTCCTCGGTGGTGTCCTTGAGGTACTTAGCAAGAGCGGCCATAGGAGACAGGTTGTGGGAGACATAGGGGAGGAGCTTCGGGAAAGCGGACTTGATGTACTGCACGAATGCAGGGCAGCAGGAGCTTGTAAGGAAGCCCTTTTCTGCGAGCTCCTGAGATTCTGCCTGAGCGACCATGTCGGCGCCGAGAGCAGCCTCGATGACTGTATAGAAACCGAGCTCCTTGAGGCCGGAAATGACCTGGCCGAGCTTAGCATATGTGAACTGGCTGGAAATTGACGGAGCAACTATAGCATATACCTTATACTTCTTGTTATTCTCGCTCTTCTTGATGAGGTCGATTACATCGAGTATGTAGGACTTATCGGTGATAGCACCGAACGGGCACTGGTATACGCATGCACCGCACTGGATGCACTTCTCGTTGTCGATAGCAGCAGCGTTGTCCTCACGGATGGAGATAGCCTTGACCTTGCAGGCGATCTGGCAGGGACGCTTGCGGTTTACGATAGCTGCATAGGGGCAAACCTTTGCGCACTGTCCGCACTCAACGCACTTAGATTTGTCGATGTGTGCAACATGGTTGTGGTCAAAGGAGATAGCGCCTCTCTTACAAACATCCTCGCAGCGGTGTGCAAGGCAGCCGCGGCAGGAATCGGTGACCTCATAGCCGGCAGCGGGACACTCGTCACATGCAATGTCGATGACCTCGATGATGTTCGGGTTGCTCTTATCGCCGCCCATAGCAAGCTTTACACGCTCGCCGAGGATGGCACGTTCCTTGTAAACGCAGCAGCGCATGGTAGGTGTTTTTCCGGGAACGATCGTCTGAGGAATGTTCAGTACATTTTCGAGCAGTGTATCGTTCCATGCCTCACGTGCAACCTCACGCAGGACTTTGTACTTCAAATGCTGTACCTTAGTGTCGAATTTTCTCATTTAATTAACTCCTTTAGAAATAACTTACCTTAATACGCTTGCCCATTTCCTTAAGGCATTTGGACAGCTCTTCTACAAGGTTCATCTTAATGCTGAAATTAATGGGAAGGTCCGGGTTCTGGTGCGCAGGGTTAATTGCACGGCCAACGTAGAAGTTGATGTCGGTCGCTTCTTCAAAAAGCAGTCTGCTTATCAGTGATGCACCGTCCTTTTTATAGCTCCAGTGCTCATAATACTTGTTTTCACCGAGGTAATCCTTGGCGTATTCAAGCACCTTGTTGACGGTGATAACGCCCTCTGTGACAAGGTCAACGCCCTCAATCTCAGCTATCGGCGGAACATCGGATTGCTCAAAGCTCAGCGTTGCGCGCAGAGGCTTTCCGAGGTACTTGGATGCTATAGAGGATGTTGTTCCGCCGCAGATGATGTGCTTGCCCTCCTTAGAGAAGAAGAGGGACATCATGCGGTCTGCATCATCGCGGTTCGCCGGAGGGCCGAACAGCAGGTTCATCGGCTCACGCTTGCGTATACGGACTATGCACGCTGTGGCATCGTCGCCGGGCTGATTGCCATAGAGCTTATTGCACTCATCCACAAGCATTGTGGAGAGGGTTTTTGCGGTGTAACCAGCCGGAGCCAGCGTCTCAATAAAGCCGATTATCTCCTCACGTCTCCAACCGAAGTTGTAGGCAGTGCCGATACCGGCATGGGGGCAGCCGTCACTCATTGCAACAAAGAGGTCGTTCTCCTGAAGGTTGATGACGGTTTTATATATCTTCTTTCCGCCGATATTCATCTCGGTCTTCGGATAATCATAATTCACATCATTGCGGATGATGATGACCTGAGGGTTATCGTACTGGATGATCTCAGCGGACTGATTATTTTTGATATGTATTATGGTGAAGGTGGAGTAAGCAACACCGCGAATGGAGCACACGGGCAGTGTGGCAGCAATAGTGGAAACGCATTCCTCAAGCGGCAGACCCTCGGCCATCATCGTGGAGATGATCTTTGAGGTGAGGGTGGAGAGGATGCTTGCCTTAACGCCGCTGCCGAGACCGTCGGAAAGCACGATGACGGTGGAGAACTCATCGGGCTCAACGATGTCAACATGGTCGCCGCAGAGCTGTTCGCCGTAATGATTTATACTTTTGTAACCGATATCTGCACACAAATCATTCATTGCTAATCGACTCCTTCAGCTTGCTGAGTGCTATCTTTGTCTCCGCTGCGGTCTCGCCGAGGAGGGATGCGATCTCCTGAACGATCCTCATCTGCTTGTCAACGACCTTATCGGCAACTTCGATAGTCTGGCGGCTGATGCTCTCCTTCTTCTCACGCTCGGTCTCTTCGTCGGAGATATCTCTCATGATACCGATGAGAAGGTGTGAATCTCTGTCATATACAACGCTCTGCTCAACATAGCGCTTGTATTCCGCAAGGTAAACGCGCTGATTGCGTACATCGCGGCCTGTGCGGAGAACATCCATAAAGACGGTGGGGTCAAGTATTCTGATGACCTGATCTCCGAGAATGTCCGATGCAGAGCGGATATTCATGATCTTTCTTGCAGCATCATTTATCTGCTGAACCTCAAGTTTTTCGTTGAGAACAAAGAGTCCGTTCGGAGTGTTCTTGAAAACAGTGTCGGAGAAGCTCTCTGCCTTGTCCTTGAGGTAGGGCAGGCACATGGAGATCTCAGCCTTGCCCTGTATGATAGCAATAGCCTTCTCGCGGCAGGTATTGTAGCCGCAGGAGCCGCAGTTGAGCTCCTGAGAGGGCTTGAACTTACCCATCTGACGGAGAACATTGCCTATCTCGATTTCGGATGGCTGCGGAGCACGGTGATCTATGTAGCTGAACTGCTTCTTGAGATCAAATGCCTTGGGCTGCTCGACCTCGAAGTCCTTTTCACCGGCATATGTTGCAACGGACATGTAATTCTTAACAGGGGAGGAGTTGCGATACTTCTCCATAACGGGACCACCGATACAGCTTCCCACACATGCGGACATCTCGATGAAGCACTTGTGGATCTTGCCGCTTTCAATATCTCTGAGAGCTGCCATGCAGTTTTCGATACCGTCGAGAGCAAGATAGGTGAAGCCCGGAGCGTCCTGAGCCATTGTCTTCAGAATACCGCCGGTTGTCGGGAAGAAGCGTGCGCGGCTCTTTTCATTGGCAACGATCTCCGATTCGAGCTCGATATGCTCTTCGTTGAGCCAGTTTGTCAGCTCGTCGAAGGTGAGCACCGCATCAACGATACCCTCGTAATGGTCGGCCTCATCCTTCTTTGCAAGGCACGGCCCGATAAATACTGTCTTTGCGTTGGGAATACGCTTTTTGATATCCATGCAGTGAGCCTGCATGGGGGAAACAACATCCGCCAGGTATTCCATAGCGGAGGGATAATACTTCTGTATCATCAGGTTGATCGAATGACAGCAGGAGGTGATTATGATATCGCGGTCTTCCTCGCGGAGCATACGCTCATACTCTGTCTTGACCATTGTGGCGCCGATAGCTGTCTCTTCAACATCGTAGAAGCCGAGCTTCTTGAGAGCCTTGCGCATGGATTCGATGCCGATACCGTCGTAATTTGCGATGAAAGACGGAGCAAGGCTGACGACAACGGGGTCGCCGCTCTGCAAAAGAACCTTTACCTTTTCGCTCTCGTTTACGATCTCCTTTGCATTCTGCGGACATACAACGAAGCACTGGCCGCAGAGAATGCACTCATCGCCGATTATATGAGCCTGGTTGCCGGAAAAGCGGATAGCCTTTATCGGGCAATGGCGAATGCACTTATAGCAGTTTTTACAGTTGGACTTTTTCAGGGTGAGAAAATGTGTCATTGAAGGTTAACTCCTTCCTGCTTAAGCTTGTTGAGAACATGCTCGTTAAAGAACTCCTTGAAGCTCTCCTTTGTAACGCCTGTATAAATGTCATCGTCCACCTGAACGGTAACACCGATGCGGTTGCATTTTCCGATGCAGAAGCTGCCTGCAAGGGTCACATCATACTCGAGATGATGCTCGGCTACAGCATTCTGAAACAGCTCCACGATTTCGGGAGAGCCTTTGATGTGGCATGAGCTGCCAACACAAATCTGTATTACCATGGATTATGCCTTTCCCAATACGTTTTCGTTGAAGAACTCTTCTACGGTTTCGGGAGAAACGGAATGGAAATCCTCGTCCACCATTACGCAGACGCCCTGCTGACATTTGCCGAGGCAGAATGTTCCGCCAAGGTCTACCTTATCGCCGAGAGCGTGCTCTGCAATGAGCTTCTGAAGCTTGTCAACGACCTGACGTGAGCCTTTGATGTGACATGAGCTGCCGATACATACTGTGATTTTCATAATGAGTGTTCTCCTTGTTTATAAAAAATTTGGACAGCGAAGATCAGCGAGCCGCAGTCTTCGCAGATGGTTAAGGTTGTTTTTTGCCTTATCGGGCATGGGAAATGCCGCGGTTAGACAAAGATAAATAAAAGATAAATTATCGATAATATAATAGCATATTATCGGTCGAGAATCAATTGTTTTTGGCACGAAACTTTAAAATTCGTCAGTATACGACAGATTCGGCGGATACGCCTCGAAAATCTGTGACAGTTGAGCTATAATGCGAAAAAGTTGTGCTATTAAGCAGAAAAAGCGAGCGTTTTTCAACTTTGAGAATAAGGGAGATAATAGTAATTGACATTCACAATGCGCAGTGCTAAAATCAAAGAAAAGAAGATATGTGGGTGGTTGTTGTGTACAGAGTCGGACTTTCAAGCTGTGGCTTTGAGCTTAACGAAGCTGCATTCGAGGGACGTCCGCTCACGGTGCTCGGCCGCCCGAAGGAAAACCTCGGCATGTGGGGCTGATTTTCAGAGGAGCTTATTATGAAATTCAAGGTTGATCACGATCTTCACATACATTCGCAGATATCATTGTGCTCAAATGACCCAGAGCAGACAACGGAAAGTATCCTGAAATATGCGGAGAGAAACGGCTTCAAGACAATATGCCTTACCGATCATTTCTGGGATGACACCGTTGAGGGCGCTTCCGACTGGTATGCTCTTCAAAATTATGAGCATATAAGCAAGGCGCTTCCTCTGCCGCAGAGCGACAATGTGAGATTTCTCTTTGGTGTTGAGACAGAGCAGAACAGAGCGATGACCGTCGGCGTTTCAAGGGAGACCATGGAGAAGCTCGATTTTATCATAGTTCCGACCACGCATTTCCATATGGGCGAATATGTCCTGACTCCGGAGGATCTTTCTTCACCGGAAAACAGGGCAAAGGCGTGGGTGAGACGCTTTGAGTCCATGCTCGATATGGATATGCCGTTTCATAAAATGGGTGTAGCCCATTTGACCTGCGGTCTCATTGCGCCGACGCGTGACGAGTATCTCAGAACGCTCGACAGCATCCCGGACAGCGAGCTTGAAAGAGTCTTTCGTAAGGCTACACAGGTTGGAATAGGCATTGAACTCAACAGCGGCGATATGAACTACGAGGAGAGCGAGGGCGAGCACATAATGAGAATATTTGCCGCTGCCAAGAGGTGCGGCTGTAAATTCTATTGCGGCAGCGATTCGCATCATCCGAAGGACTTCGAAAACGTTAAAGAAATCTTTGAGCGTGCCGTTGACAGGCTCGGTCTTGAGGAATCCGACAAAATAGATTTTTTAAAGCAGTTTTAAACATTCTTTGATCTTCAGGAGGAAAAAGTGATGAAGAAAATAGGTTTTATAGATTATTATCTCGATGAGTGGCATGCCAATAATTATCCGGCATGGATAAAGTCCGCTTCCAACGGTGAGTACGAGGTGGCTTATGCCTACGGTGAGATCGACTCCCCGATAGGCGGCCGTACCACCGAGCAGTGGTGTGCCGATATGGGTGTTGAGCGTGTTGACAGTATTGACGAGCTCATTGAAAAGAGCGATTATATGATCCTGCTTTCGCCGGATAACCCGGAGATGCACTGGCCGCTTTGCCAGAAGCCGCTCAGAAGCGGAAAGCGTACATATGTCGACAAGACCTTTGCGCCCACAGCACAGATAGCACGTGATCTTTTCAAATTGGCAAATGATAACGGCACTCCGATATTCTCATCCTCTGCACTGAGATTTTCGAACGAGCTTGCCGCTCTTCCTCAGAAGGATGTAAGCTTTGTTCTGCTCAGCGGCCCCGGAAACCCCGAGAACTATCTGATACACCAGATAGAGCCGATGGTGCAGCTCATCAAAGAGAAGGCTGTCCGCGTTCAGTACAATGGTATCGAGGGTGCTGCAAGCTACATTGTTGAGTTTGAAAACGGCAAGCTCGGAACAGCAAACCTGCTGGTCAGCGGTGATTTCCAAACTACCGTAAAATTCTCCGATGGTGAGGTGGCGTTTGTTCCGGAATCAACGGGGACCTTTGATAATCTCATTCTTGCCATGCTGAAGTTCTTTGAAACCGGTGATATCCCGGTGGACGGACAGGAGACAATTACCATAGCCGAGGTGCTCGAGGCCGCACATGAAGCGGAGAAGACACCGGGCACATGGGTGAATATCCGATAATCCCGATAACAACACAAAAGCCGCCTTGATTCTTCAAGGCGGCTGCTTTTATGCGCTGTAAACTTTTGAGAGATCAGCTCTCGCTTGTCAATGCACGTGTAAGCCATGCATCGGCGATATCCAAAGCAAGGTAAAGACCGGACTTTTCGCTTGTCTTTACAATCTGCTTTCTTGTGCGGATCTCGGGATCAGTCAGCATGAGCTGAACGACGCATTTATCGGCGATCTCCATATCTGCATGCTTTTTCTTGGACTTAATATCGATCTTTATAACATATTTATCTGACATGTTTCCGTAATAGATCGTATCGCCGCAGCGTACAAGGGGCTTGCCGCGGTACGTGGGAAACTGGCTCTTGTTGCTTTCACTCATATTGGTCACCATCTTTCATCATAATTATACAGTAAACAGTATACCATAGATACTGAGAAAACACAATATCGTTTTGCATATTGAAACAGCCGCTGTCTGGAAACCAATACAGCGGCTGTTATGCATCGATCAAAGTATCACTCACCGAGATATGTGCGAACCATTGCCTTTAAAAGCTCATCGCGATCGATCTTTCGGATAAGGCTTCTGGCATTATTATGGGTCGTGATATAGGTAGGATCCTCTGAGAGGATATATCCCACGATTTGGCTGATCGGGTTATATCCTTTTTCTTTGAGCGCATCGTAGATCAGTACGAGCGCCTGCTGCATATCAAGGCGCTGCGCGGCGTCAAAGCTGAAGGTTTGTGTGCGGTCATCAAAATTATCTGCCATGTGGAACACCTCCCTTGTACCGGACAGATGATTTCTCAATTCTTATATGCCATTTGTCAAAAACAAAGAGCATATATAGAGCATACAGCAAAATCAATGAAAAAGCAAGCGTCCGATAAATAATTTACAAATTTTTAGTATTCTCAGCGCAGTGTAACGCCGATCTTACCGAGGTTTTCGATGATGGTATCGACAAAGCCCTGAACCTCATTCTTCGCGAGTGTCTTTTCCTTGGAGGAGAAGGTGAAGCGCAGTGTAATACTCTTTACAAGGCCATTGTAGGAATCGATCAGGGAAACATTCTTAAGCAGCGGAGTGACATCCTGCCATGCCGGAGCCAGGCTGCTGAATATCTGAGAGTCGGAAACAACGAGTGAGAGGTCGATATCTATCCCCGGGAATCTGGAGGGCTCATCGTAGTGGATAACGACTGCCGGAATAGCGGAGATAGCGTCCATATCAAGCTCGCCTGCAACGATAACGGCCTTCTTGTCGATCTTGCTCTGTACAGCCGGATGAACAACTGTGAGAGTACCGACGCGAATACCGTTTAGGGTGATGGCTGCCGTGTTGCGCGGGTGCTGCCAGTTGTGCTCGGCATCAACAATGCTGAATTCGAACGGGCAGTGCTTAAGCTCGGAGGCTACCGATGCCAGCATGTCACGCAGTCCGAGGTAGAGCTCCTTTTCGGACTTTGTACGGCTGAACAATGCAACGCCGAGGTGCTTTCTCTCGTTTGCTGTGCCGTCCTCGCGGAGACCATCGATGACACGTGCGATCTCGAAGAGGCCGAAATCAGCGGCGTAAGCCTTGTTTTCGTTGACGTAGGAGATCATCGTGGGAACCATGGAGCGGCGCAGAACAACGTGGTCGGGAGTCATAGCGTTGATGACACGAACGTTATCCTCGATCTCCATATTGAGCTCACGGAACTTCTTTGCATCGCACCAGATGTAGGAGTGTACCTCGTGCAGGCCGTATCTCTGAACCAGAAGATCCTTTGTAAAGCGATCGTCATTGTTGTTTGTGCTCTTCATAACAGGAGCCAGTGCACTCTTTGTGCTTGTGATTTCGAAGTTATCATAGCCATATATACGTGTTATCTCTTCGATTATGTCAGCCTTAATGGTGACATCCTTGGTTGCACGCCATGTCGGAACATGCACGGTGAATGTCTCGTTCTCAAGGGATGCGTTGAAGCCGAGTGCATTGAGAGTGTTGAGTATCTGCTCGTTTGTGATGTCAATGCCCGTATATCTGTCAACATACTTCTTGTCGAAGGAGAGGTCTATCTTGTCATAATGACGTACATAAACATCGGTCAGAGCGGAAATTACCTGTACACCAGGGTCTATCTCCGTGAGAAGCTGCATGAAGTGCTCGATAGCCGTAACGGTCATCTCTGGGTCAAGGGTCTTCTCATAGCGCATGGAGGCGTCAGTACGCAGGCCGAGGCGTGTGGAAGATTTACGCACGCTTACAGCGTCAAAGTTAGCTGATTCAAGCAGCAGGCTGTCGGTGTTGTCCTCTATCTCGGAGTTGAGACCGCCCATAATACCGGCGATTGCCACGGGCTCGTCGTTGCAGCATATCATCAGTGTGTTCTCATCAACACGGCGCTTTGTTCCGTCGAGTGTTTCAAAATCGAACGGAGCAGAGAAGCGCTTAACCTGAATGGAATCCACCTTTGCGCAGTCGAATGCGTGCATCGGCTGTCCCATTTCAAGCATGAGGTAGTTTGTAAGGTCGGCAAGAAGATTGATAGCGCGCATTCCGCAGTAGAACAGTCTTATGCGCATGTTAACGGGACTTACCTTCTTTGTAATATTACGTACCTTGAGGCCGGAATAGCGGTAGCAGAGCTCGCGGTCGATGATGTCGATATCAATATCGCCGAGACCTGCATACGGTGTGAGATCCATGCGGCTGAGCGGCTTGAGCTCGCGGCCGGTGAGAGCTGCGAATTCACGTGCAATGCCGTAATGACCCCAGAGGTCGGGGCGGTTTGTGAGGGACTTGTTGTCAACCTCGAAAACGGTGTCACATATCTGGTATGCCTCTGTGATGGGTGTGCCGAGAGCTATGTCATCGGTGATCTCCCACAGGCCGCTGTGGTCGGCGCTTATGCCAAGCTCCTTTTCAGAGCAGCACATGCCGTGGGATTCACAGCCGGCGATGGTAGCGCAAACGATATCCACGCCGCCAACCTTGCCGCCCTCGCGGGCAAACGGAACTACCATGCCCTCGCGAACATTCGGTGCGCCGCAGACACAGTCGTATATCTTATCACCGGCATCGACCTTCAAAAGGTGAAGCTTCTTTGAGTTGGGGTGATCCTCGACGGAGAGGATTTTGGCGACAACGACATTTTCAATGTCGGCGCCAATTGTATATACGTCCTCGACCTCTGCTGTGGACAGCGTGAACTGGTGTATGAGCTTCGGGAGGTCAAGACCGGAAAGATCAACAAAATCGTTGATCCAATTCATTGAGATCAGCATGTTCTAAGACTCCTTTCCTTATTCGTGGTTGAACTGTGACAGTGCCTTGAGGCTGCCGCTGTTAAGGTCACGAATATCCTTTATGCCGTAGCGCATCATTGCAAGACGTGTAAGACCGAGGCCGAATGCGAAGCCTGTGTATTCATCGGGGTCGATGCCGCCTGCACGAAGAACGTTCGGGTGGATCATTCCGCACGGGCAGAGCTCTATCCAGCCGGAGCCGTGGCATGTGGAGCAGCCCTTGCCGCCGCAGATATGGCAGCTTATATCAAGCTCAAAGCCGGGCTCAACGAACGGGAAGAAGCCGGGGCGCAGACGAACCTTTACGTCCTGCTTGAAGACCTCGGAAAGCATGGTCTTCATGAAGTAGATAAGGTTGGAAATGGAGATGTCCTTATCTATCATAATACCTTCCATCTGGAAGAAGGTGTTCTCGTGGGAAGCGTCGGTGCTTTCGTTTCTGAAGCAGCGGCCCGGGAATATGGCACGCAACGGAGCACCGTACTTGCGCATGAGGTAGTTCTGTGCAGCGGAGGTATGTGTCTTAAGAAGCTGTCCGTTATCGAGATAATAGGTGTCCTGCATATCTCTTGCCGGGTGGTGCTTCGGAATGTTCAGAGCCTCGAAGCACTCATAGTCGGAGACGACCTCCTTGAAGTCCTCAACGATGAAGCCCATGGATGCGAATATCTCCTCAAGCTCACGCTGTACAAGTGTGATGGGGTGATATGAGCCGTATGCTGTGTCAGCGGGCAGTGTGACGTCGTACTGCTCAGCACTGTTGACCAGTCTGTCCTCTTCTTCCTTGCGGATAGCCTCTATCCTTGCGCTGATCTTCTCATCAACCTCGCGCTTAAGCTGATTGATAGTCTGTCCGAATTCCTTCTTCTCTTCGCCGGAAAGCTCCTTCATGCCCTTCAAAAGCTCGGTGACTGAGCCCTTCTTGCCGAGATAAGCAACACGCAGCTTTTCGATAAGCTCACTGTCGTGTGCCTCGTTGATCTCTGCTTCAAACTTCTGACGCAGCTCGGAAATGTTTTCTCTGATGCCCATAATTTGAATATCCTTTCATATAATTATTTCCAATGTATTTGGGATGGGACAAATAAAAAAGCTCGCCCCATGCACAAACATGGGGCGAGCAGGAATAGCTCGCGGTACCACCCAACTTCGGCGCAAACACGCCCTCTTACGCCTGTAACGGTGCAGCTCCGTCGGAACCTACTGCTCTGTTCAGTCCCGCCGCTCCAAAGAGAACTTCACCCGTGATCTGCGCAGGCACGCTTTCAGCCGACGGCGTACCCTCTCTGCCCGTAAATGGACGAGTTACTTTTCTTTTTCATCGCGTTTAAGGGTATTTTAGCACAAAAGTATCTGCATTTCAAGTTTTTTCTCTTTTTTTACAAAGTAAAGCCGGATATGGCTGGTTTAGAGAAAATTCACAAATAGCGCAGTTGAATTTCCATCCACTCTATGCTATAATTGTAAATAAATTAAATTGATTAGGATGGATATTGATGTTAACAGATGTTTTTGTAGAATATATGGTGAAGAAAAAGCTCGGCACCAAGGATATACTTATAAGCCTCGGCGCGATAATTCTCGGCGCTGTGCTTACATTTATCGGCTTCCTCTTCACAACGATAGCGCCTATGATACCGTTCTTTGTTCTGTGCGCCGTGGTTTACGGAGTATACAGGTTGATAACCTCCCGTATGATCGAGTTTGAGTACAGCATCACAAACGGCGATATTTCTATCGACAAGATAATGAACCGCAAGTCCCGCAAGCGCCTCACCTCCTTTGATGCCAAGAACATAGAGGAAATGGGCAAGTACACCGAAAACGAGCAGAGACTTAAGAACAGAAGGGTCGATAAGGTGATCTTTGCCTCCGAGACCGATGATGGCAAGGATGCATGGTACGTCATCGCAAAGAGCAGAAAGACGGGCCTTACGCTTCTCGTCTTCTCTCCGGATGATCGCTGCATCGAGGCTATTAAGCCGTTTATGGACAGAAGACTGCGTTTCGAGATATTCGGACGCGGCTAATATCGAAGCTGAGCAGTCGCATTTGTGTGCGGCTGCTTTTGATTTATCTTGCTTATCTTTTATCGGCTGATATTATGAAGCTAACAATGTATCGAGGGGTGAAGAGATGAAGGTGCTTTCTGCGGCTGAAATACGTGCGCTTGAGGAATGTGCGGTGGATGCAGGTGTTTCATGGGAGGAGCTCATGGAGAATGCAGGTGCAGCCTGTGCCGATCATATCAGAGAAATTACGGATGTTGAGGGCAGGAGCGTTGTTATCCTTTGCGGAAAGGGCAATAACGGCGGCGACGGCTTTGTTATCGCACGGCTGCTGAATGCGGCAGGTGCGGAGGTATCGGTCGTTCTTATGCAGGGGGCGCCGTCAACGGAGCTTTCACAGCAGGCATATGACAGGCTGACAAGGGGAATAAATATATATTTGCCGAAGGATGCCTTAAGGTTGATAGACGGCGCGGACATTATAGTAGATGCAATTTTCGGATTTGGCTTCAAGGGGACTCTTCCGAAGAACATAGAGAGTGTTGTCGAGTATGCGAATGCCGCACATGCGCTGAGAATATCGGTCGACATTCCGAGTGGTGCCGAGTGCGATACCGGAGCGGTGGCCGGGGTATGCTTTAAAGCCGAGCATACCGTTACCTTTACTGCAATGAAGCCTGCCGGTGTCGTCTATCCTGCCGCCGGCTATGGCGGAAAAACAGTTGTGCGCCGGGTTGGGATAAAGGATGAATTCATAAACATGATGCCTATTGACATTCATTCGGTTGAATTGTCGAATATTTGCCCGCTGTTTCCGAAAAGAGACCCGGAGGGACACAAGGGCACATACGGAAGACTGCTTCTGATATGCGGAAGCGTCGGCATGGCAGGTGCTGCGATAATGGCGGCTCGTGCGGCACTGAGAAGCGGAGTCGGATTGCTGAACATCGCGATACCGCATCCGCTGTATCAGATAATGGCGCAGGCTGTTCCGGAGGCTGTTTTTACGCTGTATGATACCGATGACTCCATGGAAAGCTGCATCGGCGAAGCTCTTTCAAAGGCCGATGTGTGCCTTATAGGCTGCGGTCTCGGTACAGCGGACTATGCCGAAAGACTGGTGGAGTATGTGCTCAAAAACGCCGGGTGCCGGTTGGTTTTGGATGCCGATGCCCTGAATATAATTTCAGCCTCGCCGGAAAAGCTGCATATGGCGAAGAAGCCGGTGATAATCACGCCCCATCCCGGAGAGATGTCGCGTCTGTGCGGCAGGTCGATATCGGATATCGCGAGGGACAGGATCGGTACGGCCAAGGAGTTTGCCGCAAAGCACGGCGCTTATGTGGTATTAAAGGGTGCGGGAACGGTTACGGCGGCGCCGGACGGTGAGGTGTTCATAAATACCACGGGAAACCCGGGTATGGCAAAGGGCGGAAGCGGCGATGTCCTGGCCGGGATAGTGGGCTCGCTGTCGGCGCAGGGTATGAAGCCGCTTGAGGCCGCATATTCCGCGGTGTATATTCACGGGGCTGCCGGTGATATATGTGCCGAGGAGCTGTCACAGCACTCCATGCAGCCTACGGATATTATAGAGACACTGCCGAAGGAATTTTTGAAAATAGAGAAGCGATAACACACGATCACGTAAACGGAATATAATGGAGGGACGGCATTGATGTTTAACTGCCGTAAAAATGGGTAAGAATATAACCGAAAGATATATTTCGGAGCGTGAAAGATGTGAATGTTCGAAGAGGAGATATTTATTATGCCGATCTCAGTCCGGTGGTCGGCAGTGAACAGGGCGGAGTCAGACCTGTTCTGATAGTGCAGAACGATGTCGGCAATCGTTTCAGCCCCACTGTGATAGCTGCGGCAATAACCAGCCAGAGGGATAAGACGAATTTGCCGACACATATTGCTCTTCAGGCTGAACGCACAGGGCTGCAAAAGGATTCCATTGTTCTGCTTGAGCAGGTGAGAACCATAGACAAGCACAGGCTCAAGGAGAAAATGGGTAAGCTGGATGAAGCTGCAATGCAGCGTGTGAATGAAGCCATAGGTGTCAGTTTTGGCCTTTACAATACATAGAGTAGGGGCCGAAAAAAGCGCGGTAGGATCATAGCGATCCACCGCGCTTTTTGATTTTGATCATTTATTATCGGATAGCTTATCTATCCCCGTAACCGTCAGAAGATCATCACGAACCGTGAAATGTATCTCATAGCCCGCAAATGGAAATCCGAATACGCGCTGAGGGTCACTGATGTACTGCGGTCTCGGGTCATTGGACAGTATCTCTTCGAGTGCCTTTAGCTTTGCTTTCGGAAAGCGTTCGGCAAGCTCGTCGGAAATCTCGACCTCCAGCCGATAGCCGAGACGCTCATCGGCAAAGCCGCCAACGGCCTCCGGATGGCTGTCGGTATAGGCAAGGTAGGGCTTGATGTCGTATATCGGTGTGCCGTCCATTAAGTCGGCTCCGGAGATATGTATAACCGTCCCGTCAACGGTCTTTTCCGTTCCAAGAAGCTTTACCGACGACAACCCGATGGGGTTAGGCCTGAATGGAGAGCGTGTTGCGAACACACCGAGGCGCTTGTTGCCGCCGAGACGCGGCGGACGTACAGTGGGCGACCAGGTGTCGCGCTGAGCTTCGGAGAATTTCCAGATCAGCCAGAGGTGCGAAAAGCCCTCAAGCCCCCTGAGTGCATCCTCGTTTCGAAATTCCGGAGTGAAAACTATCGTGGAGCGAAGCTCTGTCAGTCCGCTTTGACGCGGAATGCCGAATTTTGTGGGGAAATCAGTCCTGATATGTGCTATCACCCTCATCTCGTCCGTCATCATTTTGCGGTCTCCACTGTAGTGTCCTGCTTTACGCTGAAGAGCTTTTTCGACTTGATAAGGAAGGTCAGCGTGGTCACTGTTGCCGCAAGGATATCACTGATCGGCTCTGCAAGGAACACGGCGAAAACCTTGTCCTCGAAGAAGAGCGGAAGAATGAATATAAGGGGTATGAGGAGAATGAGCTTTCTGAGGCATGCAAGCAGCAGACTGACCTTTGCCTCGCCGACGGCCAAAAAGGTCTGCTGGCAGCTTATCTGGAAACCCAGCGAGAATGCGCCGCAGAGGAATATGCGCATGGCCCAGGTTGTATATTCGACAAGTACAGTGTCTGAGGTGAAAATTCCGGCAAAGAAATTCGGCACCAGCAGCACTGCCCCCCAGAAAACTATCGCATATGCGGCACAGGAGACGAGCTGGCAGCGGAAGGCTTCCTTAACTCTTTCAACCTTCTTTGCACCGTAGTTGAAGCTGATTATCGGCTGCCCGCCCTGACAGATGCCCTGTAGCGGCATGGTGAGAAGCTGATTCATGCTGTTGAGGATCGTCATCGCGCCGACGGCAAGGTCACCGCCAAAGCGTGAAAGACTGGAGGTAAAGCTGATAGAGAGCAGACTTTCGGTGGAAAGCATGACGAAGGTGGACACACCAAGTCCGAGACAGGGGAGAATTATGCGCGGTATGAGCTTGAGATTTGCGAATTTCAGGCGGAGATTGGTCTTTTTGCCTGTGAGAAATTTGAATATCCACACTGCGCTTACGGTCTGGCTGAGAACTGTTGCAAAAGCTGCACCCTTAACGCCCATGTCGAAAACGAAAATGAAGATCGGATCGAGAATGATGTTTATCACAGCACCTATAACGGTCGTGAGCATGCTCGTCTTCGCAAAGCCCTGAGTAGTGATAAAGGGATTCATGCCCATGACGACAAGCACGAAGATGCTGCCGAGTATGTATATTCTTCCGTAATCCACAGCATACGGAAGAGTGCTGTCGCTTGCGCCGAACAGTCTGAGAAGATCGGGAGCGAAGATATAGAACACTACAGTGAGCACTACCGAGAAAAGAATGAGCGTTGTAAAGCAGTTGCCCATGGTCTTTTCCGCCTCGTCCTTATCGCCACGGCCCATGGCGATAGCTGCACGCGGTGCGCCGCCGGAGCCTGGCATCATGGCAAATGCGGTTATCAGCATGAGTATCGGCGTGAAAAGGCCGACACCTGTAAGGGCGGTTCCGCCGACCTCCGGAATATGGCCTATATAGATTCTGTCAACGATGTTGTACAGCAGATTTATTACCTGACCGATAATGGCAGGTACTGCGAGCTGTACCATTAGTTTTTTAATACTGCCGGATCCCATATCGCGGCTCGTATTAGCTTTCGACATGTTTTGAAACACTCCTTGATAATTGAAATACTACCTATTATATTGTCTGATTATGAACATTTCAAGAATCGAACGGCATAAATCAAATAAAAACTAAAAACAGCATGACCGTGCACGTGTTTTCGGCAGAATATATGCGCCCTATATGCTATGCTGTGAAATCATATCAGGGAGAGAAATGCGCGGAAAAGCTTTTCGCCGTCCACGGCATCGGGGCGAATATGAGCAAACGAAATGCGCTCCGGGTGGAACTGAACGCCGAGCACACGACCATTTTCATGAATAAAGCCCTCGATTATGCCCTCGTCGCTGATGCATGTCGCAATAAGCCCGTCGCCGAGCTTGTCGACTGCCTGATGATGCGAGCTGTTAACCGAGAATCTGACACCGTACATTCTCTTGATGAACGGATGCAGCGCCCTGACCTCATGCACATTATCAATACCCTCGCCGAGCATAACATGACGATCAGCACAGGAAATGTGCTGTATCATTGTGCCGCCGAGAGCCACATTGATTATCTGATGGCCGCGGCAGATACCGAATATCGGCTTGTTTTGCTCCATAAAACGATGTACAAGCTCTATCTCGTCGTTGTCACGGGATTCATCTATGCCGACGCTTGCCGTGTTTTCCTGACCGTAGCGTGCCGGGTCTATGTCCGCTCCACCCGGGATGAGCAGTGCGTCACAGGCGTCGGCTTCGGAAAGCTCCATTGACACTACGGGCTGAGCACCGCATGCGGTAAGAGCATCGCGATAGTTTTTGTAATCGTCAGAAGTGCCTCTTAAAAAAACCTTTTTCATATCGTTACCTCCGAATGTTTAAGAAATTACAGCTTAACATCATATTAATTGTAGCACAGTGTGGGAATACTTTCAATAAAAGGAGAGTGCATGAAATTGAAGAATAGCAGAAAAACATGGCTAAACAACCGACAAGTAACGGAGATCAGGCTGTATAGAGCAGTCGGCCGGAAATATGCGAGGGAGGTAATGCTGAGCTTCCTCGGAATGCTGCTGGCTCTTATTATGACCGCACTGCTTGCGATGCCGCATTTGATGCGCGAGCCGATAGAGGTCGCTGCCGTGCCGGAGATAATTCAGGAGAGCCCGGCTTCGTCCGAAGTGGTAATCGATCATCCCGAAAGAACGGAAAAGGATGAGCTTTTGCTGCTTGTGAATGCGGATAATGCACTGCCGCAGGATATGAAGATAGTGACGCGCTCCTACGATGGAGTTGAAATAAATGCAGTGATCTATATTGACCTGTGTGCACTGATGGATGCGGCCTACCATGATGATGTGACGCTGTGGCTGGCATCGGGCTACAGAAGCGTTGAAAAGCAGCGGGAAATACTCGAAAGGGCAGTTTCAAACAGGATGAGTTCGGGTATGACGGAGGAGGAAGCCCTAGAGGATGCGCTGATGACGATACAGAGTCCGGGTCACAGCGAGCATCACACCGGCATGGCAATAGATTTCAATGATGTTAAGTTTGATTTTGAGAATACCGAGACCTATACCTGGCTCAGGGCGAACGCCGCCGCATATGGCTTTGTTGAGCGGTATCCGAGGGAAAAGGAGGCTGTGACGGGCATTGCCTATGAGCCGTGGCATTTCAGGTATGTCGGAAGAGAGCACGCAAGAAAAATGTATGAGCTGAACATGTGTCTTGAGGAGTATGTGGAATATCTGTACGGAGAATAGTCGATAAAAACGGAGAAGTTTACTTTCTCCGTTTTTTGTGTTGCAAAATCGTCTTAGGAGTTATATAATTAGCTTTATATTGGATAATTGGCGGCAAAAGAGGCTTTTGCCCGTCAAGCTAAGGGGTGAAGTGCCTTTTTGCGCTAATTCAGCACCCCGCAGAAAGGAAAGTGGAAATTATGGTACGCACTCGATTTGCGCCCAGTCCTACTGGCTTTATGCACGTCGGTAACCTGAGAACCGCACTCTATGAATATCTTGTTGCCAAGTCACAGCAAGGTCGTTTTGTGCTCAGAATTGAAGATACCGATCAGGAACGCTTTGTTGAAGGCGCAACTGACATCATCTATAATACATTGAAGCAAGTTGGCATGCAGCATGACGAAGGCCCGGATATCGGCGGCGAATTCGGCCCGTATATACAGAGTGAGCGTAAGGACATGTATAAGCCCTACGCTGAGCAGCTCGTACGTGACGGCAAGGCATACTATTGCTTCTGCACAAAGGAAAGACTTGAGTCCATCCATGCGGACGGCTCCTTCGGCGGATATGACCGCCACTGCCGTGATCTGCCTCAGGAGGAGGTACAGCGCCTGCTCGATGCCGGAACTCCGTATGTTATTCGTCAGCGCGTGCCGCTCGAGGGTGCAACCTCATTTGATGATACCGTTTACGGCACAATAACCATCGAAAACAAGGAGATCGAGGATCAGGTTCTGCTTAAGTCCGACGGTTTCCCGACATATAATTTCGCAAATGTTATCGATGACCACCTCATGAACATAACTCATGTTGTGCGCGGCAGCGAATACCTCACCTCCACACCGAAGTACAATCTTCTCTACGAGGCATTCGGCTGGGAAAAGCCGGTTTACGTGCATCTTCCGCTCATTATGGGCAAGAATGCCGACGGCACAGTATCAAAGCTTTCAAAGCGTCATGGCTCCACAAGCTTCCAGGGACTTATCGATGACGGCTACCTGGCAGAGGCTATCACAAACTATATCGCTCTGCTCGGCTGGTGCCCGAAGGATAATCAGGAGATTTTCTCCCTCAAGGAGCTTGAAAGCGCATTCTCCATCGACGGCATAAGCAAGTCTCCGGCTGTCTTTGACTATGACAAGCTTCTGTGGCTCAACGGCGAGTACATCAAAAAGATGTCTGCAGAGGAGTTCAGAGAGAACGCCATGCCGTACTACAAAGAGGTGTTCGGCGATGCTGAGAAGCCGTGGGAGGTTCTGGATACCATATTGCAGCCGCGAGTTTCAAAGTTCATCGAGATACCGCAGCTTCTGTCCTTCTTCAAGGAGCTTCCGGAGTATAGCGCAGAGCTGTTTGTAAATAAGAAGAGCAAGACAAATCTCGAGAATTCACCGGTAATGCTGAAGGCTGCCGTTGAGGTGCTTTCCGGCATTGAGAGCTGGAATGTCGATACGATACATGAGGCTCTGATCTCTCTGGCTCAGAAGCTGGAGGTCAAGAACGGCACATTGCTGTGGCCGGTACGTATTGCCGCAGCCGGACAGACCGTTACACCGGGCGGTGCTATGGAGATACTTGCTGTGCTCGGAAAGGAAGAGGCACTTCGCCGTCTGAATATCGGCCTTGAGAAGCTCGGCTGATCCGAACACGACCTAATTATACGAAAGGTACGGTTATATATATGAGTGAAGAAATTAAGAACACTGTATTGCCCGAGGGCGGAAGCACTAATTTCATCGATGATTTCATCATTGAGGATATCTCCGCCGGCGGACAGTATGAGGGTGAGACCGTCCACACACGCTTTCCGCCGGAACCGAACGGCTATCTGCACATCGGCCATTGCAAGGCGCTGACAATTGACTTCGGTACTGCCGAGAAGTTCGGCGGTATGTGCAATCTGCGTATGGATGACACAAACCCCACAAAAGAGGATGTTGAATTCGTTGAGGCAATAAAGGAGGATATCCATTGGCTCGGATTTGACTGGGACGACAGATTCTTCTACGGCTCCGACTATTTTGAAAAGGATTACGAGTACGCTGTTGAGCTTATTAAGAAGGGCCTTGCGTATGTGTGCGAGCTCACTCCGGAGCAGTTCAAGGAGCTGCGCGGAGATACCGAAACACCGGCACAGTCCCCCTATCGTGACCGTCCGATAGAGGAGAGCCTCGATCTGTTCAAGCGTATGCGTGCGGGCGAATTCCCGGATAACGCAATGACACTGCGTGCAAAGATCGATCTGGCTTCCGGTAACTTTAATATGAGAGACCCGGTCATCTATCGCATAAGACATATGCATCATCACCGCCAGGGCGATAAGTGGTGCATCTATCCGATGTATGACTTTGCACACCCGATACAGGATGCGCTTGAGGGCATCACACATTCTCTGTGCTCTCTTGAGTTTGAGAATCACCGTCCGCTCTACAACTGGGTGGTTGAGAATGTTTCCGTGCCGCATAAGCCGCGTCAGATTGAGTTTGCCCGTCTCGGTATAGACCACACTGTGCTCAGTAAGCGTAAGCTGAGAAATCTTGTCGAGAACGGCTATGTGTCAGGCTGGGATGATCCTCGTATGCCCACACTGTGCGGACTGCGCCGCCGCGGATACACTCCGAAATCTATAAGAAATTTCTGCGAGCGCGTAGGCGTAGCAAAATCTCCGAATACCATTCCGTTTGCATTCCTTGAGTTCTGCCTCAGAGAGGATCTCAACGAGACTGCACAGCGCGTTATGGCTGTTTTGAAGCCGATAAAGCTCACTATCACCAACTATCCCGAGGGACAGTCCGAGACAGTCGTTGTCGAGAACAATCCGAACCGTCCTGAGGACGGCACACGCGAGGTGTCCTTCTCACGCAATCTCTGGATAGAGGCTGATGATTTCCTTGCTGAGCCCATTCCGAAGTATAAGCGTCTGTTCCCGAATGGCCCTGAGTGCCGTCTGAAGGGTGCATATCTCATCAAGTGCACAGGCTGCGTTACCGATGAAAACGGCAATGTTACCGAGGTGCTCGCAACCTATGACCCCGAATCCAGAGGCGGAGACCCGGCTGACGGACGCAAGGTCAAGGGCGCTACCATTCATTGGGTGGATGCAAACTGCTGCTGCGACGCTGAGGTTCGTCAGTATTCCAATCTCTTTGATGATGCTGATCCGGATGCTGCCGGTAAGGATTATCTTGCATGCATGAATCCCGATTCTCTCGAGATTCTCTCCGGCTGCAAGGTTGAGAAGAGCCTTGAGAACGCCGAGGCACCGGCCTCCTATCAGTTCCTGCGTCAGGGCTATTTTTGCGTTGATAATAAGGATTCTTCTAAGGAGCATCTTGTTTTCAACAGATCGGTATCCCTTAAGGACAGCTTTAAGATGAAATAAAATGAGCCTTGATTGCCGTCCGAAGAAATTTGGGCGGCAATCGTAGGTTCGCAGGCGTTTATTTGGAGAAGCTTATATGATAAAAAAGAATTTGAACGATACACTTGAGATCAGGGGCAGGACACTCAGATGCCGTGTTGCTGTGCCGCCGATGTATATCGGGCCGTTCAGCGGGCCGAACGGCATTGCGACCGAGAAAACCGTGAAGCATTATGCGTCCATGGCAAAGGGCGGCGCCGGACTGATAATTCAGGAGGCCACATGCGTAACTGCCGATGGACTTCTTGCACCGGATCAGCTTGGAATATGGAGCGATGAGCATATTCCGCATCTGAAAACCGTTACAGATGCCGTGCACGCCGCAGGTGGTACCATAGTGGTTCAGCTTCATCACGCAGGCGCTGTAAGCTCCTGTGAGGATATAGTTGCACCGAGTGAGTATACCGTTCGCGAGAGAACGGCACGCGCGCTGACGCTTGACGAGATTGAGGGGATAATCAATGCTTTCGTTGACGGTGCACGCAGAGCTGTTGAGGCAGGTTACGATGGCGTTGAGCTTCACGGCTGCCACGGATACCTGATCTCCCAGTTTCTCAATAAAAAAGTCAACAGACGCGAGGACAGCTACGGCAGGGAAGAGGCGTTTGTGACTGAGATATTCAAAAGAGTAAGAGCCAGTGTACCGGAGAGCTTTATAGTGGGCGTTCGCCTGGGTGCATTTGAGCCGACCATAGAGGATGGTGTGCGCCACGCCAAGGTGCTTGACGGGCTCGGTGTGGATTTTATTGACGTTTCCTACGGCTTCAGACCCGAAATGGTGGCACAGGCCCCGGAGCAGTGGCCGTATTCCGCAGCCGTTTGGGGTGGAGCTGAGATCAAAAAGGCTGTCTCGGTGCCGGTTTTTGCCGTGGACGGCATATGCACACCGCAGCAGGCGCAGAGCATACTGGATGACACCGGACTTGATATGGTGGACGTCGGCAGAAGCGTTCTGGTGGATTATGCATGGGCTGAGCATGCAATAAGCGGTGCTGTTACCGGAAAATGCCTGCATTGCAAGCACTGCAAATGGTATGATGACCCCGAAAAATGCTCGGGAAAGCTGCTTTTGAAGCGAATGACAGCATAATAAAATTGTCGCAGAGTCCGAATATATTATTCGGACTCTGCTTTTTGTTGACTAAGTAAATGCCGCATGTTAAACTTAGCGTAACAGTTGAAATTGGGAGAAGATTGAATGAACAAAGAAATTATGTCAACTGAAATGCTTAATAAATATCTTTCTGATAATGATAGATTGAAGATAGACGTGCGTGAAGAGGTGACCTCAACCAACACCCTGCTTAAGGAGCTGGCGGAGCATGGCGAAGCGGAGGGCTATGTGCTTGTGGCGGAGTCGCAGATCGCCGGAAAGGGCAGACTGGGCCGTCGTTTTCATTCCCCGATAGGCACGGGTGTGTATTTCAGCATTCTTCTCAGGCCGCGCTGCTCGGCCGAAAGCTCACTGTATATAACGACTGCCGCCGCTGTTGCGGTATGCCGAGCCATAGAGAAGCTTACCGCGGAGAAGCCACAGATAAAATGGGTGAATGATATCTACCTGAATGAAAGAAAGATATGCGGCATACTGACTGAGGCCGCAATTGACAGGGACAGCTGCGGACTGAAATGGGCCGTGCTCGGCATAGGCATTAACATAACCGAACCGGATGGCGGCTTTCCGGCTGATATTGAGAATATCGCCGGGGCGTTATTCAGAGAAAAATGCTCGACGGAGACCCGTGCACAGCTTGTTGCGGGCGTGGTCGATAGCTTTTTTGAAATATACGGTGACGGTAATATAAGCAGCGGCGACTTTATTGAGGATTACAGAAGCCGCTCCTTTCTCACGGGGCGCGAAATCGTGTTCTCAATGGGAAACAGCACATACAGCGGAACGGTTATCGGCATCAGCGACGAGGCACATCTTGTCGTAAAGCTGGATTCCGGCGAGGAAAAAGTGTTCTCTGCCGGTGAGGTCAGCATACACAAGGGCTTTCAGAGAGCATGAGTCTGTTTTGACAATCATAATGTACTGTGCTATACTGAAAAATCATGTAAGAGAGGGGGCGGTATCGTGGATATCAGAGTGGGAGACAGCTTGCTTATGAAAAAAGCACATCCGTGCGGAAGCAGCACCTTTGAGGTTCTGCGCATTGGAGCGGATTTCAAAATACGCTGTACGGGCTGCGGCAGAGAGGTCATGGTGCCGCGACATAAGTGCGAGAAAAACATAAAGAAGGTCACACACATGGAGCACGAGCTGTAGCGCTTTCAAATACGGAGTTTGATTTATAATGCTTTGATATTTGAAAGGAAGATATAAATGTTTGAAAATCTTGCGGTTTTTGAAAACCGTTATGAAGAGCTGAACCTGAAGCTCTATGACCCGACTGTCGCGGCGGACAGGGAACTTTACCGCGAATTGATGAAGGAGCACAAGGAGATTACTCCGATCGTCGAGAAATACCGTGAGCTTAAAAGGGCGGAGGCTGATATTGAGGATGCTCAGCAGCTCATGGATGACCCGGATTGTGACAGGGACCTGAGAGCTATGGCGGCAGAGGAATTGAAGGAAGCGAGAGCCGTGCTCGAAAGGGCGGCGGAGGAGCTTAAGATATTGCTGCTGCCAAAGGATCCGAACGACGAGAGAAACGTTATAGTAGAAATACGTGCCGGAGCAGGCGGTGAGGAGGCGGCGCTGTTCGCCTATAACCTCTACAGAATGTACAATATGTACGCCGAAAAGCGCGGCTGGAAAACCGAGATAGTCGGCCTGAACGAAACCGAACTCGGCGGCTTCAAGGAGGTCAGCTTTACGATAGACGGCGACGGTGCATATTCGCGCCTGAAATTCGAAAGCGGCGTTCATCGTGTACAGCGTGTGCCGGAGACGGAAACTCAGGGGCGAATACACACCTCCACAACCACTGTGGCAGTGCTGCCGGAGGCTGATGAGGTGGAATTTGAGCTTGACCCAAAGGATCTGAAAATAGATACCTTCCGTTCGAGCGGTGCAGGCGGCCAGCACATAAACAAGACTTCATCCGCTATACGCATAACACATTTGCCAACGGGTACCGTGGTGGAATGTCAGGATGAGAGAAGCCAGTATAAAAATAAGGACAAAGCCATGCGCGTGCTGCGTGCAAGACTGCTGGATGCGAAAATAGAGGCGCAGAACAGGGAGATAGCCGAGAACAGAAAGAGCCAGGTGGGTACGGGTGACCGCTCCGAGAGAATACGCACCTATAACTATCCGCAGCTCCGCGTTACGGATCACAGAATAGGTCTGACGCTGTACCGCCTTGCCGATGTTCTGAACGGCGATCTTGACGAGATAATCGATGCGCTGATAGCGGCTGACAGAGCCGAAAAGCTGAAAGGAAGTATGGAGAACGGATGAGAAAGAATACGCGCATACTGGACGCTGAAAATGAATACGATATAATCGAAGCCGGAAGAATACTGCGCGAGGGCGGCCTTGTGGCCATTCCGACAGAGACGGTCTATGGCCTTGCCGGAAATGCGTTGAATCCGTCCGTTGCGGCGGAGATATATCGTGTAAAGGGCAGACCCTCCGATAACCCATTGATAGTTCATGTTACCGATATGGGCGAGCTTGATCCACTTGTGGAGGAGATACCGGAGAACGCAAGAAAGCTTGCTGAGGCATTCTGGCCCGGCCCGTTGACTATTATCTTCAGGAAATCCGGTGTGGTTCCAAAGGAGACAACCGGCGGCCTGCAAACGGTCGCGATACGTATGCCCTCGCACCCTGCGGCACGTGCTGTGATACGTGCGGCAGGCGTTCCTCTGGCAGCTCCCTCGGCAAATCTGTCCGGCCTGCCGAGTCCCTCTGCTTTTGAACACATATGCGATGATCTTGACGGCCGCGTTGAGGCCATAATGAACGGCGGAGACTGTTCTGTCGGTGTGGAGTCCACGGTTATAACTCTGGTGACGGAGGTGCCGCGTGTTCTGAGACCGGGCGGTGTCTCTGTTGAGCAGCTTCGTGCCGTTATAGGCAGAGTCGATGTTGACCCTGCGGTGATTGAAAAGCCGGCGGAAAACGCAAGGGTGGCCTCTCCCGGAATGAAGTATAAGCACTATGCACCGAAGGCTAATATCACGATAATAGATGCGTCCCCGGAGGATTATGCCGAGCTGGTGAATTCCGATGATGGAGTATCGGCGCTCTGCTTTGAGGAAGATCTGTGCAGAATAAAGCGCCCTGCGGTAACCTTCGGCAGGGAGGATGACGCGCTTTCTCAGGCACATGAGCTCTTTGGCGCACTTCATAAGCTTGATGATATCAGCGCCGAAAGAGTGTTTGCAAGAATGCCGAAGAAAACCGGTGTAGGACTTGCCGTGTACAACAGACTGATAAGAGCAGCAGGATTCAATATATATGTCCCGAAGCAGGATATGGTGGTCGGCCTTACCGGTCAGACGGGCGCCGGAAAATCCACGGTTTCCAAGCTGATGGAGAAATACGGCTGCCGAATTATTGATTGTGATTCAATAACCAGGAGACCCGACCTATACACGGGCGAGTGCCTCGAGAAGTTGCAAAATGCTTTCGGATATGATATCATAGACGGGAAAGGTGTACTTGACAGGCGTAAGCTTGCAGGCAGAGCCTTTGCCGACAGGGATTCCACGGAGCGTCTCAACAGCATAACGCATCCGGTGATTATGGATCGTCTGCGCAGGGAGATAGAGGATAGCCTTGAAAGCGGCGCGAAATGCGTTGTGCTCGATGCACCGACGCTCTTTGAAGCCGGGGCAAATGTGCTGTGCAGAAGAGTTATATCCGTGCTGGCCGACGGCGATGTCAGACTTCACAGAATAATGCAGCGAGACGGTATCACTCAGGCCGAGGCCGAAAAGCGCATGAGCGCGCAGCACGATGACGCGTTCTATGCGGATCGCTCTGATGCCGTGCTCAATAATACATACACAGTGACCGATGATGAGGTGCTTTCAGTGCTGTCGTCGCTCGGCTGTGAATTGACCGGAGAATGATTTGAAAAAGAAATTGAGAGGCACGGGCCGCAAAGGGTGGTATATACTGCCGGTGCTCGTGTTGCTTACAGTATTTTGCGTCTACGCCTTTAAAAGCGTATGGCTCGATGTCGAGCATGCCGAATACCCCAGGGAGTACAGGGTAATCGTAGAGAAGCAGGCTGAGGCATTTGAACTCGATGAGAGCCTTGTCTATGCGGTGATAAAGGTCGAGAGCGAATTTGACGCCGAGGCAAAGTCACATGCAGGTGCCATGGGACTGATGCAGATGATGCCCGATACGTTTTTGTGGATGCAGACAAAGCTTGACGAAGCACATGACGTAGAGGCTCTGTATGAGCCGAAGATAAGCATTAAATTCGGATGTGCTTTGCTGAGACTGCTGCTCGATCAATATGATGACCTGACGGTTGCACTGTGTGCATACAACGCAGGCATGGGTAATGTTACCTCGTGGCTTTCTGACACGGAGTATTCAAAGGATGGGATCACGCTCGATCATATCCCGTTTGATGAAACAAGGCTCTATGTTCAGAAGGTCCTTCGGTATAAAAAGAATTATGAAAATATTTATGGGGGACTGGAAAATGGCTAAAAATGATGCGGCTAAGACCGCAAAAGAGCTGGCCGAAGAGCTTCTCAATCCGCGCAAGAACGGTTTCTTCCGTGTAACGGATGAGGAGATTGCAAAAGCAGATGAGTTCTGCGAAGGCTACAAGGATTTCCTTAATGCTGCAAAGACCGAGCGTGAGTCCGTTGATTTTGCTGTTGAGGCAGCAGAGAAGTGCGGATTTGTTCCGTTTGATCCGAAGCAGAAGTACGAAGCAGGCGCTAAGGTTTATTACAACAATCGCGGTAAGGCACTGTGCCTTGCAGTTATCGGCACAGAGGGCAGCAAGAACGGTGTTCGCATCGCTGCGGCTCATATCGATAACCCGAGAATCGACCTTAAGCCGATCCCGCTGTATGAGTCCACTGAGATGGTATATCTCAAGACACATTACTACGGTGGCATCAAGAAGTATCAGTGGACAGCTATCCCGCTTGCAATGCATGGCGTTATAGTTAAGCGCGACGGCGAGGTCATCAAGGTTCGCGTTGGCGAGGAGCCGGGTGATCCGCAGTTCACTATCACAGATATTCTGCCGCATCTTGCACAGGATCAGATGCAGAAGACTCTGGCTACAGCCTTCACAGGCGAGGACCTCAATATTCTCATTGGCAGCCGTCCGGTTCGCGATGAGGATGCAGCACAGACCTATAAGCTCAACATCATGAAGATTCTCAACGAGAAGTACGGCGTTGTCGAGTCCGACTTCATCTCCGCTGAGATCGAGTTCGTTCCGGCATTCCGTTCTACAGATATCGGCTTCGACCGTAGCCTCATCGGTGCATATGGCCATGACGACCGTGTTTGCGCATATCCGGCACTCGAAGCAATTCTCAAGTGCGAGAATCCGACTCAGACAGTTGTAACTGTTCTTGCCGACAAGGAAGAGACCGGCAGCTGCGGTAATACAGGCCTCGCTTCCGAGTTCATGCGTTACTTCATTGCTGACCTTGCACAGGCTGACGGCGAGGAGCCGCGCCACGTGCTCTCCAAGTCCACCTGCATTTCCGCAGACGTTACTGCTGCATATGACCCGCATTATGCAGGTGCATATGAGGCACAGAACTCCTGCTATATCAACGGCGGTCTCGGTGTGGCAAAGTACACAGGCTCCCGCGGTAAGGGTGGCACATCCGATGCAAACGCAGAGTATGTCGCAAAGATCCGCAAGCTCTTTGATGATTCCGATGTTGTTTGGCAGATCGGTGAGCTCGGTAAGGTTGACCAGGGCGGCGGCGGAACAGTTGCTGCTTATGTTGCAAACCTGAATGTTGACGTTATCGATATCGGCGTTCCGGTGCTTTCCATGCACGCTCCGTTCGAGGTCGTTTCCAAGTTCGACGTTTACATGGCTTACAAGGGATTCAAGGCATTCTTCGACGAGAAATAATTGATTTGCTTTCGGCGGCAGCTCATATGAGCTGCCGTTTTTCTTTTGTCTCGGATTAGAAAAAAGGAACCGATATCACGTTGGATATCGGTTCCTCGCGTTGAATTTTAAATTAAAGGGGTAGCTTATCCAGCTCGTCCTCAGTGAAAACCTTAAAACCGTTCTTTTGGAGGAGCTGTACCGTTACACCGTCCCCGGGTATCTTGTTACCGGTAAAGGTGCCGTCATAGATGAGACCCTTTCCGCAGGACGGGCTTTTTGCTTTCAAAACAGCGAAGTCCGCGTTATTCAGCTTCGCAAGCATAAGAGCCGTCTCGGCACCCTTTGCATACTGAGCCGTAACATCGACACCGTTGCAGGATATGACCCTGTCGCCGACTATTTCGGAGGGATCACGCGGAGTAGCGAGTCCGCCCATCTGCTCGGGACATACGCCGATAATAGTATTGTTTTTTGCAAGCTCGAGAATCTCATCGTTCCTGCAATCATCGCCTTTATAGCGGCAGGCGCAGCCTAAAAGACAGTTACTTACCAATATAACAGCCATAAATCACACCGCTTTCTCTTTTTATAAGGATTGTATCATCCAGAAAGCTTTCCGTCAAGGCCATAAAATGATGCGGTTTCGGTTGATTTTAGAGGGATATTGTGCTAATATGTTAGGCGAAAAGTTTTGGCGCGTGACAAAAAACTAACGAAAGAAGGATGTATTCATGAGCGATTATTTGAAGAATCTCACCGTTATAGACCATCCGTTGGTAAAGCACAAGGTCAGTCATCTTTGTGATGTCAACACGGGCTCCAAGGAGTTCAGCGAGCTTATCAACGAGCTGGCTATGCTGATGGGTTATGAGGCACTCAAAGATCTTAAGACAAAGGATGTTGAGGTGCAGGCACCGATACAGAAGATAACAACTCCCGTTCTGGCAGAGGATTTCACCATAGTTCCGATACTTCGTGCAGGACTCGGCATGGTGGACGGTCTGCGTTCACTTTCTCCCACAGCTAAGGTAGGACATGTGGGACTGTACAGGGACGAGGAGACACTGAAGCCCATGACATATTATTTCAAGCTCCCCGTTGATAACGGCCCGGTCATCGTAGTTGACCCCGCTCTTGCAACAGGCGGAAGTGCTGCGGCTGCGATACAGTTTGTTAAGGATTACGGCTGTAAGAATATTAAATTCATGTGCATCTTTGCCTCCGAGGTAGGAGTTAAGCTTCTCTACGAGCAGCATCCGGATGTTCAGGTATATGCCGCAAATTATGCTCCCGGCCCGCTCAATGAGCAGGGATACATCTACACTGCTGCCGGCGACGCCGGTGACAGACTGTGTGGCACTGTCAGCTACAAGCCGAACAACTGATTTGGTGAAATGTATGAGCCGCTCGATGCGTATCGGGCGGCTTTTTTGTTTCAGTTTCACAAACGTTCATTTTTTCGACATATTTCGTTGACTTTTCTTTCGGACTATGATAGAATTGCGGACAGAAAAAATATACATGGAATGCAAATTAGATCAGACTCTGTGCGCGGCAGGATTATGCTTTAGATTGGCACAGCCTTGCCGCTGTAGGCAAGGCTGTTTTTTTATGTGTTCCGAAAAAGCAAGGGAGAGATTATCTTGAAGTTGATCTACGACGTTTCCGACAAACCAAAGTTCAGCCAGACCTTAGTCTTTGCATTGCAGCAGATGATAGCTATCATGGCAGCCACATTGCTGGTTCCGCTGCTCATTTCAAGCTATGGACTTGACGCTGACCCGGCAGCCGCACTGTTCGGCGCAGGCATCGGCACATTAGTTTATCTGGCATTCACAAAGCGCAAGAGCCCGGTTTTCCTCGGCTCATCCTTCACCTTCCTCGGTGCATATTCTGCTTCTATCGGTCAGAATTACGGCTATTGGGGAATCATCTTCGGCGTTCTGTTTGCAGGACTTGTGTATGTTGTGATCGGCCTTGTTATCAAGGCAGCAGGTACGGATTGGGTAAATAAGCTCATGCCGGCTGTTATCATCGGGCCTATCGTAACACTTATCGGTCTCTCTCTTTCCGGCACAGCTACAAACTGGATCATGGGCAATGGCGCAGCATCCGTTGTTTACGGCGAGACATACAGCTGGGTTTCCATTCTCATCGGTCTCTTCACATTCATCATGATCGTTCTGGCATCCGTTAAGGGCTCCAAGAACGTTAAGCTCATTCCGTTCATCGTTGGTATTTCAGCAGGCTATATTCTGTCCCTCGTTGTCACTCTGATCGGTATGGCTACAGGCATTGACGGCCTCAAGGTTCTCAGCTTCCAGCCGTTCATCGATGCATTCGGCAATTTCAGCATTACAAGTATTGTTGATTACCCGAAGTTCTTCTTCCTCAAGGCTATCCAGACAAACGGCCAGTATCAGCTTGATGCAGCAGCTATCGGAAACATCGCAATGATCTATGTTCCGATCGGAGTTGTTGAGCTTGCTCAGCACATCGCTGACCATAAGAACCTCGGCAGCATTATCGAGAAGGATCTCATTAAGGATCCGGGCCTCGACAGAACTCTGTTAGGTGACGGTGTCGGCTCCATTGTTGGCTCCTTCTTCGGCGGCTGCGCAAACACTACATACGGCGAGTCCATCGGCTGCGTTGCTATCACAGGAAACGCTTCCACAGTTTCCATTATGACTGCTGCTCTCGGCTGCATGGTACTGTCCTTCTTCACTCCCTTTGTAGCTCTTATCAACTCTCTCCCGAAGTGCGTTATGGGCGGCGCTTGCATCGCTCTCTACGGATTCATTGCGGTTTCCGGTCTCCAGATGATCCAGAAGGTTGACCTCGGAAACAATAAGAATCTGTTCGTTGTTTCCGCTATCCTCGTAACAGGTATCGGCGGACTCTACTTCGGCTTTGGTACCAACTCTATCACAGGCGGTGCTCTTCTGAACATTACCTCTCTTGCAGTTGCTCTCATCGTAGGCGTTGTTACAAATCTCATTGTAAACGACGGCAAGCTCGATAACGGCGAAGCTGATAAGAAATAAGCTGTAAAAAATTGAAGAGACTCTCGTACATCGTGGTATGAGAGTCTCTTTTGCTGTTTGCTTAGTCTCCGCAGTAAAGAGAGTGCCCGCCCATGTATTTACGTACCTTGCTCTGCATATGAAATCCTCCTGTCAGGTGCTTTTTTTAGCTGCAAAAAGTATATCGGATTTTGAGGATGAAAAAAGTGCGTTTGATCTTGAAACTTTCAAAAAATCGTGGTATCATCCTTGAAAAGGGTCTTTGAGAAAGCTGCTCTGCCGTAAAAGTTGGTTCACAGAGTTTTTTTGCAAAAAAAATTCTCCGTTTTTAAAAAAAGACCTTGCATTTTCAGATCATTTGTGCTAATATCTCTTATGTTATGTTTTATGTAACCGCAAAGATCAGCCGAAAGAGGTGACAGATATGAAGAATATTCATCCGAACTATGAGGATACGACAATTACCTGCGCATGCGGCAACGTCATTCACACACGTTCCACAAAGAAGGACATCCGTGTTGAAATCTGCTCCAAGTGCCATCCGTTCTACACCGGCAAGCAGAAGCTGGTTGATACAAGCGGTCGTGTTGATATGTTCAAGAAGCGCTACGGCATGAAGTAATTTTATACGTATCGGTTTGGGCGGTGCTTTTGGGCATCGCCCGTTTTTTCTTTCTGTAAAGGGGACGGAAAATGGCGCAATACAGAACGATCCTCAACGAGGCAGAGGATTTTTTTATTGAGAAGCGCTCCAAGTTCATAGGCTATGCAAAGCCCGTGACAACTGAGGAGGAGGCGCTTGAGTTTATCGCTGAAAAGCGCTCACGCCACTGGGATGCTTCGCACAATGTTTACGCATATATTTTAAGAGACGGCACCATGAGGTACTCCGATGACGGCGAACCCCAGGGCACTGCCGGTATACCGGTATTGGATGTTCTGAAAAAGAGCGAGGTTACCGATCTTGTGGTGGTGGCCACGAGATATTTCGGTGGCATTTTACTCGGCGGCGGTGGACTTGTCCGTGCATATTCGCACACTGCATCCATTGCTTTGCAGGCAGCGGGCATTATTGTGATGCGTGAGTGCCTTATCATGGAGCTTGCCTGCGATTATGGCCAGTACGGAAGGGTGGCATCTCTGATACCCGAGTGCGGCGCAGTGACGGATGATACGGTTTTTGAAGAAAAGGTGACGGTCAAATTCCATATTGACCCCGACCTGACAGGCGGCTTTAACAAAAAGCTTGCCGACGCGACAAACGGACAGGTGACAGCCGTTGAAACCGGCAAGAAATTTTTCGAATTTCGCGAATAAAGAAGTATTTTTATAATTTTCGGCGTATATATAAATGTAGGGAAGTGTGTACGAGATTTCCCCATGCAAGGTCATGAGTGAAAGGAGGATGTGTTTTGGCTCTGCCTGATACTTTTTTGCAGGAGCTTAAAGCGCGCTCCGATATCACGGATATAGTTTCTTCCTATGTAAACCTGAAAAGGCGCGGAAAGAACATGGTCGGGCTCTGTCCCTTTCACAATGAGAAGACGGGCTCATTCAACCTGTATCCGGAGAATGGCTCCTTCTATTGCTTCGGCTGCGGAGCCGGCGGAGACGTGATAACCTTCATCCGCAGGATAGAAAACCTTGACTACATAGAGGCGGTAAAGTTCCTTGCACAGCGTGCGGGACTTCAAATGCCGGAGCAGGGCGTGGATGATTCCATGTCGCGCCTGAGACAACGTGTTCTGGAGATAAACCGAGAATCTGCTCGCTTTTTCGCGGCCTCCCTGTTGAAGCCGGAGGGTAAACCGGGTCTTGATTATTTTGCAGGACGCAGACTCCCCATGCAGATGATAAGGCATTTCGGACTCGGATGGGCGCCGGAAAGCAGATTTGCACTTGTCAATCATCTTCGCTCAAAGGGATATTCCGAAAGCGAGATGATACAGGCGAATGTGGCTGTTCAGACGCGTTCGGGACGAGCCATGGATCGTTTTCACTCGAGAGTCATGTTCCCGATAATAGACCTCAGGGGAAATGTAGTGGCATTCGGCGGAAGAATATTGACGAATGAAAAACCGAAGTACATAAATACCTCGGACACGCCGGTGTATCACAAGAGCAGTGGACTGTTTGCAATGAATTTTGCAAAAAATGCTTTGGATGGCGGCAGGCTGATACTGGCCGAGGGCTATATGGATGTCATTTCCCTGCACAAGGCAGGATTTGAAAACGCGATAGCCTCCCTCGGTACGGCGCTGACCGCTGAGCAGGCAAGAATAATGGCAAGATATGCCAAGGAGGTCATAATCTGTTATGACTCCGATGAGGCAGGCCAGAAGGCAGCACAGAGGGCCATACCGATTCTGCGCGATGCAGGGCTTATGGTCAGGGTTATGACAGTGCCGGGCAATAAGGACCCGGATGAGTTCATAAACGCTTATGGCGAGGAGGGCCCCGCAAGGTTCAGACGTCTGGTGGAATCCTGCTTCAATGATGTTGAATATAGGCTTGAAAAGTTGAGAAGCGGCTTTGACCTTGAGAGCGGCGACGGTAAGGTGCAATACCTTATGGAGGCCGTCAAGGTGCTTGCAAGGCTTGATAACGACATAGAAAGAGATGTTTATATAGGCAAGCTTTCACAGGAGCTTTCGGTGGATAAGAATGCCATCGTTACACAGGTTAACCGCAGTATGAGACAGGAGCGAAGAGCCGAGGACAAGCGTAGGCAGAGGGAGGAGACCGAGAGGCTCTCTGCACGCAGGGATGAGGTGAACCCGGAAAAGCGTCAGCATGTTCGTGCCGCGAATGCCGAGGAGAATCTTATTGCATGTCTTTTTGCGAATAACGACCTTGCGGCAAGGCTCAATACGGAGCTTCCACCGGAAAAATTCGTAACGAGCTTTAATCGCAGGTTATATGCAAGTCTCCTGGGAAAGATTATAAATGGCGAAACGCCGAATGCACCCGAGATCGGTGATTTTTCCTCGGAATTCTCACCCGATGAAATGGGCAGGATAGCAAGAATGATACAGGACAGTGCCGGAATGACGGCGGCCGATGCGGAAATGTATGTCAGGATCATCAAAAACGAGCAGACATTATCCAATGCGGATGCAATTAAATCGACCGACCCGAAGGAGCTTCAGGCACAGCTTGATGCACTGAGACGGCATAAGCAATAGGCGTTTATTAAGTTGAAACAGTAGGAATAAGGGAAAATAAGAAAGGTTTGGTATCACAATGGCAGCACAGGATAAAAAGTCAGTAATCCGCGATCTTATCGAGCTTGGCAAGAGCAAGGGTCAGTTGAGCACAAAGGAGATTCTTGATGCATTGGGCGAGCTGGATTTTGATCCGGAGCACATTGAAAAATTCTACGATACCTTGGAATCCCATGGTGTTGAGATAGTTGAAGACTTCGGTGACATTCAGATAGATGATATCGACCTGTCAAAGGTGGCCGGAGAGACGATTGACCTCGATACCGGTATGGGTATGGAGGGTGTCGCGATTGATGACCCGGTCAAGGTATACCTCAAGGAGATCGGCCGCGTACCGCTGCTCACCTCCGACGAGGAAATAAGACTTGCCATTGCCATAAAGGACGGCAACGAGGCCGCAAAGAAGAGACTTTCCGAGGCTAACCTCCGTCTGGTAGTAAGTATCGCAAAGCGCTACCTCGGACGCGGAATGCAGTTCCTGGATCTTATTCAGGAGGGCAACCTCGGTCTTATCAAGGCTGTTGAAAAGTTTGATTATACAAAGGGCTTTAAGTTTTCAACATATGCTACCTGGTGGATACGTCAGGCAATAACACGTGCCATTGCAGACCAGGCACGTACGATAAGAATCCCGGTTCACATGGTGGAGACGATCAACAAGGTCAAAAAGGTTTCCAGTCAGCTTCTCCATACAAGCGGACATGAGCCGACCGCCGACGAGATATCCGCAGAGCTTGACATGCCGGTTGATAAGGTAAGAGAGATCATGAGGGTGGCTCAGGAGCCCGTATCCCTCGAAACTCCGATAGGTGAGGAGGAGGACAGCCATCTCGGCGATTTCATCCCGGATGATGACGCTCCGGCTCCGGCAGATGCTGCTTCACATACACTGCTCAGAGAGACGCTCGGCGATGTTCTCGATTCACTTACACCGCGTGAGGAGAAGGTGCTCCGTCTGCGCTTCGGTCTTGAGGACGGCAGAAGCCGCACACTTGAAGAGGTCGGTAAGGAGTTCAACGTTACACGTGAACGTATTCGCCAGATAGAAGCAAAGGCACTCAGAAAGCTGCGTCATCCGAGCCGCAGCAAGAAGCTGAAGGACTTCCTGGATTGATCGTGTATGATCGTAATAATGCCGTAAGGCAAGAAAACGGAGAATACTCATGCATATGACTTTAGAGGCTGACTACGCCGTGCGTATAGTGGAGTTTCTTGCCACACGCAAGGAGCGTACCGATGCCAAAGCAATATCCGAAACAACAAATGTCACACTGCGTTTTACGCTGAAAATACTTCGCACTCTTGTGGCGGACGGTATAGTTCTCTCCTACAAAGGTGCAAAGGGCGGCTATGAGCTTGCTATGCCGGCAAGCCAGATAACACTGCGCAGAGTTATAGAGGCTGTTGAGGGCCCGTATATGATCTCACGCTGCCAGGGCGAATCCTACAGTTGCCACCGAACGGACTGCCGTCTGCACAGCATCTACGGCAGGATATCCGCCATGGTGCGCAATGAGCTGGATGCTATAACCTTTGATTCTATCTGCTCCTGTGATGAAGAGGAGGGGAACAAATAATATGGCTGCCGATTTAAGATGCACGGTTCACCCACTGAATTCTCTCGATAACTATATCTTTACGGTGATCTGCTCATGTTATAACGGCAAATATGTACTTTCAAAGCACAAAAAGAGGGATACCTGGGAGACGCAGGGCGGTCACATCGAGCCGGGAGAGACGCCGATGGAATGTGCGCGCCGGGAGCTTTTCGAGGAAAGCGGCATCACGGATGCAGATATATATCCGGTTTGTGATTACTATGGCTATGACTCTATCGGGAGTGCTAACGGGATGGTTTTTCTGGCGGTAGTTCATTCCTTCGGTGACATGCCGGAGAGTGAAATGGAGAGAATATCGCTTTTCGGGGAGCTCCCGAAGGAGCTTACATATCCGAACGTCACACCGAAGCTTTTTGAGGAATCGGAGAAGCTGCTCAGAAGGCAATGAGAGAAGAATGAACTGGAGGGAAACGTAATGCTGATAGCCGATATCAATTTTAAGCTAAAGGACGGAAGAAACGCGGTTCTTCGCAGCCCCAAATATGAGGATATCCCCGAAATGCTGGATTGCCTCAGAACTACAGCCGCTGAGACAGAATTCGTTCTGCGCTATCCCGAAGAATGCGATGAGCTGACGGTTGAAGCTGAAAAGGCGTTTTTTGACAATGTCAACAGCTCTGACAACAGTGCGATGCTTGTATGCCTTGTAGAGGGAAAGCTTGTGGGAAGCTGTAGGATTGCCTGGGAAAGCTGGATGAAAACAAGACACAGCGCGTCGGTTGCGGTTGCGCTGATGAGCGAATACTGGGGGCAGGGGATCGGAACAAAAATGTTTGCCGAGCTCATACGTATTGCGGAGGAGAACCCCAATCTGCTGCAAATAGAGCTTGTTTTTGTTGAGGGTAACAGCAGAGCACGTGCACTGTACGAGAAAATGGGCTTCAAGATTACAGGCGTCAGACCGAACGCGATACGTCTCAGGGACGGAACCCTGCTTGATGAATACAACATGATTCGAAAGATCGAAAGATAATAATAAGGTACAGAAAGACCGCCGAGGATTCTCAGTCGTGATCCCTGGCGGTCTTTTTTGCGCTGTAAAGCGGACTTTTGTGGTGCTGCCGGCCACTTTGAGCCTTTTTTGCAATAAAAAAACCACACAAAATGTGTGGTGAATAAGCGGGGGAAAAATTGCCGATTTATGAAAAAAACAAGAGTGAAAGTACTTGACAATTCACTCAAAATAGTATAAGATATTACAATGTATCATCATGGATAGATATGCTGTTCTTTTACAACGAAGTTATTATAACACATAATCTTCAAAGAATCAAGCACTATCTTGAATTTTTAACATTAACGGATATGTTTTGGGGCGTTTTTAGGTTGAAAATGCTCAAAACACTGGTCAAATACTATGAATGGAGTGGTTGAGTCAATGGTGAATGTTAAGCCGGTACAGCTTGGCAAGAACACGCGCATGAGCTTTGCTCACATCGATGAAGTTCTCGACATGCCTAATCTGATCGAAATCCAGAAGAATTCTTATGAATGGTTTCTTAAGGATGGCCTCAAAGAGGTTTTCGATGATGTGTCGGGTATAACGGATTTCAATGGAAATCTTGTTCTGGACTTCGTCAACTACAAGCTCGACGAGAAACCCAATTATTCGGTTGCTGAGTGCAAGGAACGTGATGCGACATACGCTTCAGCTCTCAGAGTTACCGCACGTCTCCTGAATAAAGAAACGGGTGAAATCAAGGAATCCGAAGTCTTTATGGGAGATTTTCCGCTGATGACTCCCTCCGGAACCTTTGTCATCAACGGCGCAGAGCGTGTTATCGTTTCTCAGCTTGTGCGTTCCCCGGGCGTTTACTACAAGATGGAATATGATAAGACTGGTAAGCAGCTCTTTTCTTCCACTGTTATCCCGAACCGCGGCGCATGGCTCGAGTATGAAAACGACGTTAACGATGTTCTGTATGTTCGTATCGATAAGAACAGAAAGATCCCGGTAACTGCTTTTGTCAGAGCTCTCGGTCTCGGCACCGACGAAGAGATAAAGGCATATTTCGGTGAGGACGAGCGTATCCTCGCTACTATCGACAAGGATACTACCCATAACATGGAGGAAGGCCTTTTCGAAGTATACAGAAAGCTTCGTCCGAGTGAGCCGCCCACACTGGAGAGCGCACAGTCCCACCTGAACGGACTTTTCTTTGACGCAAGACGCTATGATCTTTCCAGAGTAGGTCGCTATAAGTACAATAAGAAGCTCAATCTTGCAGGCAGACTTGTCGGCTTCCCGCTGTCAAGACCCATTGTCAACCCCTCCACAGGTGAGCTTATGGCTGACGAGGGCACTGTTGTTACACGTGCTATGGCTGAGGAGATCGACGATGCAGGTGTATCTGTCGCCTACATCACTGTCGACGAGAAGGAAGTCAAGGTCATTTCCAACGGCATGGTAGACATCGGCAAGTATGTCTCCTTTGATGCCGAGGCTGAGTGCGGCATAAACGAGCGCGTTCGCTATGAGGTTCTCGCTGAGATCCTCGAGGAGTGCGGCGATGACGAGGAAGCTCTCAAGGAGATGCTCGTTGCACGTCATGATGACCTTATCCCGAATCACATAATCATAGATGATATTTTCTCATCTATCAACTATATGAACTGCCTTGCTGTCGGTGTCGGCCAGACCGATGATATCGACCAGCTCGGTAACCGTAGAATCCGTTCTGTAGGTGAGCTCCTTCAGAACCAGTTCCGTATCGGCTTCTCCCGTTTGGAGCGTGTTATCCGTGAGCGTATGACCCTGCAGGCGCAGGACATGGAGACTCTTACTCCGCATTCACTCATCAACATCCGTCCGGTCGTTGCCGCTATCAAGGAATTCTTCGGTTCTTCTCCGCTGTCACAGTTCATGGACCAGACAAACCCGCTGGCAGAGCTGACACATAAGCGTCGTCTCTCCGCCCTCGGCCCCGGTGGTCTTTCCCGTGACCGCGCATCCTTCGAAGTTCGAGACGTTCACTACACACACTATGGTCGTATGTGTCCGATCGAATCTCCTGAAGGCCCGAACATCGGTCTGATCTCCTATCTTGCTACCTTCGCAAGAATCAATCACTACGGCTTCATTGAGGCTCCGTACAGAAAGATTGATAAGGCAACCGGTGTTGTTACAGATGAAGTTGTCTATATGACTGCCGATATGGAGGACGAGTACGTTGTTGCACAGGCAAATGAGCCGGTGAATGAGGATGGCACATTTGTCAACAGCCGTATCGTTGTCCGTCACAAGGGTGAATTTATCGAGGTCGATTCCGAAGCAGTTGACTACATGGATATTTCCCCGAGAATGGTTGTTTCAGTCGCTACAGCTATGATTCCGTTCCTTGAGAACGATGACGCTAACCGTGCTCTGATGGGTGCGAACATGCAGCGTCAGGCTGTTCCGCTGATCCGCACAGAGTCCCCGATAGTTGGTACCGGTATGGAATATAAGGCCGGTGTCGATTCCGGTGTCTGCGTTCTGTGTGAGCGTGCCGGTGTCGTTAAGAGCGTAAGCGCTGACCTTGTCCGTGTTACCACAGATAACGGCGACATCGATGACTACGTTATTACAAAGTTCATGCGTTCCAACCAGAGCACCTGCATCAATCAGGTACCTGTTGTTGACCGCGGTGAGCGTGTTGAGGTTGGCGATGTTATCGCTGACGGCCCTGCTATCAAGAATGGTGAGATCTCACTCGGTAAGAACGCTCTCATCGGCTTCATGACCTGGGAGGGTTATAACTACGAGGACGCCGTTCTTCTGAATGAGAAGATCGTTCGTGATGACGTTTACACCTCCATTCATATCGAAGAATATGAAATGGAAGCAAGAGATACAAAGCTCGGACCGGAAGAGATCACCCGTGACATCCCGAATGTCAACGAGGACCTTCTCCGTGACCTCGATGAGCGCGGAATCATCCGCGTCGGCGCTGAGGTACATCCCGGCGATATCCTTGTAGGTAAGGTAACTCCGAAGGGAGAGACCGAGCTTACTGCGGAAGAGCGTCTGCTGCGTGCTATCTTCGGCGAAAAGGCACGTGAGGTTCGTGATACCTCTCTGCGTGTACCGCACGGCGAATACGGCACAATCGTAGACGTTAAGGTATTTACAAGAGATAACAGCGATGAGCTCAGCCCCGGCGTAAACAAGGTCGTTCGCTGCTACATCGCAAGAAAGAGAAAGATTTCCGTTGGCGATAAGATGGCCGGTCGTCACGGTAACAAGGGTGTTGTTTCCCGTATTCTGCCGATGGAGGAAATGCCCTTCCTGCCCGACGGCACACCGCTTGACATCGTTCTGAACCCGCTGGGCGTTCCGTCCCGAATGAATATCGGACAGGTTCTTGAGGTTCACCTCGGTATGGCAGCAAATGCACTCGGCTGGAAGATCATGACACCGGTATTCGACGGTGCTCATGAGGCTGATATCCGTGAGTGCTTCAAGATGGCAGGACTCAGCGAGGACGGTAAGTTCTGGCTGCGTGACGGCAGAACAGGTGAGTACTTCGATAACCCCGTAACAGTCGGTTACATGTACTACCTCAAGCTGCATCACCTTGTTGATGATAAGATGCATGCACGTTCCACAGGCCCGTACGCACTTGTTACTCAGCAGCCTCTGGGCGGTAAGGCTCAGTTCGGCGGCCAGAGATTCGGTGAGATGGAAGTTTGGGCACTTGAGGCTTACGGTGCTGCATACACACTGCAGGAGATCCTGACAGTTAAGTCCGACGACGTTGTCGGCCGTGTAAAGACATATGAGTCCATTGTTAAGGGTCAGAATGTTCCGAAGCCGGGCATTCCGGAGTCTTTCCGCGTTCTTATTAAGGAGCTTCAGGCTCTTGGCCTTGACATCAAGGTTCTGGATAAGAACGATGAAGAGATTGACCTGCGCCAGAGCTTCGATGATGACGATGATATCGGACTGACACCGGGCGATCAGGCATTCGATGAGCAGACAGTTCAGGATGGCGAGATCGACGGCTACAGTGTTGAAAATGAAGACGGTGAGGAAGATGATTTCTACGTGACCGAAGAGGATTTCGACGGAAGCGATGACGATGATCTCTTCTCACTTGACGATGAGTTTTAAGATCGGGAGGTTAAAATATGGAATTTAACGTTTTTGAATCAATCAAAATTGGTCTGGCTTCCCCCGATCAGATCCGTTCATGGTCCTACGGCGAGGTTACCAAGCCGGAGACGATAAATTATCGTACTTTAAAGCCTGAGCGCGACGGACTTTATTGCGAGCGCATTTTTGGACCGCAGAAGGACTGGGAATGCCATTGCGGTAAGTACAAGCGCATCCGCTTTAAGGGTAAGGTTTGCGAACGCTGCGGTGTTGAGGTAACTCGCAGCAAGGTTCGCCGTGAGCGTATGGGTCACATCGAGCTTGCAGCTCCGGTTTCCCATATCTGGTACTTTAAAGGAATTCCGTCAAGAATGGGTCTGATACTTGACCTTTCCCCGCGTATTCTTGAAAAGATCCTCTATTTCGCTCTTTATGTTGTTACTGATCCGGGTTCTGTTCGCGAGCTTTCCAAGATGCAGACCCTCACAGAAAAAGAGTATCGCGACATGCGCGAGAAGTATGAGGACGATTTCGAAGCTTCCATGGGCGCAGAAGCCATTAAGAAGCTGCTTGAGGACATCGACTGCACAAAGCTGAGCGAAGAGCTCAAGGCTGATCTTGAGAATGCTCAGGGTCAGAAGCGTGCAAGAATCCTTAAGCGTCTCGAGGTTGTTGAGTCTTTCCGTATTTCCGGCAACAGACCGGAGTGGATGATCCTTGATGCAGTTCCGGTAATTCCGCCGGATATCCGTCCGCTCGTTCAGCTTGACGGTGGCAGATTCGCAACAAGTGACCTTAACGATCTTTACAGACGTGTTATCAACAGAAACAACCGTCTTAAGAGACTTCTCGAGCTCGGCGCTCCGGACATCATTGTTCGCAATGAGAAGCGTATGCTCCAGGAGGCTGTTGACGCACTGATCGATAACGGCCGCCGCGGAAGACCTGTTACAGGCCCGAACAACCGTCCGCTTAAGTCTCTTTCCGATATGCTTAAGGGTAAGCAGGGACGTTTCCGTCAGAACCTGCTCGGTAAGCGTGTTGACTATTCCGGCCGTTCCGTTATCGTTGTCGGTCCGGAGCTTAAGATGTACCAGTGCGGTCTCCCGAAGGAGATGGCTCTGGAGCTGTTCAAGCCGTTTGTTATGAAGCGTCTTGTTGAGACAGGCGCTGTTGGAAATATCAAGGCAGCAAGAAAGGCTGTTGAGCGTGCAAAGACAGAGGTTTGGGATGCACTTGAGGTTGTTATCAAGAATCATCCGGTCATGCTGAACCGTGCTCCTACACTGCACCGTCTGGGCATTCAGGCATTTGAGCCCGTCCTCGTTGAGGGCCGTGCTATAAAGTTGCACCCGCTTGTTTGTACCGCATTTAACGCAGACTTCGACGGTGACCAGATGGCTGTTCACGTTCCGCTTTCCGCTGAGGCTCAGGCAGAGGCAAGATTCCTCATGCTGGCTGCCAACAACCTGCTGAAGCCCTCTGACGGACGCCCTGTTGCAGTTCCGTCACAGGATATGGTTCTCGGCTCCTACTACCTTACACTTGATAAGGATGGAGAGCCGGGCGAGGGCAAGGTATTCCGCAACATGGATGAGGCCTTCATGGCATATGACGCAAAGGCTATCACTCTGCACTCCAAGATCCGTGTCCGCCGCACAGTTGAATTCAACGGCGAGCAGGTAACGGGTATTGTAAATACAACAATGGGTCGCATGATCTTCAACAGACCGATTCCGCAGGATCTCGGCTTTGTTGAAAGAAATACTCCCGAGGATGCACTCAAGTTCGAAATCGATTTCCTCGTCGGCAAGAAGCAGCTCGGCCAGATCATCGATAAGTGCTTTAAGAAGCACGGAACCGCAGTTACATCCGAGGTTCTTGATGACATTAAGTCCCAGGGCTATAAATATTCCACAATCGGTGCTATCACAGTTGCTGTCTGCGACGCAACCATTCCGGCATCGAAGAAGGACATCCTTGCAGCAGCCGAGGCTGAGGTCGCTAATATCACAGCGGACTTCCAGGACGGCTTCCTGTCCGACGGCGAGCGTTACAACGCAGTCCTGAAGACATGGGAAAAGGCTACAAACGATGTTACAAAGGCTCTTCAGGAGGGCCTTGATAAGTACAACCCGATATTCATGATGGCTGACTCCGGTGCTCGAGGCTCTATGAGCCAGATTCGTCAGCTGGCCGGTATGCGTGGTCTGCTTGCAAATACATCCGGTAAGACCATCGAGATACCGATTAAGGCTAACTACCGTGAAGGTCTGACAGTTCATGAGTACTTCATTTCCTCCCGTGGTGCACGTAAGGGTCTGGCTGATACCGCTCTGCGTACCGCTGACTCGGGTTACCTCACCAGACGTCTTGTTGACGTTTCTCAGGAGGTCATCGTTCGCGAGGAGGATTGCGGCACAACAGAGGGTCTCGAGGTATTCGAGATCAAGTCCGGCAATGAGTCCATTGAGCCGATGAAGGAACGTCTCGTTGGCCGTTACCTTGTCAGCGACTATTGCGACGAGGCAGGCAACGTTCTCGTATCCAAGGATAAGATGATGGATGATAGCGACGCTGATACTATCATCGGTCGCGGCACAGAGCGCATCAAGATCCGCTCCATGCTGAACTGTCGCGCTAAGCACGGCGTCTGCAAGAAGTGCTACGGTGCTTCTCTGGCAAACGGCCAGCCGGTTACCATCGGTGAAGCAGTCGGTATCATCGCTGCTCAGTCCATCGGTGAGCCGGGTACACAGCTTACAATGCGTACCTTCCATACCGGCGGTGTTGCTTCCGCTGAAGATATCACACAGGGTCTTCCGCGTGTTCAGGAGCTTTTCGAAAGCCGTAAGCCGAAGCACTTTGCAATCATTGCAGAGATCGGCGGTACGATCTCCTTCGAAGAGGTCAAGCGTAACAAGCATGTTGTTGTTACAGGCGAAGAGGGCTCCAGAAGCTACCTTATTCCGTTTGGCGCAAGACTCAGCGTAAAGGAAGGCCAGGTCATCGAAAAGGGTACACACCTTACAGAAGGCTCTGCTGACCCGCATGACGTTCTTGCTATCAGCGGCCCTGAGGCAGTTCAGGATTACCTCATTCAGGAGGTTCAGCGTACCTACCGTATGCAGGGTGTTGATATCAATGATAAGCACATCGAGGTTATTGTTCGCCAGATGATGCGCAAGGTAAGAATCGACGATGCAGGCGATACACAGCTTCTGGTCGGTACACTTGCCGATAAGAACGAGGTTCTCACAGAGAACGAAAAGATCGCAGCTCGCATTGCAAACGGCGAGACAGGCCTGAGAGAGGCAACCTACACACAGATGCTTCTCGGTATCACTAAGGCATCCCTTGCAACAGATTCCTTCCTCTCCGCTGCTTCCTTCCAGGAGACAACACGTGTCCTGACAGACGCAGCTATCAAGGGTAAGGTTGATCCGCTGCTCGGCCTTAAGGAAAATGTTATCATCGGTAAGCTTATACCGGCAGGTACGGGCCTCGATTGTTACACTAATGTTGAGATTGCTCCCAACACTCCGAGCAGCTCACTCAGTGCAGAGTCCATTGCAGCACTGAATTCTTTTGAAGAATCTTCAAAAGATTCAATTGGGGACTTGACAACTGAATAAGCTTCGGTATATAATGTCAAATGGTGTGTTGTGGTAGTGAAATATGCCATGACCGCTGTAAAAATGTAATAACGTATCCTTGTCTGCACTTCGGTGTGGACAAGGCTGCTGTTATGTATAACTGTTTGTTCTGCGGGTATTATAATCCGCATGACATATAGAATTTTTACAAGGAGGTGCAATATGCCCACATTTAATCAGCTGATCCACACAGGTCGTACAGTTACCGAGAAGAAGGCAAAGGCTCCGGCACTGCTGAAGGGTTGGAACTCCAAGAAGAGAGTTGCTATTGATCAGGATTCCCCGCAGAAGCGTGGTGTCTGCACATCAGTTAAGACAGCTACCCCGAAGAAGCCGAACTCTGCTCTGCGTAAGATTGCCAGAGTACGTCTCTCCAACGGTATCGAAGTTACAGCTTACATCCCCGGTGTTGGCCACAACCTGCAGGAGCACAGCGTTGTTATGATTCGTGGCGGCCGTGTTAAGGATATCCCTGGCGTTCGTTACCACATCATCCGCGGTACTCTTGATGCTCAGGGTGTTGCTAAGCGTATGCAGGCTCGTTCCAAGTACGGCGCAAAGAGACCGAAGGCAGGCGCAGCAAAGAAGTAATTTCTTTGAGACTGTACCAAAACCATTCGTTACACAATGAACTTTTGACCGGATAAGCGAATTTATCGCTTTGGGTATTTATAATAGATTTTCACCAGATTATCGTGCGTAAATACCTTTTCTTGACCGGCGGGAGCTTGTGCTTTCGAGTACCTATGAATTCATTATTTTATGTGAAGGAGGGAAGACTATGCCGAGAAGAGGCAATGTAGCAAAACGCGATGTTTTGCCGGATCCCATGTATAATTCTAAACTGGTTACACGCCTGGTTAACAACATCATGCTTGATGGTAAGAAGGGCGTAGCTCAGAAGATCGTTTATGACGCATTCGATATCGTCGCAGAGAAGACAGGTAAGGATGCTCTGGAGGTTTTCGAGCAGGCAATGGAGAATGTTATGCCGAGCCTGGAGGTTAAGGCACGCCGTGTTGGCGGTTCCACATACCAGGTTCCGATGGAGGTTCGTCCGGAAAGACGCCAGACACTTGGTCTGCGTTGGCTGACAAACTACTCCAGACTCCGTTCCGAGAGAACAATGAAAGAGAGACTGGCTGGAGAGATCCTCGACGCTATCAACGGTGCCGGTGGCGCCGCTAAGAAGCGCGACGATACACACAAGATGGCTGAAGCTAATAAGGCTTTCGCACACTACAGATGGTAATCGACCTGTATTCGTTTTTAGGAGGATTTTATGGCACGCCAGGTACCACTTGAATTAACAAGAAATATCGGCATCATGGCTCATATCGATGCCGGTAAGACTACTACAACAGAACGTATTCTTTACTATACGGGCGTCAACTATAAGATCGGTGAGACACATGATGGTTCAGCTACAATGGACTGGATGGCTCAGGAGCAGGAGCGCGGTATCACAATTACTTCCGCTGCTACAACATGCTTCTGGCCGGACAGAAACGGCAAGCAGAACCGTATAAACATCATTGACACACCGGGCCACGTTGACTTTACCGTTGAGGTTGAGCGTTCCCTGCGCGTTCTGGACGGCTCTGTTACCGTTCTCTGCGCTAAGGGTGGCGTTGAGCCGCAGTCCGAGACTGTTTGGCGCCAGGCTGAGGAATATAAGGTTCCGCGTATGGCTTACGTCAACAAGATGGACATCATGGGTGCAGACTTCTATCGTGTTGTTAACATGATGAAGGAGCGCCTCAAGTGTAACGCTGTTCCGATCCAGCTTCCGATTGGTGCAGAGGACACATTCAAGGGCCTCATCGACCTCGTTGAGATGAAGGCTTATGTCTACTATGATGACCTCGGCAAGGATGTCCGCGTTGAGGAAATCCCGGAAGACATGAAGGAGCTTGCTGATAAGTATCACACAGAGCTCATGGAGCATGTAGCTGAGCAGGACGATGAGCTCATGGAGCTCTACCTGATGGGCGAAGAGATCAGCATTGACTCTGTTAAGGATTGCATCCGCAAGGCTACAATCGACAACCGTATGGTTCCGGTTTGCTGCGGTACTTCCTATAAGAACAAGGGTGTTCAGAAGCTTCTGGATGCTATTGTTGACTACATGCCTGCTCCGACAGATGTTCCCGCTATTAAGGGCACAAACCCGGATACAGAAGAGGATGACGTTCGTCATTCTACAGACGATGAGCCGTTTGCAGCTCTTGCATTTAAGATTGCAACCGACCCGTTCGTTGGTAAGCTCTGCTTCTTCCGTGTATACTCCGGTATGCTGAATGCAGGTTCCTCTGTTTACAACTCTTCCAAGGGCAACACCGAGCGTATCGGTCGTATCGTTCAGATGCATGCTAACCACCGTCAGGATATCGACACAGTTTATGCCGGCGATATCGCAGCAGCAGTTGGTCTTAAGAATACAACAACAGGTGATACTCTCTGTGATGATAAGCACCCGATCATTCTTGAGTCCATGGAGTTCCCGGATCCGGTTATCCGTGTTGCTATCGAGCCGAAGACAAAGGCTGGTCAGGAAAAGATGGGCATTGCTCTTGCAAAGCTTGCTGAAGAAGACCCGACCTTTAAGGCATACACCGACGAAGAGACAGGCCAGACAATCATCGCAGGTATGGGTGAGCTCCATCTGGAGATCATCGTTGACCGTCTGCTGAGAGAATTCAAGGTAGAGGCTAACGTTGGTAAGCCGCAGGTTGCTTACAAAGAGACCATCCGCAAGAACGCAGAGTCCGATACAAAGTACTCT
>CAZHDW010000009.1:0-74422 GCA_964531265.1 uncultured Ruminococcus sp.
GCAATCAAGATGGGCTGCACAAAGGCTGCTGACGCTGCTGCTGCTATCGGTATCGGTCTGCAGGCATTCTGCATCCCGGGTTCTGTTGCTGAAAACCGTAAGGTTGGTCTCGGCCACGGCAACCTCGGCAAGATGCTCCTTTCCGAAGAGACAGAGTGTTTTGCATTCCTCGCAGGCCACGAGTCCTTCGCTGCTGCTGAAGGCGCTATTAAGATCGCCCTCAACGCTAATAAGGTCAGAACAAAGCCGCTGCGCGTTATCCTCAACGGTCTTGGTAAGGACGCTGCTATGATCATCTCCAGAATCAACGGCTTCACATATGTTGAGACTGAGTTCGATCCGTACGCAGAAGAGGTTAAGGTTGTAAGCGAAAAGGCTTACTCCAAGGGCCCGCGTGCAGACGTTAAGTGCTATGGCGCTGATAACGTTCCGGAAGGCGTTGCTATCATGAAGCTCGAGAATGTCGGCGTTTCCATCACAGGTAACTCCACAAACCCGACTCGCTTCCAGCATCCCGTTGCAGGCACTTACAAGAAGTGGTGCAATGAGAACGGCGTAAGCTACTTCTCCGTTGCTTCCGGCGGCGGTACAGGCCGTACTCTGCATCCGGATAACATGGCTGCAGGTCCGTCCTCCTATGGTATGACAGATACTATGGGCCGTATGCACTCCGACGCACAGTTCGCAGGTTCCTCCTCCGTTCCGGCTCACGTTGAGATGATGGGTCTGATCGGTGCAGGTAACAACCCGATGGTTGGTATGACAGTTGCTTGCGCAGTTGCTATCGAAGAGGCAAACAAGTAATTCTTTTTCATAAAGCAGTTCGCCCCATCCGGCTTCGGATGGGGCTTTTCTGTTTGTAGGGCTTGTGAAGCCGAAGGTATCTGTGCTATACTTTTACAAGTAAGGATAGGTAGTGATTATTATGTCAACTGATAATGTTATCGGCTTTTTTGCGCCCGAAAAGGAAAACGGGTACCTCAGCAACAGCTTTCCCTCTTATTTTGAATATGCTGGACTTTCGTACAGCTCTGCTGAGCAATTTATAGCTGCGCAAAAGGCCATTTTGTTCGGCGATTACGAAATGTATAATGAAATACTCCTTGAGCACGACGCTGAGGAGATACGGTCACTGAGCGGCGAGATCATGAATTGCGACGAAGCCGTATGGAAGAAGCTGCGTCCGCGTATGCTGCGACGTGGCGTGCGTGCAAAGTTTCAGCAAAATCCGAAGCTTCTCGAATGGCTGCTTTCAACAGGAAATTCCCTGCTTGTTGAATGCTCCCCGGATGACACCGAGCTTGGAATCGGACTCGATATTAACGATACGGGAATACAGGAGCCTCACAAGTGGCGGGGTGAGAATCAGCTTGGCACTGCTCTTATGCAGGCACGTGCCGATCTGCGTCGTTGGATAGCGATATCAGGCGGAGATATCGGTTATATCGATGCAATCGATGCTGAAGCCAATGATATTTGGGCTATGCCGATAGCGCAGGTAAAGCATTTACCGGAATACCGTGATGCTCTGGATATCTATTTCGATATCACACTTTTCCGTCTGCACGGTGACAGATTTTTCTATGACGGCTGCGGCTTGACGCTTGCTGAATTGGAGGAGCTTATGGCAGGAGAAACGGGCGGCGGTCTTCCGGCAGCGTGGTTCTTTGAGTTGAAGCAGGAAATATATGATACAGTCCGCTTTTGCGGATGATGTGCTTGGGGATTGATATGACTACATTTCAGAAACTTGATAAATTGAACACATTGGCAAAGGAGAATGAATCGCTCCGTTTAGCGCTGCTGAATACGCGCAGCTCCGAGGAGCCCATGCTGAGCTTTTGCAGACTTGCACAGGAAGCAGGAGTGGAGCTTTATCTCGGAGAGCTTTTCTCAGTCGGTCAGGAATATTCCGATAATCAGTGCAAGAGCACTAATGGTGGAAATCCGACGCCATATGACGCCTTTGACGACGCATATGAGAATTTCCTTGTCGCATTGGAATGAAAAAAGAATGACCGTACAACCGATTTTTCAATGGTCATAAAAATGGAGCGTACCGATGCCGATATGCTCCACTTTTTCTATAAGGCTATGCTTGGCTCTCCCTTTGGGAATGCTGTCACCACAAATGACTGAGAGGGGAAGAGGATTACGGTCATGGTTTGCCTTCCTCTTAGCTGTGCGGTTATTTTCTCAGTTTGAGCTTTTATATTTTTTAAACTTAAAAATACGCCATTTTGCAACGAGATAATTGATACCGGCGGTGAGCCCGGCTGCGTAAAGGCATATGCCGCAGCCATAGAGATGGGTCTCTATGCAGCCGGATATTATTAGCCAGAGGATTGTTATGAGTGTGCGGAAGGAGAAGTCAAATACGCTGAGACCAAGTGCGTAATGTGAAAACACCTGTGCTAAATTCAGCACGACAAGACATGCGATAAAGCATATGTGCATAGTGCTTTTGCACCTTAGTATCCTCGGGAAAACAAGAATGAGAAAGCCGATAACAAAGGCCACGCCGAAGCTTGAAACCAGAATATAATCCTGCCAGACGGGCGGATCATAGAACTCCGGGCGTATTTTCGCATTTCGAAAATATTGAAGATGCATGGAAAGCATGAGGGGGAGCATTATTCCGCCGACCACGGACGAAAATATGAAAATCATTCTCCATATGTCCTTGAACGGGTGGAAAAGACCCTCCTTGAGATGTGGCTTGCCGTCCTTGGGGTCTAATTTATACGTGCCGTAGAAGGCATCGGAAAAGCTGAGCTCATCGATGCTTTCAAATTCCTTTTCGGGCTTCATGCATATCCCTCCGATATATCTGAAATGTGTTTATGGCAAAATTTTACTGCAAACCGCAGGTTATGTCAATGCTCATGTAAACGAGAGCTGCAAAAAGCAGAAAAAACATGGATGCTTGCTAATTAGGTAAAATTGCAATGTAAAATACAGTGTAAATTGAAAAAAATCAAACTTTTTGCCTTTACATATTGACAGAAAAATGATAGAATTAAACCGTACGACAAACTGCACTTTTCTTGAAAGGGCATTTGGAGCCCTAATGGATGAATCGTGCTATTTGCCGCGGGTCTATTTCATTGATAATCCTTAAAGGAGGAAGTTATTAAATGGCAAGAAAAATGAAAACCATGGATGGTAACAACGCTGCTGCGCACGTTTCCTATGCGTTTACAGACGTTGCTGCTATCTATCCGATCACGCCGTCTTCCGTTATGGCTGATGAAACGGACAAGTACGCTGCCGCCGGCAGAAAGAACGTATTTGGCCGCGAAGTTCGCGTAACAGAGATGCAGTCCGAGGCCGGCGCTGCTGGTGCAGTTCACGGTTCCCTCGCAGCCGGCGCACTCACAACCACCTATACTGCTTCTCAGGGTCTTCTTCTGATGATCCCGAACATGTACAAGATGGCCGGTGAGCTTCTGCCGAGCGTTATTCATGTTTCCGCTCGTTGCGTCGCTTCTCATGCTCTTAACATCTTCGGTGACCACTCTGACGTTTATGCATGCCGTCAGACAGGTTATGCAATGCTGTGCTCCAACAGCCCGCAGGAGGTCATGGATCTCGGTGCTGTAGCTCACCTTGCAGCAATCAAGGGTAAAGTTCCGTTCCTCCACTTCTTCGATGGCTTCCGTACATCTCATGAGATCCAGAAGATCGAAACATGGGACTACGACGATCTGGCAGAGATGCTCGATTGGGACGCAGTTGATGCTTTCAGAAGAAACGCTCTGAACCCGGAACATCCGGTTCTCCGCGGCCAGGCACAGAACGGCGACATCTTCTTCCAGGCTCGTGAGGCTTGCAACAAGTACTACGATGCTATCCCGGAGACAGTTGTCGACTACATGAACCAGGTCAACGCAAAGATCGGCACAAACTACAAGCCGTTCAACTACTATGGTGCTCCGGATGCTGACAAGGTCATCATCGCTATGGGTTCCGTATGTGAAACAATCGAAGAAGTTGTTGACTACCTGGTAGCAGCTGGTGAGAAGGTTGGCCTTGTTAAGGTTCACCTCTACAGACCGTTTGTTGCTAAGTACCTCCTCGACGTTCTTCCGGAAACAGTTAAGACTATCTCTGTTCTTGACAGAACAAAGGAGCCGGGCTCCATCGGCGAGCCGCTGTACCTCGACGTTCTTGCTGCTATCAACGGCACACAGTTCGGCTGCGCTAAGGTTCTCACAGGCCGTTACGGTCTCGGTTCCAAGGATACAAAGCCGTCCGATATCATCGCTGTTTATCGCAACATGGAGAAGGGCGACGACGCTAAGAAGAAGTTCACAATCGGCATCGTTGACGACGTTACACACCTCTCCCTCGAAGTTACAGAGAATCCGGATACAGCTCCGGCAGGCACAAAGTCCTGTAAGTTCTGGGGTCTTGGTTCCGACGGTACAGTTGGTGCAAACAAGAACTCCATCAAGATCATCGGCGACCATACCGACATGTACGCACAGGGCTACTTTGACTACGACTCCAAGAAGTCCGGCGGTCTTACAATGTCCCACCTGCGCTTCGGTACATCCCCGATTAAGTCCACATATTACATTTCCCAGGCTGACTTCGTTGCTTGCCACAACCCGGCATACCTTGAGATCTACGACATGGTTCAGGATCTTAAGAAGGGCGGCAGCTTCCTGCTGAACTGCCAGTGGACAGCAGAAGAGCTCGACGAGAAGCTCCCGGGCAAGGTTAAGAAGTTCATCGCTGATAACGACATCAACCTCTATATCATCGATGGCTTTAAGATTGGTAAAGAGATCGGCCTCGGCACAAGAATCAATACCGTTCTCCAGTCTGCGTTCTTCTCTATTGCTAAGATCATTCCGGAAGAGGATGCTCTTAAGTACATGAAGGACGCAGCTACAAAGTCCTACTCCAAGAAGGGCGACGCTATTGTTAAGATGAACCACGACGCGATCGACCGCGGTGCTACAGGCTATGTCAAGGTAGAAGTACCGGCATCCTGGAAGGACGCAGTTGATGACTCCGAGAAGCGTGTTGCTACAGGCGACCGTCAGGAGCTCGTCGATTATGTTAACAACGTGGTTATCCCGGTCAACACCTTCCATGGTAAGGACCTCCCGGTTTCCACATTTGAGAAGTATGCTGACGGTACATCCCCGCAGGGTACTGCTGCTTACGAGAAGCGCGGCGTTGCTGTTGACGTTCCGAAGTGGCTCCCCGAGAACTGCATCCAGTGTAACTTCTGCTCCTATGTTTGCCCGCATGCTGTTATCCGTCCGGTCCCGATGACCGATGCAGAGCTTGCAGCAGCTCCGGCAGGCACAAAGAGCAAGGCTATGACCGGTATGCCGGGCGTGAACTTTGTCATGACTATTTCTACTCTTGACTGCACAGGCTGCGGTTCCTGCGTGAACGTTTGCCCGGGCATGAAGGGTAACAAGGCTCTGGCTATGTCTCCGATCGATGACGAGAGAGCAGGTCAGGAAGTCTTCAACTACGGCCTCACACTTGATGAGAAGCCGGAAGTCCTTGAGAAGTTTAAGGACACAACTGTTAAGGGCAGCCAGTTTAAGCAGCCCCTCCTCGAGTTCTCCGGCGCATGCGGCGGCTGCGGCGAAACACCGTACGCAAAGCTGGCAACTCAGCTGTTCGGCGACAAGATGTACATTGCTAACGCAACAGGCTGCTCCTCCATTTGGGGTGGTTCCGCACCGGCAACACCGTACACAGTCAATAAGAAGGGTCACGGCCCGGCATGGCAGAACTCTCTGTTCGAGGATAATGCTGAGTTTGGTCTCGGTATGACTCTTGCACAGAACGCAGTTCGCGGCCGTCTTGCTCAGCTTACAGAAGAGCTTCTCGCAGGTCACTGCACAGAAGAGCTGAAGGAAGCAGGTAAGAAGTGGCTCGAAACAATGGATGACCGCGCAACAAACGGCCCGGCAGCAGAGGCTTACATTGCAGCTCTTGAGAACGGCATTGCAACTGCTGACGAGTGCATCGAGTTCTTCAGCTCTGAAAAGGCTAAGGAGTTCTTCGGTGACGAGGCTGAGGCTAAGCTGGCTCACGCTCAGGAGCTTAAGGCAGCAGGCAAGAACTGCGATTGCCCGGCTTGCACACTTGCAGCTAACATCCTGAAGGATAAGGATTACCTCGCTAAGAAGTCCATGTGGATCCTCGGTGGCGACGGTTGGGCATACGATATCGGCTTCGGCGGTGTTGACCATGCTCTCGCTTCCGGCGAAGACATCAACATCCTCGTATTTGATACAGAGGTTTACTCCAACACAGGCGGACAGGCTTCCAAGTCCACACCGGTTGGCTCCGTTGCTCAGTTTGCAGCAGCTGGTAAGGCTGTGAAGAAGAAGGATCTCGCATCCATCATGATGAGCTATGGCTATGTATATGTCGCACAGGTTGCTATGGGTGCTGATATGAATCAGTGCATCAAGGCATTCCATGAGGCAGAGAGCTACCATGGCCCGTCCATCATCATCGCTTATGCTCCGTGTATCAACCACGGCATCAAGGGCGGTATGGGCATCTCCATGACAGAGGAGAAGAAGGCAGTTGCAGCCGGTTACTGGCATAACTTCCGCTTCGACCCGCGCCGTGCTGACAACGGTCAGAATCCGTTCCAGCTCGACAGCAAGGCTCCGTCCGCTTCCTACCGCGACTTCATCATGGGCGAGGTTCGTTACAACAGCCTCACTCGCGCATTCCCGGAGAGAGCAGAAGTCCTCTTCGAGAAGGCTGAGAAGTACGCAGCAGAGAAGTATGAGAAGCTCGCTAAGATGGCCGAGTAATTCATACCTTAACTGAATATTCTTAGTTAACATGAACCCCGTTCACAGTAATGTGAACGGGGTTTTTGCGTATATTAGTGATGAATACAAAAAATGCAGGATCACGCTATGTGCATCCTGCATTTTAAGATTTTAAGCGGATTTTATGGCCTTACCAGCACCTGTGCGCCTACGTCCGGAACGTCGGTCATAATGGCGTCCGCGCCTATTGACTGGAGACGCGCCATCTCCGATGCGTCGTTGATCGTCCAGTACTGAACTGCAATGTTATTCCTGTGCGCATAATTCACAAGTCGTGATGTACCGAGGTTTATGGTGTAATCGGTTGTCGGTATCTGGAGTGCGACAAAGCGGAACTTGCCGTCCTCGGCGTTGAGATTCAGCAGGGAGTACAGATAGAATTCGATAACCTCCGAAACACCTGCGCTTCTGGGGAGATCGGGGTAGGTTTCGTCGAGATATGCCGTTACCTCATTATGGAAGGTTCCGACGATAGTGCGCTGTGTGCAGCCAAACTTCTCAAGTGTGGCATACAGCTTGTCGGCGGCTTCAAGGCCGACGTCTCCACTGTTCTTGATCTCAATTATATAGTGGAAATCACCAGAGGCCTCAAGATAGCTGAGCGCCTCCTCAAGCGTTACTATGCGCAGATCCTCGGGAATATCATCGCCGCGAAGTCCTGCATAGGGTGCGTCACCGCTGTCGGAAACAAAATGCTCGCCCATGTTCAGCTCTTTGAGCTCCTCGAGCGTCTTGGCGCCAACATCCACTTCGTTTTCGCCAAAGTGCTCCGCCGCATCACTTGTTCGGTCAAGCGTGCTGTCATGCAGAAGCACCGGAATACCGTCCGATGTAAGGTGGATATCAAATTCGAAGATATCGAGCTCATAGTCCGGGTTGTCAATGCAATTTTTAAGGGCCATCATGGTGTTTTCGGGGGCTATACCGCCGCCGGCTCTGTGTCCGGAAAGCATGGTGGTGCCAAGCTGAGTGATGAGCGAGTTCTCAGCATTCTCGGTGCTGACAGGCTCATCGGAGGTATCCTTTGTTACCTGCCAAAAGAGCAACCCTGCCGCAACTATGAGAACGAGCAGTACAATTCCGATGCTTATGAGCACCTTTTTGGCTCTGCGGCTGAGCGGACAGCCCTTTTGAAACCAGGGAAAGGTCATGGGCCATACGAAAGCAGCAACAAGCACTATGATGAAATAACGCACAGCGGAAGCAATGTAGTGTCCCGCAAATAGTGCGTTGAGTACGGGCTTAAGGGTGATTTTCACGGCGAGAACAAGTATGAGGCCGAGCACGACCTTTAGTACCTGAGCGTGAACCGGCGCTTCTACTTTGAAATTCAGAAAACGTCTTTCCAAATAGAAGGAGATAAGCATTCCGAGAGTACAGCCGAGCAGAACATGGCCGTTCTTTATGCCGGATGCGAGATTTTCGGGGTCGACATCGGCCGGCCAGCTATAAAGACTTACCGCAAGAACATATATCAGGGAGCATGCTGCAAGCAGGGAAAGAATATGATACATGTATTTGGGGTTCTGCTCTATCTTCTTAAATATGGGATAGATGATAAAGACAAGTGCAGTAGTGATAGCAAATGATACCAGAACATCGAGCGGTGAGTGAACTCCGAGCCACATGCGCGAAAGCCCCGTTAAGAGGATGAGTATAATGCAGACAACGCGCAGTCTCTTGTTTTTTGTGTAGCGTGCAGGGCAGCCGAAGACTGTTACGGCGTTCTGCGAATGTCCGCTCGGAAAGGAATAGCCGGTGGCCGCTTCTCTGGCGCTTTCCACAATGGTGAAATTCGGGTCCCTGACCCAAGGACGCGGAATGCGGAATATCAGCTTTAACGACTGATTGATTATCGTTCCGAAGAAGCCCGTTGTCATCAGATAATAACCCTCGCATTTACTGAAGCACCAGAATACGACTATGGCAACGGCGAGGAACATTTCTTCACTGCCAAGGTAGGTGATACATGAGAAAAAGGTGTCCATTACAGGATTTCGCAATTTCTCGAGTAGGTAGAGAAAATCCATATTTAGCCTCCATTGATCTGTTTACGCTGTTATTCTACCATGTAAATAACAAAATAGCAATGCTTTGCTGTGTGGAGGCGCTATTGCAATAATCAGAGTCAAGTGATAGAATAATCATGGTTTATCTGAATATCTGACGGGAGGAAAAAAGATGTATCAGGTTGAAAAATGGGGTATGCTCGAGCTGGAATTTGCCGGCAGGACGGATGGAAATCCGTTTACAGACTACAGCATAAGGGGCGTTTTCACCGGAACCTTTAAAATATCCCTGCCCGGCCGCGAATACATGGCGGTTCGTATACAGAGGGTCAACTGAGCTTTACATACGGGAGCATACAGCTCAATACTGCTAATATATAATAAAGAACGGAGAGACCAAGGTGAAACAGTTCAACAGAATGCTTTACGGCGGAGATTATAATCCGGGTCAGTGGCCCGAAGAGGTCTGGAGTGAGGACATGAGAATATTCCGTAAGGCGGATATCAACAGTGCCACGGTGAATGTTTTTTCATGGGCAAAGCTTCAGCCGGACGAGGAGACATATGATTTCACTGAGCTTGACGCAATAATTACGATGCTCGATGACGAGGGCTATGATATTGTTTTAGCTACATCAACGGGTGCGCTTCCGGCATGGATGACAAAGCGCTATCCCGAGGTGACACGCGTGGATTTTGAGGGCAGAAAGCACAAATTCGGACAGCGCCATAATGCCTGCCCGAACAGTCCTGTGTTTCAAAATTTTTCACGCAAGGTCGCAATGAAGCTTGCTGAGCGTTACGGCAGCGACAAGCACCTTGCCGTCTGGCATGTCAGCAACGAATACGGCGGAGAGTGCTACTGCGAAAATTGCGAAAAGGCATTTAGGGTATGGGTCAGAAAGAAATACGGGAATATCGATGCCGTGAACAAGGCATGGAATATGGATTTCTGGGGACATACCCTCCACGACTGGGATGAGATAGTTGCCCCCAACGCTTTAAGTGACGGTATGGACGGAGACAGAACGGCCTTTGCCGGAATATCAATAGATTACCGCAGATTTATGTCCGACAGTATGCTTGAAAACTTCAAGGCAGAAAGAGACGCTATCCGCCTTTTCGATAAGGAGACCCCGATAACCACAAATCTCATGGGAACCTACAAGGGTCTGGATTACTTCAAGTGGGCAAAGGAAATGGACATCGTATCATGGGATAACTATCCCTCCTACAATACTCCGTGGAGTCTTACGGCAATGCGGCATGACCTCATGCGCGGCTTGAAGCAGAAGCCCTTCATGCTTATGGAGCAGACCCCGAGCCAGCAGAACTGGCAGCCGTACAATTCCCTCAAGAGACCTGGACAGATGCGTGCACAGAGCTGGCAGACGGTGGCACATGGTGCGGATACGATACAGTTTTTCCAGCTCAGACGTTCGGTGGGCGCGTGTGAAAAATTCCACGGCGCGGTGATAGAGCACAGCGGCACAGAAAACACAAGGGTGTTCCGCGAGGTGGCGGAGCTCGGACATGAGCTGAGCGCGCTTGGCGATACAATCATCGGCGCTGAGAACAGAGCCGAGGTCGCTATGTTCTTTGACTGGGATAATTTCTGGGCTTTGGAATATACTGTTGGCCCGAGCACTGATCTCAGATACGTTGAGCAGCTTGAGCAGTACTACAATTATTTCTATAAGAACAATATTCCCGTGGATATGGTTTCACTCGATGCCGATATCAGCAAATACAAAGCCGTCCTTGCACCGGTTTTGTACATGGTGAAGGACGGCATAAAGGAAAAGCTTGAAAAATATGTCGAGCAGGGCGGAGTGCTCCTTACCGGCTTTATGAGCGGTATAGTGGATCAGTCCGACAATGTTCATCTTGGCGGTTATCCGGGGCCTCTGAAAAATCTTGCCGGAATATGGGCGGAGGAAATCGATGCCCTTGCACCGGAGCAGAGCAATACACTTTGCTTTACAAGCGGCGAGAGCAGTAAATGCAATCTGCTGTGCGATATCATCCACCAAGAGGGGGCCGAGGTGCTGGCAAGCTACGGCGAGGACTTTTATAAGGGTACACCTGCCGTAACAAGAAACACCTTTGGAAAGGGCAGAGTGTACTATGTCGGCACACAGCCGGATGAGAACGGCCTTGAGCTAATTCTCGATAAGCTGTCAGCCGATGCCGGAGTATCGCCGGTGATAGCTGAGAAAACTCCGTTAGAAGTCACCTGTCGCTATAAGGATGGCAAATGCTACTGGTTCCTGCTTAACCTCACCGGTAAGCCGCAGGCAATGCCCGCAGCCTTTGCCGGAAAGCGTGATCTACTTACAGGCCGCACATTTGAGTGCGGTGAACAGCTTAATAATTGGGATGCTATGCTCTTCTGCGAGGATAAATAAAATCAAACCTCGCGCGGAGCAACACCATTATCTATGATGGGCTTCACCTCAACTACTTGTACTTCCTCGTTTTCGCGGACACAGGTGTAGGTGAAGTCCTTGTGGTTACAGGAGGCTCCGAATTCACCCTTGGCGTTCATACAGACGATGGCTATGTTGTCGCAGAAATGTCCGGAATTACGGATAGCGTTGGTGGAATCGAGTATCACCTTTTCAACTGCTTCCTGAGGGCTGAGACCTGCCTCCATGAGGGAAACTACCTTGAAGCAGCAGCATGTGCGCATAATGTCCTCGCCAAGACCCGTAGCGACAGCCGCACCGACGGAGCTGAGTGCATAGAAGCCGCTGCCGATTATCGGTGAATCGCCCACGCGACCCGGAGTCTTCATGCTTGCACCGCTTGTGGATGTTGCGCATACGATTGTTCCGTTTTCATCCAATGCGATAAGACCTATCGTGTCATGTCCCTTTATCTCATCGCTGAGCTTTGAAATGTTCTCTTCATAGAGCTTTCTTGCGGCAGGGAGAACAAGGCGATCCTCGTCCGCTCTTTCAATGCCTACGCTGTCTGCAAATTCCTCAGCACCCGTGCCGACGAGAATATTGTGACGGCTCTTTTCCATTACGGCACGTGCTATTGTTACCGGGTGCTCAAAGCCCTTTACAGCCGCAACCGCGCCAACGCGCAGTGTATCACCGTTCATCATGGCTGCGTCCAGCTCAAGCTCACCCTTTGCGTTCAGCCAGCCGCCGCGTGCTACGGAATCAACTGTGGGGTCGGATTCCACCAGGCGAATGCCCTGCTCGGCTGCATCGGCAGCATTGCCGCCGTTTTTAAGAATATCTGCTGCTTTTTCCACGGCCTGCTTGGAAAACGGCCATGTTGATATTGCACTCCACATAAGTTTTACCTCCGGATATTTAAGAGTTCTGAACATATTATAGTTGATATGCAATGCATAAAGCAATATGTAATAATAAAATCTTTTTACTATCATTGATGATATGTCAAAATGCATAGAGTCAACCTTTTTCGTTAAACCATACAAAAAATAAGGTATCGTATATAAAAAAACTCACAAAACCGTTGACACGACAGCCATATAGTCTTATGTTGATATTGTAAGCTCCACTTATTATCAATTAAGGAGGTCATATAATGAAAATGAGATGAATATTTGCAGTGCTGCTGTGCCTGCTCTGTGTATTGACTGCATGTCAGAGCGGAACCGGAGCCGATTCCGATGTAGAGAGATTCGGAGCAACGGATGTCAAGGATCCACTGCGCGTATGCATCGATGTGGCCTACAATTTCTCTGAGACGTCGGGCGAATTCCACCATACTGCCGTTGAGGAGCTTTTGTTCAGCTTTTTCTGCATAAAGCAATGCTCTTGAGTCAGCTTCCGTAGGAGAGAGACTGTGGAGAGCATAGTGGCTGAAAAGTACGCTGATATGCAGCGCAGAATACATGAATAGTGAACAGTGGCAGCAATGCCCGTAAAACAGAAGCGGAGCGTATCATTATTGACGCGCTCCGCTTTTGTGCAAACTTGGCTCCCTCTCCGAGAGAGTTGAGAGGGTTTCGTGCCCCTTACCTTGGCTCTCCCTTTGGGAGAGCTGTCACCGCAGGTGACTGAGAGGGCATAATTATCACAATTAACGCAAATGCTTCTTGACGCGAAGATATATGTTCACTATAATAAAGATTAACCTGCATTAACTAATTTTTGAGCAGGCGGAGTTGTATTGTTTGGAGGAATACTATGAAGACTTACATGTTTTGTAATGCACACCTTGATCCCGTTTGGCTATGGCAATGGGAATCCGGCATGAGCGAGGGAATTTCGACCTTCCGCACAGCGGCTGATCTTGTTGATGAGTACCCGGATTTTGTCTTTAACCACAATGAGTCCCTGCTGTATGAGTGGATTGAGGAGCACGAGCCCACACTCTTTGAGCGCATCAAGCAGCAGGTGAAGGACGGCCGCTGGAAGATCGTCGGCGGCTGGTTCCTGCAGCCGGACTGCAATATCCCGTCCGGAGAATCCATTTTCCGTCAGGTGCTGAGGGGCAGAATTTATTTCTACGATAAGTTCGGCGAGGTGCCTGTAACGGCGGTCAATTTCGACTCCTTCGGTCACGCTCAGGGTCTTGTACAGATGCTGCAAAAATGCGGCTACACACAGTATGTGAATATCAGACCGGGCAAGAATAATTATGACTTTGAGAGCGAGGACTTTGTCTGGCGCGGATATGACGGCTCCGAGGTGCTTGTGCATCGCTCCGATAAGGGCTATAATTCCGTTCTCGGAAAGGCCGGAGAGGAGCTCCGCACATGGACGAAGGAGCATGAGTCTGAGAAGACGGCGCTGTATCTGTGGGGCGTGGGCAATCACGGTGGCGGCCCGTCCAGAAAGGATTTGAACGATATTGCTCAGCTTCAGCATGAAGGCATGGAGCTTGAGCACTCAACTCCGGATGACTATTTCGCAACCGTAGATAAGGACATTCTGCCTGTGGTTGAGCGTGGCCTCAATCCGATGATGGAGGGATGCTACACATCTATTATCCGCATCAAGCAGCTTCACCGTCAGCTTGAAAATGACCTCGTAATGGTCGAAAAAATGGGCGCACATGCCGAGCTTGCAGGGCTTTCCACCTATGAAAAGCAGCTCATCGACGACGCATGGCGTGACCTTCTCTTTGCGGAATTCCACGATTCTCTGCCCGGCTCCTGCATACAGCCGGTCGAGGAGGATACCATTCGCATCTTGAATCACGGTCTTGAGATAACCGCTCGCCTTAAGGCGAAGTACTGCATCGCTCTGAGTGCCGGTCAGGAAAAGGTTGCTGACGGCGATACCGTACCGCTGATGGTTTATAATCCGCATCCGTTTACCTTTAAGGGTAAGGTCGATGCTGAGTTCCTACTGCCGCGTCAGATATGGCATAAAGAATTTTCGAACCCTGTGGTTTATTTGAATGGCAAAAAAATGCCAGGCCAGTCCGCAAAGGAGTCCGGAAACTTCAATATGGACTGGTGCAAGAGAGTTGTGTTTGAGGCTGAGCTTCCGCCGACGACTCTTACACGCTTTGATATCCGCTTTGAGACACTGCCGAAGCGCCCCGAGCCGGAGCTTACCGCAAATGACGATTGGCAGATAGTTGTTCCCACGGCATGCGGTAAGGTCGAGGTGGATGTGCGCAACGGCCTTGTAAGCAGCTATGTTGTGGATGGTATGGAATATCTTAAGAAGGGCGCGCTGTCCGTTGCGGTATTCCCGGATACATACAATTGCTGGGGCGGTCAGAGAGGCTATGACTTCATCACTCCCATCGGGTGTTTCTCACCCATGACTCCCGGCGAGGCTACTGACTTCTCCGGTGTAAAGGGTGCGCTTGTGGCTCCGGTTCGTGTGACGGATGAGGGCGAGGTCTGCACAGTCATTGAGGCCGATATGAAGTATAACGATTCCAAGCTGCTCATGCGCTATATCGTCAATAAGAATACGGGCTCACTTGAGATCGAAACACGTGTGTTCAATATGGAAAAGGAAAAGCGCCTCAAGCTCATGATTCCAACCGTATTCGAAAACGCTGAACGCTGCGGCCAGACCATATTCGGCCGCGAGGCACTGGATGCGAACGGTGGAGAACGCGTCAGCCAGTATTGGCAGGCGATCATCGGCGGCGACTATGCACTGACGGTTCTCAACGACGGCGTGTATGGCTCTAATTGCATCGATGGCAGACTTGGGCTTTCTCTGCTGCGTTCCGCAGGCTACGGTGCTGGCTCCTCCACATGGGGCGAACCCTTCCACGACCCGATGTACCAGTCCAGAATGGATCAGGGCGAGCGCAGATATCGCTTTATGCTGATGGGTGGCACAAAGGCAGAACGCCTTGCTGCTGTTGACCGCGAGGCTGCGGCATTCAATCAGAGACCGTATACAATGGCATTCTGCCCGTCCGGTGCCGGTGAAAAGCCGAAGGCACTGGTTGAAATCGATCGTGACAATGTTGCACTCAGCTGCTTTAAGCAGAGTGAACGCGATAAGAATGTATATATTCTCCGTGTATTCGAGTGCCAGGGCAATGCAGTGTGCGCTAAGATCACTCTGCCCCTGCTTGGACATGAGTTTGAAACAGAGCTTAAGGCGTTTGAGATAAAAACCTTCCGCGTCACAAAGGATGCAGTTTCCGAAACGGATATGCTTGAGGGCGCAGTGGAATTGAAGAATTGACAGCCAATAAGCGAGATAGGAGTATTTGAAGTGAGTGAACCTATTCCCAATTACGGTCGCACGAGATTTGCGTGCTATGCGGCGTATTTTACAATGTCCTCGGTGTTCTGCTTGCCACCGATGCTGTTTGTAACGCTGCGTGAGATGTACGGCGTGTCATATACGCTGCTTGGTACGCTCGTACTGATCAATTTCTGTACACAACTTGCCATAGACCTGATCTTCACGGTTTTCAGCAAGTATTTCAACGTCAAAAAGGTGCTTCGCGTAATGCCCCTTGTAACGTCCGCCGGTCTGATCATTTACGCGCTTGTGCCGACGTTGTTTCCAAAGTATGCATATCCGGGATTACTCGTCGGCACGATCATATTCTCGGTGTCGGCGGGTTTGTCAGAGGTGCTGCTTAGCCCGACAATTGCTGCCATGCCGTCAGATAATCCCCAGAGGGATATGAGCATGCTGCATTCCCTGTATGCTTTCGGAGTGTTTTCCGTGGTCACGTTCAGCACGGTATTCTTAAAGCTGTTCGGTAAGGAAAACTGGATGTTCCTGACCCTGTTTTTGGCATTGCTTCCGATAATCGCAGCGGTGCTATTTATGGTATCGCCAATGCCGGAAATGAACAGTGAGCAGTCAGCGACGGAGACATCGGGCGGCGGCAAGAGAGCACTGGGACTGGTAATGTGCGTTGGCTGCATCTTCTTTGGAAGCTGCGCCGAGAATGCGATGTCCAACTGGATATCGAGCTTCATGGAAAATGCACTCCATGTTGATAAGGCGGTCGGAGATATCCTCGGTGTTGCTATGTTTGCCGTGCTTCTCGGAATTGCGCGTATCTCCTATGCGAAATTCGGAAAGAATATTTGTCGCGTGCTTCTTATAGGCATGATCGGTGCGGCTGTGTGCTATCTTACAGTGGGCCTGTCCACTAACACCATTGTTGTTTTTGTGGCATGTGTAGTGACCGGCCTGTTTACGGCGATGCTTTGGCCGGGAACACTCATCATGATGGAGGAAAAGCTGCCCGGAATGGGAGTTGCGGCCTTTGCACTCATGGCGGCCGGCGGAGACCTCGGTGCGTCGGTTGCTCCGCAGCTTACGGGTATCGTGATAGACAAAGTGTCTGTTACGGCATTTGCCGCAGAGCTCGGAGCCAGTCTCGGACTTTCCGCGGAGCAGGTCGGTCTTAAGGTCGGTATGCTTATGAATTCCATTTTTCCGATTTTAGGCGCGATACTTGTTGTTTGTATCATGCTCTATTTCAAGAAACAGGAAACCAAAACAAAAGCATAATGTCGGGGCGATTTCCGAAAGTGCGGTTCTCTTGTAATTGACCCTCAGGCCTTTTATATGTAAACAAAAAGTGGGGAGCGTATCCATACCGATACGCTCCCCAAACTGTTTATTATATGTATTATCAGAAGAATTCCTTGCCGCGAACGTGGTTCAGCTTTTCTTCGAGATATGCGCGATCCTTTTCGTTGAGCGGATTTTTCAGGCACTCATCGATGTGATCCACCGCAAAGGAGAAGCTTGCGAAGTTTCCGGGCGGGATCAATGTATCGACACCGAGGGAAAGTGCATACTTCATTGCAGCAACGCCAAAATCCGTATCCTCAACGTCAATCGGCTTGCACCAGGATTTCGGGAATGCGGAGCCTGCACGCTCGGCTTCATTTTCCCAGCTGCGCTCGATAAAGGCCTTCATGCACAGAATGCCCATGTCCTTTTCCTTAGCTGCCTTTATCAGTCGGTCACCCATACCGTGCTCCATGTTCATGAACCAGTTAAAGGGGAAGAGAACACTGTCGAAGTCGAAAAGCTCTATCATTTTCAAAGCGGCATCCTCGTTGTGTGCGGAGAAGCCGATGTTCCTTGCGATGCCCTTTTCCTTCATTTCTCTGGCAAGCTCCATTACGCCGCCGGGTGCAAATGCCTTCTCTACGTCATCCATGGAGGAAATTGCATGGAGCTGATAGACATCAAAATGGTCGGTGTGAAGAGCCTTCAGTGACTCCAGCATCTGCTTTTCGGCCTCTGCTCTTGTTCTTATCTGTGTTTTACAGGCCAGATTGATGTCCTTTCTGTAGGGAACGAGGGAGTTACCCATCATTTCCTGAGCATTGCCGTACTGGGGTGAAACGTCAAAATAATTGACGCCCTTCTCAATAGCCCATTTGACGTAGCTGTCGGATTCCTCCTGGCCGTTGTCATAATGCTTGATACCGTCGTAAATGTTGGCTGAAACGATACCGCCGTAGCTTACAGCGGAAATGTTGATACCGGTTTTACCGAATCTGCGATATTCCATTTGATTATCCTCCTTGAAAAATGAAATATGGTTTTACAGCAGGTGCAGCATGATGCTCCTGCTGTTTTATATACTCTCAGAAAACTGAGAAATTGCCGCTTATACAGTTATTATCCTAAGCTTTCCGGCTCGTATGCTTTCGAGGCGCACATCGGCGTTCTTTATCAGCACAGCACAGTCCTCCGGAACTTCAACATTATCCCTGCCGGGCGCAAGATCGAAGCGATGTCCCTTAAGCTCTATGTTATCTGAGGGCTTTCTGATGATATCGATGTCGCGAAGTGTGACCTCGCTGAGCTTTCCGCCGGCCGCTACCACGCCAATCGCGTTCTCGGACATGCAGGTGACACCGGAAATTGTCACGTTGCGAATGCTGCCCTCGGTTACTTTGCTCGGCTTCTGTTCTGCCGGAATATGGGAATCCTCCTTGTTCAGCATCATGAGTATCGGCTCGCCGTTACCCCACCAGTTTCCGGCACGGATGCGTGTATCGATTATCATATTCTGCACACGCACATTTTCTATAGCGCCGCACTCATCACTGCACATAAAGCACAGTCCGCGGTTGCTTTCCTTTATGATGCAGTTTGAAATGAGAACGTTTTTGATAACACTGTATATGTATCCGATAACAATGGCCTTTGAGCATGACCTCAAAACACAGTTTGCTATGACGACATCCTCGCACGGCTTCTTCCAGTTTGTTATACAGGAGAGCGCTATGCAGTCATCCCCCGAGGAAATGTGACAGTCGGAGATCATAACGCCCTTGCAGGCGGAAATATGAATGCCGTCGTCGTTCGGAATATTCAGGTCGGTGTCTATTGTAACACCGGTTATCTTGACATTCTCGCATTCGGAGAAGGTCAGCGTCCAGCATGGCGCATCAATGAGCCGTATGCCGCTGACTGTCAGATTCTTTGACCCGTGCATGAAAAGACTCTGCGCTGTTCGCATTCCTATCGGATGCGTGCATTCCCTTATCTGCTCATCGGTGAACGGAATAAGGCTGTCTGGTACATTGTAAGCCCCGGTGTCATAGAAGGTATGTCCGCTGAAATCTATGGTTCCGCTGCCGGTTATGGATACATTATCGTGATTCAGGTTCACAATAAGTGCGGTGAGGTCGCCCATTTCGTTGTGGTGATAATCCTGCGGCGGATAATCCCCAATGTCTGAAGAGCCTTTGATGACAGCGCCGCTTTCAAGATGCATTGAAACGCCCTGCAAATTGATGGTTCCCGTCAAAAAAGTGCCAGCCGGTACCAGTATGGCTTCACCTGTCTGTTTTGCGTGTGCAATGGCATCTGAAAAAGCCGCGGTGTTCAAGAATTTGCCGTCTCCGACTGCTCCGTGCTCCAGAATATTTATCATATGCTCATCTCCATTATGGCATAGTAGTTACGATGTAATAAGATTAACTTATATTAACTATTTTTTCAAGAGCTTTCTCTAATTTATTTCACGGAGATGCTTTTAGGCAAATGGCGGTAGAGCAGTTGTCTGTTTCGTCGGTTGATACAATAAAACCAATTGGGATGCATTCGCGCATAAATCGGGAATGAAAGTGCAGAGCTTTGCATAATATGAAAACACAACAGATGTGAGGGTGTGTTTTGATGAAGCAAAGCGTTGATGACAGAGCGGCTATGCTTGGGGAATATATCGTAAAAAACAAAGCGACCGTCAGAAGAGCGGCAAGTAAGTTCGGCGTGAGCAAGAGCACGGTACATAAGGATGTAGCAGAGAGGCTGAGACATGTGGATCTCGGGCTTTACAGGGAGGTAAGGAATGTTCTGGCGCAGAATAAGGCTCAGAGACATATACGCGGCGGCATGGCCACAAAGAGAAAGTACGAAAAGAGAAATCTGCACAAATAAAAAGACCACAGGGTCTGCCAAACGGCGGCTCTGTGGTCTTTGGTTAGTTCCTATTACTTTTTAACGGCTTCCGCTGTTGCTCTGGAAGACTTCGGGAGTATATAGCGCTCTGCAAAGCGGTTATAATACTTTGTGAAGTTGGGATCACCGGAGGATTTTACCTCGTTCAGATAGCTGTGTGTATCCATGGAGGAATCACGTATCTGTATCATACATGCAGCTATATTGGAGCAGTGGTCGGAGACACGCTCGTAGTTTGTGAGGATATCGGCGTGGACGAAGCCGAGCTCTATCGTACATGTGCCCTCCTGCAGACGGCGAATGTGACGCTTTTTAAGCTCTGCCTTAAGTCCGTCGATGACCTGCTCAAGGGGCTCGACCTCCATTGCTTGACGAATATCGTTGTCTACAAAGGCGTCAGTCGTTATATCTACGATCTCAAGGAGTGCATTTGTGAATATGCGAAGCTCCTCAGTAGCCTTTTCGGAGAACTTAAGTCCCTTGTCGTTTATCTCGCGTGCAACGCGGACAAGGTTCAGGGCGTGGTCGCTGATACGCTCAAAGTCGCCGATGGTGTGCAACAGCTGTGCAACATCGTTACTGTCCTCATGTGAGAGGTCTTTACTGGAAATCTTAACCAGGAAGGAGCCGAGCTTGTCCTCGTACTGGTCTACAATACCCTCATTGGTCTCGACCTCAGCGGCGACAGCTTCGTCGAATTTAGTGAGAAGTCCGATAGCGGAGAAGAGTGTGCTGCGTACGAGCTCTGCCATTTTGGCGGTGACATTGCGGCACTCTGCGATAGCAAATGCCGGCGAACGAAGGATACGCTCGTCCAGGAGAACCGCATGGGGGTCGGATGTCTCGGTGCTGCCCTTGGTCTGCTTATCGCGGACGATGAGCATTGCGAGCTTCTCAAGCTGATTGCAGAACGGCAGGAGAAGAATAGTTGTGACAGTATTGAAAATTGAGTGAACAACTGCTATCATAAAGGAAGATATCGGCTGATTGGTAAACTCAAAGTGGAAAATAGCGTTTGCGCAATAGAAGCCTATGAGGAATATAGCTGAGCCGATGCAGTTGAAGAGTATGTGCACGGCTGTAACGCGCTTAGCGTTCTTTGAGGTGCCGATGGAGGAGAGCAGGGATGTTACGCATGTACCGATGTTCTGACCGAGAATTATCGGGAAAGCCATATTGAACGAAATGCTGCCGGTAAGAGCAATGGACTGCAAAATACCGAGGGAGGCAGCGGAGCTCTGGATTATGGCTGTGATGATAGTACCTACAAGCAGTGCGACTATCGGGTTGTTGAGCATGACGATGATCTCTTTGAACTGCGGGAGATCTGCAAGGCCCTCAACGGAGTCGCCCATGAGTGTCATGCCGAACATCAGAATGGCAAAGCCGACACATACCGAGCCCACATCCTTCTTCTTGCTGCTCTTAGTGAACATTATAAGGATGATACCGATGAGTGCGATGATCGGGGAGAAATTAGCCGGCTTCAAAAGCTGGATGAGAACATTCTCACTGGAAATGCCGGACATACTGAGTATCCATGCAGTGGCGGTGGTGCCGATGTTGGAACCCATGATAACGCCGATGGTTTGGCTGAGAGTCATGATGCCGGAGTTAACAAGACCGACCAGCATGACAGTCATGGCTGAAGATGACTGAATGGCAATCGTTATGCCCATGCCAAGCAGAAGTGCCTTGAATCTGTTGGAGGTCATTGAGCGAAGTACGTGCTCAAGCTTGCCGCCGACCATTTTTTCGAGGCTGGTTGATAAGAGATGCATGCCGTACAAAAAGAATGCAAGGCCGCCGAACAATGAGATGACATCAAAAATGTCCATTTGCTTTACAGCTCCTTCTTAGGGGTAGTTTCATATTCTGTTTTTTGATTACGTCTAAATATTAACATATTCTTTACATAGAATTCAATGCATTTTTCAAAAAAACCGCTTTTCACATAAAAAAGGTGAATTTTGACTGCATATTGACAAAAACATGTAAAAAATTGTAAAATCTAAATCAAATAAAATCGTTGAAAGTGAGTGATAATGTGAAGATCTGCGCAGTGATAGTCGCCGCAGGAAATTCATCCAGAATGAAGAGCGGCGGAAACTCGAAATTATTGATGCCGATTGACGGCGAAACCGTGCTTGGACGCACCTTATCCGCTTTTGAAGAGGCAGAATGCATAGATGAGATAGTTATAGTGACCCGTGAGTGCGATGTCGAGGCCGTACGCGAGGTAGCAGCAGGGCTTCATAAGCCGGTGAGGATAGCGCTCGGCGGCGATACCAGGCAGGAATCGGTGTCAAACGGTGTTGCTCTGTGTGCGGATGCCGATTACATTGCAGTTCATGACGGTGCGCGTCCGATGATAACGCCGGGGCTTATCGAAAGAGTGTGCAGTGATGCCGAAGCGTACGGTGCGGCCACACTTGCCGTACCCGTTAAGGATACGATAAAGTTGGCTTCCGCGGACGGCTTTGTGGCGGATACACCGGAGCGTGAAAAGCTGAGAGCAATACAAACTCCACAGGTGTTTTATTTGCCGCTATATAAAAAAGCGCTGAGTATTGCCGAAAACGCTGGCAAGCAGTATACGGATGATTGCCAGCTCATTGAGAACGCAGGCGGCAAAGTTTATCTGACAATGGGGGATTACAGGAATATAAAGATCACCACACCCGAGGATATCGCTGTGGCGGAGACTTTTTACAGGGAAAGGAGCGCCGAAAAATGAGAATAGGCCATGGATATGACGTGCATGCATTAAAAGAGGGCAGAGAGCTGATAATCGGAGGAGTCAAAATACCGTATGAGCGCGGTCTTGACGGTCATTCCGATGCTGATGTACTTGCACATGCAATAGCGGATGCCATTCTGGGAGCGGCGGCTCTCGGCGATATAGGAAAGCTCTTCCCGGATAACGATCCTGCCTATGAGGGGGCTGACAGCCTTAAGCTGCTCTCGGCAGTCGTCGCGGCGGTGAGAAGAAAGGGTTACACTGTCGGCAATGTTGATGCCACTGTCGTTGCACAGCAGCCAAAGCTCAGACCGTATATTGATGATATGCGTCGAAATCTTGCCTCGGCCTGCAATGTCGATATCGACTGCGTTAGTGTAAAGGCCACTACGGAGGAGCATATGGGCTTCACCGGACGTGGTGAGGGTATAGCGGCGCACGCTGTATGCCTGTTACTGTAATACAACAAGCACAAAACCTCAGCTTGTCTCATATCCTGTGTTAAGACTTAGGAACAGAATGTGGGAGGGCTGAGGTGTTTTTATATGGATAGTGTGAAGGCTGCCGGGGATAAGCCGGTGCTGGTGGTGAGCAGCATAACCTACGCGATGAAGAGCCGTGAGCTGCTGTTCATGCGTGGTATAAGAGGATATATTGAGAGATTGCCGCACACAGGGGAGAATGGATGCGGCTATGGTGTGTACGTGCCGGAGAATATAGATTTGGCGGAGAGAATACTTCGGGAAAACGGAATACGTGTGCTTTCCCGTGCGGAAAGGGGGAGAGCGCAGTGATTTATCTCGACAACAGTGCAACTACCTTTCCGAAGCCGCTCGTTGTCCGACGAAGGATGCTGACGGCACTTGAGATGTACGGTGCAAATCCCGGGCGCGGTGGCTTTAAGATGAGCATGGATACCTCAGAGGCTCTTTATAATGTGCGGAAAAAGGCTGCACAGTTCTTTGATGCCGATGGGCCGGAGTGCGTCTCATTCCAGCCGGGCTGTACACAGGCACTGAATATCGTGATACATTCCCTGAAAAAGGGTGACCATGTACTTGTGACAGACCTTGAGCACAACGCCGTTCTGCGTCCTTTGAAGGATATGGAGAAAAAAGGTGTCAGTTTCACGGTGGTGGAGGTAGTGCCGGGCGATAATGATGCTACATTGCAAAATTTCAGAGAGGCGATACGGGAAAACACAAGAATGTGCATCGTTACACATGCATCGAATGTTTGGGGAATACGTGTGCCGATAGAAAGAGTTGCGGCTATGGCACATATTTACGGCGCGGAAATATGTGTTGATGCGGCACAGTCGGCAGGTGTGCTGCCGATAAGCTGCAATGCATACGGTATAGATTATCTCTGTTGTGCCGGACATAAGGGGCTGTATGGGCCGATGGGTACCGGCTTGCTTATCACAAAGCACGGCGAAGAACTCATGCCGCTCACACAGGGCGGAACCGGCACGGCCGCCATGCAGCTTGAGCAGCCGAGGGACATGCCGGAATACCTCGAAAGCGGAACGGTCAATGTCCCGGGAATTCTGGCGATGGGAGCCGGCATCGGCTTTGTTGAGGCACAGGGTATCGACAGCATAAGGCAGAGGGAGCTGCGGCATGTACGCATGATATATGATGCTCTCTCCGAAATGAAAAAAGTGAAGCTCTATATGGGCAGACCGGAAGAAGAGCACAGTGTGCCGGTTATCAGCTTCAATATCGAGAACCTGATGAGTGAGGAGGTCGGTGCAAGGCTGGCATCAAAGGGGATCGCCGTGCGCTGCGGACTTCACTGTGCACCGTATGCACACAGAAAAATGGCGACGGACGCAGAAAACTTTGGCGGCGCTGTAAGAGTATCACCGTGCGTATTTACAACGGATAGGGAAATAGGGCAGTTCTTAAGGACTGTGGCAGATATATGTAAGTAAATTATTAGAAAAAAGCAATAAAATTGAGGTGTACCCCCTTTTCATTGTTATTCGTTTATGATAAAATTACTGCGTAAGGCTTTAATTACAATGAATAGAGGTGACCGTAGTTGAATGAAATTATGAGTGCCATTGCGATATGGTGGGACGGAGTTGTGGCAGTGGCGAAGAGCTTTCAGCTTAAGGATGCTTTAGATATTACCATAGTTGCGGTTGTGATATATGTTTTGATCCGATTTGTGCGTGAAACACGTGCAGGCCAGCTTATCAAGGGTCTGCTCCTTGTCATACTTGTGTTCTTTATTTCACATGCGCTGAATCTTCTTATGGTCAGCCAATTGCTGAACTACTTTTTCACCTTTGCCTTTGTTGCGATACTTATTCTGTTTCAGCCCGAGATCAGAAAGGCTCTCGAGCAGGTCGGCCGCAGCAATATCAGCCAGTCAATAGCGGATGCTGTCAGCGGCAACAGGGACAGGGATCGCGAAAGGATTGCAATACGCAAGGTAGTAAATGCGGTCGTAGAGGGCGCAGGCATACTTCAGCAGCTTAAAATGGGCGCGCTGATAGTTTTTGAGCGACAGACAAATCTCGGTGAAATTGTCGCTACGGGCACTGAAATAAACTGTGAACCGTCCGGTCAGATAATAGGAAACATATTCTTCAATAAGGCGCCCCTCCATGACGGCGCAATGATAATCAGAAATAACATGGTTCATGCCGCAGGCTGCATTTTGCCGCTTACAAAGGACCCTGCTGTGGCAGCGGAGCTTGGAACACGTCACCGCGCTGCTATCGGTGTCAGTGAGGAGTCCGATGCCATTGCGGTGGTTGTTTCTGAGGAAACAGGCAATATTTCCATCGCCGTGAACGGTTCCATCACACGCGGCTACAATAAGGATACTCTGCGCAGTGCGTTGGAGGGCTACCTGATTCCGCAGGACGACAGCTCCCCGGTGCGCCATGGCCTGAGCTTTATTTCTTCAAAAAGGGCGGTGAAGAAGTGATGGCTAAAAAAGAGACACAGAAAAGGTCAAAATTCAGCTGGGTATTCAATTTTCATCCGACCGAGAATAACACCATAGTGCTGATATTCTCATTCATGTGTGCCATTGTCGCATGGTTCCTTATGATGGACAGCCAAATGGACGGCAGGGATACAGTGGTCAGCAATGTTCCGATAAGGATAGAGCTTTCCGAGGCCGCACAGGAGGCCGGTGTCAGGATTTTCGAGCAGAGCTACATGTCCACGGATGTTACAGTGACAGGTAATGCCATGGTGACGAGTAAGCTGACAACCGATGATGTCGGCGTTGTGGCATCGATAGATCCGTCACTCTCCATGCTGACGGGTAACTCCATGCAGGAGGCAACAGTCACACTTCGTGCATACAAAAAAGGGAATGCCCTTGCAGATTACGAGGTGGAGAGTGTCTCCCCGTCCGAGGTGACAGTTCTGTACGATAAGTACAAAGAGATGTCGCTGACAATCGACAATAAGGTGAATTACACTGCGGCGGACGGCTATTATGCATCAACTTCACCGCATCTTTCAACGGATATCGTGACGATTTCCGGCCCCGAAAGCAAGGTCAACAGAGTGGCAAGTGCAGCTTTGATATATGATTTCACCGATGAGCTTACACAGTCGAAATCGATATCCTGCAAAATATCCCTGTTCGATGTGAATGGAGAGATAATCGATCCGACCACAAACTATATCTCGCTCAGCGATGATACGGTTGACGTTTCGATCAACGTAACCGGCAGACAGACCGTAACGCTTCAGCCGGAGATCAGAAATATGCCGAGCGGCTTCTCAAGCCAGCGCATAACTATTGATCCCCAGGTCATAGAGATAGCGGGTGACAACGAGATCATCTCGAAGTATGAAACCCTGACGCTTGCAACGCCGATTAACTTCCAGGATGTTACACCGGACAACTGCGTGTTTGAGGTGGCGATTCCGGTGCCGAGCGGTGCGACGAATATCAGTGGCGTGGAGACTGCCAAGGTCACCTTCAACATGAACGGCTATACTACGGCCGACCTCAAGACGGAGAATATCAATATTATCAATGTTCCTGAGGGTAAGACCGCGGAGCTTAAGAGCAAGAGCATTCAGGTTACCGTTGTCGGTACATCGGCACAGATAGCGGCACTGACCGGCGAATCGCTGCTGTGTACAGTGGATCTTTCCGGTGTCACTGAGTTCAAGAGCATGATGGAGCTTCCTGTGACGGTAACTGTAAGCAATGCCGATTCGATGTGGGTGAGCGGAGCATATACCGCGTATGTATCGATAGGTGATGCTGCGCCGTCCTCGGGCGGATAAATCAAAAATTAATACCAACAGCCCACCGCTTCTTCACATGAGGCGGTGGGCTGTGCAATTTAAAAGCAGTCCGCGCTTATTTCAAATAAGCCTTCGGACTGCTTTGTGTTCAGTATAAAAGATTTGTGCCGGCTGCTGTGCTGAGCGAGACGGTGAATTCGGTCAGCCAATCCTTTATCGCTATCGGGACTCCGCTGGCCTTCAAAATAATGATGACAATAATGATGGCGAGCAGTACTGCCACTATTTTCAAGGCGAACATGTAATTGCTGTGCAGGTGTTCCTCGTCACTATGCACGTGTTCAGCCTCATTTTCAAGCTGTTCATCGGCGTTCAAATTCTCTTCGGCTCGGTTCTGCTGCTCCTGTGTGTGTTCGGTCTCGTTTTTTTCTGAAATATTGTCCTTCATGCCAGCACCTCTTTTCAATAGATTATTGCCTTTTAAAGTAATTCTACCATATCGGCAGCTTCATTTCCATAGCATTTTTCTTAATTTTCTCAGAATTTTACATATATCGACTTTATCGCAAAGCCTTCTTTCTCAACACGGTATGGATAAATGTGTTGAGAAATTTAATTGTGTCGGTAAGTGTCTGTTTAGGTTGAATAATCACGAAAGAAATGATACAATATAATATCAATAGTCATAAAGAGTTAGTAGCATATAGAGAATGAATACAGAGGGATGAATTTCTATGAATATCCGCAAATGGGAGGTAAAGCCTCTTAATAAAGAACGTGCCGCTGCCTTTGCGCAGACATATAATATTCCGTTTTTTCTTGCAATGCTTATGAATATCCGAGGTCTGGATGATGAAGCACATCTGGAGAGCATTTTGGGCGGCGGAGCGGAGCTTTCCGATCCTTTCCTGCTCAAGGATATGGACAGGGCAGCCGAGAGAATAAACCGCGCTATAGACGAAATGGAGAAAATAGCGGTTTACGGCGATTACGATGCAGACGGAATCACCTCCACCGCAATGGTCTATTCCTATCTTGAGACACGTGGAGCGGATGTCATTTATTACATTCCACAGCGTGAGGGTGAGGGCTACGGAATGAATATCGGTGCCGTTGAATACCTCGCTTCCCAGGGGGTCACACTGATAATAACGGTTGATAACGGTATTTCATCCGTTCAGGAGGTCGCACGTGCTGCGGAGCTGAATATCGATGTTGTTATTACGGATCATCACCGTCCGCAGGCCGTACTGCCGCAGGCGGTTGCCGTTGTGGATGCTTACAGAAGTGACGATGAAAGCCCGTATAAGGATTTTTCCGGTGCCGGAATAGCATTTAAGCTACTCATGGCGCTTGAAGCCGATACAGGAGCTATCGATGATCTTTTCGAGACATATTCTGACCTTGCAGCCATAGGCACCATCGGTGACGTTGTGCCGCTTACAGGAGAAAACAGAACACTTATAATACACGGCCTGAGTGTGCTTTCCAAAAGCGAAAGACCCGGAGTTAACGCGTTGCTGCAAAATTCCGGATATCAGGAGAAGAAGCTGACGGCGACAAATGTAGCCTTTACACTTGTGCCGAGAATAAACGCGACCGGACGTATGGGCTCACCGGAAAGAGCTGTTCGCCTGCTGATAAGCGAATTTGAGGACGAGGCTAACGAGCTTGCGGAGGAGATATGCGCCGATAATGATGAAAGACGCAGGGTGGAGGCGCAGATATCCGAGGCCGCCTTTGAGGATATAGAGGCGAGGGGACTTGCGGACGACAGGATTATAGTTGTCGACGGAGAAAACTGGCACCATGGCGTTATAGGCATTGTGGCGTCGAGGATCACTGACAGATTCGGAAAGCCCTGCATAGTTATATCGAGAACCGGAAACGAGGCCAAGGGAAGCGGCCGCAGCATAGAGGGCTTTTCACTGTTCGAAGCGATATGTGCCTGTGAGGAGCAGCTTGTGAAATTCGGCGGACATCCAATGGCTGCCGGTATCACGCTGGCCACGGACAGAATAGATGAATTCCGGCAGAGGATAAATCAATATGCAATGGAGAAATTTCCGCATATGCCCGTCCAGAAGATAGAGCTTGACTGCAAGCTGAATCCGGCGGCGCTATCAGTGGCGCTTTCAGACAGCCTTTCGCAGCTTGAACCTTTCGGAAACGGAAATTCTCAGCCAATATTCGGACTTTACAATATGGAGCTGAATGACATCGTACCCGTCGGAAACGGGGGACACCTCCGCCTGATGCTTGAGAAAAACGGCGCCGTGATAACCGCTATGCGCTTCAATACTAAGGCGGAGGATTTTCCCTACCAAAGCGGCGACAGGGTAGACCTTGCCGTACAGCTTGAAAGCAGACAGTTCAGAGGTCAGGCATCGCTCACCGTGATAGTACGGGATATGAAGCCCGCGGCCTTCGACACCGAGGTGAATCTTAACTCTCTTGCAAGCTATGAGAGCTGGCAGAGGGGAGAAAGGCTCACGGATGCGGATAAGGCGCTGCTCTATCCGGACAGAAATTGCCTTGCCGGTATTTATCGTGCACTGCGTGCCTTGAACGGCAAGGAGACTGATATCATCAGATTTGTATCGCAGCTTGGCGCACAGGTAAATATGGGCAGGCTTTATGTGGCTCTTTCCGTTTTTGAGGAGAGAGGGCTTGTTCACAGCACTGTCAGCGGAGATCGCCTCAGGGCGGAGCTTATAGAGACCACCGGAAAAACAGATATTACACGTTCCCCTGTCCTGACGGCACTTGTCTGACAGAGGATGACTATACGGGAGAGATTTAGTATGGCTGAACCTACCAAAACCTATGAAGATCTTGTCAGACTGATACAATCCAGTGACAAGGAATATGACCTTGACCTTATAGAAAAAGCATATCATTACGCTGAGGCGGCACACGGCAATCAGGTGCGTCGTTCGGGTGAACTTTACATAATTCACCCGGTGGCTGTTGCATATAAGCTGGTGGAGTTCGGCATGGATACCCAGTCCGTCGCAGCTGGCCTGCTGCATGATGTTCTGGAGGATACCGACCGCACGTATGAGGATGTCTCCAAATTGTTCGGTAAGGAGATAGCCAATCTGACCGACGGCGTAACCAAGCTGGGCAAGATACCGTTCTCTTCACGTGAGGAGCAGCAGGCGGAGAACCTGAGAAAAATGCTCATGGCGATGTCCGAGGACATACGTGTTATCATTATCAAATTTGCCGACCGTATGCATAATCTGGCGACACTCGAGTTTATGGAGCCGCAGAAGCAGAGGGATAAGGCACTTGAATGTCTTGAGGTCTATGCACCGATAGCGCACAGACTCGGTATGAGAAATGTTAAGGAGTACATGGAGGATGTCTCCCTGCAATACCTTGACCCGGTGGCGTACCAGGAGATAAAGGATGACCTTGAGGCTGTAAGCACCAGCAGAAGACAGTTTGTGGACAACACCATGGAGCTGATAAGGGAGAGACTTGAACCGTCCATTCCGGGTGTGTATCTTACGGGAAGAGTCAAGAGCATAAACGGCATTTACAGAAAGATGTTTATGCAGGGCAAGAATTTTGAGGAGATATACGATGTCTTTGCGCTGCGTGTCATTGTTAACAGCATCGTGGATTGCTACAACGTGCTCGGTATCGTGCATGATATGTATACCCCGATCCCGAATAGATTCAAGGATTATATCTCAACGCCAAAGGCCAATATGTATCAGTCGCTTCATACAACGGTCATCGGCAAGGAGGGAATTCCCTTTGAGGTGCAGATACGTACATGGGAGATGCACCACACGGCTGAGTACGGTATCGCCGCACACTGGAAATATAAGCTCGGAATGACGAGCGGAAACGAAAAGCAGGATTCCCTTGAGGATCGTTTGCAGTGGATACGCAACATGCTCGATAATCAGTCCGAAAGTGAGGATGTTACCGACCTTGTGCGTTCCATAAAGACCGACCTTTCATCCGATGAAGTGTTTGTGTTCACACCGCGCGGAGACGTTATCAACCTGCCGATGGGCTCGAATATAATCGACTTTGCCTATGCGATACATTCTGCAGTCGGCAACAGAATGATCGGCGCCAAGGTAGACCAGAAGATAGTTCCGCTTGACTATAAGGTGAAGACCGGCGAGATAATCGAGATACTCACCACAAAGGAAGTCGGAAGGGGCCCGAACAGGGATTGGCTCACAATGGTGCGTACCAGCGAGGCGAGAAATAAGATACGCGCATGGTTCAAGAAGGAAAAGCGCGAAGAGAATATCATTGAGGGCAAGGCCGAGATAGACAGAGAATTCAAGCGCAACAACATCATGATGAGCGATGAGCTCATGAAATATATCCTCGACAGCGTAGGACGCCGACATAGCTGCTCCACTCCGGAGGATTTCTATGCCGCTGTCGGCTACGGCGGAATACAGCTTTGGAAGCTTATACCGAGAGTTAAAGAGGAATATCAGAAGAATCTTAAGCCGGCTGAGCCGATAGCACATCCCGTGCAACCCATACAGAACCGCAAGGCAGTGGGCGGAGTGCTTGTTGACGGCATGGATAACTGTCTCATCAAATTCTCACGCTGCTGCAATCCTCTGCCGGGTGATGAGATAATCGGCTTTATCACGCGCGGCTTCGGTGTTTCCATACACAAATGCGATTGCTCGAATGTTCCGAGGGATCTTTCACAGGCGCCCGAGCCCGAGCGTTGGGTGCATGCGCACTGGGCCGGAGAGGTCAAGGAGGAGTTCAAGTCCACGCTCCACATTGTTGCGGCAAACAGAGAGGGACTTCTGGCGGACGTTACAATGCAGCTTATGAACATGCGCATTTCGATACACGCACTCAACGCACATGAAATAAAGAAGAGCGAAAACGCGGTGATATCCGCAACTATAACCATTAACGGCCTGACACATTTGCAGCAGGTTATCGACAGACTGACGAAGATAAAGGGAGTAGTTTCAATAGACCGCAGTTAAGGAGGCCATTTATGCCGTATAAGCAGATATGCTCCGGGCCGCTTTCAGAGAATTGCTATATTCTGTATGACGAGAATTCCCTTGAAGCGGCGATAATAGACCCGGGCTTTGTGAATGATGAGCTGCTGAATGCAGTGAGCACGCTTAAGGTGAAATACATCCTGCTGACGCACGGACATTTTGATCATATATGGGGTGCTGAGGAGCTGAAAAGCAGATTTTTAGCGCCAATCTGCATATATGAGGATGACGCAGAGCTCGCGGCGAGCGCCGAATTGAATGCATCCCGAATGATGCTCGGCAAAGCGATAACCTGTGAAGCGGATATTAAGCTCTCCGATGGTGAGACCTTAATGATCGGCGGCATAGAGGTCAGAGTGATTCATACTCCGGGGCATACATCCGGCGGATGCTGTTATTGCACCGATGAGGCTGTCTTCACGGGGGATACGCTCATGAGCTTCTCAGTTGGCAGATGTGATCTTCCGACGGGAGACGAAGAACAGCTTTTGCAGTCGCTGAAAAGGCTTAAGGCGCTTAACGGCGACCCTGTTATCTGCGGTGGACACGGCAGCGTGACTGTGCTGTCCGCAGAGAAGCAATATAATCCGTATCTCCGAGCAGGAACAGTGTAAAAATATTTATTTAAGGAATTTGACATGTATCTTTTTATAATCGATCATCCATACCATTACGAGGCCGAGAACCTTTGCAGAGTTTTCTTCCCGTTTGACAAGATAACCGAATTGCACAGCGAGGCGGAGGCTGGAGAGAAGCAGAGCCGAAGCGTGTATACAGCGCTTGAGAGCGGAGAAAAGCCCTATCATGTGCGAATCGAGGATGAATTCGGAATCACGGAGCTTTTCGGAGAAGCGGATAACGAGAACGAATACGGCCTGATGGCGCTGCTGTTTCGTGCACTGTGTCAGCATACCGGAAATCAGCCGCGTTGGGGAATGCTTACGGGCATTCACCCGATAAAGCTTTTGAGACAGCTCAGCGAGAAATACGGTGAAGTTGAGGCGAACCGCATATTCAGGGAGAAGTATTTTGTTTCGGACGAAAAGGCTGTCATCGCGGACAGAACTCTTCGCACACAGTCCCCTGTGACCATGGATGTGCACGAGAACGACTATTCTCTCTATATTTCCGTGCCGTTTTGCCCCACAAGATGCGCCTATTGCTCATTTGTATCGCAGAGCGTTGAAAAGGCCAAGAAGCAGATACCGCAGTATCATGCGCTTCTCATGGAGGAGATAAAGGAGACAGCGAAAATCGCAGACAGTCTCGGTCTTGTACTCAGATCAGTCTATGTCGGTGGCGGAACACCTACGACCTTCAATGCCGAGCAGCTTTCGGAAATGATAGCGACGGTTCGCGCGGCCTTCGATATGTCGCGGTGCAGCGAATTTACCGTTGAGGCCGGCAGACCCGATACAATCGACAGAAGTAAGCTTGAGGCGCTGCTTTCCGGCGGAGTTACACGCATAAGCATCAATCCGCAGACCCTGCAGGACAATGTTTTGCAGAATATCGGCCGCAGACACACGGCACAGCAGACGGTTGATGCCTTCAAGCTGGCACGTGATGTGGGCTTTACAAATATAAATATGGATCTCATCGTTGGCTTGCCCGGTGATACCTTCGAGAGCTTCTGTGATACTATCGAGAAGGTGCTTGAGCTTGATCCGGAAAACGTCACCGTGCACTCACTGGCTCTTAAGCGCTCGTCCTTCATAACGCAGAGTGGCGAGATAAACAAGGCTCACGCAGATGCAGCCCTTGCGGACAGAATGATGGCGTATGCTGAGCAGAGATTGACCGAGCACGGCTATGACCCGTACTATCTCTATCGCCAGAGCAGAATGGCTGGTAATCTTGAGAACACGGGCTGGGCAAAGCCGGGATATGTCTGCGCGTATAATATTTTCACAATGGACGAGACGGAAACCGTTCTCGCCTGCGGTGCCGGAGGAGTATCTAAGCTTAAAGATCCGTATTCGGAGGAGCTTTCACGCATTTTTAACTTCAAATATTCATATGAGTATATCAGCCGTTACAACGAGATAATCGAGAGAAAGGGCGGTATAAGAGAAAAGTATGAGCAATTTCGCGAGCGGATACATTAAGTATATCAATCACCTTGAGCAGATAAACGACGCGGCGCTCACACGTCCGCAGGTAATGATAGCTGAGGTGGAAGATTCTTACAGGGAGCATATCAAAAATATCGCGCGTAACATAGTCACTCACTATAGTACGGCTAAAATATGTATGCTTGCAGGGCCGTCTTCAAGCGGAAAAACCACTACCGCACATTTTTTGCAGCAGTATCTGGAGGAACTCGGGCTAAGGGCGGCGATTGTTTCCATGGATGATTTCTACCTCGGTGCCGAAAAGACCCCAATGCTTCCGGATGGCACGATAGATTACGAGACCGTCAATGCGCTCGACATCGAGCTTGTCAAGGAATGCCTCAGCTCCGTTATAACCAACGGCTCCTGCTGGCTGCCTGAATACGACTTTGCACAGAGTCGCCGCAGGCTGCATGTAAGGGAGCTTGATCTGCGCGACAACGGATTCGTGATAATGGAGGGTATTCACGCGCTGAACCCGGTGTTCACAAGGAATCTGCCCGAGGGCAGTGCCATAAAGCTTTATGTAAGCGTTAAGCAGCAGATAAAGGACATCAACGGAGAGGTGATCTCCCCGATGGATATACGCCTTGTGCGCCGAATTTGCCGCGATGTTCAGTTCAGAGGTACCTCTGCCGAGCGCACCCTGTCCATGTGGAGCAATGTTGTTGCGGGCGAGGATAAATACATCCGACCGTACCGACTTTCGGCCGACTACACCGTGAATTCCATACACATCTATGAGCCCGGTGTGCTGAGAAATGATGTAATTCCGCTTTTGCGCGCAATACCTGAGGACAGTCCCTACTACAGAAAGGCGAGGGAGCTGGATTCGAGATTGATGCGCTTTGAGCCGATATCTCCGGAGCTTGTTCCGGAAAATTCGATGCTGAGAGAATTTCTCGGCCCGAAGAAGAAATAATGAACAAAAAACTCGAAAATTCAGGATTTCTTTACGGTTTCTTAATGATTACTATTTGCATTTTGGCTTTTGTGCATGTATAATTGAGACAGGATCGGGAAACGATCCAACATGAATAAAAGGAGAGTTATTTATGGGTATTTTTGATGATGTAGTAACCAATGTAAGATCAACAGCTCAGACTGTTGGCAAGGTAGCAGGTCAGTTTGTGGATATGTCCAAGCTGAGATTGAATCTGGCAGAGCTGAACAGCGAGATTAACAAGCGCTATCAGGAGCTCGGTCAGTTCATCTATGAGGCTAAGAAGGCAGGCTGCTGTGAGGATACAGAGCTCAGCGATAAGATCGCCGCACTTGATGAGCTGTATGCACAGTTCTCCGCAGTTTCCGCTCAGCTTGCAGCTTTGCAGAATAAAGTCACCTGCCCGGCATGCGGTAAGCAGGTCGATGTCGATTCCATGTTCTGCAGCCACTGCGGTATGAAGCTCAACGAGGCAAATGTCGCAATCAACGCTCAGGAGACAGTTGAGGTCGAGGCTGAGGAGGTTACTGTTGAGGCTGAGCCCGAAACAGCAGAGACCACCGAGGAAGCAGCTTCCGAGGAATAATCAAAAAAGCAGGATGATCCTGTAAGGACGTAAAACAAAAAGGAAAGGGGCGATCCTCTTTCCTTTTCTTTCGCAGAAAGCTATCTGTAAGAAAGGGCGGTATCTGTTCTATGTCCGATAAGGAGCATCTTAACAGCAGCGGCAAAAGCTTCCTGAGGGGAGCCTTGTTCCTTACCCTCGGCATGATGACGGTCAAGGTGATCGGCGCGCTGTTTAAGATACCTCTGTCCAATATGATAACCGAAGAGGGCATGGGGTATTTCAGTACGGCGTACAGCTTTTATAATGTGTTGTTCAGCATTACGGCCTCCGGATTGCCCGTGGCTGTTTCAAGAACCGTGTCCGAGAGCTGCTCGTTAGGCGATTCCCGGGCGGCGAGAAGGGTGCTGTATGCGGCTCTGCCGCTATTTATGGCGATAGGCGTATGCGGAACACTCGTTATGCTGCTTTTTGCACCGTTTTACACCAATGCGGTGGAAAACTCGGGAGCGCTGCTGCCGATGCTCATGCTGGCGCCATCAATACTTCTGTGCTGTGTTTCATCGGCGATACGCGGTTATTTTGAGGGCATGTGCGATATGCTGCCGACAACCGTGTCCCAGGTGCTTGAGGCCGCGGTAAAGCTTGCGCTTGGCCTGACAGGTGCCGAACATGCCATGCGTTACGGAGCGAAAATAATAGCCTCTCTGCCGTTTTCTGGATGTTTTCAGGTGCGGAACGGCTATGCGCTCGGAGCGGCAGGTGGTATCGCAGGAGTAACGCTTGGCTCTGCTGTCAGTGCGCTGTATCTCGTTTTTAATGTCATAGGAAAGAAGAGCGAGAAGAAGCAGGACGACCGTGACGGAAAAGGCTTTCGTTCGACAGCGTCGGTATCAAAAAGGCTCCTGCTCACCGCTTTGCCTACCACCCTCGGCGCGGCTGCTGTTAGCCTGTCCGGGCTGATAGATTCTTCCTTTATGCAAACCGGGACAGCGAAGATAATGAACACTGCTCCGAGCGTGATACTCGAAATGTATAGCGGCAGTATACCTAAGGATGTGCTCGAGGTGTCGTCGAGTATACCGAATTACCTTTTCGGCTGCTATAATATGGCATTGACGCTTTTTATGCTGGTGCCGAGTGTCACACAGGCGTTTGCGATGAGTGCTTTGCCGAGCGTTACCCGTGCGTATACAAAGGGGGCGGTGGCGGAGCTTAAAAAAGCGGTGGAGACAGTGCTTAGAGTGACCTTCATGTTTGCTGTCCCGGCAGGTCTCGGTTTATCTGTACTTGCAAAACCGGCAGCGCTGCTTATTTACGGAGAAAGGCCCGGCACCGAGATCATTGCGCGCGCACTTGAAATAATGGGTGTGGCATCGATTTTTGCAGCGGTCACAACTCCGCTCGGGAGCATCATGCAGGCGGTGGGACATATCGAGCTGCCGGTATGGATAAACATGCTCGGCCTCGTGATAAAGCTAGTGCTGAATTTCCGCCTTGTGGGAATACCACAGCTAAATATACTTGGCGGCGGTATCAGTACCCTGATAAGCTATTTTGTAATAGCAGCTCTGGAAATCCTGATGTTAAGCAGAGTTGTGGGGTTGAAAATTGACCTGAAGAGGTCTTTGATGTTGCCGCTGATTGCCGGAAGTATGTGCGCTGCATATGCAAAAGCGACCCATAGGGTGCAGTGCCGCTTTACGGATATGGGAAGGTATTCGGCACTGTTTCCGATAATTGTTGCGGTGATTATATACACTGTGACGCTCATAATTACGGGAACGATCGGTAGGGAGGATATTGACCTGCTGAGAGCCGGAGAAAAAAATACAAAAAGATGTCGAAAACACTTGAAAAAGCAAGGGGGATAATGTAGAATATGAAAGATATCTCAAAATTCGTAGGCAAAGAAAAGTACTCGGTTGATGAGCTTGTGGAGATACTTAAGGTGCTGCGTTCGCCGGAAGGCTGTCCGTGGGATCGTGAGCAGGATCACAAGAGCATTCGCAGGGATTTTCTTGAAGAATGCTACGAGGCAATAGAAGCAATAGATACAGAAAACTCTGAGCTGCTCCGTGAAGAGCTCGGAGATGTTTTGTTGCAGGTGGTGTTCCACAGCACAATTGAAGAGGAAGCCGGGCGCTTTGACTTTTACGATGTGGCAAGTGATGTTGCTAAGAAAATGGTGGTTCGTCATCCCCATGTATTCGCCGATGTCAAGGCCGATACAACCGATGAGGTGCTTACCAACTGGGATCAGATAAAGCGTGAGATCAAGCAACAGAAGTCCAACCGTGAGGTTCTGCAAAGTGTTTCGCCCGCTATGCCGGCACTCATGCGCTCTCAGAAGGTTCGCAAGAAGGCGTACAAAATGGGCGGCGAAAGCGGCAGTATTGATGAGGTGCGAGCAAGAATATGCGAGTCCGTTAACGGTGCCGGGCAGGAGAATGCGGCAGAATTGCTCGGTAAGGCACTTTTTGATATGACTGAGCTTGCAAGACAGCTTGGCGTTGATGCAGAGCAGGCACTTTTTGAAACCTGCCGTGACTACATAGACCAGTTTGAGGTATCTGAGGAATAAGAAATTCCGATCCGCAAGCTTTGGCGGGTATAGGATATATAAATTTATTGGAGGTTATTCTATAATGAATAAAACACAGCTCATCGCAGCAGTCGCAGAGGCTGCTTCAATTTCCAAGAAGGATGCAGAGACCGCAGTTTCCGCAGTTATCACTTCCATCACTGAGTCCCTTGCACAGGGCGAGAAGGTTCAGATCGCAGGCTTCGGTACATTCGAGGTTCGCGAGAGAGGCGAGCGCACAGGCCGCGACCCGAGAACAAGCGAGAAGATCACTATCCCGGCATCCAAGGCTCCGGCATTCAAGGCCGGCAGAGCACTTAAGGACTCCGTAAACAAGTAATTTTCTGCCAATACAGGTGATGGAACGGATCCGGATGGGTCCGTTCTTTTTACTATTCATGGATGAAAGGAAAAGCTATGAGACTCGATAAATATCTTAAGGTTTCAAGAATAATCAAGCGCCGCACCGTCGCAAACGAGGCATGCGATGCCGGAAGAGTGCTGGTGAACGGCAAGGTGGCACGTGCCTCCTATGACGTAAAGATCAACGATGTTCTGGAGCTCCAGCTCGGCGCACGCACCATTAAGGCAAAGGTCATCTCAGTCAACGAGTATGCCAAAAAGGAAGAGGCTGCGCTGATGTATGAGGTAGTTGAGGAGAGATAATCTCCGCGATGTGTGATTTTTGCCCGATGCCGAGCATATTCTGTATTGGAACAGCGCTTGGTCTTCGGGAGGTGCGAAAATGGCACAGCAAAACAGCTTGAAAAAGCACAGCATTCAAATAGACGGCAGAGAAAAGCTTACGGCGACCGGCATAGACCGTGTGGATTTTTTCAGTGATGAGCTGATCACTGCACATACGGCGGACGGTAGGCTGAATATCAAGGGAGAGGGGCTGTATATCGAAAGTCTCGATTCCGAAACGGGGGATATGCTTGTAAAGGGGCGTATTATTGCCATGTCATATACGGACGGTGTGAAGCCATCTACCCTGCTTGGAAGGCTGTTGAAATGAATGCGCTGTCCGCGGAGCCGCTCATCTTCTCACTGGTGCTCGGTGTGTGCCTCGGGGCGCTGTTTGCTCTGCTTGAGCTACTGCGCATCCTGCTCGAGCTCGGGCGAATAGTCACCTTTGTGACGGATACCGCCTTCATGCTTCTTTGCGCGGTTGCTACCTTTATACTGGCAATAGCCGTATCACATGGGAGACTGAGGTTCTATCAGCTTGGCTGTGAGGTAATAGGCTTTGTGTGTGTGTACAGTACCGTGGTGCAGCTTGTCAGGCTGCATGCCTCAAGACTGATGCGATGCATAAGGAGACATGGGCGCAGAGCACGGAAAAGCGGCGAAAGGACTGCTGCTTCGGGCAAAACCAAGAAAACGCGCAAGGTTTTTTTCAAGGATAGGAAAAAAATCAAAAAAAAGACTTGAACAACCGCCGCTTGCTATTATATAATAAAACGTAAACAAAATGCAGCCGAATGTAAGGTGTCGGAAAAGGAGGGCTTACCGATGCAGGAAGTAAAAATCAAAAGATATAAGGGAAGTCTTCTTTTGAAGATTGCGATATTCTGCTTCGCGGTCTTTCTGGTGTCCGTAATGGTAGGTCAGCAGGTGTCGATAGGCCAGAAGAAGGCCGAGCTCGAACAGCTTGAGGAGAAGCTTAAGGATCAGATAATCGTGAACGATGAGCTTCGCTATGACCTTGAGGGCGAGAATGCAGGAAGCGATGAGTATGCCGAAAAGGTTGCTCGCCGTGAGCTGGATTACGTGAAGCCCGGCGAACGCGTATTTTACAATGTCGGCGGAAACAGTTAATCTATTTTGAATTCCCGGAGGAAATGAACAGGGTATGCAGGAAACAAAGCTTGAGGTTGGATCAATTTTTGAAGGTAAGGTAACGGGCATCACTAAGTTCGGCGCTTTCGTCGATATCGGCGGCGGAAAGACCGGCATGGTGCACATTTCCGAGGTGGCACCGGTTTTTGTCAAAGAGATAAAGGACTTCGTTACCGAGGGTCAGACCGTTAAAGTAAAGATCATTGGCATTAATGAAGAGGGCAAGATCAGCCTTTCTATGAAAAAAGCGGATGAGAATGCTCAGCAGCAGCGTCCTCAGCGTCGCCGCGAGGACGGCAGACCGTCACGTCAGGGCGGATATTCAAGACGCGAGTCCACACCTCCTGTGCAGAGTCCTGCGCGTCCGGGCGATTATGAATGGCACGCAAGAGAAAACTCAGGCTCCTTCGAGGACATGATGTCCAAGTTTAAGCAGATGAGCGACGAGAAAATGTCCGATCTTAAGCGCGCAGAGAATAAGCGCGGCGGATATTCCCGTAAGAGTCAGCGCAATGGCTGATAATATTTGATCTTATACCGTCCGAGGCATAGCTTCGGGCGATATTTTTTTACTTAAAAAAATATCAGATAAATTTCACATAAAAGTCGAAAAAATAATAAAATTTTATGTTGATTTTTTGTTAAAACATGCTATACTATAGTTACAGAGATGGTTGCTCTGAATACCGAAAGCCTCGTCTTTCAGAAAGGATGTGTTTGTTCCGCGTTGGAGCGCCTCCTTTTGTGCTTCGGCGGAAGAAACAGGTAGTCGTATGAACATTACGATCGTCGGAAGAAAAGTTAATCTTAGAGAGAACTTTAAGGAACTTGTACAGCGCAAGCTCTCGAAATTTGAGCGTATCTTTGATGCAGACGCAGATGCCGTTGTGACTGTTACCTTGGAAAAGAACAGGCAGACGGTAGAGATCACGGTGAGACAGCGTGGTATGATTTACCGTGCAGAAAGCACTGCGGCTGAGATGAATGAAGCCATCGATGATGTCATTGCGGCACTTGGACGTCAGATAAGGAAGAACAAAACGCGTCTTGAGCGTGCGAAGAAGGTTCAGAGGTTTGAGCTTGTCGATGAGTATTATGATGAGCCGGATGAGGAGATAGAGATAGCCAAAAGAAAGACATTTCGTGTTGAAACCATGCATGTTGATGAGGCAATATTGCAGATGAACATGCTCGGGCACAATTTCTATATGTTCCGCGATGATGAAAGCGGAGAGTTAAATGTTGTCTATAAGCGCCGTGACGGAAGGTACGGTGTTATTGAACCGGAAAATTGATATCGGAGATTTGTTAAACTGAAATTACATTCCTCCTATAGGGGACGGTGTTCCGCTTGTAAAGAGCGGGACACCGTTCTCTTTTTTTCTGCTTTTGCATATTCTGTTCATATCCGCATTGAATTGGATATGGGGTGATGCTTATGTTGAGGAGAAAAGGGGACATATCCGTTAACAGAAGGGAGCTGAAAAGAATAGTGGTAGCTCTTGCCGGGAATCCTAATGTTGGCAAGAGCACTGTTTTTAACGCACTTACCGGCATGAAGCAGCATACAGGCAACTGGGCCGGAAAAACGGTAGCGAATGCCGAGGGCACATGTATACGGGATGGAACTGAGTATGTGATATTTGATCTGCCGGGGTGCTATTCGCTGATGGCTCACTCCGCCGAGGAAGAGACAGCCCGGGATTTCCTTTGCTTTGGCTCAGCGGATGCGGCCGTTGTTGTCTGCGATGCCACATGTCTGGAGCGAAGCCTCAGCCTTGCGTTGCAAACGACAGAGCTTCAGCCGCGAACTGTTATATGCGTAAACCTGATGGATGAAGCCGAAAAAAGAGGGATATCGGTGGATATCGAGGAGCTTGAGCTGCTGCTTGGAGTGCCTGTAATTGCGGTGAGTGCACGTAAAAAGCAAGGGCTTGCAGAGCTTTTAGATGCGGTTAACAGAGTCGTTGAGGATATGCCAAAGCCGAATACGGTGCGTTATTCGGAGAAAATTGAAACACTTGTCAAGCGGATAATGCCGTGCATTTCGGGCGAATTCGGGAGTGAGGAAAGGCGGCGGTGGCTGGCACTCAGGATGATGGATGGTGATGAGTCAATGTTTGCCGCTTTGAGAAGCTATGCCTCGCTCGAAAATGAGGATGAGCTTTTCACACTGCTCAAGGATGTCGACAAAGAGTCTGTTTCGGACAGCATAGCAACCGAAACGGTCAGCCTTGCGGAGAAGATAGTGACTGCCGCAGTTCGCCGCAAAAGGGCGGATGATGCACGGGACAGGAAATTGGACAGAATCTTTACGGGAAAGCTTACCGGATTTCCTATAATGCTGCTGTTGCTGATGTTTATATTCTGGCTGACGATAAGCGGCGCAAATTATCCGTCAGAGTGGCTGTCGGCTGTCCTGTTCGGCCTCGGAGATATGCTTAAAAGCGTGTTAGTGACTTTCTGCGTTCCGCCGTGGATCACAGAACCATTGATTGACGGTGCATACAGAACTCTGGCGTGGGTAGTGTCCGTCATGCTGCCGCCAATGGCTGTTTTCTTTCCCTTGTTCACGCTGCTTGAGGATCTCGGCTATCTGCCCCGGGTCGCCTTCAATATTGACCGCTGCTTCAAGTCGTGCTGTGCCTGTGGAAAGCAGGCGCTCACCATGTGCATGGGCTTTGGCTGCAATGCCGCCGGAGTTGTGGGAGCACGTATCATCGATTCGCCGAGGGAGAGGCTGATAGCGGTGGTTACAAACAGTTTTGTGCCGTGTAACGGTCGTTTTCCGACGATAATAGCGCTGATCTCCATGTTTTTTGTGGCTTCAAATGGTGTTTTGGGGTCTGTTATATCGGCAGGAATGCTCACCTGCATGGTGCTTTTGGGTGTTTTCATGACACTTGCAGCGTCATTTTTGCTTTCCAAAACGCTTCTGCGCGGTGTTCCGTCCTCCTTTACTCTGGAGCTGCCGCCGTACCGCAGGCCGGAGGTCGGAAAGGTGATAGTGCGCTCGGTATTCGACAGAACGCTGTTTGTGCTCGGAAGAGCCGTGATCACTGCTGCACCTGCGGGGCTCATCATATGGCTGCTCGCGAATATTGAGCTTGGCGGAACTACCGCATTACTACGTTGTGCCGGGCTGCTCGAGCCCTTTGCGGCGGTAATCGGTCTTGACGGAGTGATACTTCTGGCTTTTATACTCGGTTTGCCGGCAAATGAAATCGTTATGCCGATAATTCTCATGGCGTATCTGTCAAACGGCTTGTTAACGGAGCTTTCCGATGTGGCGACGCTGAGAACGATTTTGACGAATAACGGCTGGACATGGGTGACCGCGCTTTGCACAATGCTGTTCTCGATGTTTCACTGGCCGTGTGCAACTACACTGATAACTATCGGCAAGGAAACAGGGAGCTTCAAATGGGCGGCGATATCCGCACTGCTTCCGACACTTTTCGGAGTCATATGCTGCTTTGGTGTAAATCTTTTAGCAAAGCTGCTTTGCGGATAGAAGAACGGGCGGAGTATTTGTCTCTCCGGCCTTTTTGATTAGTGCAGGAAAAACTGGTTATCATCGCACGAAAAAGCAGTCAAAAAATTGTGCAAAGTTACTTGTCTTTTCGTAATTATGACAAAATTCTGAATTTTTCCATATTCAAGTTGACGAAACAGAGAGTGAAGCGGTAAAATAGAAAGGATATTAGAAGCTCCCGGTAACGGAGTATAGAAAAAGGAACAGAGGTTGAAGCTTTATGCAGAGAACAAGAAGCCACGCGCCGGGTATTCTGCTGACGGTGATAATGTCGGTAGTGACGGTCGCTTTTATAGTTATCGCTACAATGAGTCAAATGCTGCCTGCGAAGTATCTTTTGCTGATATCAATGGCACTTATTTTGACAGATGTGTCATGTGCACTGTTTATGGTCGGTCATGAGGGTAAAATACGCTTTACCTTCGGCGCTGTTGTTGCGGTGCTTATGACTTTGGTGCTTGCGGTTGCATCCGTCTATCTACAGATGACGGTGAACACGCTTAACAGAATGACTCAGATTAAGACCACTGAGACTGACATCGGTATTTTCGTGCGTGCGGATGACCCAGCTGAGACCGTGGATGACGCAAAGGATTATCTTTTCGGTCACCTTACGGAGATGGATAAGGAAAATACCGACGCTACGATCGAAGAGCTGAATTCGCGCTTTGAGAAGTCGATAAATGTTCAGGATTACAGCGGCCTTGTGGAAATGATGGACGGTCTTTTTAACGGCGAGACAGATGCCATAATCATGAATATAGCCTATGTCGATATGTTCGACAGCATAGAGGGCTATGAGGATATCTCCGAAAGAATACGTGAGCTTGATACCGTGACGGTCAAGACTCAGGTTGAGATAGAGGTGCCGACTAAGGAGGAAGAGGCTAAGGCGGACAATGTATTCTCCGTTTATATCGGCGGCAGTGACAGCCGTGGCTCTATAAACCTTACGGCCCGAAACGACGTCAATATCATTGCAACGGTCAATACCGATACAAAGCAGGTGTTGCTCGTTACAACTCCGCGTGACTACTTTGTACCGCTTACGATCTCCAACGGCGTCAAGGATAAGCTGACACATGCGGGCATCTACGGTATAGATGTTTCGAAAGACACTCTCGCAATGCTCTATGATACCGATATCGACTACTATTTCCGCATTAACTTTGTCGGCGTGGAAAAGGTGGTTGGCGCGCTCGGCGGAATAAAGGTCAATAACCCGTTCGAGTTCACAGCCTTTGACGGCACATATTACCCGGGCGGAGAGATCACGCTGAACAGCGGCAATGTCCTCAGCTATGCACGTGACCGTAAGAATTCCGGCGGTGATGAGGCAAGAGGCCGCCGCCAGATGCAGGTAATCGAGGGCTGCATAAAGAGTGCGCTTTCTCCGGATATCCTTATGAGATACACCTCAATACTCGAAAGCGTTGAGGATTGCATTGATATGTCCATTCCGTACAGTGAGATTGCCACACTGGTTCGTCAGCAGCTCGAGGACGGCAGCGATTGGAATATTAAGATGTACGGTGTCAGCGGTTGGGGTGATACTCAGCAGCCGTACTCACTGGCCTCCTATGCATATGTCATGCAGCCGGATTATGAGACCGTGGATAAGGCCAAGGAGCTCATGAAGATGGTTCGTGACGGCGAAATAATCACCGACGATGATCTTGTCCTCGGTGGAGAATAAGTAAATCAGAGTCCGACAGGCGAAAGCTTGTCGGACTCTTTTTCTTTATCACAGCCTTTGCAAGTGCACGAGGTGTGCAATACCGGGTATGCTTTCCCCTTGCTGCGAGGAGGTCGTAGACATCAATGCACCGGTTGCCATAAAAAGGATGTTTCCGAGCTCGCCCTTTTCCATTCTGTTCAGAATATGGCCGCAAAGCACGGCGGCGGAGCAGCCACAGCCCGAGCCGCCGGAATGCGCGTCCTGCCGCTCCCTGTCATAAAGCATCAGGCCGCAATCAGAGTGGTTTTTTAGCTCATAGCCGTTTTCACGCATCAGCTCCTTGAGCAGCCTGCTTCCGGTATCGCCGAGATCCCCGGTAAATATGCAGTCATAGTCCTCCGGTACGGTTATGGTATCGGCGAAGAAATCGCACAGCGTTTGTGCCGCCGCAGGTGCCATGGCAGCCCCCATATTCGCCATATCCGTAACACCGAGGTCCTTTATCCTGCCGAGCGTTACATGCCTTACGCAAATTCCGGCTCCATGCCCCAACACAGCGCTTCCTGCGGCGGTGGCGGTAAGCTGTGCGGTTGGAGCACGCTGACTGCCGTATTCCAGCGGAGTTCGAAATTGCCTTTCTGCCGTGCAAAAATGAGATGAGGTCACGGCGGCGGCGTAATTTGCCGCACCGCACTCGACCATTATTGCCGCCATGCCGAGGCTCTGCGCCATTGTGGAGCACGCTCCGTATTGCCCGAGAAACGGTATGCCCATCTCCCTAAGGCCGAATGTGCTCGAAATGCACTGGTTAAGAAGGTCCCCGGCAAATATCATGCTGATATCGTTCTTTTCAAGGCCCGATTTTCTTATGGCGAGCGATGCCGCCTCTGTTTGCAGCATGCTTTCGGCCTTTTCCCAGCTTGTACAGGACAGGTATGAGTCGAAAAAGGTCTGGTCAAAATCGGACGCGAGAGGCCCGTCCGCCTCGCGTCTGCCGCATACGGCTGCGTGACCGATTATTGCCGTGTGATGCTCAAAGAGAAGCGTGTATTTTCCGAGTCGTTTCATGCTTATCACCCTTATTGCTTTTTGTTCTATTCTTTCCCAAATACCTGCGGCTATGAAAAAATAAAAACTTGCTTAAACCGCTGTTTTGAACTTTTAAACTCAGTTTAGTTGTGCTATAATCGGGGAAAAGGTGGGAGGCGGAAATATGAAAGTGAATTTTACGGTAAAGAACAGAACACAGCCCGATCCGTTTGTTTTCGAGGACAATGAAAAGCTCTATATGTATGTTACTGCACATGACGGTGTTGAGGCGTATTCGGCCGATGAACTTTTCGGAGAATGGAAATTCGAAGGTGTGGTCTGCTCACTCGAGGGCGCTGTAAGCTACTGGGCGCCGTGCATCATTAAGCTGGAGGATAAATACTATATCTATTTTTCCTGCCAGAACGATGAGATGTTCCAGTATCTGCATGCTGCACAGGGGGATTCTCCGCTTGGGCCGTTTTCAAAGCCGAAAAGAATGTTTGACAGGTTTACCATAGATTCCCATGTGGTAAAGACGGATAACGGGCTTTTCCTTTTCTATGCCGAGGATAACAGAGACTGCGAGAGATTCGGCACACGTGTATTTGTCGACAGGCTTCTTGACCCATTTACTCCGGCAGAACTCAGAAGGGAGATAATCGTTCCTGATTTCGATGAGGAGATATTTGCGAGGAACCGTGAGGGGGATGGACGCGATTGGCACACGATAGAGGGCCCGTTCTGGTTCAGAGAGGGCGATTGGCAGTATGTCATGTACAGCGGCGGATGCTTTGAGAATGACACCTACCATATCGGATATGCAACGGCAAAGTCTGATGAAGACGATCTTACCAAGGTTGATTATGTGAAGCACACCGATAATGGAAGGTTTGCACCGGTGCTCATACGCAATGATGTTGAGGAGGGTACCGGGCATCACAGTGTCATTAAATATAAGGGCAAATACTATGCCGTATATCACGGCAGAGATGTCAAGGGTGTGGCAAATGACGGCTATGTCGAGGAGCGCACCGCACGTATATGTCGCCTGCATGTCGGGGACGGCATGATAACAGCCGAAAGAATTTGATTGGGGTGTAGAAATGAAGCTTACGGAGATAAATATAAGAGACCCGTTTATTCTGTCTCATGACGGAAAATATTATATGTACGGCACTCGTGTCGGCCAGCCCAATGCAGACAGTGCATGGGGAATTCAGTTGGGTTTTGACGTGTATGTGAGCGATGATCTTGTTGAGTGGAGTGAGCCGAAGTCGGTTTTTGAACAGAATGAGAATTTCTGGGGCGAAAAGGATTTTTGGGCGCCGGAGGTTCATAAATATAACGGCAAATTCTATATGTTTGCTTCCTTCAAGGCAGAGGGTAAATGTCGAGGAACACATATTTTAGTTTCCGATAGTCCGGACGGCAGATTTATTCCGGTATCGGAAAAGCCCGCAACGCCCGAAGACCGGGAGTGCCTTGATGGTACCCTTTATGTAAGTCGTAAGGGCAAACCGTATATCGTGTTTTGTCATGAGTGGCTGCAAATAGCTGACGGTACCGTATGTGCTGCGAAACTCGCGCCTGATCTTTCAGGGATAATAGAGGAACCGAGAGTGCTGTGGCATGGCTCGGATTTTACCGGGAAGAAGCCGGGACAGGATAATTACGTTACGGACGGCCCGTTTATGATACGCGGAGAAAATGATGAGCTGTATTGCATCTGGTCAACGTTTGCGGATCAGGGTTATGCTGAGGTAGTATCCGTCAGCGATAACGGAGAGATTGATGGAAACTGGAGTGTACTGAAGGAACCATTGTTTGAAAAGGATGGTGGTCACGGTATGGTATTCCGTACCTTTACGGGAGAAGACATATTTGTGATGCACAAGCCGAATACATCAACCTTGGAACGCCCGGTGCTTTCAAGGCTATATAAGAATGATAGGAAGCTTCATATAGTTGAATGATTTGGAGGGAGAACAATGCAGTTCAAAAATCAGAATAAGCTGAAAGCATTTACACTCAGCTATGATGACGGTATTACACAGGATATAAGACTGATCGAAATGCTGGCAAAATATAACCTGAAATGTACGTTCAATCTGAACTCCCAGCTTCTCGGTACAAAGGGAATACTTATCAGAAACGATAAGCGTATCGCGCACTATAAGATACATCCGGAGGACGTAAAATACGTCTATGACGGTCATGAGGTAGCGGTTCACACGCTGACTCACCCCACACTGACAATGCTCGATAATGACGAGGTCGTGCGTCAGGTAGAGGTGGACAGACAGAGACTTTCCGAGCTTACAGGCTATGAGGTTTTCGGCATGGCTTATCCGAACGGCCCGTACGACGACAGGGTGGTTGAGCTGCTCAGGAGCAGGACGGGCGTTAAGTACAGCCGTACGGTGGAGTGCACCGGAGATTTTGAGCCGCAGAGTGAGCTGCTTGCATTCAAGCCGACAGCATATCATCTCGAGGGATTCAATCATCTTATGGAGCTTGCGAAAAGGTTTGTGGAGCTTGAAACGGACAGACCGCAGATATTCTATTTGTGGGGCCATACATATGAAATGGACTATGAGGAAGACTATTGGGTGAAGCTTGAGGAGCTGTTTAAGTTTATCAGCGGCAGGGATGATATTTTCTACGGAACTAATTCCGAGGTTCTGCTGTAAGGATGAGTATCTAAAAGGATGAATTATTTATTTGATTTTGACGGCACTCTGGTGGATTCCATGCCGATATGGGCCGGCGTGCATATCGAAGCTTTGAAGGATGCAGATATAACGTTGCCGGAGGATTTTGTGGAAACAATAACTCCGCTCGGTAATTACAATGCATCGAAATATACGATATCCCTCGGGCTCGACATATCCCTTGAGGATTATCTTGAAGTGGTGAGCCGCAAGCTGTACCTCGAGTACACAACCAATATCGGTCTGAAGCCCAATGTAAAGGAGACTCTTATACGGCTGAGAGATAGCGGAAACAGCCTGCATGTGCTCACCGCCTCGCCGCATCTCTATGTTGATGAATGTCTGGAGCGCGCAGGGATTTCGGCGCTGTTCGGGCATATCTGGTCGATAGATGATTTCGGCCTGACAAAGGCGCAGACGGAGATATATCGTGCTGCCGCAGAGCGGCTGCAAGCACCCGTGGAGGGATGCGTTATGGTGGATGATAATCTTACGGCCATCACCACGGCACGCATTGCCGGAATGAGGACAATCGCTGTTTTTGACGAGCTGTCAAAGGCATCGGAAGCCGAAATGCGTAAAATCGCAGACAAATACATATACGATTTCAGTGAAATGTAAAAGAGCAGATGCGCGCCGCTATCGGTCGTGCATCTGCTCTCTGTTCTATTGAATATTATTGCTCGAGGAATTTCGAGAGATTTGTGTAATCAACAAACTCCGTATCGGCCTGAGCCATGAATGCTAGGAGCTTCTCGGCGAGCTTCTTAACTCCGCCGACAGAATTGCTCTCGAGGTTGAGCGGCAGGATCGGATCATGAACACTCATTCTGAGCAGGAACCAGCCATCGCCCTCATCCTTCGGGAAGGAAATACGAATACCTTCGCGGTTATCGGGAGCGATGTCCCAATTGTTATTGCGTGCATAGCTCTCGAGGTCGGAGATAAGCTTTTCACCAACGGGTCTGAAATCCTCAGCGGTGATCGGGAAGCGGAGTTCCTTCTCCTCAACAGCCTCCTGGAGGTCTGCGATGAGGCTTTCAAGTGAGCTGCCGGCCTCTCTGAGCTGAGCTGCCTTGATGATGATCTTTGTTACCAGGTATGCACCGTCGTCGAGAAAATAGTTTTCACGCAGAGCTGCATGTCCGCTTGTTTCTATAGCCATCGGGCAGTTAACGCCCTCGTTGTTGAGACGAATAGCCTCGTTGATGACGTTTTTGTAGCCGCGCTTAAATCTGTGATGCTTGCCGCCGAGGGTTGTCTCAAGGTAGGTCTTGAGTCCGTCGGAGGTGATGGAGTCGGTGACGATTGTGCCGCCGGGATTGCCCTCAAGTGCAATGGCAGAGGCTATAGCCACCAGTCTGTTTCTGTTTATCTCCTCGCCGCGATGATCAACAGCGCCGCCGCGATCAACGTCGGTATCGAAAATAACACCGAGATCTGCGTTGGCCTTGATAGTTGCGGCACAAACGCTTGCCATGGCTTCGGCATTTTCGGGGTTCGGAATATGGTTCGGGAAATGTCCGTCGGGCTCAAGGAACTGGCTGCCGGAAATATCCGCACCGAGGGGTTCGAGAACGTCGGTTGCATAGAAGCCGCCGGCGCCGTTACCGGCATCGACAACGATCTTAAAGCCGAGCAGCGGATGCTCGTAATCCTTTGCGTTGACGCCCTTCTTTATCATTTCACGCAGGTTCTCGGCATACTTCTCCATGTAGTTAACCGGAGTTACACTGCCGTTTTCGGCAGCCTCGGGTGCTGTGCCGTTTTGAGCATATTCGAGTATCTCGCTGATGTCCGGGGCATCCAAGCCGCCGTTCGGTGTGAAGAACTTAAGGCCGTTACGGAAGAACGGGTGGTGGCTGGCGGTTATCTGAACGGAGCAGTCACAGGGCAGCTCAAGAGTAGCCATGAACATGGACGGGGTGGAAGCCAGACCGCAGTCATAAACCTTTACTCCGTGCTTTACGAATACTCGGCAAAGAGCAGCGGAGATGCGGTCAGCGGAAATTCTGGAGTCATGGCCGACAGCGACGGTCATACCGGCAGCCTTGCGGTCAAGGTGCTTTTCGCACCAGACAAGAAATCCGACAGCGATATTTTCAATTACCTCATCGGTCAGGTCAATGGGAGCGTTGCCGCCCTCGCAGGCCACACCGCGGATATCGGTGCCGCTTTTAAGTGTTTTATACAGGAACATGGAAAGCCTCCTTTAATATTATAGATCACGAAAACCATATAAACTAATTATAATACATTTTCTTCAAGTTGAAAAGCCCCGAATTGCGATGAATGGCATAAACGGAGGAAATGCTTTGAAGAGTTCTTCTGCAAAACAAACAGAAAAAAATCTTTAATTTTTCTCGGTTTGTGTTTTTTAGTTATTGTGAAAATCCCGGTTGTATGATAAAATACTTTACGATTGGGTGTTAATGGCGATCGGGGATCGCTTTGATATCACATTATTATAAAGGAGAGATGGCTGATGTCTCAATTGATCGAACTCCACGACATCGATGTTCCCGCTTTTATGACTGTCCTGGACAAGTGTGAGGGAAATGTTTATTTGATGACGCGCGACGGCGACAAGCTGAATCTTAAGAGTAAGCTTTGCCAGCTGATCGGCCTGATGAATCTTATCGAGGGTGGTAAGATAGCCGAAGCGTTTGTCGTTTGTGAAAAGCCCGAAGATGAATCTAAGCTGTTCCGTTTTAACCTTTATAAGGACGAGAATGAGTGATTAGAAATGAGAAGAGCTGCAGCGTCCCGCCGCAGCTCTTTTTTACAAATCGGAAAGGGGTTTATATGGCTTCGAGAAGACGTGTTAACGGACGTATCGCAAATGGTAAAAGGCTGATATCGACGATAGTCGGCGCGCTTGTGCTGATAGCGGCGATAGTCACGTATCTTGAGCAGGAGTATTTGGTGCCGGATGAGGATACCCGGTGGCAGGGCAGCACGTCGGCAGTATCCGAGAATGAGGCTGAGGTGTATTTCTTTGATGTCGGTCAGGGTGACTGCACCCTGATACGTATCGGCGAGTACACCATGCTGATAGATGCAAGTATCAGCTCGGAGGCTGATAGCATAATCGATAATTTGGATGTTCTCGGTGTACAGGAGCTGGATGCCGTTGTCGCAACGCATCCCCACGCTGACCATATAGGCGGCATGATGAGGGTGATAGAGGAATATCCGATAGATGTGTTCTATATGCCGATACTGCCGGATGCGGATACGCCGACAACAAGAACCTATGAGAATATGCTTGATGCACTTGATGAAAACAGTGTAACCGTCATGGCTATAACGGATGAGACAGATATATCCGCGCCGAACGGAGCGCGTTTTGAGGTGCTTTCTCCCTATCAGAGGGATGAATGGGATGACCTGAACAATTATTCCGCTGTTATTCGCTTCACATACGGCGAGGTTTCCTTTATGCTTACAGGGGACGCCGAAAAAGAGGTGGAGGAGCGAATACTCATGGATAACGGCGATATCTCCGCCGATATCCTGAAATGCGGACATCACGGCTCGTCCTCATCCACTTCGCCTGAGTTCCTTGCGGCGGTCGATCCGACAGTTGCGATAATCTCCTGCGGCGAGGATAATGATTACGGACATCCGCACAGAGAAACCATGAGCAGCCTTAACGAGCAGGACTGTGATATTTATCAGACCTGGCAGGACGGCTCCGTGCTTGTTCTGACCGACGGAACGGGATACTCCGTTAACAGATGGAATGCAGAGGATCCGGCTTCGGCTGCATGATCCCTTTATATGCATAATAGAATTAATAAAAAGGATGATTAACATGCTGACAGAAAGCAAAAAGGCCTTTATCGAGTTTATGATGTCTGCGGACGTCCTGCGCTTCGGCTCCTTTGTTACAAAGAGTGGACGCAATACTCCGTACTTCGTCAACACCGGCAACTACAAGACCGGTGAGCAGATCGCTAAGCTGGGTAAATTCTATGCAGAGCTTGTAAAAGAAACAGTTGGGGATGACTTTACAGCAATGTTCGGCCCGGCATATAAGGGCATACCGCTTGCAACAACCACTGCTGCTGCGCTGTACAACGAATTCGGTATCTCCAAGCCGTATTTCTTCAACCGCAAGGAGGAGAAGGATCACGGTGAGGGCGGAAGCCTCGTAGGCTACAAACCCGTGAACGGCGATAAGATCATCATCATCGAGGATGTTATCACTGCCGGTACAGCGGTTCGTGAGACAATGCCGATCCTCTATGGCTGCGGCGATGTCACTGTAAAGGACATGTTCATTTCCGTTAACCGCTGCGAGGTCGGTAAGGTTCCGGGTAAGACAGCTATCATGGAGGTCAAGGAAGAGTTCGGCATTGACGTTCATGCAATAGTTACCGTTGAGGACATTCATGAGTACCTTAAGCAGAGCGGCGAATATGCAGATATACTTCCCGCAATGGAGAAGTATATGGCAGATTACTGCGTGCTGTAATTTTAATATTGCCAAAAGATAGAGGGCCGATTTTCCAAGCGGAAGATCGACCCTCATTTTTTGTGGTTTATTTGCGCTTTTTGACAAAATATGCACTTAGGAGATCATCGGCATATTTTTTTGTCAGCTTCTCGAGAAATCGGTTCGAGAACAACAGAAGTATCAGCATGGAAGCGGCGGTGGGTGCAAAGACGAGCAGCATGTGAAGGTTCAGCGGCACCAGCGCAAAAAGCTCATGAAAGAAGAGAAAGCCGATGACCGTAGCTGCAAGCATTGTAAAGAACAAAGCCGCGCGAAGCCTTGTGAAAGGCACGCATAGCTTGTACATCAGAGCAAAGCCTGCGATGAATGCCATGGAAACACATAGTGTTGAGAGCTCGGCATCGGATAATCCAAGCGGCAGCCGGAAAAGTGTGAGGAACAGAATGGACGCTACCAGTACCAGAGCGGACGGGACAGAGCGCTTTATGACGTTCGACAGAAAAATACCGTTTATGCGGTCTGTGTTCGGCTCAAGCGCAAGAATGAAGGATGGTATGCCAATCGTTATCGTGCTGATGAAGGTGAGTTGTATCGGCTGAAAGGGATAGGAAGCCGCAATAAAGAGGAAGAATATTCCGAGCAGGGACGAGAAGATCGTTTTCTGCAAGAACAGGGAGGCGGAGCGTTGCAAATTGTTTATGGAGCGCCGACCCTCCTTTACTATATGCGGCATTGATGAAAAGTTGGAGTCGAGCAGGACAAGGTTGGACACCGTTCTTGCGGCATCGCTTCCGGAAGCCATTGCAATGCTGCAATCGGCCTCCTTGAGGGCAAGAACATCATTCACGCCGTCGCCCGTCATGGCTACGGTGTGTCCGTGCCTTTTGAGTGCCTGCACAAATTGCAGCTTCTGTTCGGGGGTAACCCGGCCGAATACCGAGAATTTTTCCACGGCACTGTCAGTGTCCGCTTCCGTTATCAGCTCGGAGGCGTCACATGCGTTTTCCGCATCATGCATTCCGGCACGCTTTGCAATGCTTTTCACCGTGCTGACACTGTCGCCAGAAATTATCTTCAACGACACACCCTGCTCCGCAAAGTATGCCAATGTCTCCCCGGCGTCGGGGCGGAGCATATCGCTTATGATTATGAAGCCGATAGGGTTTATGTCGTTCGGAAGTGAATTCTCCGGGCCGAAGCCGTCGGCGGAATGAGCAAGCAGCAGCACACGCTGACCGGAGGCCGAAAAGCTTTCGGCATAACCGCTGACAGCGGAATAGGAATCGCGCAGTATGAATTCACCGGCTCCCATGACGTAGGTTCCGTGATTATTAAAATGTGCGCCACTCCATTTGCGCTTTGAAGAGAACGGAACAGTCGCATCACACAGCCAATCAGTCCCTGAGTCGAAGCGTGCGCGCACGGCATCGCTTGTCGGATTACTGTCACTGAGCGAGGCGGAGAGAGCGTTTAGAGCGTCCTGCATCTCATCCGAGGAATGCCCCTCAAGCGGCAGCAGCTCGTCCACCTGCATCCGTCCCTCTGTTAGGGTGCCTGTTTTGTCAAGGCAGAGCACATCCACTCTTGCAAGCGACTCGGTACAATACAGATCCTGTACAAGCGTCTTGTATTTTGAAAGTCGCACAACGCTCACCGCAAATACAACGCTCGTCAGCAGGATGAGACCCTCCGGTATCATGCCTATCAGTGCGGCAACGGTGGTTACAACGGCATCGTGGACGGTATCGTGCAGGAAGAAGTACTGCTTTGCAAAGAGGAAAATTCCGATAGGTATCAGAGCAGCTCCGATGACCTTTACTATTGCGTTCAGTGAGAGCATTATCTGCGAATTCGACGGCTTTATGTATTTTGCGCCGTTTGCGATTTTGCTTGAGTAATTCTCGGCGCCGATATGAACCGCCTGTGCAAGGCAGGTTCCCGACACAACAAAGCTGCCGGAAAGCACCATATCACCGGATTTTTTTGTTACCGGGTCGCTTTCACCCGTGACAAGGGATTCATTCACCTCGACCTCACCGTTCCGTATAATGGCATCGGCACATAGTTGCTGTCCGTTGCTCAGCCGCATAATATCGTCTATGACTATGTTATCGGAGTGTATAGTGACGAGCTTTTTGTTCCTGAGTGCGGTGACCTTCGGCGCGGATATCAGAGAGAGCTTGTCTATCGTTCTTTTGGCACGTATTCCCTGAAAGGAGCCGATTACCGTGTTGGAGACGATGACACCCATAAAGAGAAGGTTCTTATAGGAGCCGACAAGCAGTATAAGTGCCGCAAGCACAAAGTTCAATATATTAAAATAAGTGAAGGTGTTTTCGAGGATTATCTGCTTTTCGGTTTTTGTCCGTATTCCCTCACCGGCGTTTGTCCTGTTGAGACGTATACGCTCAGAGACCTCTTCGTCCGTAAGTCCGGTGGAGATGTCCGTGGGGCGGTAATTATCCATGGGTTCCATGCTAAACCTCCTTGATCGATATCCTGTACTAAGGATACACGAATATATATTGAAAAACAAGAAACAAAACCTGAACTTTCTCTTACTTTTATTTAATTTTTGCTGTATCTTTGCCGGTTCTGCCGTGTAGAATATTCCGCAGGACGATGTGAATATTTTGTCAATTTAGATGAAGAAGCTTAAAGTGAATATCTTAAATGTTCGTGCCTTGCAGTGGTAATTGTCGATTGTTTGCCAAAAAACAAGGATACAAGCCACGAAATCGTGCTGATAATACTATTCGCGTAGATCGGACTTCGTTCGTTATATTTGACAAATCAAGCGAAATAATTTATACTTATCTTACAAAACTTCGAGCATACTTTCATATACATACAAAAGGAGCATTAAAATGGCAGTTAAAAAGGAAAAGAAGTATATCCTTACAAATCGCAGAAGCGGAAAGGTTCTTACTGCGTTCGGAGAGTCCGCAGTACAGCTTACGGCAAATTCCTCCGATGAGCAGATATGGAGAGCTGTACCGACAGAGGGCACGGCTGTTCAGCTTATCAATAAGGCAACGGGCAAGGCACTTTGCGTAAATGACGAGGCAAAGGACGGCGCTTTGGTGGTTCTCGGTGAGAATGCACAGGAGTGGAAGCTTATCACCACAACCAAGGGCTACAGAAAGCTTATCCATGTGGAATCCGGCAAGTCGGTTGATATCAAGGATATCAGTGACCATGACTACGCACCGGCACAGCTTTGGGTATTTGTTCGCGGCGAGAATCAGGAATGGATCGCAGAAGAGGTCGAAAAGGAAGTTAAGACCACAAAGCGTACATCTAAAAAGAGTAAGTGATATTTGCAGGCTTCGGACTATGAAGCCTGCTTTCTTTTTTAACAGCGCCGTGGTATAATCACCTTAACAAACACTTTCTGAAAGGACGGAGTTGTATGAAGGAAAAGATATTGGTTCTGTGCGACGATGTATGGCATCCTGCCGAGGTAATAGAGAGGGGACTTGCCGCAAGGCAGGATGAAAAATATGAGTTCGATATAGTTCGGGACGCCAAGGATATCCTGACGGTCGATATGCTCAAGAGATTCAGACTTATCATCAATTGCAAGGGAAATAATATCACGGAGGCGAATTCAACGCCGTGGTTTACCGAAAATATGGCTGAGGTTGGGCCGAGGGATTTCGAAGAGTATATCAGAAACGGTGGCGGTTTCCTTGCCGTGCATTCCGGTCTGGCATATAACCAAGAGAGAAGTAGGGAGTATGTCGGAATATCCGGCTCGGTGTTTCTCGGGCATCCTCCGCGCTGTAATGTGGATATGAAAATAGTAAAGCCTGAGCACCCGATAGTACACGGAGTGGAGGACTTTACCGTGTTCGATGAGCACTATGATATGAAAATGGAATGCAGCGATGCGGATATTTTCCTTGAAAGCCGCTCCGAAAGCGGCGGAGTAAAGGCGGCTGGATACACGAGACTTATCGGTAACGGCAGATTCTGCGCTCTGACTCCGGGCCATACTCTGAGCGTTTGGGAGAATGAGCAGTTCATGAAGTTGTTTACCAATGCCATGGAATGGTGCATGAAATAAGAACAGCGTCGATCTTTACGGATCGACGCTGTTTAGCTTTAACCGATATGCTCTCAGGCGGAAATATCCTTTGTGATATTTCTCAGCCAGGTTTTCTTGAAGTAATGTCTCAGGATGAACGGCATCTTTGCGTACTCATCAAAGCTGAGGAAGATGTAAACCACCATCGGCGGCAGCTTAAAGATGAAGGCCAGTATGAAGCCTATGGGCACGAACACACACCACATGTCGATAATATCGCATAAGAAGCCGAAGCGTGAATCACCGCCGGAGCGAAAAATACCGCATATCAGGCAGGTGTTGAGTAGCGGGCCCGGGATATAGGCGGCGCTTATCCACAGCATGGTGTGCAGATATTCCGCAGCCTGCTCGGTGAGCGTTGAAATATTGCCGACTATCGGATGGAAGCACAGCATGACAGCACTTCCGAGAAGTCCGGCGTACAGGGTGAGACGAAGAAGCTTCTTAGCCGTGCTCTCAGCCAGCTTCATATCTCCGCTGCCGATTATCTTGCCGAGGATTATCGTAGTACCGTTTGCAATGCCGAAGCCGAGAACCGATACCAGATTGCGCATGGTGGATACTATCGAGTTTGCCGCAACGAGATCCTCGCCGAGATGACCCATTATTACGGAATACATTGAGAACGCAAGGCTCCAGGCAATGTCATTGCCAAGTGCCGGCAGTGAATAGTGTATGAAGTCGCGAAGCAGTACTTTGCTGTGAAGTGTGAATAAACGAGGACGCAGGCGAAGCAGCTTTAGGCGCTCGCCGATTGCGATGCACAGAATGAGCTCTATTGCACGAGCGATAACGGTTGCGAGGGCTACTCCGAAAATGCCAAGCGGCGGTATTCCGGGTATCCAGCCGAAAATGAACACTGCGTTCAGAAATATGTTAAGAACCAGTGCAGAGCAGTTTATCAAGGTGCTTTCCCTGACCTTTTCAATGCTCTTCAATGCGCTGAGATACGGCTGTGAAAGCCCCATGAAGAGGTAGGAGAAGCCGATTACTACGAGATATTTGGAGCCGGCCTCGATCATTGCCGGGTCGTTGGTGAATATCCTCATCAGAAGCTGAGGAAAGAAGAATGCGCCGACAAAGAAAATGCAGGAAACCAGCATAGAGATCTTAAGGCCGATGGAGAGTATTGTCTCTATGGAAGAGGAATCACCCTTGCCCCAGTACTGTGCGGTTAGCATAGTGATACCGGCTGAAATTCCGTAATAAATCATATTCAGCAGGAATTGTATCTGCCCGGCAAGTGAAGTCGCGGCCAGAGCTGTTTGGCTTACAAAGGTAAGCATTAGCGTATCGGCCACGCCGACAGCGGTCGAAATGAGCTGCTGTAGGGCTATGGGAAGGATGATAACAAGGAAAGAGCGATAGAACGCCTTTCGGTTCAGTTCGGACATTGCAGTGGCAACCCCTTTATTCATTATAGTATACTGATTGTAATGCATGGGGAATGAAAAGTAAAGGGTTTTATTAATTTTTTGTGAATAAACGCCGGGCGTTACATAGAGGCGTGCTACCGTATTGACAAAAAATTATCTTGAATATATACTATAACGGTAGACTAATTTTACATATGGAGTGAATTGAAATTGAAAAAGCAGATCAGCGATTTTGTGATGGACGAGGAGCGTGCCCTGTACGCTGTAAAAGACGCTGAAATAATGCATGGTTTATTTGACGGCCCGGCGGACGGCGAATCCGCTCTTAAGGAATGCCGCGATGTTGTTGTGCGCGATTGTGATTTTCACCTGCGCTATCCGTTCTGGCATGCGGAGAACACCGAAATAGACAATTGCAGAATGACGGATACCTGCCGTGCGGCTCTCTGGTATGATAAGCACACGACGATAAATGGCAGTGTGCTCGGCGGCATAAAGGCACTGCGCGAGTGCGACGACAGCAAGCTTTCAAACTGCAAGATAGAATCCACGGAATTCGGCTGGTTCTGCCGGGGCGTGGATATCAAGAGCTGCGAACTCAAGTCGGAATATCCCTTCATGCATACAAGTGACATGAAGATAGATGATCTGAAAATGCAGGGAAAGTATTCCTTCCAGTATACGGAGAATATCGAGATAAGAAATTCCGTGCTCGATACCAAGGATGCATTCTGGCATGGCAAGAATATAACGGTTTACGACAGCGTCGTTAAGGGCGAGTATCTTGCATGGTACAGTGAAAATCTGCGCCTTGTTCGCTGCAAGATAATCGGTACTCAGCCGTTCTGCTATGCGAAGAATCTGGTGCTTGAGGATTGCGTAATGGAGGGCTGTGACCTTTCCTTTGAGAATACAACGGTTCAGGCAACCGTTAAGGGTCATATCCTCAGTGTTAAGAATCCTGCCGGCGGCAGCATCACAGCGGACAGTATCGGTGAAATAATTCTCGATGAATATCAGTGGAAGACAGCACCGTGCACCATTACAGAGCTTGATAAATAAAAGAATATAAAAAGAGGGTCGGTGTGTGCCGATCCTCTTTTGCATTGGCATGATATTTACTTTCCGATGCGCTCCGTATCGATAACGATATTGACAGGGCCGTCGTTCTGTACGTTTACGTGCATGTGTGCCGCAAATTCGCCGGTCTCGACCTTGTTTACGGGCTGCCTTCTTACCTGCTCCACAAAATATTCGTACAGTCTCTTAGCCTCATCCGGAGAAGCGGAATGTGTAAAGTCCGGTCTGCGGCCGCGCTTCATATCGGCGCTTATCGTAATATTTGATACGATGAGTATGTCGCCGTTCACATCGATGAGGGAGCGATTCATCTTGTCGTTCTCATCCTTGAATATTCTCATTTCGCATATCTTCTGTGCGAGAAAATCCGCCTGAGCCTCTGTGTCGGTATCCATCGCGCAGACAAATACCACAAGACCGGGGCCGACCTCACGGGTCTCAGCATCGTTTATTGTAATAACAGCGCCATTTGTTCGCTGAATAACAGCTCTCATATTTCATTTCCGTCCTTTTCTTTCAGATATAATAGATTATATCATGGATTAGAGGTTGCATCAAGGAATTTTATCTGCTATAGTTAATTGCAGGAAAATGTCGAACAGATTCAAATAAATGGAGTGTGGATCATGTCAGAAAGATACAGACCGGTCTGTGAAATGACCAATATGATAATGATAGAGGATGAGTCCACCGGTAAAGTGCTCGTGCAGAACAGAATCAAATCGTATACGGGAATAACGTTTCCTGGCGGACATGTGGAGAGCGGCGAGGGGTTATACGCAAGTGCAATACGCGAGACTCGCGAGGAGACAGGCTATGATGTCAGTGATCTCAAGCTCTGCGGTGTTGTGACCTGGGAGCAGGACGATCATTCCAGATATATAACATATTGCTTCAGAACTGCAAGCTTTTCGGGAGAGCTGATAGACAGGACGGACGAGGGCCCGGTGTTCTGGGTCGACCCTGCCGACATTGCAAAAATGGAACTTGCACCGAATACGGAGAAGTTTCTGCCCATCTTCTTCGGAGGGCGTAATGAGTGTTTTTGTCTTGATGTCGGTGAGGATTGGGACGTTAAATTTTTCTAATGTTTTTGTTAATATTTGCAATGTGAGATGGCGGACACGTCCTTCGTTGAAGGACGTGTCCGCCAGTAGTGCACACCATAGGGAAATTTGTACTTTTGTGTCAAAAAAATATCATAAGTTCGTTAAAAAACACCAAGGAAATTTTCGGAAAAAGGCTTGCTTTTTTTTATTTTGGGACTATAATCTTTGAGAATAACACAAATCTTCGCTCGCAAGAGGGGAAAAGACGGATTTGTATTGAAAGGAAGGGTTAAGAATGTTCCAATTAAAATGGATCTGGAAGAACCTCGAAGGGTGCCGAAAACGGTACATTTTCGCTTTGTGTTCGACAGTACTGCTGTCCGTGGCTGCATTGCTGAAATCAACTATCACTGCAGACATCATGGATACGGTATTCACACCGGTTATGGAGGGCGGTGTGGTAACTCCCGAGCTTTGGGATAGGCTGATCCAGCTTGTCATACTGCTCATCGGCTTTACGCTGTTCCGTACAGCCTTTAACTACCTCTCCATTATTACGTACGAGTCATGTTCTCAGAAGCTCATTTTCAAACTTCGCCGTGATCTTTATGCGAACATGCAGTCACAGGACAGCGATTTCTTCTCCAAGAATCGTACCGGTGACCTCATGACACGTCTGACAGGTGACCTCGATATGGTTCGCCATACGGTTACATATGTCATCCGTGCGCTCATCGACTGTGCTGTGCTGTTCCTCTCCACATCAATCACATTCCTGTGTGTTGATTGGCAGTTTGCACTCAGCCTGCTTATCTTTACACCGATCATTTTTGTTTTCACATCCGCTTTTTCAAAGCGTGTACGTCCTCTGCATATCGACCAGCGTGAGCGCCTCTCACAGCTCAACACCGCCGCACAGGAGAATATCGCCGGCAACCGTGTTGTTAAGGCATTTGCAAGAGAGGATTACGAAATAGAGCAGTTTGATAAGAAGAGCAAGGAATATAAGGCTGCAACCCTGAAATCCTCCCTGCTGTGGCTGAAGTTTGCTCCTTATATCGACGGTCTTTCCCAGTCACTTTCAGTAGCTGTGCTTCTTGTCGGCGGTGTATTCCTCATCAACGGCAGAATCAGCATAGGTACCTTTACACTGTTCAATTCACTTACATGGACGCTTTCCAACCCGATGCGTATGCTCGGTATGCTCATCAATGACCTGCAGCGCTTCTTTGCTTCCGCAGCAAAGGTCATTGAGCTGTACTATGCACGCTCCACGATTGTTACTCGCACCGATGCCGTAAAGAAGCAGGAAAGAGTAGAGGGCTCTGTAAAGTTCGAGAATGTTGGCCTTAAGCTCAACGGTACCGATGTCCTCAAGGATATCAATCTCGATATCAAGCCCGGCGAGACAATTGCAATTATGGGCCCGACAGGCTCCGGCAAGACCTCCCTTGTAAACCTCATACCGAGACTGACGGATGTTACGGACGGTAAGATATATGTCGACGGTGTTCCGGTCGGCATGTATGACCTTAAAAAGCTGCGCAGCTCCATAGGCATTGCAACGCAGGATGTCTTCCTTTTCTCCGATTCCGTTGACGGAAATATCGCATACGGCGATCCGAATATGAAGGAGGACGAGGTCAAGAGATTTGCAAAGATCGCTTGTGTTGACTTTGCCGAGAAGCTCCAGGACGGCTTTGATACCGTTATCGGTGAGCGCGGCACGGGTCTTTCCGGTGGCCAGAAGCAGAGAATCGCTCTTGCACGTGCACTGGCTGTTAAGCCTTCCATACTTATTCTGGATGATACGACCTCCGCTGTCGATATGGAAACCGAGAAATACATTCAGGATCAGCTTGCAAGCCTCGAGTTCAACTGCACAAAGATTATTGTTGCGCAGAGAATATCCACCACAAAGCGCGCAGACCGCATAGTTATTCTCGAAGATGGACGTATTTCCGATGTCGGTACACATGATGAGCTCATCAGCAGACCGGGCTATTACCGCGAGGTCTATGAGCTGCAGAACGGCATTTACGGAAAGGGAGGTGCTGAATAATGGCAAGAAATCGTTTTGATGTTGATGAAAAGCTTGAAACCCCATTTAATATAAAGCATCTGCTTCGTGCTGGCGTTTATATCAAGCGCCACGCAAAAACCATGATAATTTCCCTGATCTTCTCAGCTATATCCGCAGCATGTGCCCTTGTCGGCCCGATGCTCGTTGAGCGCGCACTGAATGAGGCTGTTCCGAATAAGGACTACAAGCAGCTCATCATTTTGGCAGTCGTAATGCTCGTTTCCATTCTTCTGTCCATATTCTTCTCTATAAAGCGCTCCAAGTACATGACGATAGTTGGTCAGGAAATCATCTACAGCATTCGTAAGGATTTGTTTGAGCATTTGCAGAAGCTGCCGTTCCAGTTCTATGATGACAGACCGCACGGCAAGATTCTTACACGTGTTATCAACTATGTAAATTCCGTTTCCGACGCACTTTCAAACGGTATCATAAACTTCGTGCTTGAGGTGTTCAACCTCATCCTCATAGCAATCTTCATGTTTATGTGCGATGTTCGCCTTACACTTGTTGTAATGGCAGGTGTTCCGGTATTCGTAGTGGTCATCTTCATTTTGAAGCCTGCACAGCGCAGAGCATGGCAGGATACCTCCAACAAGAGCTCCAATCTCAATGCGTATCTGCATGAGAGCCTTGACGGTATGAAGATCACTCAGGTCTTCACAAGAGAAGAAAAGAACGCCGATATATATAACGACCTCAACACAAAGATGTATAAGGCTTGGATGAAGGCACAGTACACCTCCAACCTGATAAGCCTTTCCGTTGAGGATATATCCACAATAGTTGTCGGTGCCATGTATCTCGTCGGACTTTCAATGCTCGGCCCCGCTATCCAGATAGGTACACTCATCGCTCTTGCCTCCTATGCATGGCGCTTCTGGCAGCCGATACTCCAGCTTGCAAACCTCTATAATACGTTCATCAACGCTATAGCTTACCTTGAGCGTATATTTGAGATGATGGATGAACCGGTCACGGTCGATGACGCACCCGATGCAACAGTGCTTCCGGCAATTCAGGGAAGCGTTACCTTCGACGATGTTACCTTCTCCTATGATAACGAGATAAATATCCTCGAGCACTTCAATCTCGATGTAAAGCCGGGCGAATCCATTGCTCTGGTTGGCCCGACAGGTGCCGGTAAGACAACGGTTGTAAACCTTATTTCTCGATTCTATAATATCAATTCCGGTGCAGTGCTCATTGACGGACATGATATCTCAAAGGTCACGCTGCATTCGCTCCGTGAGCAGATGGGCATCATGCTTCAGGACAGCTTCATCTTCTCCGGAACGATCATGGATAATATCAGATACGGCAGACTTGATGCAACGGATGAAGAGGTTATCGCCGCCGCTAAGACAGTGCGTGCGCATGACTTCATCAGCGAAATGCCGGATGGCTATTATACTCAGGTGAACGAGCGCGGTTCAAGACTTTCTCAGGGACAGAAGCAGCTTATTGCCTTTGCAAGAACGCTGCTCTCCGACCCGAAGATACTTGTTCTCGACGAGGCTACATCCTCCATTGACGCTAAGACAGAGAGACTGCTTCAGGATGGTTTGAATGCACTGCTTGAGGGCAGAACGAGCTTCATCATTGCACACAGACTCTCCACTATCAAGAACTGTGACAGAATCCTGTATATTGCAAATAAGGGTATAGGTGAAAGCGGCAGCCATGACGAGCTTATGGCTCAGCACGGCAACTATTACCAGCTCTACACAGCACAGCTTGAAGAATAATCGACAAACAAAAACATCCGTCGGTGCCGTTTCGGTGCCTGACGGATGTTTTTTGTGCCTGAAATTTGAAAATGCATGTGGAGTGAATTCACATTGAAGATCGAAAGTCTATGATACGTGATCCATTTGCAGACATAGCTTATCGGATATCATAGCTATGAATTCGCTGTTTGTGGGCTTTCCGCGAGTGTTATGTATGGTGTAGCCGAAGTATGAGTTCAGCACATCAACATCGCCCCTGTCCCATGCAACTTCAATTGCATGCCTTATGGCTCTTTCAACACGGGAGCTGGTGGTCTCGTACTGCTTTGCGACACTGGGGTAGAGCTGCTTTGTAACAGCGTTTATTATCTCCGGGTCGCTTATAGCCATAAGTATTGAATCTCTGAGGTAATGGTAGCCCTTGATATGTGCGGGTACACCTATCTGATGCAGTATCTCTGTTACCTGTATGCGCAGATCGTTTTTGGAGAAATTACCGGGATTTACGGGCTTTTCCGTACCTATAAGCTCAAAAATGCGGTCAAGCAGCTCGGCTTTGTTGTACGGCTGTATCGCATAATAGGCTGCACCGGCCTCCATTACCTGTTTTTCAAGAGCCGGAGAGGAATAGGCTGCACTGATCAAAAATACCGGTTTTCGAATGCCCTCGGTGTTTACCGCATGCATAACACCAACTGCATCCAAGCCTGCCATAAAGATGCTCATAATTACTGCGTCGGGCTTCTCTTCGCGTATTCGTGAGACGAGAGCGGTGCCGTTTTTGCCGGTGAGGATTATCTGAGCGCCGCGGGCTGCGGCGGATTCGATATGTTCGCGTCCCCATTCGCCGTCATCTGCACAAATAATAATCTTTATTTGCTTTTCCATGACTAACCTCCTGCATTATCTGAAATGTGAATAAATTTTACCATATCTATTTTATGTTTGCAAGAGCAAGGTGCACAGAAAAATCGGTCGAAGTGTGTCGAAAATGTGCGTTAATACTCAAAAGAAAAGCTATTATGGGGGAATGCGGTGGAAATTGCGATAAATTTTATTTATTCCAACTTAAAAAAATTCGGTAGTTTGACAGTTGCTTTGTGAAATATTATAATATCCTTTAGTAGTATGGTTAATGCAGAACGGATGGGATAGAGAATGAATCTGATAGAGATATATGATTTCAATGCGCCGGAGCTTGATGCCTATGCAAGGCTTACTGAGGCGCAGTTACTGAATAAGGATAAGCTTTCAGAGGGGCTTTTCATTGCGGAAAGCCCAAAGGTGATCGAGCGCGCACTCGATGCCGGCTATGAGCCGGTTTCCTTTCTGGCGGAAAAGTGCAATATGCACGGCGAGACACTTTCCGTAATAGAGCGCTGCGGCGACATACCCGTATATACAGCGGAGTTTGACGTACTGACGCAGCTTACCGGCTATAAGCTGACAAGAGGAATGCTGTGCGCCATGCGCAGAAAGGAGCTTCTGTCTGTGGAGGAGATATGCCGAGACGCAAGGCGGATAGCTGTGCTTGAAAGCGTGATGAATCCCACAAATGTCGGTGCTATATTCCGCTCTGCTGCGGCTCTCAATATTGATGCCGTCCTGCTGACTCCGGGCTGTAGCAATCCGTTGTACAGGCGTGCTGCCCGTGTGAGCATGGGCACGGTTTTCCAGGTGCCGTGGACATTCATCGGCAGCAAGCCAGAGGAGTGGCCGCATCCCGGTATGGAGTGCCTTAAAGAGCTCGGCTTTAAGACAGCGGCTATGGCGCTCAAGGATGATTCCGTCTCGATCGATGATTCCGCTCTGATGAGCGAGGATAAGCTTGCGATCATTCTCGGCACGGAGGGGGACGGTCTCTCCGGTGATACGATTGCGGAATGCGATTATACCGTTAAGATACCTATGTCTCATGGGGTGGATTCTCTGAACGTGGCGGCTGCAAGTGCGGTGGCGTTCTGGCAGCTCGGAAACAGATGACGGAAATCCGCTTATACGGCATATTGTAAAAGGTGTCGATTTTTGGTATAATCAAAAAAGAAGCTGAATGGAGGTGTTACCGTGTATTCAATGAAAGAGGCCTGCGAGAAGACGGGGCTGAATTACGAAACCTTGAAGTTTTACTGCAATCAGGGGTTAGTGCCCCATGTCAAGAGGGACGAGCGCAACAGGCGCGTTTTTGATGACAGGGATATTGCGTGGATAAATAGCCTGAATTGCCTTAAAAGATGTGGTATGGGCATACAGGAGATGAAGGATTATATGGATCTCTGCTTCAAAGGAATGGAGTCAATTCCCGAGCGAAAGAAGCTGCTGCTTGAAAAGAGAGCACTGCTCGAGGAGGAACTCAACAGGATTCGTGAGAGTATAGCATATATCGACTGGAAGCAGGAGCTGTATGATAATATTCTTGCCGGAAAAGAGCCGTATAAGAGTAATCTCATCATCGTCAATGACAGTACGGAGAGCAGCTCAGTGCATGAATCCGATTGACAGCCCTGCGGTTGCTTGAAAAGTGCTGTTTGTGGTTGATATTTGTAATATCAAGTGCTATAATCAAGCCAGAAAGCATGATTTCATGCGTTAGGAGTGTGTTGTATGAATACGATAAAGATCGATTCCGGCAAAACAAAAATGGTCGCACACAGAGGCGTCAGCGGACTTGAAAAGGAAAATACCTGTCCTGCCTTTGTTGCAGCGGGCAACAGAAGTCATTATGGCGTTGAGACCGATGTGCATGTCACAAAGGACGGACAATTCGTAATAATCCATGATGAGACCACTGACAGAGTTTCAAACGGCGAGTTTTGCATAAATGTTGAAGAAAACGATTATGCAGTGCTTGAAAATGTCGTTCTGCCGGATATTGATGGTAGCCGAAACAGACAGGATATCCGCGTGCCGCTGCTCAAGGACTATATCTCGATATGCAAGAAGTACGAGAAAGTCTGCGTTCTGGAGATCAAAAACGAGTTTGCCCGTGATGATCTTGAAAGAATGATAGAGGAGATAAAGTCCCTAGGATATATCGCTAATGTGACATTTATTTCCTTCTCATGGAAGAACTGCGTTGTTACAAGAGAATTGTTGCCGAATAACAAGATTCAGTGGCTCACGGTCGAAGAGGTCGACGACGCGATGATACAGAAGCTTGTGGAGAACAAGCTTGATCTCGATATCTATTATGAGAGACTTACAGCGGAGAACGTCAAGCAGCTCCACGACAACGGCATTGAGGTAAACTGCTGGACATGCGATACCAAGGTTGAGGGCGAGAAGCTCGTCGGCTTCGGCGTTGATTACATAACCTCAAATATTCTCGAATAATACTTTTTTGAAATTAACACATCTTGAACCCAAAAGTGGAGCGTGTCGATATCGATGCGCTCCACAAATTGTTTTATAAGCACTTGCGAATACGAGCAGCACTGCTTTTGCTGAGCCTACAAAAGAAAATGTATGCCTGTGCAAGCTTGGAGCATTTTATTAACAGGAACGGGAAAGCCGGGTTAAGTTTTGCTGAATTTTGCGAAAGTACTGGATTTTTTCTTTAATTTGTCGTATAGTTGTTGTAGCAATTTTTGAGAGGAACTTGATAGATGAATAATGGATCCATGCACTGGGCCTCCGTCTGGGGAAATGCCGTATCTATTGCGGAGAATCGTCCGGAGAGCTTCAGTAAGAACATCACACTGCGTTACCCGATATATACACAGTTCGGCGGCACTGCAATGCGCCTGACATTTGATAATTACTGCGGTACTGAGCCGATAACTATAGAAAAAACTACGGTATATGTGAACGGAAGCTTCTATCCGGTAATGTTCGGCGGCGAGCGTGCAGTCAGCATTCCTGCCGGAGAAAGAGCGGTATCGGATGAGCTTTCATGCGATGTTACGGCGCAGACAACGTTCGATGTCAGCTTCTATCTTAAGGATTACACACAGATGCGTTCGGTTGTATTTACATGCGGCCCGATTTCCGAGGGTAGCTATGCTCTGGGCGATCATACCGAAACGGCGGATTTCCCGATAGATATATCGAGAACAACGCATTATTTCTACTTCCTGACAAATGTTTCCGTATACACAAAGGCTCAGAATCGCACGGTAGTGTGCTTTGGAGACTCCATCACGGCTCAGGATTGGCCGGATTACCTCACCATGCGCTGCATTCAGGAGGGCTACAATCACACAGCCATTATTCGCAGGGCAACGAGCGGCTCGAGAATACTGAGGGAGTATAACTGCATAACGTATGAATCCTACGGACTCAGGGGAGAGAATCGCTTCCCCCATGAGGTTCCGGCGGACGGCGTTGATACCGTTATAATCCAGCAGGGTATCAATGACATCATCCACCCGGTTGGTACGGCGGTTAATCCATTCAGACCGATGAGCGATCTTCCGACGGTTGAGGAGCTTATTGAGGGCCTGAAATACTATATAAAAGAGGCACGCTCCTATGGCTACAAGGTCTATATAGGTACACTTCTGCCGATAAAGGGCTGGAGAACCTATGCACCCTTCCGCGAAGAGATGAGAAATGCCTATAATGAGTGGATACGTACAACGGATCTGATAGACGGCTGTGTTGATTTTGACAAGGCCGTACATGATCCGAACGACCCCTCCGCGTTCCTGCCGGAGTATGACAGCGGAGATCATCTGCATCCGAGTCCTGCCGGCTACAGAGCAATGGCCGCTGCAATACCGGATGAAATATTGAACGGCTGATATATGCAAAGCAAAAAGCGATGACAACGCGGTCATCGCTTTTTATATGTGTGAATTTTATTGCTCGCGAAAGGTTATATTGCCGGTAACATGATCCATGGATTCAACAATGGCGAGTGATTCAAGTTGAAAACCGAGGTTGCGGATCATTCTTCCGCCTGGCTGGAAGCCCTTTTCAACGGCGATACCGATGCCTTCAACCGTAGCGCCTGCGTTCTGAACTATCTGAATCAGTCCCTGCAGGGCGCAGCCATTTGCAAGGAAATCATCGATGATAAGCACATGATCGTCCTCGTTCAGGAATTTCTTTGCAACGATAACCTGATTCTTGCATTTATGAGTAAAGGATTCTACCTCGGCCACATACATTTCGCCCTCAAGATTGACGCTTTTGGACTTCTTTGCAAATACAACGGGTACGTGGAAGTGCTGAGCTGCAATGCACGCAATGCCGATTCCGGAAGCCTCAATTGTCAGTATCTTGTTGATATTGTGACCCTCAAAGCGGCGTTTCCACTCAAGGCTCATCTCGTTGAACAGATCGGTATCCATCTGATGGTTCAGAAAGCTGTCGACCTTAAGGACGTTGCCTTCCTTTACGATACCGTCCTTTAAAATACGCTCTTCCAAACAATTCATAAGCTTGTTCCTTTCTTAATACGACAAAAATACCAATGAAAAGTTATTTGTTGACCATTATAGCACATGTAAAAAAATAAAACAAGCGGTTCCCTTACAGAGAAAGAACTGCTTTAAAATGTGTTTTTGCGGTATTCCGTAGGTGTCATCCCGATATGCTTTTTGAATAATCTGCAAAAATATGCTTCGTTTGAAAGTGATACAAACGATGATCCGAACATCGGATATTCAAATTATTATAACAACTATTATCGCCAAAAGCAGTTGATAAACGGTATCGAGTACTTGTGCGGAAGAAAGCTGCCCGCAGTATGCACAGAGAATCCCAATCTGTATGTTTTGACAGCAAAGGGTGATGGAGCAATGAGTGTACTCATGATAAACATTTTTGCCGATGATATAATTTCTCCGGTGGTTAGTCTTGACCATAGCTACAAAGAAGCAAGATTCATGAATTGCAGCGGTAATTTGAAGGGAGATAAGCTCTTTTTAGAAACCATTCCGGCATATGGATATGCGGCCTTTGAGGTCAGGCAACAATTATCTTGCTAAAGAAACAGTGACACCCGCAGCTTGACAGGTGTCACTGTTGTTTATTTATTGTCGTTGTCGAGTGTGTCGATTATCTCGCCAATGAATTCCCAGTGCGGCTCCCAGCCCTCCGGACGGGATGAGGGGTAGACCCTCGGGTTTGCGGCATAGTAATCCTTGATCTCCTCGGCAAGACCGTCATTATCAAACTGATGCTGATACATCTTTTTGCAGAGGAAGGTGAGGGAGGCCTCCTTATATGTTACGCTGTCCCCGAAGCTGATAGGTGTAAGACCTGCGGCAACGGCCTTATCGCCGTCCCTGCCGGAGTGTGAGCCGATATAGCCCATTGCTTTTTTGTATTCCTCGGGGAAAAAGCTGACGGTGAAGGTGTCGTTATCCCTCATAAAGCCGTTTGTGTATCTTGCAGGATGAATATATACCGTTATAACCGAGCCTGTGTCCTTGTTGCTTGTCCACAGTGTGCCCATGCTACCCCAGCTTACGGTGCAGGAGTTGAAATCCTCAATGTTGCCTGCGGTTACAAGTGCCCAGTGATTTCTGAAAATATCAAATACCTTATAGTCGTTTTCCATGTAGCTTCCCATAGAATGTATTACTCCTTTTAGTAGTATTTGCAACTATTATAACATATTTTCAGAAATATCGCAATACACTCCCATCATTGGCATTCTATTCACTGTCGAATTATTATCTGTTGATTACCGGAGTTATTATAGGCTTTCCGTCCTTGTCCAGAAGCGGAGTCAGGCCGCCGGCATTTCCGTATGCGTGAAATATGTAGTTCACGCCTGTTTCTTTATCCACCCATATTTCGGTCACCTGCATGGAGCCCTGCGAGTAGGTCTTTTCAAATCTCTTATCGTTTGTTTTCCCGAGATTATTATATCACTCGGATATGCAAAAAGCTATAGAAAAATGCCAGAGGTTTTCACCTCTGGCATAATATCATCCCGCCGCATCCAGCATATTTTCGATGAAATTCGATATCGGGTTGTTGGGACACGGTTTCAATGAGTTTTCCGTCTGCAAAATCGATGTGCCTGACACGCGTAATTACTATTTCCGACAACAAAGCTATCTTCTTGACAAAAGGTAGCTACCTACTTATAATTAGTAGGTAGCTACGGAAAAGGAGAGGAATTATGAACGGTGACAGGATTGCGGTTTTAATAAAAACGGCATCGATTGAATTTGATAAAATAGCAAATCCAATTTTGGCAAATTATGACTTGACAGCATCTCAGTGCCGAGTGTTAAAGTTTTTGTTTATGCAGCAAAACCAAAGTGCACGAATTGTGGATATAGAAAAGGAATGTGCCATCACGCACCCTACGGTTTTGGGCTTGTTGGACAGTCTGGAAAAGAAAGGCTTTGTTTTGAGAATCGCAAATCCAAAGGACGCTAGAAGTAAGCTTATTTCCTTAACCCAAAAGGCGAAAGATATGCAGATGGAATTGGAAGCAACTGTTGCGAATATCGACCATGCCTGGGTCAAAAATTTGTCGGAACAGGAAAGAAAAGAATTACAAAGGCTTCTCCAAAAGCTTTTGAAAACAGAAAGTGAGAATAAGTAAAATGCCAACAGAAACACAAAAAGAAAACCGTATGGGAACGGCAAAAATGTTTCCCTTGATTATGTCCATGTCGCTGCCGGCTATGTTTTCCATGCTGATTCAAGCACTGTACAACATTGTGGACAGTTACTTTGTGGCACAGGTCAGCGAGAAAGCGGTGTCAGCGCTGTCGCTTGCTTATCCGATACAAAACCTGCTGATCGCCTTTGCAGTCGGTACAGCAGCCGGTGTGACATCCTTAATGTCACGACGACTGGGAGAAGGACGCAGGGAAGAAGCCGAGTCCACCGCAACCCATGGCGTGATGCTGAGTATACTGACATGGTTGGTGTTCGCTGTCTTTGGAGCATTTTTCACCACTCCTTTCTTTCGGATGTTTGAGTCCGATCCGGAAATTATCCGCATGGGAGATCAATACCTCTCCATTTGCTGTGTTTTCGCTTTCGGTCAGTTTGTTGTGACTATGCTTGAAAAAATTCTGCAAGCCACCGGCAATATGTTCTGGCCGATGATTTTTCAATTGGTTGGTGCTGTTATAAATACCGTAGTCGATCCGATTTTGATTTTTGGGTGGTTTGGTCTTCCGGCCATGGGCGTTACTGGTGCAGCAATTGCTACGGTGGGCGGACAGATTCTTTCTATGGTTCTGGCAATCGTCGTGGTTGCACGGCATCCATCCATCAAAATTCCATTCAAAGGCTTCCGTTTCCATGGTAGCGTTGTGAAGAATATTTATGCCGTCGGTATTCCTGCAATTGTCATGCAGGCAATCAGTACGGTTATGAATATGGCAATCAACGCTATTCTGGCCGCATTCTCCACAGCGGCATACACGGTATTCGGCCTGTATTTCAAGCTGCGTTCCTTTGTGTTTATGCCGGTATTGGGTCTGAACCAGGGATTGATGCCTATCATGGGGTATAACTATGGCGCTAAGAAGAATAAGCGTCTGCTCCGGGCCTTCTATCAAGGCTGCGGTATCGCCCTTGCTATTATGCTGATTGGTGTGCTTGCCTTTATGCTTCTGCCCGGACAGCTTCTCGGATTCTTCAGCCCGACGGAAGAGCTTTTGCAGATTGGTATTCCGGCACTGCGAATCATCTGCCTTTGCTTCCCCCTTGCGGCTTTGGGACTGGTATCTTCGAACATGTATCAGGCCATCGGACAAGGCAAGTACAGCCTTGTCATGTCGGTGATGCGTCAGCTGGTAGTTCTGGTGCCTGTGGCATGGCTGCTGGCAAAGTTGACCAACGATGTCGGCATGGTGTGGTGGGCATTTCCCATTGCAGAAGCTGTGTCGTTGGCAGTAAGTGTGATGTTCTTTATTCATTTATATAAAACTGAACTGAAGAAATGAAGAAAAAATACATGATTTGTTGTATTTTTTTGCTTGTCTGATTCTTATCCTGTTCTTCGTTTGGAACAGCATCAGAAAAAGCAGGCTTGTAATGAAGCAAGGAGACGACTCAAACGCAATGGTAAAGATCTTCCATAGTTACTACCGTTTTTCAGGCAATGTATATGTTGTGCATTCCGAAAAAGGGACGATATTGATCGATCCGGGATATTATGATTCCGGAATCAAAAAGTATCTTGTGGAGAATGGCGGTTTGGATGCGATCCTGCTGACACATGGACATTGGGATCATATTTACGGTCTTGATTCTTTGAAGTCGGATTTTCCGGAGACACCGGTTTATATCTTTGAAGATGATATCGATTTCTTGACAGATTCTCATTTGAACTGCGCCGAAATTCAGGGCTCCCGTCTGATTATTAGGTTAGAGGCAGCAGCCATTACCGAAGGAAAACTGGACATAGGCGAGTATCGCATTCAGGTGATTCATACGCCGGGGCACACAAGAGGTTCTGCTATGTATTACTTCACAGATGAGAATCTGCTGTTTACGGGAGATACCATTCTGGAAGATGTTACAGGGCCGACCTATAGACCGACCGGGAGCGCTCAGGACATGAAGAATTCTGTAAAGTGCTTCAAGACGCTGGGCTATGATGGGGACACACCGTTGTATCCCGGTCACGGAAATGCGACCACCTATGAATATGTGCTGAATCACAATCGAGACGTAAAGGGGCCTTAATAAAAGTTGAGCATAGTAAGACGCCGGAGACGCATCGCCTCCGGCGTTTTACTATGCCGCCGCATCCAGCATATTCTCAATAAAAATCCCATACCCTCTCGTTGGGTCATTGACAAGAACGTGCGTTACTGCGCCAATCAGTTTTCTGTCCTGCAAAATCGGCGAACCCGACACGAGTGATTGTCTTTAGGGACAACAGTTTTTAGGCATAAAAAGCTGTGCTTTTCGATGCACCGCTATTATATATTGTTTCA
>CAZHDW010000010.1:0-72261 GCA_964531265.1 uncultured Ruminococcus sp.
CCTTGGACCGACCGGTTATGAGCCGGTTGCTCTAACCAACTGAGCTAATGGCCCTCATATGAGGTATCGACCGTTGATTATGATACCACATTCATTCTGAAAAATCAAGAGCAAAAATCAAATAAATTGATTTTTTTCAAAATAAATGAAATCCGGGGGCACACTCAGCATGTACCCCACGGTACTCATTTAAATCGAATTATTCCTCGTCTTCTACGTCTTCGAGGTCGAACTCCAGGTTTTCACCGCAGTTCGGGCAATCGATAGAGCCTTCCTCCAGCATACCGCTGTTCAGCTCAATTGTATCGCCGCAGGTCGGGCATGTGACTTCATAGTAGCAGTCATCATCGTCCTCATCCCACTCGTCATCATCACAATCGCAATCGCAGTCGCAATCACAATCGTCATCATACTCGTAGAAATCCTCCTCCAGATCGCCGAGATCCTCATCGATCTCATCAACCTGACCGGACAGCTCATCGTATGCATCCTCAAGCTCTTCAACGGAGAGGGAAAGGTCGTCAAGCAGATCAACGATAGCGTTGAACAGCTTTGTCTCCTTAGCGCTCTGGTCAAGCTCAAGGCCTTCCATAAGACCGCGGATATAAGCGGCTCTCTCGGAATTTGTCATAATGGGGTCGCTCCTTTCAAAATCGAGTTTAATTTTTAAAACAGGAGTAATTATGCGCGCTCCATGTACTCGCCGGTTCTGGTATCGATTCTGATCATTTCGCCCTCATCGATGAACAGCGGAACCTTGATCTCTGCGCCTGTCTCGAGGACAGCCGGCTTAGTAGCGTTAGTAGCTGTATCGCCCTTGAAGCCCGGATCTGTCTGAGTGATCTGGAGCTCAACAAAGTTCGGCGGCTCTACACCGAAAACATTGCCCTTGTAGGAGAGAACCTTACAGACCATGTTTTCCTTAACGAACTTGAAGTTGTCGCCGAGGATGGACGGGCTGATCGGAGTCTGCTCGTATGTCTCAGCGTCCATGAAGTAGTACAGATCGCCGTCGTTATACAGATACTCCATATCCTTTCTCTCAATATAAGCAGTCGGATACTTATCGTTCGGGTTAAAAGTCTTTTCTGTCACAGCGCCGGAAATGACGTTGCGGATCTTGGTACGGACAAAAGCAGCGCCCTTACCAGGCTTAACATGCTGGAACTCGATGATGGAATAGACGTTGCCGTCCATCTCGAATGTAATACCATTTCTGAAATCGCCTGCGGTAACCATAGGTAAATACCTCCAAATAAATTGTCTGTTCTATTGTATAATAGATTTTCCTGTTTTTCAAGCAAAAATCGCTTGGTTTAGATGATTTTATGAAAAAATCAGAGAATAATAAGTTCCTTAGTGGATTTGGTCAGATTGCGGCAGCCGTTTTCGGTCACTGCGATCATATCCTCTATGCGCACACCGCACTTTCCGGCAATATAGATACCGGGCTCGACGGTGATGACCATGCCGGGCTCGGCAATGGTGGTATCGCGCTTGGAGAAGCCGGGCCACTCATGAATCTCAAAGCCAACTCCGTGACCGAGGCTGTGTCCGAAGGTATCCGGATACGGTGTCTCGATGATATCACGTGCGACCTTGTCGATATCGCAGCAGCGAACGCCGGCATGTATTGCATCGATAGCGGCAAGCTGAGCCTTAAGAACAGTGTTGTAAATATCCTTCTGCTCATCGCTGACATATCCGACAGCAACTGTACGTGTCATATCGGAATGATAGCCGTGCAGCATAGCGCCGGTATCCATTGTGATAAAGTCACCCTTTTTGATAACGGTATCACCCGGAACACCGTGGCACTGTGAGCCATTTGTGCCGGTTACGACAATCGGATCAAATGCATTGCCGTCCGCACCGAGCTTTCTCATATAGAACTCTATTTCAAGAGCTACCTCGCGCTCTGTGACGCCCTCGTGGATAAAATCGAGGATATGTGTGAAGGTTGCATCAGTGATAGCCTGAGCATCACATATCTTCTGAATCTCATCCTCGCTCTTGATTATTCTCTGGCTGCGTATAGCCTCATCCAGAGTAGTATCGAGCACTGCTTCGGCGCCGCAATCCTCGCAGATCTTCTCATAGCGCTTTGCTACGCCGTACGGCAGAGCAGCATACTCCATGTAAACGGATGCAATGCCGTGCTTTGTAAGCAGCTCTTTCATTGTCTCTTCAAGCGAGCGGAACTCGACCACCTCTGCGCCCTGTGCCTTGGCGCGTGCAGCCTCCGCATAACGGAAATCAAGCATATAGTATGCCTTCTCTGCTGTCAGCAGCAGAACACCGTCTGAGGACGGGAATGCCGTAAGGTAATAGCGGTTCGGTGCAGAGAACACCACTGCCGCCTTTTTGGTATCACCGTTGATTATTTTCTTTGTAAGTCTTTCAATAGGATTCATTTGAATACATCCTTTCTGAAAATATACAATTACATTCTCATACAGTTCTATTTTGTCAGGTCAAGCCTCAGCCTCTCATAGCGCGGCCTCAAGCGCTTTTCCAAACTTCTTTTAAACCTCACCGTCGGTGAAGTATCCGGAGCGAGCGGATCGAGCAGCACGGATTTCATGCCGCAGAGGTTAGCACCGAGAATATCCGTGAATATCTGATCTCCCACCACAAGGCAATCCTTAACGCGGACACCCGCCAGCTTTTTCGCACGCAGATACCCAAAGGGTGAGGGCTTACACGCAAAAGAGATGAACGGCAGTTGGAACTTATCCGCAAACGGCGCGACGCGCTTTTCAAAATTATTTGATACGACTATCAGCTTAATGCCGTCCCCGGTCAGCCTCCTCGTCCACTCCACAACGCCCTCGAAGGGCTGCTGGGAGCCATGGGCCGCCATGGTGTTATCAACATCCAGAACGATAGCACTGACAGCCATTGAACGCAGCATATCTGAAGTTAATTCTGTTAAGCAATGCAGCGTACCGGTTGGTCTAAACAGTGCCATGCATCTTCCTCCATAAATCGGTTTGATTTCCATTTACACAAAAAAGCGGGCAAACAGCCCGCTTCTTCACGTTAGATTATTTGAACTTGCGCTTGCGAGCTGCTTCGGACTTCTTCTTGCGCTTAACGGAGGGCTTTTCATAAGCTTCTCTCTTGCGCACTTCCTGAATAACGCCCGCTCTGGCGCACTGCTTCTTAAAGCGTCTGAGCGCGCTCTCCAGAGATTCGTTATCTTTGATTCGGATTTCAGCCATCTATATCCCTCCCATCCGCCATAAGGCAGGGGTTTGTTTGTTGTGTTATCAGCACAAAATAACACAAATAATTATAGTGGCAGAGGCTCTAAAAGTCAAGGACTTTTTATAGAAATTTGCAAAAAAACACTATATTTTTCAATTGAACGAAGCTTCAGCGGCTATAAAGGCCACTGTACGGCTCACAGCATATCCTTTCCGACCGGTTTCAGGAAGAGTGCTTCAAATTCCTCCCTGGTGTCGGAATAGGCCAAAGCCCACATCATCTTCGCTATAACGGCCTCCGTCGTCATGTTAAGTGCTTCAAGCACGCGATATTTTTCCTTTATTATATGTCCTACCCGGTACACCGAAAGATTGCTGCCCTCGTGCGGCACCTGCGTTGTTATCACCACGCGCACTCCGTTTTCCATTAGAGCCGCTATCTTCTCCTCAAAGGAATTATCCCCGTAATACGGTATGCCGCCCACACCGAAGCTCTCTATGACCACACCCCTGCAATTATGGATGATGTAGTCAAAAATGCTCGGATCCATTCCGGGAATTATGCGTATCGAAAGTATCTGCGGTACCATTTTGTCATAGAAGCAGACATCACCCGTCAGCTCATTGCGCTCATCTATATAGCACAAAAGCTTTCTGTCATAGAAAACTCCCACATCGGGAAAGTCAATGCTTGAAAATGCATCAAAGCTCTTTGAATGAGTCTTACGCGCACGTGTGCCGGCTATGACATGACTGTTAAACACAACATGTGTGCCGCACGCACGCGGATCCGCCGCATACGCAAACGCCTCATACAGATTGCGTCTTGCATCGCCGTCCGGCTCCTGTATCGACTTCTGTGCACCGGTAAATACTATCGGCTTACGATTATTTTGTACAAGGTACGACAATGTTGCTGCTGCATAGGCCATGGTATCCGTACCATGCGTTATCACAAAGCCGTCGTACTGCTCATAGCTGTCACGAATGATCTCAGAAAGGTGTATCCACTGCTTCCAGCACATATTCGTGCTGTCAAGGCTATAGGGCTGTATCGTATCGACGCTGCATATGTCCCTTATATCCGGTACAGCGGCCAAAAGCTCTTCGGATGTAACCTCCGGTGTTAAGCCATCCTCCGTTTTTGCCGAGGCGATAGTGCCGCCCGTAGCAATAAACAGGATTTTTTTCATTCTTCCACTCCCTCATCGACTGCGAAAAAGCCTTACGGCAGCTGCGCTTATAAACTCTTATTGATTATACCCCACAGCCGCTTTATCCGCAAGTATAATTTCTCAAAATAAAGGCACCGCCGGGCTCATGACTCTGCGGTGCCTTATAGTGCGTTATCTCTTTTTTCTTGCAATTATTATGAACCTGTGCTGAATGTGCGGAATATACCCCGCCTTTTCACAGAGTTCGTCGAGCTTGAAGAGCTTTTCTGCGCATTTATCAACCGAAAAATCAGGGTATTCCCACGGCAAAACCTTTGCACGCCATACAACTACGCCAACGTCAAGGAAGCGATCCTGCAAGTAGCACTGATTCTTGTAATTGATCGAAAAACCGGCCTTTATAAAGCGCGGAAGCTCATTTTCGAGATTGAAGCTGAGATCATTATTCTGCTTTCCGCAGAGAAACTCCCTGAGCGCCGTACCGTTAGCTGAGCCCACCTGTTGCGTGATGAAGTAGCCGCCGGGCTTCAAGACGCGTCGAACCTCATCAAGGTTGTAATACTCCTGTCTGTTCAGCACGATGTCGAATTGTTCATCATCGTACGGAAGCGGCTTATCATCCCACGACTGACGTACGGTAATTCCGAGCGGTGCAAGCTTTTCCTCGCACAGGCGCACATTCGGCTCCCAAGCCTCTGTCACGCATGTATTTTTGAACGGATGCCCGAGCGAAAGCAATACCTCTCCGCCACCGGTGCCCATATCCAGCATCATGTTTTCCGGCTTTAAAAAATCATGCACCTTCTGCTTATAGCTCCACGGAAGCTCGTTTTCGACCGCTCTCCCTTTGATATGTGAAAAATCCCAGCCCTTCATTGCGGCCTCGGCTTCTTCCCTTTTCCACTCGGCAAGCTTCTGCTCCCTTGTCATTATCGTCACTCCCCTATCAAAACAATGTTGTCTGACTGCTATCCGGCAGATCCTTAAGTGCGCCCGCATTGCGAAGCGTGTCGATTACGGCGCTCGACACCTTGGCCTGCGACTGGAGCTCATCTATCGAGATAAAGCCGTTGCCGCTGCTGCACGCCTCATACAGGCTGTTTGCCGCGGATTCGCCAACACCCGAAAGCGACGAGAACGGCAGACGTATCTTTCCGTCCTCCACCAGGAATTTCTTCGCATGTGATTTTTCAAGGCTCACAGGCAGCAGCTCGATGCCTCTTGCAAGCATTTCGTTGATTATCTGGAAGGTGGAATATGCCGCCTCCTCCTTTGCCGTTGCAAGGTGATCCTTCTGCTTCTGCTCCAGCTCCCTCATGCGTCTCTGAACAGCCGCCTTTCCCTGTACGGCCACTGCGCCGTCAAAGTCCTCACTGCGCACTGTGAAATAGGCAGCGTAGTATTCGACGGGCTTATGCACCTTATACCAGCCGAGTCTCAGGGTAGCTATCATATATGCCGCCGCATGAGCCTTCGGAAACATGTACTTTATCTTATAGCAGGACTCAATGTACCAATCGGGAACATTGTGCTCCTTCATCGCTGCGATATGCTCATTTGTAAAGAGCTTTCTCGCGTTGCCCTTACGGGTTATCTCCATTATCTTAAACGCCATTTTCGGCTCAAGACCCTTTAACAGAAGATATGTCATGATACTGTCACGCGTACCGATAACCGTGGATATCGTGCAGGTACCGTCCTTGATAAGATCCTGCGCATTGCCTATCCAAACGTCGGTTCCGTGCGACAGACCGGATATCTGCAGCAGGTCGGAGAAGGTCTTCGGCTGGCCGTCTATGAGCATCTGACGAACAAAAGGTGTGCCGCATTCCGGCAGCGAAAAGGTTCCCGTCTGAGAGCCTATCTCCTCCGGAGTTACTCCGAGAGCCTCCGTGGAGGTGAACAGCGACATGACAGCCGGGTCACTCATGGAAACCTTCATTACCGGTATGCCGGTGTAATCCTCAAGATATCTGTAAATCGTAGGAACGTCATGTCCGAGCTCATCGAGCTTACAAATAGTATCGTGAATTGAATGGAAGTCAAAATGCGTGGTTATGTTATCGGAGTTCTGGTCGTTTGCCGGGTGCTGAACCGGGCAGAAGTCATATACCTCCTTGCCCTTTGGCACAACGACCATGCCACCCGGATGCTGACCCGTCGTACGCTTTATACCGGTACAGGATATCGTCAGGCGCTTTTCCTCCGCCTTGTGCAGAGTTCTGCCGCGCTCCTCGGCATATTTCTTGACATAGCCATATGCGGTCTTATCCGCAACTGTGGATATAGTACCTGCCTTAAAGACGTTTTCGCGTCCGAACAGCGTCTCGGTGTATCTGTGTGCGCCGCTCTGGTATTCGCCGGAGAAGTTAAGGTCGATATCCGGCGTTTTGTCACCGTCAAAGCCAAGGAAGGTCTCGAATGGTATCGTATGTCCGTCGCGGTCAAGCTCCTCGCCGCACCTCGGGCATTTTTTCGCCGGAAGATCGAAGCCGGAAAGATACGAGCCGTCCGTTATGAACTCACTGTACTTGCACTTCGGGCAGATATAATGCGGCTCGAGCGGATTGACCTCGGAAATACCGGACATCGTCGCAACGAAGGATGAGCCGACGGAGCCTCTGGAACCGACAAGGTAGCCATGCGCCTCACTGTCCGCAACAAGCTTCTGCGCCGTCATATACAGCACGGAGAAGCCATGCTTATTTATGGAGTCCAGCTCTCGCTTGAGTCTCTTCTCGACTATCTCCGGCAGAGGATCGCCGTATTTCGCCTTTGTTCTTTCCCATGTGATAGAGTTAAGCTGCTCCTCGGCACCGTCGATAAACGGCGGGAACACACCCTCCGGTATCGGCCTTATCTCCTCTATCATGTCCGCAATCTTATTCGGATTTGTTACAACGACCTCATATGCCTTCTCAGCGCCGAGATATTCGAACTCCTTGAGCATTTCATCCGTCGTTCTCATATAGAGGGGGGCCTGCTCATCGGCATCGGAGAAGCCCTGACCAGCCATCAGTATGGCTCGCGCCGAAGCGTCCTTGGGATCCTTAAAATGTACGTCACCCGTAGCAACAACGGGCTTGTTTAGCTTTTCGCCGAGCTTTACTATCGTTCTGTTATACTCCTTGAGCTGCTCAACATCGCAGGTGCCGTTTCGCACCATGAACATATTGTTTCCGAGCGGCTGGATCTCAAGATAATCGTAGTAGGAGGCTATCTCAACAAGCTTTTCCCACGGTGCATTCTGTGTCATCGCCCTGAACAGCTCACCTGCTTCACAGGCGGAGCCGAGTATAAGTCCCTCGCGGTGACGGTCGAGAACGCTTTTCGGAGTTCTCGGACGCTTATAGAAATAATCCAGATGTCCATAGGAAATAAGCTTATACAGATTCTTAAGTCCCACAAGATTCTTAACGAGGATTATCTGGTGGTAGGTCGGCAGCTTTTTGGGGTCGCCGCCGGCAAGCGCCGTATTGATATCACTGATGTTCTTCGCACCGTGATCGTCACGCAGGCGCTGTAAAAGATTCACGAATATCTCGCCGAGCACTGCGGCATCATCACAGGCTCTGTGATGATTGAACGGCTTAAGCTTCAAATATTTGGCAACCGTATCGAGCTTGCAGTTCTTGATATCCTTAAGCATGGCACGGCACATGACCACTGTATCGATATACACATTATCGAACGTCATGCCGTGTCTTTCACATACGGCACGGATAAAGGATGTATCAAAACCGGCATTATGTGCCACAAGCACAGCATTTTCTCCGCAGAAATCGAAAAAGCTCTTTACAGCCTCTTCCTCACTCGGAGCACCCTTGACCATCTCATCCGTGATACCCGTCAGCTCTGTTATCTTCTCCGGAATCGGCTTTTCCGGGTCAACAAAGGTATTGAAGCTCTCCAATATCTCTCCCGAGCGAATGCGCACCGCACCGATCTCGGTGATACGCTCCGTCTTCGGCGAAAGCCCCGTTGTCTCAAGGTCAAAGCATATGTATTCCGTGTCGAGCGGCAGCTCACTGCTGCCCGTAACAGCCGGAACAAGGTCATTCACAAAATAGCTCTCAACGCCGTATATGACCTTAAAATCTCCGCCGCCCTTTTTGATTTTCAGCCACGCATTCATGGCATCCGGGAAGGCCTGTGCAACACCGTGGTCGGTTATGGCAATGGCCTTCTGTCCCCATTTATAGGCTCTGTCTATCAGCTCACCTGCCGGAGTCATGCCATCCATGGAGGACATATTTGTATGCAGATGCAGCTCCACACGCTTTTCCTTTGCGCTGTCAACCACCTCTACCATTTCGGCTCTGGCAATGGCATTCGGACGCATGACATTTTCTCTGTCGTATTTGTCGTATTCCACACTGCCCGTCACTATAACGGCTGAGCCCTTTTTTATCGAATCGATAGTTGCACATTCGTTGATATTCTGAATGAGCTTCAATGTAATGGAATTCGTGTAATCGGTGATATCAATCGAATATATCTTTCTGGTTCCGTCACGGGTTTCCTTGGACTCGATATCGAATACCTCACCCCATATGGTAACTCTTCCGGCCTCTATAGTGGCATCACTTATCGGCACGGGTTCCTTCTTCGGCAAATTTCCTATAACCGGTCTCGCCGTCTCAAGGATTATCTGGGGCATCAGGCTCTTGCCCTCACGCACACTTATCTTACGCTTTGCGGCACGCTCCTTCATGGAGGCCTCATAGCGCTCAACCTCTTCCACAACCGCCGCGCGTATCTTCTTTTCCTCTTCTACACGCAGGCGCTCGATAACCGATTCGTCGCCGCTTTCAAGCTTTGTCTTACCGGCAAACTCAACACTCAGCGTGACCTTGAACCACTCACGGATTGTATCGCTTATCAGCCTGTCCGTTTTTCTTGTCAACATCAGGTCAGCACCGCCGTGGGACAGGGTGATGACGAGCTTATCGCCGTTCATCTCCGCTGTACTGTCACGGAAGGTTCCGTTAACGCTTGCATCCAGCTCTCGAACACGGTCTATAACCGACGGCAGAGCCTCAACAGACCACAGCTCCGGAGAAAACATCGGCGCTATTTCAACGCGCATATCGGGCAGTATTCTTGCATGAAGCTGCCCATTAAGGCCCTGCAGCTCCTTATACGGGACAAAACGCGGAAAGACTGTGCGTAGCCGCACAGCCTGTCTTTCGCGATATATCTCAATTTTTTCGATCCGTCCCTCATCCAGCTCCGCGGATGACTTTATTCCTGCACTTTTTAACAGATCTCCAATCGTTTTCAAAGCATACTCCTTTTATATCAGAGCTTCTCAACTTCCTCCATCAGAGCCTCGAGCAGCTCGTTTTCGGGCACCTTTCTTACAATCTGACCCTTTTTAAAGATAAGTCCCTCGCCGCTGCCGCCGGTAACGCCGATATCGGCCTCCCTTGCTTCTCCCGGGCCGTTCACAACACAGCCCATGACAGCAACAGTTATGTTCTTATCAACGTTTTCAAGCGCCGCCTCCACGCGGTTTGCAAGGCCGATGAGGTCTATTCTCGTTCTGCCGCATGTCGGGCAGGAAACAAACTGAACTCCGCCTATCATTCCGAGTGCACGAAGAATATCCTTACCCGTTCTTATCTCCTCGGTCGGGTCGGCGGTCAGAGATACCCTCAGTGTATCGCCGATACCCCTCTGCAGGAGGCTTCCTATGCCTATGGCAGATTTGACAACGCCCATTCTCGTCGTGCCGGTTTCCGTTACACCGAGGTGCAGCGGATAATCGCAGCGCTCGGATATCATCTCATAGGCCTTGATATTTGTATCCACCGAAGAGGATTTCAGCGAAATTACGATATCAGTAAAATCAAACTTTTCGAGCAGCGATGCGTGGTAGAGAGCACTCTCGCACAGTGCCTCAGCAGTAGGAGCACCGTATTTTTCAAGTATCGACTTCTCGACCGAGCCGGAATTCACACCGATGCGGATCGGGATTTTCTTCTCCCTGCAAATATCGGCAACGGCCTTTACCCTGTCATCTCCGCCGATATTTCCCGGATTGATGCGTATTTTGTCTATTCCCGCATGTGCGGCCTCAAGAGCCAGCTTATAATCAAAATGTATATCTGCCACAAGAGGGATGGAGACAGCCTCCTTGATAGCGGGTATAAGACGGACTGCGTCCATATCGGGTATGGCAGCGCGCAGTATCTGGCAGCCGGCCCTTTCCAGAGCCACAGCCTGCCTTACACTGCCCTCTATATCCGTAGATGGTACATTCAGCATTGACTGTACGGTAACGGGTGCACCGCCGCCTATCTTAACTCCGCCGGCCACTACCTGTTTTGAAATTCTCTTCATGTTCATTTTCTATTCCTTTCTCAGCTTCAAAGCTCATCCGCCGTGAATAATACGAACAATATCATTGAAGGTAACCAATACCATTAACGCAAGCAGCGCTATCATTCCTCCGGCATGAACCCAGCCCTCATATTTCGCCGGAACGGGTCTGCGGAAAATAAGTTCAATGAGCAGGAACACTATGCGTCCGCCGTCCAATGCCGGCAGGGGCAGCAGGTTCACGATACCGAGGTTCACAGATATCATCATCATTATTCGCAGGATATTATTTACCGCGTCGCCAAAGCCGCTCTCAAGGCCGAGGGACGCCGCCTGTGACACTGCCTGAGCAGTACCGACAGGGCCTGCCATATCATTAAAGCCGAATCTGCCCGTCACCATTCCGACAAGGCTTTCGAACACCATTCTTACAGTGGAGACAGTATCCTCAAACGATTTGCTTATCAGCGTCAGCACCGTCTTGTGCTCGCCGAGAATATAGAAGTCCATAACAATATGCCGTCTTCCCTCACCGTCGGGCAGAGTATTCAGCGAGACGGAATCGTATCTTATCGTCTCATCGCCGCGACGCACGGTTATGTCCATATCGACCGTGTCATCGGTGGCCTTCATAGCTGCAAGGCTGAAAGCAAAGGAGAGATCGGTATCCGTATTTACAGCATAGCCGTTGATATCGGTGATATAGTCACCCACCTGTATTCCGGCAGCCTCCATAGCGGAATCCTCATAGAAGCTCGCTATACGGTTCGTGCCAAGCAGCTCCTGCTGAGAAAGCAGCACCATCATCATAATAATGGCAAGCAGTATGTTCATTATGCCGCCGGCCGCCACAACGATAAGCCTCTGCCACACAGGTCGCCTGCCAAAGGCATGTGGGTCTTCACTTTCTTCATCCTCACCCTCCATGGCGCAGTAGCCGCCAATGGGCAGAAGGCGTAGTGAATACTGTGTCTCGCCGCGTATGAAGGAAAACAGCTTCGGCCCCATGCCGAGCGCAAACTCGTTCACGCGAACTCCGCTCAGCTTTGCGGTGAAAAAATGACCGAATTCATGGAAAAATATGATCAGCCCAAACAGCAATACCCCTATTACCGTGAGAAGAACTCCCTGCAAAATCGTATTCAAAGTGACGCTCCTTATCTCGAATATTTCTCAGTAACATACGCTCTGGCCTCGGCATCCGCCTCAAGCACATCCTCCACGCATGTTATTTCATGCATATCAAAGCCGTCCGCAACGGCACATATTATCTCGCCTATATCAAGATAGTTGATCTTCTCCTTGAGGAAAAGCGATACCGCCACCTCGTTCGCTCCGTTAACCGCAGCAGGAACAGTACCGCCGCGGCCTATCGCACGCTTCATGGCACCGAGGCAGGTGAATGTCTCCTCATCCGGCTCGAAGAAGCTGAGCTTCTGCCAATCCGCAAGCTTAAGGCGCTTGACGGGGGACTCGAATCTGCGCGGATAGGTCAGCGCATACTGTATCGGTATACGCATATCCGGCACACCGAGCTGCGCTATCACGGAATTGTCCCTGTATTCAATGAGAGAATGTACTATGCTCTCTCTGTGCACAACTATGTCTATATCCTCCGGCTCCATGTCAAAAAGCCATTTTGCCTCTATAAACTCCAGTCCCTTATTCATAAGTGTGGAGCTGTCAATCGTCACCTTGGCTCCCATGTCCCAGTTCGGGTGCTTCAAAGCATCGGCAGGCTTCACTGCCGAAAGCTCCTCCCTCGTCCATCCGAAGAACGGGCCACCGGAGGCTGTAAGGATGATCCTGCTGAGATCCTCCTTCTTATGCATTCCCTGCAAGCACTGGAATATGGCCGAATGCTCACTGTCGACCGGGAGGATTTCTATCCCGTTTTCCTTTGCCGTGCGCATGACAAGCTCGCCGCCCGCAACCAGTGTTTCCTTGTTTGCAAGCGCCACCTGCTTCTTTGCACGCAGAGCCGTAAGCGTCGGCTGTAAGCCGACCATGCCGACCACCGAATTCAGTACGATGTCCGCCTCATCAAGCGCAGCCAGCTCGCAAAGGCCATCCATTCCGGACAGAACCTTAACATCGAGATCCCGCACGGCGGCTCTTAATTCACTTGCCGCCTGCAAATCAAAAACCGCAACTGCTTGCGGTTTGAATTCTCTTATCTGCTCTTCAAGCAGACGAATATTAGAGTGCGCAGCAAGTGCCGCGACCTGCACGGCATGCTCGCCCTCTTTTTCTATGCAGCGCACAACGTCAAGCGCCTGTGTGCCTATTGAGCCTGTTGAACCAAGCAAAGATAGTTTTCTCATAGAAAATCCCTTTCCACGATCAGAATATCATCGGCAGCATTGATGCTGTGAGATATACAAACGGCGCTGTAAAGATAACGCTGTCAAAGCGATCCAGAATGCCGCCATGTCCCGGAAGAACATTTCCGAAGTCCTTTATGCCATAGCTTCTCTTTACAAGTGAGAAGGTGAGGTCTCCGAGAGCGGAAACAAAAGCACTGAAAAAGCCGATAAGAAGCATGGACAGCACACTGACACCATTATCGCCGCTGTAAATGAGGTTGGAATACACAACGCCTGCAATCACCAGCACCGCAACGCTGCTTATAATTCCGCCGATAAAGCCCTCAACTGTCTTTTTGGGGCTGATTTGCGGACAAAGCTTCCTTTTACCGAAGAATTTTCCGGCAAAGAAGGCACCGCAGTCCGGCACCCATGCCGAAAAAACAGCCACAAGTGCATAGAAAACGCCATGCTCCGCGCTGAAGCTGCGCACTGTGACTATACATTGCAGCGCCAGCGGAATGATTATCGTCATGCACATCGCAACCGAAATGTCCTTAAAGGATATTTCGGAGTGACATTTTAATAGCACACAGAAGATAATCGCCGCATAGAGCGAATATATCAACAGATTTGCGTTTTCAAAGTGGAAAAACTGTACGGCTGCCGCCGCTGCCATGCTGGGTACCACAACAAGGCGTCTGTTACCCAGACCAATGGCCTTTATCAGCTCATAAACAGCCACAGAAGCTATCAGAGCGATTGAAATATTTAATACGATCGGAAACGAGTTGTTGAAGAGGACTATCGCCAAAATAAACGCGATCAGAACAGCCCCCGAAAAAACTCTGTCTTTCATGTCAAAGCTTATCCTTTCATTGTCTGAAATACGGTCACACTCCGCCAAAACGGCGATTTCTTCCGCGGAATTTCTCAATGGCCTCGTCCAGATGCTTCGGCTTGAAATCCGGCCAAAGAATATCAAAATACTCAAATTCCGTGTAAGCGCTCTGCCAGAGAAGGAAATTTGAAATGCGCTCCTCCCCACTCGGGCGAATGATCAGATCCGGGTCGGGCTGACCGGCCGTGTAGAGAGAATCGGATATCATCTTCTCCGTGATATCCTCCGGCTCTATTTCGCCGCGCTTAACACGCTCCGATATCATCTTAACGGCGCGCGTTATCTCCGCACGTCCGCCGTAATTCATGGCAAGGTTCAGCACCATGCCGTCCTTCGGCGCACTGGCCTCCTCAACGCGATGGATAAGCTTCTGCAGCTCCGGAGAAAACGCCGTAACATCTCCCAGAAAGTGCACGCGAATGTTCTCATCCATAAAGTCCCTGAGGGCTTCCTCAAGATACTGATGAAACAGCTTCATCAGTGCAGATACCTCTTCCGCCGGCCTGTTCCAATTCTCCGTGGAAAAAGCATACAGCGTGAGATATTTTACTCCTATCGAAGCCGCATACCGCGTTATGGTCCTGAAATTAGCGGCTCCGGCAGTGTGTCCGGCTGAACGCGGCAAGCCGCGCTTTTTGGCCCATCTGCCGTTACCGTCCATAATAATGCCGATATGCTGCGGAACATCCGCAGCATTCGACATCGAATTATTTGATTTCATTCTCAATGAAGTCCTTTCATCCGTATTTCCGTAAAAGCAACGATCAGATAGTAAGAACTTCCTTCTGCTTAGCCGCAGAAAGCTCGTCAACGGTCTTTACATTCTTGTCTGTGATATCCTGTGTCTTCTTTTCGCCCTGCTTAAGGTCATCCTCTGTGAGAACGCCCTCTTTCTTCATTGCCTTCATCTTTTCGATGGCATCACGACGAATAGCGCGCAGTGCAACCTTGGAATCCTCAGCCATCTTGCTGACTTCCTTAACGATCTCCTTACGCTTCTCCTCTGTCAGCGGCGGGAAAACAAGGCGGATAACTCTGCCGTCGGACTGCGGGTTGATGCCGATGTCGGAGGTCTGGATAGCTCTCTCGATTGCGCGGCAAACGGAGGAATCCCAGGGCTGAATTGTCAGAACGCGAGCCTCTGCAACGGATACTGCCGCAAGCTGGTTGATCGGAGTGGGAGCTCCGTAATAGTCAACAGTTACCTTATCGAGAACTGCGGGGTTAGCGCGTCCTGCACGAATAGCTGCGTAGTCGCTCTCAAGCTTCTGAATGGTCTTGCCCATTTTGCTTTCAGCTTTTGCCAATACTTCTTTCATTATGTCCACCGATCCTTATTATAATTATGTTATTATGAAAATATACAGAATATACTCTGCAATATACTTTATCAGCCGTTTGTGATAACTGTGCCGACATTCTCGCCGCTAACGGCGCGTACGATGTTCTCCGGGTCTTCAATGCTGAATACGAAGAACGGGATGCCTCTGTCCTTGCAGAAGGAGGCTGCTGTCATATCCATGACCTGGAGGTTCTGGTTGAGGATATCCATATAGGTTATCTTATCATACTTCTTTGCGTCCGGATTCTTCTTCGGGTCGCTGTCATAAACACCGTCGACCATTGTTGCCTTAAGGATAACGTCGGCATCGATCTCAGCGCCGCGAAGTGCCGCACCTGTATCGGTTGAGAAGAACGGGTTTCCGGTACCGCAGCCGAAGACAACGACACGGCCCTTTTCAAGATGACGAACGGCACGGTTGCGGATGTACGGCTCTGCTACCTCCTGCATTGCGATAGCGGTCTGAACGCGAACATCGAGACCCACCTGTTCAAGGCCGTCTGCAACGCCGAGAGCATTGATGACCGTTGCCAGCATACCCATATGGTCGGCACGTGTACGGTCCATGCTGCCGCTGCTTCTTCCGCGCCAGAAATTACCGCCGCCGACAACTATCGCAACCTCACAGCCCATATCTACGATCTTCTTGATCGGCTCACAGATCTTAACTACCGTATCAAAATCAATACCATGTCCTATGTTTCCGGACAGAGATTCACCGCTGAGTTTCAGCAATACTCTTTTGTACTTCAAGCTCATATCAGTTCCCTCATTTCAGTAAAAATCAAATTCACGCCGCTGCACGCAGCTATACTTATAAGTATTTTACATGACGAAGTCCATTTTGTAAAGCCAAAACCAAAATGTTTACGAAAAAGAAAAAATTGACCCGATAAAAGCCTTTCTTTAAGTTTACATCATAACATATTTCTGATAAAATCAAGCTATAAGCAAAGCTAAAATATTGAAAGGAGATATCGGCTCGAATGCCGACGTATTGAAAATGAAAAACAAAGCCTTTATTGCAGTATTACTGATCATCACACTCCTGTCCATGTGCCTTACCGCCTGTACGGGCGGCACTGAAAGCCCCTCCTCAAGTGCTCCCGAAAGCTCCGTCACAGAGCCGCAGGTCTCTGAAGCAGAGCCGACACCGGCTCCCGAACCCACCACCTCCCCGTCACCGGAGGTTGAGGAGCTTGAGCAGACAGCGGAGCTGGAGGTAATGTATCCCATTCTTGAGGCTCATGTTCTGGCGCTGCTGAACGGCGGCAGCTTCAACGCGGACGATCCCGAGTATTTCTGGCAGACTGTTACCTTTGCGATTGACGGCTGCGGCATGGATTTCTACAGCTCGGAGACCATGGGTAACGCACTTGTGCTGTCTCGCGGAGTCATTGAGGAGATCGCCTCCGCCCTCTTTGAGGACGGTGGAAATGTCCTGCTTGAGATTCCGGAGTCCCTCAGCGGAGATATCCAGTACGATACCGAGTCCGACGCCTTTGCTCATCCGCTCGGTGAAGCACAGTTCAGCATCGAACTGACATCCGCAGCACAGGATGCTGACGGCGTCATAGCTGTTTCAGCCGAGCTTATGGCCGACGGGGAAACAGTCATCACCGGATTTACCGCAGAGCTTGTATCGAACACCAGAGCCGGCAATTCGCTTTTCACGCTCTCCGTTCGCTCCATTGAGCTCAGCCGTTGACGTTTCAATTATTTTGTTATCGATATCTGACGGATATTTTGTCTAAAGCTGCAAAAAACGCGTCAAATCATATCCGATATTGTAATTAACTGCATTTTCTGCTATAATGTACTGCGTATCAGTTCAATGTACGTTTGATTTAAACTCTAAGCGAAAGGAAGTTTTAAGCTTATGTATACCATAGTTAAAAAGAAAGTGCTTAATCCTACAGTAACACGTATGGATATAGAAGCACCGCTTATCGCAAAAAAAGCAAAGCCCGGGCAGTTCATAATTCTGCGTGTCGATGACGAGGGTGAGCGCATTCCGCTGACAGTGGCCGGTTACGACCGCGAAAAAGGAACCGTCACGATTATTTTCCAGGTAGTCGGTGCAACGACGGAAAAGCTCAATCACCTCAACGAGGGTGACGAGCTTCACGATTTCGTCGGCCCGCTCGGCGTTCCCACACATATCGACGGACTTAAGAGAGTGTGCGTCATTGGCGGCGGTGTCGGCTGCGCTATCGCACTTCCAATCGCACAGGAGCTTCACGAGCTCGGTGCAGAGGTCACATCCATAATCGGCTTCAGAAATTCCGATCTCGTTATTCTCGAAAACGAATTCAAGGCCTGCTCGGATAATTTCAAACTTATGACGGATGACGGCTCCTACGGTGAAAAGGGAAATGTCACTCTGCCGCTCAAGACGATGCTCGAAAACGGTGAACGCTTTGACGAGGTCATCGCGATAGGGCCGCTCATCATGATGAAATTCGTATGTCTTACAACCAAGGAATACGGCCAGAAGACCACTGTATCCATGAACCCCATAATGGTAGACGGCACAGGCATGTGCGGCGGCTGCCGACTGACTGTAGGCGGTCAGATGAAGTTCGCCTGCGTTGACGGCCCGGATTTCGACGGCCACGAGGTCGATTTTGATGAAGCCATGAGCAGAGCAAAAAGCTATGCTCCGTTTGAGCGCCACGCTCATGAGGAAACCTGCAACCTTTTCAAAAAGGAGGTCGAATAAAATGCCTAATATGAGACTTACCAAGAACCCCATGCCGTCACAGGAGGCAAATGTACGCAATAAGAATTTCGATGAGGTAACTCTGGGCTATACCGAGGAAATGGCTCTTGACGAGGCAAAGCGCTGCCTCAACTGCAAGAACAAGCCCTGTGTATCCGGCTGCCCCGTCAATATCAATATTCCCGAATTTATAAAGAAGACCGCCGAGGGCGACTTTGAGGGTGCATATCAGGTCATCAACCTCTCCTCTTCCCTGCCGGCAGTTTGCGGCCGTGTATGTCCCCAGGAAACCCAGTGCGAGGGCAAGTGTGTGCGCGGCATAAAGGGCGAGCCCGTCGCAATCGGTCGTCTTGAGCGCTTTGTTGCCGACTGGCATAATTCCCATGCGACCGTCAAAACCATTCGTCCGCCACAGAACGGACATAAGATTGCCGTTATCGGCTCCGGCCCCGCAGGTCTTACCTGTGCAGGCGACCTGGCAAAGCTCGGCTACGATGTCACGGTTTACGAGGCTCTCCACCTTGCAGGCGGCGTACTCGTATACGGAATACCCGAATTCAGACTTCCGAAGTCCATCGTTCAGAAGGAGGTTGAAAACCTCAAGGCTCTCGGCGTAAAGGTCGAGACAAACATGGTCATCGGACGTGTTCTCACCATCGATGAACTCAAAACCGAATACGGCTATGAGGCTATTTTCATCGGCACGGGTGCAGGTCTTCCGAGATTCATGAATATCCCCGGCGAGAATCTCAAGGGCGTATATTCCGCAAACGAATTCCTCACAAGAAGCAATCTGATGAAGGCATATCGCTCCGATTCCGCCACCCCTATTCAGCACGCAAAGAACGTTGCTGTCGTCGGCGGCGGCAATGTCGCAATGGATGCTGCAAGAACCGCCAAGAGACTCGGTGCGGAGAATGTTTACATAATCTATCGCCGCGGCATGGCAGAGCTTCCCGCGCGTAAAGAAGAGGTAGAGCATGCCGAGGAGGAGGGAATCATCTTCAAGACCCTCACCAATCCCGTAAGCATCCTTCAAAACGATGTCACCGATCCCCGTGATGATAACTATGGCTGGCTCGGCAGCATCAAATGCGTTGAGATGGAGCTTGGCGAGCCCGATGCATCCGGACGCCGCCGTCCCATTGTGAAGGAAAACAGCGAATTCACACTTCCTATGGACTGCGTAATCATGGCACTCGGCACATCCCCCAATCCGCTTCTCAAGGCCACCACACCCGGCCTCGACACCAAAAAATGGGGCGAGATAATTGCGGACGACAACGGTCTCACATCTATTGAGGGCGTTTATGCCGGCGGCGATGCCGTTACCGGTGCCGCTACGGTTATCCTCGCAATGGGCGCAGGAAAAACCGCCGCTGCCGCTATTGACAGCTATATCAAAAATAAAGATTGATATATTTTCAACACTAAAATGGCATCCGTGCAGAAGCGTCTCACGGATGCCATTTTTGTTCTTAACGCACTCAAGGCTGTTCCAATTCATGTCTTCTTTTGATTTCGATACGGTAAATGCAGAAAAAAATCCCCGATGAGATCACCATTTTATGATGACCCCACCGGGGATGATTGCTATTAAAGGCTTATCTTATCGATAAGTGCAAGCTCGTCATCTGTGAACTTGGTATTCTGTGCTGCCTTGATATTATCCAGCACCTGCTCGGGCTTTGATGCGCCGGCCAGAACGCTTGTGACAATACCGTCACGCAGAATCCAGCTAAGTGCCATCTGTGCCAGAGTCTGTCCACGCTCAGCAGCGAGATCGTTCAGCTGACGGATCTGCTCAAGGCGCTTTTCTGTCAGTGCATTCTCGTTCAGGAAGCGGCCGTCGGTCTTCATGCGGCTGTCAGCCGGTACGCCCTTGAGGTAACGGTCTGTCAGCAGACCCTGTGACAGCGGAGAGAACGCGATGATACCCTTGCCGAGTTCTGCGGAAGCAGCTTTAAGGCCGTTGTTCTCGATGTCACGGTTGAAAATGGAGTAGCTGTTCTGGTTGATAACAAACGGAACGCGCATCTCAGTCAGGATAGCTGCTGCCTTCTCCATTGTGGGGCCGTCATAGTTGGAAAGACCTACATAAAGTGCCTTACCGGACTGAACTGCTGTTGCAAGAGCACCCATTGTCTCCTCAAGCGGAGTGTCCGGATCGGGTCTGTGATGATAGAAAATATCAACATAGTCAAGACCCATACGCATAAGGCTCTGGTCAAGGCTGCTCAGAAGCTGCTTTCTGCTGCCCCATTCTCCGTACGGGCCCGGCCACATCCAGTAACCGGATTTTGTGCTGATGATGAGCTCATCACGGTATACACCGAGATCCTCCTTAAGAATGCGGCCGAAGTTAATCTCGGCTGCTCCCTCGGGCGGACCATAGTTATTAGCAAGGTCAAAATGAGTTATACCGTTGTCAAAAGCGGTGAAGCACATCTCACGCATAGTCTCAAAACGACCTGTGTTGCCAAAGTTGTGCCAGAGTCCCAGAGAGACAGCGGGCAGCTTAAGTCCGCTCTTTCCGAGACGATTGTACTGCATTGTATCATATCGGTTTTCAGATGCAATGTACATGTTTTTCCTCCTTTATTATGCCAACGACATTTTGCCGTCGGTAAATACATAGTTACGCATACCCTTGCCGCCAACCTTATCGGCATCAAGAGCAGCTTCGATTCGAGAGATATCCTCAACGGACAGCTCAACCTCAAGCGCCCTTACAGCCTCCATGAGATGCTCCGGATTCGTGGTTCCCACAAGGCTCTGGACATTATCATATTTTGCAAGGCTCCACGCAAGGCCCAACTGTGAGAGCGTCATACCCTTTTCGTCGGCGATTTCCTTGACCTTGCAAAGCATTGCTCTGTTATTCTCCCAATGCTCCGGCCCCATCATACCGTAGGCGCGTCCGGGGTTCATCGGTGCATCAAGGATATCATCACGCAGCAGACCGTGGCCCACGGTTCCGAAGGCCAGCACCTTGACTCCAAGCTCCTTTGCCGTAGCAATGAGCTCCTTCTCAATGCCGCGCTCAACCAATGAATATTCCATTTCGACCGTATGTATCGGATGCACCGCATGTGCACGGCGAAGCGTCTCCGCATCGACCATTGAGAGGCCGATGTGTTTTACATAGCCTGCCTCGACCTGCTCCGCTATCGCACCGACAAGCTCCTCCACCGGAACTGTGGTGTCCTGACGTGCCGGCTGATACAGGTCAACATAATCAAGACCAAGTCTGCGAAGCGAATAGGTCAGATGTCCCTTGACGTTAAATGGCTTTACATCCAGACCGTAAATTCCGCCCTGCGGAGACGGCAGAACTCCGAACTTCACGGACAGGAAATAATCATCACGCTTTACGCCCTTAAGCGCCTGACCCACCACCAGCTCGCTTTCACCGGCATTGTAGAACTCGCCGGTATTGAACAGGGTTATACCTGCATCCAGTGCGGTGTGAATTGTTTTGATAGAGTTTTCGGGATTGCGTACAATGGACATCCCCATTGCGCCGAGACCCAGACGATCAATAGTTGCCATACTTATTCCTCCGTTTTCAGCAATGAAATTTATCTTCTTCCTTTGGCTTACGCTTTGCTTCCATAGCAGCCTTCATTGCAGCCTTTCTGTCATATATGGCTGCAACCTCAGCCTCGATATCCTTCGGCGGATAGTTAAGTCCGCTTCTGAGAGCCTGTACCATCTGCTCGGTTCTGTTGCGTATTTTATATTCCTTGCCGTCCTTGATAAAGATATTTCCGGTCTGGCCGAAGATGAGCTGCACGTTATTCTCAACACAGTCATCATAGACCCTCTTGACCCATTCATAGTGAAGTGGTCTCGAGCCAAGGTAATTCTCTCCTCCGGCAAGTACTGTTTCTATTTTACCGGTTGCAAGGTAGTCCGTCATATCTATCTCACCGATGAACGGTTTAAGGCTGACCCAACGATGCTTTGCCGGAAGCTCCAGCAAATACGGGATTCTCTCATCAAGGCGCTTCTGATTCTCGCAGGAAACCGAGAAGGACACATTGTCCCAGCCATCTCCCCAATCATAGGGGAGACAATCCTTTATGCGATCGGCACGCTTTGTCAAAAGTGAAAAGGTCACATCGGGACGGCGACGTATCATATCCCAAGCTTCAATGCGCCATGTATCGGCCTCTTCAAGGAAGAAATCACTTGCCATGCATACGCGCACGAATGAGCCGCTCGGCAGCTTCCAATTGCCGCTGCGATCCTTCTTTACAGGCAATGTAAAGTCGGACTTATTCTTTACGACCTCGTTTGTATCCCTGCCGTATCGCTTATCCAGAAAATAAGCATAGCAGTTCTGGCAGCCCTCGCTACATTTGTGGCAGCCATGCCACGGATTCCATATTTTATCATTCAGATCCATTCGGATATCTCCTTTCCGAAAAAAGAATTACGATAAACCGTCACGGTTAATCGCTGACTGACTATCCGCTTCCATGATATCATTTGCCATCTGAGTCAGCTCAATAAGCTTATCAAAGGACTCCTGTCCCATCGCTTTCATAATGTGCTCCAGGTGCATATCGGACTCTGCCTTTGCGTCCTCTACAACCTGCATGGCCTTCGGAGTAAGCTCCAAATAATAGACGCGCTTATCCTCCTCGGAACGCCGCTTTATCACATAGCCCTTTTTTGTCAGGGACTTAAGAATGGCCGTGACCATCGGCTTTGACACCGAAGCAATCTCAGCTAGGCGCACGGAGGTACGCGGTCCGGTCATGGATGCAAGTATATTCAGCGCCCCCATTTCACTCTGACGTATAGGCAAGTTCTTTTTTAATTCCATATAATTCTTACTGAATTTTGCAAATGTAGCATTTGCCGCAAAATACTTATCCATATAATAAATACCTCAAAGCAAAATAGTTCACACAGATTAACTTTTATTATATTCAATTCTTCGCGCATGTCAAGACTTAATCATGAATTCCCGTAGTTAAAGCTCCGCAATACACATTCATTTTTTCGCTAAGCAGTAGCATTTTTCGAGCTTTTCGGCTATAATTTAAAAGTAACGAATCATTTCTCAAAAAGAGGAACCGATAATGAGCAATCAAATAAAGAAAACAAATGCCATGCGTCTTTTGGATTCGGCAAATATACCATACGAAACACGCAGCTATGCATACGACGAAAGCGACCTTTCCGGCGTGCATGCCGCAGAGGTGCTCGGTCTGCCGTGCGAAACCGTCTTCAAAACCCTTGTGGCGCGCGGTGACAAAACCGGACTGACGGTGTTCTGCATACCCGTGGCCGAGGAGCTCGACCTTAAGAAGGCTGCCAAAGTCAGCGGAAATAAATCAATCGAGCTGCTCCACGTAAAGGAGCTTCTTCCCTCCACAGGATACATCCGCGGCGGATGCTCTCCGATAGGCATGAAGAAGAAGTTTCCGACCTTTCTGGATGAAACCGCCATGCTCTTTGATACCATTGCAGTGAGCGCAGGTCAGCGCGGAGTACAGATACTGCTCTCTCCCGATGAGCTGCTGTCCTTCACGGATGCCACCTATGTGGACATAACAGTCTGAGTCCCACATCATTTTCATGCTAAACGGAGGGTAAAGCTATGAAACGGATATTCGCAGCCTTTGCTGTTATATTGCTTATGTGCATTCTCGCTCTGTCCGCATCGGCATCGGAAACCTCGCCCCTTTTCCGCGCTGAGGTTATATCTCCGCCGGAAAATCGCGGCGGCAGCTTCACTGTGCATATCTCCCCTGCTGACGATGATATCGCGGCATTTCTTGTAAAGGCAGAATATGACGCCAGGAGTGTTGAGAGTATCACCTCAAAGCTGTCCAAGAGCTCTGCCGACGATTATCTTACCGCCATCACCGAGGACGGATACATCTCACTCATCTATACGGCGGCCGACGGCTCTATGGCGCAGGACGGTGGCATCAGCCTCACCGTCAAGACCGTCAAGGAGTTTTCGGGCGATTCCGCCGACATCAAGCTCACCTTTTCACAGATCGCAAATTCTTCCGCCGAGAACATGACCGATTCTCCGGAAATACACAGTGTCGCGGCACCGCTCCCTGCACTGCCGTCCTCAAGCAGTGCCCTCACATCGTTAACACCGCCGTGCGGCACGCTCGAGCCCGAGTTTGACCCGGACATTTTCGAATACACCCTCTCCGTTCCGTATTCATACACCTCGCTGATCTTCGACGCCGCCCCGATACAGGGCGCTTCGGTAAAGGTGAACCGAAAAAATCTCGGCTCCGGCGGAAGCACCTCCGAATTCCGTTTTACGGTAACGGCGGCCGATGGGGACACGAAGTCGGTCTACACAGTCTTTGTCACAAGGCTTACCAAAAGCGACCCAAAAAACTCCTCGATATCGGTTTCGAGCGGTAACGGTGGCAGCAAGGCAAGCTCCGCCGGCAATACATCAACAATCAACGGCAAGGTCACATATATCACCGGGGAAGATGACACAGCGTCGGGCAGCGCTCCTGCGGCGGTCTATGTCTATCCGCAGAGCTCGGACAGTATGACGGTCGACAGGCTACTGACCGCTGCCATAGTTCTGTGCTCAGTTGCGTTCGGCGTGCTCATCGCGGCGGTTCTCCAAAGAAGCACCGACAAAAATAAGGATAAGCAATAACACAGCGGACAGGTTCTGCATACCATATATTGAAGCCAAACGAAAGGAAAGTGACTTTATGGCTGAAAATAATATGGAACAGACCTGTCCGCTTCGCAATGCAACGACTCCGCTGCCGGATGACCCCGTACCGGCGATGGCCTATGTGCCGTTCCAGCAGTGGGGACAGAGCTACGAGCCCGAGCGTGCACTTGACGAGGGCACATTGTTCCCAGTACTGGACAAGCCCTTTTACGGAAGACGGGGTGAGCCGAGATGACGGAGCAGGCCGGACTGCGCAGGAGAATATCCGCAGTGCAATTTGCAGCATGGGAGCTGCACCTTTATCTTGATTCACACCCGTATTGTTCCGAAGCTGCAAAAAAGCTGAAGGAATATGAGGAGCGTGCCAAGAAGCTTACGGAAGAATACGAGGGCAAATACGGGCCGCTGAATGAGCTGTCCCGCAACACCAGTCGCTGGGCATGGATAAGCGACCCGTGGCCCTGGGAAACGGAGGCGAATGACTGATGTGGATTTATGAGAAAAAGCTTCAATACCCGGTGAAAATCAAAAACACCAATCCGGCACTCGCCAAGCTTATAATCTCTCAATATGGCGGGCCTTATCGCACAGCGTGAGTATTTCTTCAGTATTACCTTTTTCTGCTCGGTTGATGTCGTTTTTACAAAATTCGGTATTGCATTCGTAAATCCACTGTGCTATAATCTGTGAACAATAAAGGGACACTTCTTCATGGAGGCGTATCGTCATGCTGAAAAATGTTGTTCGAAATTTCTCATCCTCGCTTTCGGATATTTACAATCTGAAGGATGAAAACGCCAAGGGCCGCCTTATAAGTCTCGGCAGCTCGCTTGTCACTTCGCTCTACAATGTCTTCATTACCGGCATTTTCTACACCGGCTTCCTGTCGATGTACGGAATGTCGATTAGTGATGTCGGTATAATTTCCTATATACCGCTCATCGCAAACTGCTTCTCGATCTTTTCCTCCATGATCTTAGAGCGTATACCCAAGAGGAAATGGGTGCTTGTGGCCTCCAAGATATTCTTCTACGCCACATACATCATCGCCACCACGCTCATGCCGCAGTTTGTCTTCGATAAACAGGCAAGGATAATCTGGTTCGGCGTGATACTCTTTGTGGGTCATGCGGTATATGCGCTGTTCAGCCCCGGCTTCACACCGTGGTTTTACGCATTCTATCCGGTCGAAAACGAGCCGCGAACACGCTACATAACGCTCAATCAGGTCTTTTCGTCCATAATGAGCAGTGTTACGCTCATTCTCAGCGGACTTTTGACTGACTCTCTTTCCGGCACGGCTTATGAAAACACCATAATACTTGTGTTGCGCTATTTCGCGTTCTTCCTTGTACTTGTGGATGTATTCATGCAGTCAAGAGCGATAGAGTACCCCTATCCGAAGGGCCCGAAGCTTCGCTTTTCGCAGATATTCACTCTGCCGTTCCACTATAAAAAGTTCATGGCATGTCTGCTCCTGATGTTTGTCTGGAGCTTCAACTCAAATGTATGCTCCCTTTGGAACTACCATCTGCTCAACCACATGGAGTTCTCCTATACACTCATAAACTCCATGTCCGTCATGTACACCGTGATACTTGTCCTGCTGTCCGGCAGCTGGAGAAAGCTTATCCACCGCTATTCATGGGTAAAAACCTTCGGCATCGCGACACTGATATGGGTGCCCACCGAGCCGCTGTACTTTCTCATGACACCGGACACCACCTTTATGTATATTCCTCTCTGCGTATGGCAGAACATATTGAGCGTCGGTCTCAACCTTTCATATGCCAATATACTGTACATGAATCTGCCGGAGGAAAACTCCACCGCACACATCGCCTTCCATACGATCGGCTGCAATTTCTTTGCATTCCTCGGTCAGCTTGTCGGCACATATGTCAGCTCGATCGGCGGAGATACGCCCTTCATGCTCTTCGGCATGGAGATGTACACAGTACAGTTCAACACACTGATCAGAGCGGTTCTGATGACGATAATCGGTCTGGTGTGCGTGATCGGCTGGAGACATTTCACGCCCGATAATGATATTCAGGAAATCGAGGCGCGCTCATATCGCTGAATTTGAATATTTGTTTATTTTTGATCCGCTGAGGTATGATGCCTCAGCGGATTGCTTTTTTATGCCTGTTTTCCATGCCCAGATTTCATTACTTTTACCAATCGAATTTTCTTGTAACCTGTCATATTTTCACGTATAATTTTTATTGTCGGCAAAACTGCCGAATTTTTTTCAGGAGGAAGTAAGCATATGCCATCCGCATCCAAATCAAAACGCAATATAGACATGACAAAGGGCTCTCAGCTAAAGCTGATAATTATGTTCGGATTACCGATACTCTTCGGCAGTATTTTCCAGCAGCTTTATAGCATGGTTGACAGCATAGTGGTCGGCAGGTTCGTCAGTGCCGGTGCACTTGCGGCAGTTGGAGCCACGGGAAATATATCCGGTCTTCTGATATCGGCCGCTACCGGTCTCACGACGGGTGCCAGCATCGTATCGGCTCAGCTAATGGGCGCAAAGCAGACCGACCGCATAAAGGCATCAATTTCGACCACTCTCATATTCACACTCATTCTCTCGGTCATCATTTCCATCGTCGGTGCACTCGGCGCCGGTAAGCTCTGCGAGTGGACAAGAGTCCCCGAGGATATTTTCGAAGACTCAGTTACATATCTTCGCATTTACATGATCGGCCTCGTGTTTTTGATGCTATATAATTTCTTCGCCTCGATGCTCCGCTCCTTTGGCGATTCCACCACTCCCCTCGTATTCCTCATCATCTCAAGCATCCTGAATATCATCGGAGACCTCTGGTTCGTTATCGGTCTTCATATGGGTGTTGCGGGCGTTGCATGGGCAACCGTCCTCTCACAGGCGATATCCGTAATTCTCTGCATAATTTATGTCAGTCACAAGGTAGAATACTTCAAATTCGCCAAGGGTGAATTCCGATTCAACAAGGGCCTTTTCCGTGAAATACTCCGAATGGGAATCCCGAGCGCACTTCAGGGCTCCGTCATGAGCCTCGGCTTTGTGCTCGTACAGGGACTTATCAATTCCTTTGGTTCAAACTACATCGCAGCATACACTGCCGCAAGCAAAATGGAAATGCTCTCCCACCTGCCCGTGGACAGCTTTGCAATGGGATATGCCGTGTATGTCGGTCAGAACATGGGTGCCGGAAATGTAGAGCGCACAAAGGAGGGTCTGCGCAAGACACTCATCATGACAAGTGCTCTTTGCGTTGTGCTGGCCGTGCTGCTGTTTGGCATCGGAGAACGGCTTGTCGGACTCTTTGTTGACGAAAGCGAAACCATTGTTATTCAGTACGGTGCTCAGTTCCTGCGCACCTTCGCACCGTTCACAGTCCTGTTTGCGGCTATGAACGTGTATAACTCCACACTGCGCGGTGCCGGAGACTCCGTATTCTCAATGGCAGCCATGATGTGCGATCTTGGCTTCAGAGTTATCGCCGCATACATTCTTTGCAGCATTCCGAGTATCGGCTTCCTCGGCATTGCCTACGCAATCCCGACGGGCTGGGCCGTCGCTGCACTTATAAGCTTCATCCGTTATCGTACCGGAAAGTGGCAAACCAAGACCGTACAGCTTTCAAAATAATCACAAAGCAGAGCAGGAAGTGCGACCTCGTTCATCGCGCCCTGCTCCTTTGTTTTTTCGCGGCTCTTCCGAGCTTGTATCACCCCTGTACATTATGCTATTTAGAAATTTCCGTCAGTCAAACTTTCATTTTCCGATTATTGATGGCAAATCACATCTTTTCAGTTTGAAATGACGGGCTATATTATTTTTATTCGCATCAAAGCAGTCTGAGAGCAGAGAAATCAAAATCAACAACCGCGTTTTTATGCCCTGAACGCCGAAAACAAAGTTATTTGCGCAGAAAGTGCACAAATTTCGAGCCATAAACTATTTCAAATTTTTCTTTGAAATATATTGTCAACCTCTTCAACATATGCTACAATACTAAAGTGGTTTGCAGGGACGCAGCTTTGAATTTTTGCAGGATTGCGTTTTCAAAATTGCGTTTTGTACCATTTTCCGCATCATTTTATTACTAAGGGGCGATTTTATGTCTTATGTCAGCAATCAGCTCGAAGAATTGAAAAGAAAGAATTCAAATGAGCCCGAATTCATTCAGGCTGCCACAGAAGTTCTCACCTCTCTTGAGCCTGTTATAGAAGCTAATCCGCAGTATGAGGCTGCCGGCATTCTCGAAAGAATCACAGAGCCGGAGCGCCAGATAATTTTCAGAGTTCCGTGGGTAGATGACAACGGCAATGTCAGAGTTAACCGTGGCTTCCGTGTCCAGTTCAACTCCGCTATCGGCCCGTACAAGGGCGGCATTCGTCTGCATCCTTCCGTAAACCTCGGCGTTATCAAGTTCCTCGGCTTTGAGCAGATATTCAAGAATTCCCTCACCGGTCTTCCGATCGGCGGCGGTAAGGGTGGATCCGACTTTGACCCGAAGGGCAAGAGTGACCGCGAAATCATGGCATTCTGCCAGAGCTTTATGACCGAGCTTTACAGACATATCGGTGCCGATACCGACGTTCCCGCCGGTGACATCGGTGTTGGAGCAAGAGAGATCGGCTATCTCTACGGCCAGTACAAGCGCATTCGCAACTGCTATGAGGGCGTTCTGACCGGTAAGGGCCTCACCTACGGTGGCTCCCTTGTTCGTACACAGGCTACCGGTTACGGTCTTCTCTACTTCACAGAGGCTTTGCTCAAGAAGAACGGCATGGAGCTTGCAGGCAAGATCGTTGCTATCTCCGGTGCAGGTAATGTTGCTATTTATGCTGCTGAGAAAGCTATCGAGCTCGGCGCAAAGGTCGTTACTATGTCCGACTCAACAGGCTGGGTATACGATGCCGAAGGCATCGACCTCAAGGCTGTCAAGGAGATCAAGGAGGTTCAGCGCGGCAGAATGTCCGAGTACAAAAAGTACCGTCCGAACAGCGAATACCACGAGGGCAAGGGTGTTTGGAGCGTAAAATGCGATATAGCTCTCCCCTGTGCTACACAGAATGAGCTGAATAAGGAAGACGCCGAAATGCTCGTTGCAAACGGTGTTCAGGTTGTCGCAGAGGGCGCTAACATGCCCACAACTCTTGAGGGCACTGAGGTATTCCAGAAGGCCGGCGTCCTCTTTGCACCGGGTAAGGCTGCAAACGCAGGCGGCGTTGCTACATCCGCACTTGAGATGAGCCAGAACAGCGAGCGTCTCTCCTGGAGCTTCGAAGAGGTCGACGAAAAGCTTAAGGGCATCATGCAGAACATCTTCAAGAATGTCGATGCCGCTGCCGAGAAATACGGCCATCCGAAGAACTACGTCATCGGTGCTAACATCGCAGGCTTTGTTAAGGTTGCTGATGCAATGCTGGCACAGGGCGTTGTTTGATCCTGAGAATCAAATATAGCTGAATAAATCGACAAGGTGTGACCGTTAAAGATCACACCTTGTTTTTTGTTATCGTGCCGATGTCCATGCCGATAAAAGCTCACTTTGTGAGCTCCAGCGCTCTTCTCTATTATCGCTGACCGCCTTTTTTGCAATTAAGTATTTCTCCTCTGACAGAGTCCACACCTCAGCCTCACGGCTGTAATTCGCAAACATCGCAAAGGCCATGGCACCGACAGTGTATACGTTTGTCACCTCGTCTATCACTGCACCCAAAGTGAACTCCTCCGGCGACATAAAGCGCTCGCTTCCCCGTGCTGTCGGAGCACCGGCAAATTTCAGGAAAATTCTTCTCTGCCCGTCCTTCAAGCCGAAGCAGATATTGCCGGAATCCTGATCATCGAACACCTTGAATACCCTACCGTATTTTTTAGAAAGCCAAAATCAAACGGTTCCTTCATTCGGTACGATATTCCGTCCGTCTGTTGAATATACATATATCCACCTCCGTATTACAAAATCAATTTTATCACAGCCGAGAGTAACTGTAAACATACACATATCTTACTGCGGTACAGCATAAAGTTCCGACATGCTCACGATTGAAAAAAATATCAAATTATGGTATCCTTATTTCATAACTCAGTCGGCGGCCGGCTGACGTACCGTGATTACTTCATCCGAATGACCGCAAAATTTGGGAATCCCCCAAAGGCTTTCGTCTGAACGAAAGTGGACGGATACCGACTGCAACATAGTCAATATAGATTCTTTCTTGCACAAATGTGCAGCGCAAAAGCGCCATTACAGGGGCTTTGCCCCAAATAGAAAGGATTGTAAAGCTTGAAAACAGAAAACAAACAAAATGAAAGTAAGCTGAAGCATTATCTGCGTAAATATTTTATTGACGCAATGAGCGCCATGGCGCAGGGACTCTTTGCTTCCCTGCTCATCGGAACGATCATCTCTACCATAGGCGCACAGCTCAACATGCAGCTTTTGGTGGACATCGGCGGATATGCAAAGTCCGCTGCCGGCCCTGCCATGGCAGTCGCTATCGGATATGCTCTTGAGGCCCCGGCACTCGTGCTCTTTTCTCTGGTCGCAGTCGGAGGAGCAGCAAATACGCTCGGCGGCGCCGGCGGCCCTCTGGCTGTATTTTTCCTTGCTATCGCAGCAGCGGAGCTCGGAAAGCTCGTCAGCAAGAAGACTAAGATCGATATCCTCGTTACGCCGCTCGTAACGATATTCTCCGGATGCCTGTTTGCATATCTCTTTGCCCCGTACATCGGCTCTGCGGCCTCAAGCGTCGGCACTCTGATAATGTGGGCTACCGAGCAGCAGCCGTTACTCATGGGCATTGTGGTTTCCGTAGTGGTTGGAATGGTACTTACTCTGCCGATAAGCAGTGCGGCAATATGCTCCGTGCTCGGTCTCACCGGGCTTGCCGGTGGTGCAGCCGTTGCAGGCTGCTGTGCACAGATGATCGGCTTTGCCGTTATCAGCTTTAAAGAAAACCGTTGGGGCGGTTTTTTCGCACAGGGCATCGGAACCTCGATGCTTCAGGTGCCGAATATCATAAAGAATCCGCGTATCTGGATAGCCCCAACATTGGCCTCGGCCATAACAGGCCCGATAGCCACCTGCGTTTTCAAAATGCAGATGAACGGCGAGGCTATTTCAAGCGGCATGGGCACCTGTGGCCTTGTAGGACAGATAGGCGTATACACCGGCTGGCTGAACGACATTGCAGCCGGAACAAAGGCCGCTGTTACCGCGATGGACTGGATAGGGCTGGTGCTTATCAGCTTTATTCTTCCGGCAGTGCTTTCTCTCATTTTTGACATCATTCTCCGCAAGCTTAACTGGGTAAAGGACGGCGACATGAAGCTGGATATCTGACCCCTAAAAACAAAACTCCGTATGGACAGCACATTGCATCCATACGGAGTTTTTTAGTTTTCTTTATCTACGAAAAGAGTCTTGAAGTACGGCAGGGATTCTATCCACTCGCAGTAAACATGCCACTCATCAAGCTTATGATTACGCCTTGCAAAGTACATATTGACGAGGTTTTCGTATGTCATTGTGCAGGTACGCATCTGATTGTAGCTGCTCGGCAGAAGCTGTATCATGCTGTACCAGACATCCTTATTCTTTGTCTCAAGGAATTCACCGCGAAGCGCCTCAAGCGTCTCAATGGTGCTGTCAAGGCTTTTACGTGCCACGGGAAGCATTCTCTCACAGCTGAAATCGCTTGCATCAAAGGCCTTAGCATGTATCTTATGCATGGTGCTTGTGGAATTTGCGGTAGTACCGACCTTATAGGTATCAAATTCCTTCCACCAGTAAAGCGGCGCTGTGATATCCACGGAAACAAATATCTGGCGGATAAACTTGCGGTGGTCACTTCCGGCAGTGCACAGGCGCTTTGCAAGAGAGAGGTCGTTTTCTCCAAGCACATATGCTCCGTCCTCACCGTAGAAGCTATCAGTTCTGTCCCAGCTGTTCATCGGATTGCGAGCTCCGCGCATCGCATTCTCAAGGTTCATAACGCTTGCGCGTTCGATCTTAATCATTAAACTCTTCCTCTCTTTATTTATGATATTTTGTTCCTGCCTGAATGGAAAAGGCTCTGTATATCTGCTCACACAGCATTACCCGTGCAAGCTGATGCGGAAATGTCATGGGCGACATTGATATCCGCTTGCCCATTTTCTTTATTGAATCATGCAGACCGTGCGACGAGCCGATAACAAATGCCACACTGCTGCTACCGCTTAAAGCCGTATTTTCCAGCTCCGCCGCAAGCTGCTCCGACGATATCGGCTTGCCCTCTATGCAGAGCGTGTAAACCGCACAGCGCTTGAGCTGCGCCGCAATGTTCTCCGCCTCCTCACCGAGTGCCTTTTCTATTTGCGAGGCATTCGGATCCTGCGGTAAATGCGCTTCATTCAGCTCTATAATACTGAACTTGCAGAAGGCGGACAGACGCTTTGAATACTCATTAACAGCCTCCGTCCAGTATTTTTCCTTTAGCTTTCCAACACAAACTATCTTAACATCAAGCATAATGCAATTCCTTACTTAAAAAGTGAAAACTCTGCCGTCCATATTCTCTATCGGGGCAACATCGAGTGTATAGCCGTCCTCAATCCCCGACATCTGCATTCCGCACAATGCGGTTTGAAGCGCAATATCCGGCGTGTTGTTTTCACGGCTGAGATGAGCGAGCATGAAATGCTTTGTGCCACTTTCGTACAGGGTGGGAAGAAATTCGGCACAGGCAGTATTCGAAAGATGTCCGACATCGGAAAGTATGCGGCGCTTCAGTGAATACGGATACGGCCCGGTGCGCAGCATACCGATATCATGGTTGGACTCAAGCACGGCCATGTCGACGCCGAGAAGATGACTCTCTATCTCATGGGTAAGATACCCGATATCCGTGGCAATGGTTATCAGCCTATCGTCCGCCGTACGAATGCGGTAACCGAGGCTCTCAGCACAGTCATGCGGAGTTCTAAAGGCATCGATCCGCATATCTCCAAGCTGCAATGTGTCATCTATCACATATGCAGGGAACGAACCGTTCAGCACACCCATTGACTCCAGTGCCGAAAGAGTTCCGGCCGAAGCAAAAACGGGTATATTATATCTGCTTGCAAAAACACGAAGCCCGCTGACATGATCCGTGTGCTCGTGCGTTATAAGAATGCCGCTGACAGCCAACGGGTCAAACCCACAGCGCTTCAGGATATTCGTTGTCTGCTTTGCACTGCGTCCTATATCCACAAGTATTCCGGCTGTTTTATCGCCTATAAAGTAGCTGTTGCCCGTGCTTCCGCTGTAAAGGGCGCAAAGCTCTGCCATTTGCTGATTCTCCTCTGCTTAAAAAATCGCCCCGACAAATATTGTCAGGGCGAAAGAAATCATCCGATTTTTGCGTTATCGTCGGAAGAAGGATCCTGGGACAGGTACATATCCGCACCGAGACCCACAAACTTTTCTACGATATCCTCGTAGCCGCGCTGAATATGCTCTATCTCCTCTATTCTTGTCACGCCTTTGGCGGCAAGACCTGCGATTATCATCGCGGCACCGGCTCTGAGGTCGACCGCACGCACAGATGCGCCTATCAGGTGATCCACACCCTCGATTATCGCATTTTTGCCCTCTACGGTGATCTGAGCGCCCATGCGCTTCAGTTCCTCCACATAGCGGAAACGGTTCTCCCACACACTCTCATTGAGTATGCTGGTTCCCTGCGCAAGTGAGAGCAGTGCAGCTATCTGGGGCTGCATATCAGTCGGGAAGCCCGGATGCGGCAGTGTCTTTACATTGCATCTGTAGAGCAGCCCGTCACGACGTACGCGAACCGCGTCGTCATATTCAATTACCGTTACGCCCATTTCCATAAGCTTTGCAGTTATGGATTCAAGGTGCTTCGGTGTAACGTTCTTAAGAAGTATGTCTCCGCCCGTGGCAGCGGCAGCCACCATGAACGTACCGGCCTCTATCTGGTCGGGAATAATGGAATATGTTATGCCCTTAAGGTGTTCAACACCGCGGATTTTGATAATGCTCGTACCGGCTCCGGTGATATTTGCACCCATGGCATTGAGGAAGTTTGCAAGGTCGACTATATGGGGCTCTCTGGCGGCATTCTCGATAACTGTCAAGCCTTTTGCTTTTACAGCTGCAAGAATTATATTCATAGTAGCGCCTACGGATGCGAAATCAAGGTAAATATGCGCACCGTGCAGAGTCTTTGCAGAGACCTCTATCATGCCGTCATTGAGGCTGTAGCTACAGCCGAGAGCCTTAAAGCCCTTTATGTGAAGGTCAATGGGACGAACACCGAAATCGCAGCCACCGGGCAGCGGAACAACAGCATGGGAATAACGTGCAAGCAGCGCACCGATATTATAATAGGAGCCGCGCATCTTTCTGCCAAGCTCACTCGGAACAACATTGGTATCAATTGTCGTCGGGTCTATCTCAACAGTATTTCTGTTAACCCAGCGAACCTTTGCACCCATCTCTGTCAGAATGCGGGCACTGAGTCTGACATCGGAGATATTGGGCACATTTTCAAGGCGGCACGGTGACTCTGCAATAAGCACAGCCGGAATTATCGCGACTGCCGCATTCTTTGCACCGCTTATTGTAACCTCGCCCGTAAGACGATTTCCACCTTTAATTATATATTTATTCACTAACTACTTTCCTTTCCGCTATTTGCGGCAACGCACCATCTGCCAACCAGATTATCGATCAATCGAAATCGTTTACCGCAGACCTGAACCGAATTTCCAGGTCAGAACCGTATAATAACAGCAATTAAGTATCGCATAACAGCCAAAAACGCGGAACAGGCCCACCACCGAAAAAAACGGCGGATCCTTCCGCTTGTATTTAAAATTCTGTTAACCGTATATATAGTATTAGCCGTAGTAATGATAATACACGGCGGCAAAAAAGTCAAGTTTTTCAAAGAAATTCCATGAAACTTACAAGGCTTATGTAAACAAAAAGAGTGTGTATTATGAATAATACACACTCTTTATACGAATCATTTCTTGCCAAAGGACATGGGCTTTTCCTCGCCCCGGATTATTCTCTTTATATTCGACTTGTGCTTGATAATGACCACAAGTCCGCAGAGGAACGCCACACAGGTCGCCATTATCACGTGGTTGGAGCCATACAGTCCCGAGCGGTAATCCGCGAAAAACGATATGCAGAATGCCGCTATCGGATATGTGACCGCCGCAACTATAGAGGACAGTGAAACCATTTTCTTCCAAATCAGTGTAGAAAAGAATGCTATGCAGCATATGACGAATACTCTCCAGTCGAGCATACACATCATAGCAGCCGCAGTAACAACGCCCTTGCCGCCGCGGAATCCGAAATACAGTGGATACATATGACCGATTATGCACATAAAGCCGGAGGCATACATGCCCAAACGCGCAGCGCTCGGCTCCATACCGTGTCTGCCGACAAAATACAGCAAAATATAGTAGCCGATAATAACGCTGACAGCGCACTTGAGAAAGTCGCAGAGGAATGTCAAAAGAGAAGCCTTCTTACCGGCCACTCGCATAACATTTGTAGCTCCCGCATTTCCGCTGCCGTGGCTTCTGACATCTTCCTTGGTAAACAGTTTTGTAAGGATTATTGCAAAGCTGATGCTGCCCAGAAGATAGCCGACGATAGCTGCCAGTATGAGCGGCAGGATCAGATTAGTGATATCTCTCATCAGTTGCCGTCCTTTTCTCCGCGCTCACGCACGATAACCCTTACAGGTGTTCCCTCAAGACCGAATATCTCGCGGATCCTGTTTTCAAGATATCTCTGATAGGAGAAGTGGAACAGCTCCTTGGAGTTTACGAAAAATACGAATGTAGGCGGCTTTGTGGAAGCCTGAGTCATATAGTATATCTTGAGACGCTTGCCCTTATCCGTCGGCGGCTGCACACGTGCCGTAGCCTGCGCCAGGATATCATTCAGTGTACCCGTTGTAATACGCATTGCGTTGCTTGAGGCCACCTGACGTATCATCTCGAAAAGGCGATCCAAACGCTGGCCGGTCTTAGCGGAGATGAACACTATTGGAGCATAGGACATAAAGGAGAAATCCTTTTCGAGCTTTGCGCGGTACTCCTGCATTGTCTTGTCGTCCTTTTCAATGGCATCCCATTTATTGACGGCAATGATGCAGCCCTTGCCGGCCTCATGTGCGATACCGGCAACCTTGGAATCCTGCTCTGTAAAGCCCACTGTGGCATCTATCAGAATAACGCAGACATCCGCACGGTCAACGGCCATTTCCGCACGCAGATTGCTGAAATGCTCGATAGCATCCTCAACCTTGCTCTTGCGGCGCAGTCCTGCCGTATCTATAAAGGTGAATGTACCGTGAACGTTCTCTATGGTAGTATCCACAGCATCACGTGTTGTGCCTGCAATGTCGGAAACTATGCAACGGTTCTCACCCGAAACACGGTTGACCAGGGAGGATTTACCGACATTCGGCTTGCCGATAACGGCAACCTTGATGATATCGCTCTCTTCCTCTTCCTCAGTCTCCTCCGGGAAATACTCCATAACCGCATCCAGCAGGTCGCCGGTGCCATGTCCGTGGACGGAGGATACCTGCACGGGATCGCCCAGTCCGAGATTGTAGAACTCATAGAAATCCGCCGGGGGATCGCCCACCATGTCACATTTGTTGACACATACTACCACCGGAACATTGCTGCGCTGAAGCATCTGCGCAATGTTGAGATCCGTTGCTACCATGCCCGTACGCACATCCGTAACAAAGATTATTACATCAGCAGAGTCTATTGCTATCTGTGCCTGCTCACGCATCTGTGACAGGATGATATCCTTGGATTCCGGCTCAATGCCGCCGGTATCAACAAGCGAAAATTTTCTGTTTTTCCACTCGCACTCTCCGAAAATTCGGTCACGGGTAACACCCGGAACATCCTCGACAATGGAAAGGCGCTGGCCGATCAGCTTGTTAAAAAGAGTGGACTTGCCGACATTAGGTCTGCCGACTATTGCCACGATCGGTCTTGACATTCCTTTTCCTCCTTTACTCTTTGTCAGACGGCGACAAGCCGAGCATATCGCAAAGCTGTCCTGCCGCATCCTTCTTCATTCTTCTTATCGGCACACCGAGCTTTTCGCTCATTTCGCCGACTGTCATATCATCTAAGAAAATATCCTCATCCGCCATGAGCATGGCTGTGGGAATGAGAACCTCATCACCGAGGCTTTCCTCCTGAGAAAGCCTGCGAAGAACATCCTGTCCCGTAAGCAGACCGGTAACATCGACCGTGCCACCGAAAAACTCATTTTTAACCGGAACAAGGTTCACTTCAACTCCGGGGAATTTTTCCCTGAGTGCATCAAAGACTCTATCAAGGAATTCAAACGCCGCCATACCCGTGGGGCTGGTGATGCGTCTGTGTATATCCGAGCTCTCGATATCCTCAAGGGCCCACATGAACTCCTCTTCAAAGTCTCTCAGCATTCCGACACCGTTTTCTATCTGTGGGAAATCCTCGTAGAATTCATACGGCGGAAGCTCTTTTTTTGCTATCAGATAGAACTCATCACTCGGGAATACGGTTCTTGAGCCGCGTGCCTCGAGGAATTTATCGCCCCAGCGCTCCAATATCTCTATAGCGGCACTTGCCGTTTCGCTTGTAAACGGCTGCAACGGATAAAGTCCTTCCCTGTAGCGTGTAAGGCCGACGGGAACACATGCAACGCTTTGCAGGCATTCTCCGAGCGAGAACAGCTCTGACAACGTGTATTCAAGCTCCTTGCCGTCGTTCAGACCGGGGCAAAGAACTATCTGGCAATTGAGCATAATATTATTCTCTGCCAGACGGCGCAGATGCCTGAGGGCATCACCAGCAAAACGATTGTGCATCATTTCGCAGCGCAGCGTGGGATTCATCGTATGCACCGAAATATTGATCGGGCTGATATGCATCTGGATGATGCGGTCTATCTCCCTGTCGTTGACATTTGTAAGGGTTATATAGTTACCGAACAAAAAGGAGAGTCGTGCATCATCATCCTTGAAATACAATGTTTCACGCATTCCCTTCGGAAGCTGATCTATAAAGCAGAACACGCATTTATTATAGCACGAACGCTGCTTATCCATAAGGTAGGTCTCAAATTCGAGGCCCAGCGAGCCATATTGCGACTTCAAAATATGCTCTTCGATTTCAGTGCCGTCCGGCTTTCTAAAGACCACCGTTACATGTGTGTTGGTCTCAAAAAAGCGAAAGTCAAGGACGTCGGTGATATCATGTCCGTTTATCGAGACGAGTGTATCGCCCTTTTCCATTCCGGCACGCTGAGCAAGACTGCCCTGCTGTACGCCGAATATCTCAACTGACATATTTTGTTCTGCCTCCTTTCTGTCCACAAATTTGTTAATAATAAAACAATAGAGAAGGAGCTGAATATGCCCCTTCTCTACATTTGCGCAAATACTGTCGGAAGACGATTAAGCCTTCTTAACAACTTCTCTGCCATTGTAGTAACCGCAGTTACCGCAAACCCTGTGAGGTGTCTTATACTCTCCGCACTGCGGGCATTTCATAAGGGCAGGAGCGTCAAGCTTCCAAACGTTGGAACGTCTCTTATTCTGTCTTGCACTGGACACTTTTCTCTTGGGTACCGCCATCGTCAGCACCTCCTTATAGTAAAGTAAAACTTGATGATCTGGAATCAATTCAGCAGCTGTCGCAGAGCCTCCAGACGAGGATCTGTATGCTGCTTTTCGCAGGCACACTCGCCTTCGTTGAGGTTTTTACCGCAGGTGGGACAAAGCCCCTTGCAATCCTCACTGCAGACGTACTTCGGCGGGGTAAGAAGAATAACGTCGGAATAAACGAGCTCATCAAGATCGAGTGTTTCACCCTCGACCACGATATAATCGTCAAAATCCTCTTCATCATTCAGCTTATTCACCAACACGTGAGAAATGCTGTGAGATAGCTCTTTTCTGGTTTCCGCCAGACATCTGTTGCACGGTCTTGAAAACGTATACGAAACTTCAACATTCAGCTCAGCGCTGGATGCAAAAGCCTTGATATCGCCCACGACATGCACCGGGGAGACAAACGGCTTAACGCCATCTATTTCCACATCGGAGAGATCGATAGAATAATCTATCTTCTGCTCAATATTCTCGCCAGAGAAATATTTTTTCAAATCGATAAGCATAGTTATCCTCATACCGTACTGATATATTATAAAGACCAGACGGATTTTTGTCAAGAAAAATTTGAAAATTCCGGGATAAATCCTACCGAAAAAAGGCGTTCGGCGGTTTTTATCCGCCGAAGCGCCGTTTTTGCTTCGAAACCGGCAATTTTTATGCCGATGAACAACAAGCAGGTAGAATTACTTGCTTACAAACTCCATAACGGATTCCGGAAGCTCGCTTGCATCTGCGGAAACCAGCAGATAGATGTTAGCATCGGAAGCATCGCTGAGAGCCTTGAGCTGCTTTGCGATCGGCTCGATCTCCTCAACACCGTTGCCGGTGATCTTAAGAGTGGAGTCAACAAAGACATCTGTTACATCATAGTTTGCTGCGCAAATGCCGCTGATGAAGCCGACAAGTGCATCCTTGCCCTCAATGCCATAAGCATCGGAATCGACAAGACGTGCCTTATGTGAGATATCATATGTAAGCTTAAGACCCTTTTCAATAACAACAACGTTGCCGTTGGAGCTTTCTACTGCTGCGTTAGCAAGTTCGATAAGCTTCTTTGTTTTGCCGGAACCTTTTTTGCCAATTAAGAGAGTGATCATAATGAAGTCCTCCTGTTTATTTTATTCCGCATAAACGGATTTACGCCTGTATCAGTTGGAAAGTCTTGCTTCCAGCTCTGCCTTTGCATCCTCATAGCCGGGCTTGCCGAGAAGGGCGAACATGTTCTTCTTGTAGCTTTCAACACCGGGCTGATCGAACGGGTTTACTCCGAGCATATAGCCGGAGATAGCGCATGCCTTCTCAAAGAAGTAGATGATCTGGCCGAGTGTATCCTCTGTGAAGTCCGGTGCTGTGATGACCAGGTTCGGGATATTACCATCGGTATGAGCAAGAACTGTGCCCTGGAAAGCCTTCTTGTTGATGTAATCCATGCTTCTGCCCTCAAGGAAGTTGAGGCCGTCAACATTTGCCGGATCATTGCCGATGATGATTTCATACTTCGGCTTCTCAAACTGCATAACTGTCTCAAAGAGACGACGGCGGCCATCCTGAATGTACTGGCCGAGGGAATGCAGGTCTGTGGAGAAGGTAACGGATGTCGGGAACAGACCCTTGCCGTCCTTGCCCTCGCTCTCGCCGTAAAGCTGCTTCCACCACTCGCTCATCATGTTGAAGCACGGCTCGTAGCTTACGATGACCTCGCTTGTTCTGCCCTTATTGTAAAGGATGTTTCGAACTGCTGCATACTTGTAGCAATCGTTCTCTTCGATATTCGGATTGTTGTAGAGCTCCTGTGCCTTTCTTGCGCCAGCCATAAGAGCGTCGATGTCGCAGCCTGCAACTGCTATCGGGAGCAGGCCAACTGCTGTAAGCACGGAGAAGCGGCCGCCAACGTCATCCGGAACTACGAATGTCTCATAGCCCTCTTCGTCTGCAAGGTGCTTCAGAGTACCCTTTGCTCTGTCGGTTGTGCAGAAGATGCGCTTTCTTGCCTCTTCCTTGCCGTACTTCTTCTCGAGAATCTCACGGAATACGCGGAAAGCGATAGCCGGCTCTGTGGTTGTACCAGACTTGGAGATCATGTTGATGGAAACGTCCCTGCCCTCACAGATGGAGACGAGCTCTGCCAATGCGGAGGAGGAAATGCTGTTTCCTGCAAAGTATATATCGGGTGTATCCTTCTTAAGTGCGTTGTAATTCTCACTCTTGAGGAACTCGATAGCTGCACGTGCTCCGAGGTAGGAGCCGCCGATACCGATAACGATGAAAACATCGGTATTCTTCTTGATGCGCTCAGCCGCAGCCTTTATACGTGCAAACTCTTCTTTATCATAATCAGTGGGCAGTGTGACCCAGCCAAGGAAGTCATTGCCCTGGCCCTGACGGGACTCGAGAAGATCATGTGCGCACTTAACGAGCGGCTGCATCATGCCATACTCATGCTCACGAATCGAATCCTTCAGATAACCGCAATCTAATTTTAATGCCATATCTTTAATATCCTCCTGCTTTTGGAATCCTACAAAGTAAGCTCATTACTTGTGTTGTTCTTATTCTACAATATCTTGATGAATATTTCAAGACTTGAATGCCATTTTAACGAATTGTTTGAAATTTGTTTTCACTATTTTCTTCCTGTTTGTCACTTTCCCGGCAGCCGAAAAAGCTTTCAAAAAGATATTTGAAGGCTGAGGCAGGGCTTATCCGCTCAACCCCCTCCACGGCATACACCTCTGTTTCGCCAAGCGTCTTGCCGTTCAGCACGGCTCTTACCATGCCTACGCTCTGCATGCTTTCTATCGGCGCCTCAAGACTCTCCGGCAGCTCAAGCTCCATTATTATCTCCGCCTTCTCCGCTGTTGAGACAAGCACGCCGGGGATTTCCTCGCATGAAAGCGCCACACTGTCCGTCATACCGCCTGTCACAGGCATGAGCGGCAGAGTCGGCATTTCGGGATATACTGTTTTCCAATTCGAAAAGCCGTGATCCAACAGGCTTGTGGCCGCCGAGAACCTGTCACCTGTATTTTCGGCACCGAGCACCACGCCGATGAGCGTCATGCCGTTTCTCTCGGCACACGCGGAGATACAGCTTCCAGCACCCGAGGTCGTACCGGTTTTCAGTCCCTTTATTCCGCTGTAGGTGCGTATCAGCTTATTGGTATTCACAAGCTGTGTGGCGCCGTCCCTGACATAGTCTATCCATATGAGGGTATAGTCAAATATTCTTTCGTGCTTCATCAGCTCCCTACTCATAACCGCAACATCATATGCGCTTGTGAGATGCCCCTCCTCGTCAAGGCCGTTGCAGTTTTTAAAGACGGTATCATTCATCCCAAGCTCCTCTGCGCGCTCATTCATACGCTGCACAAATGCATCCTCAGTGCCCGATATCGCCTCTGCAAGCACCACCGCGGCATCATTTGCACTCATCACCACGCACGCCTTTATCAGGTCATCAACGCTCATTTGCTCACCCTCCTTAAGCCATATGTCCGACCCGCCCATACCGGATGCATGAGCAGATGCCGTCAGGATATCCTCATAGTTCAAAGCTCCGTTTTCTATCGCCTCGAAGACGAGCAGCAACGTCATCACCTTTGTTATCGATGCACACGGACGGCTTTCATGTGCGTTTTTCTCATACAGCACCTCACCCGTGTCATATTCCATCAGCAGTGCCGCTTTAGCCGGAAGCTCAAGTACCTCCGCCGCTGCCCTGTGCTGTGAAAGCGCTCCGAACACCACAGCCATTACCAGAGCATAGCACACAACGCGATGCATTATCTTTCGAAATCTCTTCGTTGGAATCATCCCCTCACGCTTAATATACAGCATGTTTATGCTGGCAAAGGCACTGTGATGAGCAAAAAATTCCGACCACCGAATGCAGTACGGACAGAGCCGCACCACATTGGTAATCGGAATTCATAATCGGTTCTTCAGTTTTCTTCCCAGTTCATACAGCGCTCAACAGCCCTGTGCCAGCGTTTAACGGCAGCTGTCTCGTCACCGAGGTTAAGTGTCGGAGTGTATTCCTTTCTGAGCTTCCAGATAGTACTGAGCTCTTCGAGTGAATCCCATACGCCCACCGCAAGTCCTGCAAGCATGGCGGAGCCGAGTGCGGTCGTTTCAAGGCATACGGGCTGCTTTACCGTGCAGTGAAGTATATCGGACTGGTACTGCATGAGGAAGCGACTGCGCGATGCACCTCCATCAACTCTGAGCTCGGATATTCTCTGACCGCTTCCCTGCTCCATGGCATTAAAAAGGTCAAGACTTTCGTAGGCAATGCTCTCGAGCACAGCACGGCAGACATGAGCCTTGCTTGTACCGCGTGTAACACCGAGAAGCGCACCCCTCGCATACATATCCCAATACGGCGCACCGAGACCGGTAAACGCAGGAACAAATACGGCACCTGCGGTATCCTGCACTGTTTCGGCAAGCTGATCCGCCTCCTGCGGAGATTCTATCAGCCTGAGCTCATCCCTAAGCCATTTGAGCGCCGAGCCTGCATTAAATGCACTGCCCTCCAGGGCATAGGTGACCTTTCCGTTTATCTTCCAGCCAACCGTTGTCAGAAGTCCCTTATCGGACTCTACAGGCGTTTCTCCGGTATTCATAAGCACAAAGCATCCCGTACCATATGTGTTCTTCGCCATTCCCTTTTTAAAGCAGCACTGGCCGAAAAGCGCCGCGTGCTGATCTCCTGCGATACCGGCAATCGGAATCTTGCGGCCGAATATGGAATCCGCACAATAGCCAACCACCTCGGAGGACTCCACCACCCTCGGCAGCGCACTTGACGGCACACCGAAAATACCCATGAGCTTTTCATCCCATTGCAGCTTATGTATATCAAACAGCATGGTTCTCGACGCATTTGTTACGTCCGTAACATAGCTTGCTCCCTCCGTAAGGCAATAGACGAGCCATGTGTCTATAGTGCCGAAGCGCAATCTTCCGCACTGTGCCAGCTCCCCGGCACGCGGAACATTATCGAGTATCCACTTCATCTTTGTTCCGGAGAAATACGGGTCGATTATCAGACCGGTAGTACTGCGAATATACTCCTCGTGCCCCTCGGCCTTCAGCCATTCGCATATCGGAGCTGTTCGGCGGCACTGCCAAACAATGGCATTGCATATCGGAATACCCGTGGCGCTGTCCCAGGCAACAGTAGTCTCACGCTGATTTGTGATACTTATCGCCGCTATGTCATCGGGCTTTATTCCTGCATCCGCAACAGCCTGACGCATAGCATAAAGCTGTGTCTGCAATATCTCCACTGCATCATGCTCCACATAGCCGGGCTTCGGGTATATCTGTGTGAATTCCCTCTGCCCCATTCCGGCCACTCCGCCCATTGCATCGAACAGTACGGCTCTTGAGCTCGTAGTACCCTGATCCAACGAGAGAATGTATTTTCCGATCTTCATTATCGCTCCTCCTTATCTTCTGAAATGATTGAAAAAGCTTTCCTTCCAGTCCTCCTGCTCACGAGTACCCTTTATCGTCTTGCAGAACACGACCCAGCGCGGATCGATATACTCGAGTATCGCCTGCGGCACCCTGTACTTTGACAGCGGACGCTGATCGCAAAGATCCTCGATAAGCCTCTTGTGCTGAGCTGCGTTTATCTCCTCCGCTCCGACGATTATCGTACGGTAGTCATTAGGCTTTGTATATTTGCAGTTCTGCATAAAATCTGCCCAGACGCTGTACTCGGTCAATCGGACATATTCATTCGGAACATTCAGTCTTATGCGCACGGCACCGGAAACTCTGCCGCCGGTGTTCTGCTTTCTTCCCGCAACCACTCCGAAAACAGGGCATTCGCAGTGAAGCCCGAGCATATCGATGAGTGCAGCATACTCCTTTTTAAACGAAATACTCGGATATGCACGGTATATCTTACCGCTTTTCAGTATGCGCATGACTGCTGTTGATTGGTAGGTATCAATTATCATATATTTCCCCTGCCGCTTAAACGGCTGATCTGTTTGTTAGGCTATTACTGAATTACTTTTTTCCGTTCGGCTGCATTGCAAGGTCAAACAGGAAGGTATCGAATTTATCGTGGTCATTCGGCTTTACGAGGTAACGGCGCAGTACCGCCTCGGCATCTGGAATCGTCTTCTTGTAGTATGCCTCTGCCATGCCTCCGGCTATGCACGCTACGGTATCGGTATCGCATTTCACACTGAAAACATTGCGTATACAGCTTTCCCAATCCTCGCTCTCATAAAAGCATCTGAAGGCAAGAGGCATAGTGCCCTGAGCCGTGGCATCGAACTTTCCCGTCGGCCTGTAAGCCCAGAGGGGCTTGTCCGTTACATAGCCGAAATTCTTGTGAAAATATTTTTTCAGCGCTTTTTTGCTTTCACCCTGACGTGCCAGAAAAATGACCCCGGCAGTGCTAACCGCACCCTTTATTCCCTCTTCGTGGTTATGTGTGCACATTGAGCTGTCCCTTGCGGCGGCCTCAACCTCTTCAAGAGTATCGAAGTGGTACGGAATATAGCTGACGCGCATTGCAGCGCCGTTTCCAAAGCTTCCATACCCCTTCTGGCAGTACCCGTCCAGCCATTTCTGGAACATAGTGCCGTAGCCCACACGCCTGTACATGCGCCCGAATTTGCCGTATGCGCAGGAATACGATACGTTATTGAGAAGTGCATATTTAGTTGCAAGCGTCAACACGGTATCATCGGTATACGCACACCCGGCGCCGAATAAGCTGACCGTTCTGTGGTCAAAGCCGCAGGGCTTGCTGAATTCATACCGTGACCCGGCTATATCACCCAAAATTGAACCGATCATGCTGACCTCCGTTTTTTGAATATGTACCAGTATACCACACCTTTTTTTGTTTTTCTACCGCTTTTAGGTGCCTTTCCAAGTTTTTACAAAAAGCGAAACAAAAAAAGAGCCGGCGCGCCGGGGTAGAAAACCCATGCACGTCAGCTCTTGTCATTTATTCATCGTCGCATCTCTCTATTGCCGTGATATACGGATTCTCATGCATGATCTCGCTGAGCTTTTTGGACGAGAATTCCTTATCGGTGAACAGTGTGGCGGAATAGGCTATTCCCTCCGGCGTCTGCTTCATAATAAGGCTCTGGAAATGCTCCGTCTCTAATATTTCCTTCACACTGTCGGTATCGCCGTTCTCCATGAAGTCGACATGGAGAAGATACGACCTCCTTGTGCGGAAAATTCTGAGATCAAGATGCAAAATGCACTGCACAAATATCAGCATAACGGCACTGCCGACAGCGGCTATGTACATCTTGGCACCGGCAGCCATGCCTACACCTGCTGTTGCCCACACGCCTGCGGCAGTTGTAAGACCGTGAATCTGATTCTTACGGTAAACGATTATGCCTGCGCCGAGAAAGCCGATACCGGATACTATCTGTGAAGCGATACGGGACGCATCAAAATCCACGGCATCCGAAAAGCCGTATTTCGAAAGCGCCGTCATCAGTGCCGCACCGGCACAAACTATCGTGTGCGTGCGTATACCGGCCTCCTTTGCCCTGCACTTTCTCTCAAAGCCTATCGCAAAGCCGAGTAAAACAGCCACTGCAATACTTATCAAAACATCTATCTCATCGCGAAATGCTTCAATTGGCATTTTGTCACCTCTAAAACAAGCTATTGATAATCTATTCAGTCGTCAAGCTCGGCATTCTTCGTCGCTTCAAGCCGCTTCATCTGCCTCCACACCGTGCAAAGCATCGTTATATAGCATGCACCGCCGCCGATAAAGTTCGATATTGCCTCGGCCAAGAAAACTCCGTTAACGCCGAGGGACGGTATACGCGGAAGTATGAGCGTGAGCGGAATGACTATGAACACCTTGCGAAGCAGCGAAAAGAATATCGCCTGCTTTGCACGTCCGAGTGCCTGTACGACCGTCTGTCCGGCCATTTGCAGGCTCATCATAAAGCAACCGAAGAAATAGATAAACATGGATGACGTGCAGGTCTCGACAAGGGACGGATCATCATTGAACATACGTATGAAGAAATGTGGAAAAAGCATGAGCAGCAGCCAGATCACCAGCATATACGACACACATACTATGGTCACAAATACAATTGCGGAGCGAACTCGCCCGTATTTTTCCGCACCGTAATTGAAGCCTATCACCGGGTTCGCGGCACTTGTAACGCCGTTTACGGGCGCATAGGTTATCTCTCTTATCGAGTTGATGACCGTCATGACCGCAACATAGAGGTCTCCGCCGAACTGCGACAGCATGGCATTACAGACCATCTGCGTGGCGCTCGTTGTAAAGCCCATGATAAATCCGGCAATACCGAGCGAGACAATCTCCGACACAAGCTTCCAATCCGGCAGCATACGCTTGAAATCAAGCTTAAACTGCGTTTTTCGACCACTGAGGAAGATCACGACCCACAGCGCGGAAACAAACTGTGAAATAACCGTGGCCGCAGCCGCACCCTTAACGCCCATATTGAAAACAAAAATGAACAGAGGATCGAGCACCAGGTTCAGCACAGCGCCAATCAGCACGGTCATCATTCCCTTGTTTGCAAAGCCCTGAGCCGTGATAAAACCGTTCATGCCGAGGGATATCATGACAAAAACCGTACCGAACATGTATATTGTTATGTAGTCATTGGCATATCCGTATGTAACGTCGCTTGCACCGAAAAGATACAAAAACGGCTTCTTTATAAGCAAAACAACAACTGTGAGCGCAATACCGACTGCACACAGCATAAAGAAGGTATTATTCATCACCTTTGAAGCACGCTCGGTCTGAGCGCTGTCCTTTTCGGAGCTTGCGGCACCGCGAGCCATTGAGAACAGCGGCACACCGCCGGAGCCGAAAAGATTGGCAAATGCATTTATTATGAGCAGTATCGGAAAGGTAACGCCCACACCCGTCAGTGCATTTACCGAAGCGTCCGGAATTCTGCCTATGAACATTCTGTCCACGACATTATACAGCACATGCACAAGCTGAGCTACAACCATCGGCACAGCCTGCTTTAATATCGTCACCCATACCTTACCCTTTGAAAAATCACCGCCGGACTTCAAAACATTCACCCTCTTGAAAAATTCTGTTCGTACATGTCGTTTTCAGCCTGATACGGCATTTTTCGCTGAATTACGACTACTAATTGTACAGCTTTTTTATCGATTTGTAAATATCAAAAAAAGCCGCATCGCTGAGCGAAAACGGCTCTCAAAGATTTATCAAAAATTAATAAAGCCCGCCTTGAACATGGACTGAGCTGCAAGGATAGCACCGAGGCGGCCGGAATTAAAGTTAACTCCGCCCTGCATCCATGCGGCATACGGCTCTCTGAGCGGAGCATCCGCGGAAAGCTCTATGGATGAGCCAAAGGTGAACGAACCGGAGGCCATGATGATCTCCGAATCATAGCCGGGCATCGGTGACGGCTCGGGCACAACAAAGGAATCCACCGGAGCACCCTGCTGAACGCCCTGAACGAATGCGATAAGTGCATCGCGCTCTCTGAGCTTTACGGCCTGGATTATATCCGCTCTCGGCTCATCATAGCGCGGTGTCACGTCATAGCCGAAGCTTTCGAACAGCGCCGCTGTGAACACAGCCGTTTTAAGTGCCTCACCGGTGACATTTGGAGCATGGAAGGTACCCATAAAGAGCTCCCTGTTGTTGCCGAGCGTACAGCCTATCTCCCTGCCCGTGCCGGGAGTTGTAAGGCGATATGCGCACATCTCAACAAGGTCATGTCTGCCGGCAATATAGCCGCCGGTGGGAGCAATTCCGCCGCCCGGATTCTTTATGAGAGAGCCTGCCATGAGGTCTGCACCGACCGCTGTGGGCTCATACTTCTCCACATATTCGCCGTAGCAGTTATCTACCATGACGATGCACTTGGGCGCCTTCCTCTTCACGATATCGACTATTCTGCCGATCTCCTTAACGCTGAGAGAGGGACGCAGGCTGTAGCCGCGTGAACGCTGGATATATGCCATTTTGTGCTGCGGAGTGATTCTCTCTGCTATTGCCTCATAGTCCGGAGTGCCGTCCGGCATGAGATCCACCTGCTCATAATTAATGCCGTACTCCTTGAGGGAGCCGCAGCCGTCACCGGTAAGTCCGATAACGCCCTGAAGCGTATCATACGGCATTCCTGTAACGCTCAGCATTGTATCGCCGGGTCTGAGAACACCGAAGAGTGCAACTGTCAGGGTATGGGTTCCGCTGACAAAATTATATCTGCAAAGTGCATCCTCCGCGCCGAGAGCATAGGCATACACCGCGTCGAGAACGTCACGTCCGCGGTCGCCGTAACCGTAACCGGTCGTTGCGACAAAGTGACTCTCGCTGACTCCCGCATTCATAAATGCAGCCTGCATCTTTTCCTGATTATATCTCTGTATATCGGAAATACGCGCAAGGTACGGTGCAGCCTTTTCCTCGGCCTGCTCAGCCGCACGCAAAATGCGCTCGTCTATCTTAAAAAAATCGTACATAAATAAATACTCCGTAATCTTTTATTTCAGAGCCCCCGTGCACCATATTCCGCAATCGGAATAGCCCATGGAGGCATAAAATTCTTCATTTTCGTTTTCCGCACGCAAAAGATATATGCGCCCACAGAGCTTACTCTCCATGAGTGCCGTTATACGCGTGCCGAAGCCCATTCTTCTGTATTCCGGGCGCACAGCAACCGCTGTTATCAGCGAGCACGCCTCTCCGCGCTGCGCAAAGCCCACTGCGGCAGTATCGCCGCTGTCGGATGTCAAGCCCACAGCCACGGCGGTATTATGCCTTGTTCTGTGCGATGCATCGAGATAGAACGGCTCGAATTCGCCAACCATTTCGCAGGCGTTCAGAACATTGTAGAGTTTCTTCATCGAAACATCCGCTTTTTCCGTTTGAGTCTCTTCGTCCGGGACATCCTTGAACATGATTACACCGCGCTGCTCACATTTCAATTCGAGCAGCACGGCGTTTTCAGCAGAGCATATCACCTGCTCCGCCCCTATCGCATGTACAAAGGCACGTGCCTCCTGCGCATCCGTTATCGTGCCGCATATGCACATCACGGAATCAAGCTTGCTGTAGGCCGCACCCTCATCCGTCCAGAACTGCGCAAAGGGCCTTTCGAGGCCATATGCGTTCGCGGCGGATAATATCTGACATCCGAACGGTGAATCCGTGCAGAGCTTACGCAGTACACGGATATCCTCCGCAATACATATCATTAAAGCTTACCGCCGGCGATCTCAGCCGCAAGCTTTGCCGTAAGGCGCACTGTGGCTTCGATATCGCTCTCCGCAGTCATAGCCACAGGGCCGTGGATATACCTGCACGGAACGGACAGAGTAAGCGTTCTGACACCGTTTTTGGACGTATGTATAACACCTGCATCGTTTGAGCCGGCGCTTGCGGTCTTAGGCTGGCAGGGAATGTCGTTCTCTCGGCCTATCTCAAGAGCGCGCTTGAAGAATGCACGGTCATAGATAGTAGTTCTGTCCATAAAGGAGACCACCGCACCCTTATTCATCCTGCAAACAGTGTCGAGCGGTGCTGCTCCGGCGATATCACCGGCGGTAGTGCCCTCGATAACGATCGCCGCATCGGGCTCAACTATGTATGCAGCGGTTCCCGCACCGCGCATACCGATCTCCTCCTGAACGGAGAAAACAAAGTATGTATCGTATTCGGGTTCTTCCTTGATGAGCTCAAGGAGCACAAAGCAGCCGGAGCGGTCATCCAGAGCCTTTGCCTTTACAGTGCCATGGGAAGCCTCAAAGAACGGTACAAAGCAGGCATTGTCGCCTATCTGAACGTATTTCTCGGCCTCTTCACGAGAGGATGCACCGATATCTATAGCAAGCTGATCTATCGGAACAGCCTTTTCGCGCTCGTCACCGCCCATGAGATGCACGGGCTTCGCACAGATAACGCCGGGGATAACTCCGTTGACCAGAACGCTTCTGCCCGAAAGCACCTCTGCGTTTATTCCGCCGACCGTGCTGAACTTCAAGAAGCCCTCTCCGGTTATATTATTGATGACAAAGCCGACCTCGTCCATGTGTGCGCAGAGCATGACCTTCTTTACAGCGCCGTTCTTACCCTTGCGAAGAGCAATAACATTGCCGAGCGGAGTGACCTCCACAGTATCTGCATAGGGCTTGATCTCTTCCAGAATTATATCGCGTACTGCGTCTTCCTCACCGGAAACACCTGTCGCGAGGCAGAGCTTTTTAAGGAGTTCAATATTTTTCATAATAATCAAGCCTCCTGATCGTCCATTATATAAGCTGCTATGAGCTTAGCTATGTTTTCCATATCTTCAAGGTCACAGACCTCGGCCGGAGTATGCATGTTGCGCTGCGGTATCGAGATGAGACCTGTGCGAACACCGCCCCTTGATATGCCGATGCAGTCGGCATTCGTGCCGGTTCTGCCGCCCATTGCTTCAAGCTGGTACGGGATATTCTGCTCCTTGGCAAGTCTGATGAGCTTCTTGCTCATTTTTCTGTCCAGAGCCGAAGAGAAGCCTATCATCGGGCCGCCGCCAAGCTCCGCTGTCAGTCCGGAGGTTCCCGGCTGTGTTGCAAAGGAAACATCCACTGCGATGGCCTCTGTGGGCTCAAGAGTATATGCGCGGATTCTTGCGCCCTGACCGCCAACCTCTTCACGGGTGGAGCAAACTACCATTACGCAGCAATCGGGGGACTGATCCTTTACGAGCTGTGCCGCACGAATTATGCATGCGCAGCCGGAACGGTCATCGAGCGCTGTACCGCTAACTCTGTTGTTGAGCAGCTTCTTAACTGGATTTGTCAGCACGACTCTGTCGCCAACGGATACGAGCTTTTCCACCTCTTCCTTCGTCATGCCAAGGTCAACTGCCTGCTTGTCGACGGGGTCGACCTTTCCGTCGCCATGTGAAAGGTGCGGAGGCAGTGTACAGATGATGCCTGTAAGAGTCTCCTTACCGAAAACAGTGACCGCACTGCCGGGCATTGTTCTGCGGTCTATACCGCCCACCTGGGTCAGATGCAGGAAGCCCTCATCATCGATATTTGTAACGCACATTCCGATCTGGTCTATATGCGCATCCAAAAGAATTCTGCGCTTTGCGTTCGGGTTACCAAGGATTCCGGTAACGCCGCTGAGCGGATCGGATGTAACCTCGCTGCAGAAGGACAGTTCCTTCTCAGCAACTTTAAAAACTTCCTCCTCACAGCCGGGGGTTCCGTGCGGTGCGCACAGAGCCAGCGTAAGGCGTTCGATTTCAGAATACATAAGAATGCCTCCGATACTGTAATTTATGTGCAGGGTCATGACTGAACGTCATTTAATGAAAAAACCCCGCCTTCCGGCGAGCGGAAGCTCACCCAAAGCGGGGTATGATTCGCAATTATCACTTTGTAAAATACATGATAATGTTGACAACGATGACAACGACAAAGAAGCCCACAGCAATAAACTTTGTCCAACGAGCCAGGAACGCATCGATGGAGCGAGCCTTATTCTTTGCAAGGAATGTATCAGCGCCACCGGTAACTGAACCAAGGCTCTGCTGATGACCCTCCTGAAGAAGGACAACCAGAATGATCGCGATCGAGAACAGGAGAAGCACGATACCGAAAACGATTTCAACAGCACTCATTTATTTTTACCTCCTCTGCGAGATGACTTTAACGCTTATAGCTTTCCTATCATATCACAAAGCGCTAAGATTTGCAACTATATTTTTTGTTTTTTTACCGAATAGCACGTTCGCGGCGGTACATAATACTTATCGGGCAGCCACAGTCAACGCGTTTGTGCGCACAAAAGTCCGTGCTAAAAGGCAATTGGGCGGATACAGCCGAGCTGTATCGATTTTGTGCGAGGCTGTATGCCGCCCGCTCTTCGGCAGGGTATGTAAAGGCTGTGCTCACAGCAGCGTAAGCTTTTGCTGCAATTTCGGGAGCATCGAAAGCTCTTGATACTCCCGTAAAAGCGGCATCATGCTATGTCGGAGAGCCGATACATATTATTCCTCTGCGTTCATCTTGACCTGTGCATCGGCATATTCCTCACCGTTCGGCAATGCGCCTATGGCAGGAAGCTTCTTTCTGAAACGTGTGGCATTCTGAAGGTCTCCCTCATTATAGACCACGGCGGACATCACTCTGTGTCCCTTTTTGACTGTCATTGCGGCAACACCCTGAGTATTCTTTGTGGCCTTCGGAGCTACCAGCGCCGTGTTGAACAGGAGCATACGTCCGTTTGAAGCGGTCAGCAGCACCTCGCTGTCCTCAGCGATATGCAATGCCGCAACGAGCGGAGATTTATCAGAATAGGCATTCAACAGCTTTCTGCGGTTGGTTTTGGTGCTGTAGGCGGACATTTCCACCTTGGCAACCTTACCGTTTTCAAACACAAACAGCATGTACCCACTGTAATCGGTCGTGGCTGCCATGTATACCGCAGCCTCTCCGTCATCCATCTGCACCTTTGCCGGGATATAATCACCCATGACGCTGGCCTTTGTATCGGCAAAATCAGCGGCTTTGAGCTTATATACCTGGGCTCTGTCCGAGAAGAACAGCAGATCCGTCGCATTGGTTGAATCAAGCTGCTGGGTTATCACGTCGCCCTCTTTAAGCTTCTGTTCGCCGCCCATGCGCAGTGAAAGCGGTGTTATCTTCTTGAAATAGCCTTCCCTTGTGAAGAAGAGGTTTACCTGATAATCCGGTATCTCCTGTACGGGTTCCTCCTCCTTGATCTCATCAGCATAGATGATAAGGCTTCTTCTCGGCTGGCCGTACTTCGCCGCAACAGCCGTAAGCTCCTTGATGATTATGGTCTTTATGCGGCTTTTTGAGGCCAGTATCGACTCAAGATCCTTTATCTCGGCTTCAAGTGCCTCAACCTCCGCAGTACGCTTGAGAATGAACTCGCGGTTGAGGTGGCGCAGACGTATCTCTGCCACATATTCAGCCTGTATCTCATCAATACCGAAGCCTATCATGAGGTTCGGAACGACCTCGCTCTCCTCCTCCGTCTCTCGTACGATGCGTATTGCCTTGTCGATATCGAGAAGTATTTTTCTGAGGCCGAGCAGCAAATGCAGCTTTTCTTTTTTCTTTGTCAGATCATAGTGAGTTCTGCGTCTAACGCATTCTATACGGAATGCTATCCACTCCTCAAGCAGCTCTCTGACGCCGAGCACCCGGGGAGTTCCGGCTATCAGAACATTAAAATTGCATGAGAAGCTGTCCTCCAGAGCGGTCAGCTTGAAGAGACGCTGCATCAGCTTATCCGGGTCGACACCGCGCTTCAAATCAATTGTTATCTTGAGTCCGTCAAGACCGGTCTCATCGCGAATATCGGTTATTTCCTTGATCTTGCCCTGCTTTACAAGGTCGATGACCTTTTCCACTATCACCTCGATAGTGGCGGTGGGCGGTATCTGTGTGATATCAATACAGTTCGCGGATTTATCAAAGCTGTATCTTGCGCGAACCTTTATGCTGCCGCGGCCGGTGTTATACACCTGCTCCATTACGCTCTTATCGAAGATTATCTGACCGCCGCCGGGGAAATCCGGAGCCTGCATCGTGGAGAACAGATCATGCTTCGGGTTTCTCATAAGCTCTATGGTCGTATTGCATATCTCGGCCAGATTGAACGGGCATATCGATGACGCCATGCCGACTGCAATACCGGTATTGGCATTTACAAGCACGGACGGAAAAGTTGCCGGAAGAAGCGTGGGCTCCTTCATGGTGCTGTCGTAGTTGTCTACAAAATCCACCGTGTCCTTATCGATATCCCCGAAGAGCTCCTGGCAGATATCGTCAAGGCGCGCCTCGGTATATCTTGAAGCCGCCCATGCCATATCTCTGGAATAGAATTTACCGAAGTTTCCCTTGGAATCAACATATGGGTGCAAAAGCGCCTCATAGCCGCGGCTGAGTCTTACCATTGTATCGTATATCGCAAGGTCGCCGTGCGGATTGAGCTTCATCGTCTGACCGACTATATTTGCACTCTTGGTTCTTGCCGAGCCGAGGAGCTTCATCTTGTACATGGTGTAGAGCAGCTTTCGGTGTGACGGCTTAAAGCCGTCTATTTCCGGTATGGCTCGTGACATGATAACGCTCATGGCGTAGGGCATAAAATTCTGTCGAAGAGTATCGTTTATGTCCTGCTGCACTATCTGGCCGGAGCCCGCTATAAAGCCCTGCATCTTCGGTGCGCTGTCGCGCTTTGACTGCTGCTTTTTTCTTGGCATTTATCTCACTCCCCTTCCGTTATGACACATCAAGGTCATCCATATATTCGCTTCCGTGCTCGGCAATGTAATCCTTTCGTCCCGAAAGATTGTCTCCGAGCAGGATATCGAACATCTGCGCAGCCAGCTCGACATCGCCGGGATTTATCTGAATGAGTCTGCGTGTTTTGGGGTTCATGGTGGTAAGATTCATCATGTCGGCATCGTTTTCACCGAGACCCTTACTGCGCTGAATGGTGTACTTCTGCCCTGCAAGCTCGTTCAGGAATCTTTCCTTTTCCTGCTCATTATAGGCAAAATAGGTCTTGTCCTTTGAGTTTATCTCATAGAGCGGAGACTCTGCGATAAACACCTTGCCGAGATTTATAAGGTCGGGTGTGAGCCTATAAAGCATTGTCAGAAGCATTGTTCTGATGTGGAAGCCGTCAACATCGGCATCGGTACACAGAATTATTTTGTTCCAACGCAGAGCATTTATGTTGAACGCGCCTATCGACTTATTCGCCTTTGTCTTTACCTGAACACCGCAGCCGAGCACCTTTATGAGATCGGTGATAACATCATTCTTGAATATCTTGTCATAATCGGCCTTAAGGCAGTTGAGTATTTTACCGCGAATCGGCATTACCGCCTGATAGTTCGGGTCCCTTGCCTGCTTTACGGAGCCTAGAGCCGAATCACCCTCAACGATGAATATTTCTCTCTCGTTTACATCCTTACTGCGGCAGTCGACGAACTTGGCCACTCGACCGGTGATATCCATTTTCGCCGTCAGCTTGCCCTTCAGATTCAGACGCGTCTTCTCTGCATCCTCTCTGGAACGCTTGTTGATGAGCACCTGCGCCGCGATTTTTTCAGCCTCGGCAGGATTCTCAATAAAGTAAACCTCAAGGTAATGCCTGAGCATCTCCACCATGGCATCCTGCAGACCCTTGTTTGTGACCGCCTTCTTTGTCTGGTTGGCATATGAGGTCATCGTTGAGAAGGAGGACATGACCAGAATAAGGCAATCCTCGATATCCTGATATTTTATCTTTGATTCCGATTTCGTATACTTATTGTTCTGCTTCAGATAGGCATCTATCTGATAAACAAATGCATTCTGCACAGCCTTATCCGGCGCACCGCCGAATTCGAGCCAGCTTGAATTGTGGTAGTACTCCGTAAGGTGGAGTCGGTTTGAAAACGCCACCGAAACATTGATCTTGGCATTGTAGAGCGGCAGGTCTGCACGGTCGCGCACCTGCTTTTCGGACTGCCAGAACTGCACTGAGGTCAATGCATCCTCACCGCAGATCTCCTTAACATAGTCCTGTATACCGTTCTCGTAGCAGAACTCCGTTGTCTCGAACTTATTCGGAGCTGTCTCATTTCTGAAAACAAACTTAACACCCGCATTGACAATGGACTGTCTGCGCAGGATGTCGGTATAATACTCCGCCGGAACATCTATCTCCGTAAAAACATTTATATCGGGCTTCCAACGGATCTTAGAGCCCGTACCGCGCTTTGAATACGGCTCCTTGTTGAGGCCGCCTATATTCTCGCCCTTCTCAAAATGGAGGGTATATCTAAATCCGTCGTATCTGATATCGGCATCCATGTACTCGGATGCATACTGTGTGGCGCAGAGACCGAGTCCGTTGAGACCCAGTGAATAGTCATAGCTGCCGCCGTCGTTATTGCTGTACTTGCCGCCCGCATACATTTCGCAGAAGACAAGCTCCCAGTTATATTTTTCTTCGCTCTTGTTATAATCTACCGGAATTCCGCGTCCGTGATCCTCAACCTCTACGGAGTGATCCGCGTAACGCGTAATGGTGATCTCCTTGCCATAGCCCTGACGTGCCTCATCAATAGCATTGGACAGTATTTCAAAAATCGCATGCTCGCATCCATCAAGTCCGTCCGAGCCGAATATGACCGCCGGACGCAGACGAACTCTGTCCGCACCCTTGAGGCTTTTTATGCTGTCATCGCCATAGCGCTGCTTTTTCGCCATCCGTCTTTTCCTTTCTTAGAGATGTCCCATAAACAAACGTAAAGGGAATGCACTTCACATTCCCTTTCGCTGCAAGGTTATTCCTTATCTTCTGTATTCTGCTCTGCCTCTGCCGCATTGAGCTCTTCGGCGACTTCTGCAGCAAAATCCGCTGCTGTCTCGCTCTGTGCTGCATTTGCAGGGAGCAATGTACCCTCGATAACGCCGATGAATTCATCGGAATCAAGCTTTTCACGCTCGAACAGCACTGCTGCCAGACGGTGAAGCACATCGATATGATCGGAGAGTATCTTCTCGGTCTTGTTGTAAGCCTCAGTTATCATGGACTTGACCTCGGCATCGATAGCTGCCGCTGTCTGCTCGGAATAGTTGCTGACATGACCCATTTCCTTACCGAGGAAAGGATTGCTGCCGTCACTGCCATAGGTTATCGGGCCGAGATTGTCGCTCATGCCGTACTTTGTGATCATTTCACGAACAATCTTCGATGCACGCTCGATATCGTTGGAGGCTCCTGTGGAGATATCCTTGAGCACAAGTGCTTCGGCCACACGACCGCCGAGGAGAGAGACAAGCTCCGTCTTCATCTCGTTCTTGCTCTTGAAGGTCTTATCCTCCGTCGGCAGATACATGGTGTAGCCGCCTGCCATACCACGCGGTATGATGGATATCTGATGGACGGGATCGTGGCTGTCCGAATAGTAGGAGGCTATTGCATGACCAGCCTCATGATAGGCGGTAAGCTGCTTTTCCTTTTCGGTCATGACGCGGCTCTTCTTCTCAGTACCGACAACGACCTTGATGGTAGCCTCTTCGATCTCTTCCATGGTGATAGCTCTGTGATCTTTACGCGCCGCAAGAAGTGCAGCCTCATTCAGGAGATTTTCAAGGTCAGCACCCGTAAAGCCGGCTGTTGACTTTGCAATTGTCGAGAGCACAACATCCGGAGCCAGGGGCTTGCCCTTTGCATGTACGCGAAGTATATCCTCACGACCCTTGACATCGGGATAGCCTACAGTGACCTGACGGTCGAAGCGACCCGGACGCATGAGAGCCGGATCGAGAATATCCGGGCGGTTGGTTGCCGCGATCATGATAACGCCCTCATTAGCGCCGAAGCCATCCATCTCAACCAGAAGCTGGTTCAGGGTCTGCTCTCTCTCATCATGGCCGCCGCCGAGACCGGCACCGCGCTGTCTGCCGACAGCATCTATCTCATCGATAAATATGATGCAGGGCTTATTTTTCTTTGCCTTTTCAAAAAGGTCTCTGACACGTGAAGCACCGACACCGACAAACATCTCAACAAAATCCGAACCGGATATTGAGAAGAACGGCACACCGGCCTCACCTGCAACGGCCCTTGCAAGAAGGGTCTTACCCGTGCCCGGAGGGCCAACGAGCAGCACGCCCTTCGGGATACGTGCACCAAGGTCATTGTACTTTACAGGGCTCTTGAGGAACTCTACGATCTCTCTGAGCTCTTCCTTTTCCTCATCCGCACCTGCGACATCCGCAAATGTCGTGCGGCGCTTCTCGTCGCTGAGCTGCTTTACCTTTGCCTTGCCGAAATTCATCTGATTTCCGGCTCCGCCGCCGTTCATACGACGCATCATTATCACCCAGAAAATGACGAGCAGTGCTATCGTCAGCAGCGTGGGCAGCAGGCTGACAAGCCAACTGGTCTCCGCCGGACGAACGACATTCTGCGTCATTCTGTCATTGGGATGTGCTTCGTTGTAAGCATCGATGTCGTCGCTGACATCACCGTAGAACAGGCTGATATTCGGAACGGTATACCGCAGATTGGATTCCTTGCCGTCCTCATCGGTAACGACAAAGCTCATTTCGCCGGTACCGAGATCAAGCTTATAAGAGCGCACCTGACCGTCTTCGAAATAGCCCACCACGTCGGAGTACATCAGGCCATATGTGTCGGTATCCGTACCGCTGAAAATAAAGAACAGCACGAAGAAGAGCAGCAACGGCACTCCAAGGTAGATTACAAGATTTCTTATGATCTTTTTGTTATTGTTGTCCAAGTTCCGACCTCCCGGAAAAAATTATTTGCTTATGCATATTTCAACAGAAAATCTATCATTCACCGTAAACTTCCGGCTTCAGAACGCCAACATACGGCAGATTTCTGTATTTCTCGTCATAATCGAGACCGTATCCCACGATGAATGCATCGGGAATGATGCAGCCCCTGTACTTTGCGTATACATCCACCTCACGACGCTCGGGCTTATCGAACAAAGTGCAGACCTCGACGCTTGCGGGGTTTCTCTGCTTAAGGATATTTACGAGGTAGTGGAGTGTCTTACCGCTGTCGAGGATATCCTCGACGATGAGGATGTCATAGCCCTCAAGATTGATATCAAGATCCTTGATGATTTTTACGACGCCGCTTGTCTTTGTTCCGGAGCCATAACTGGAAACGGACATAAAGTCGATACGTGCCGGGATCGTGATAGCACGCATAAGGTCTGCCATAAATGCTACAGAGCCCTTAAGCACGCTGACGAGCAGCAAATTCTTACCTGCATAGTCACGTGTGATCTCAGCGCCTACACGCTGTACCATTGCTGCGATGTCTTCCTCGCTGTAGAGAACTTCCTTGATATCCTTGCTCATTTCGTTAATCATTTTTCTCGTCCTTTCCCCTCTGGGTGATCATTTCACCGTACTTTCAACAAGCTGCACCTCAACATCCTTCCAGCCGTCTGCCATACCGACGGATTCTATCCAGATGATCTCTCCCTCTGCCTCAAGCAGCCACAGCTTATCCCGTACCGCCGCCGGAATACGAAGCTCGTTCATCAGCTTTTTGAGAGATTTTCCGACACCGCGTCCCATCGGGCGGAAGCGGTCTCCGGAACGCCTTGTGCGAACTGTTACAGTACTTGTAATTTTATCATAGTTTGAAAAGTTATTAAACAACAAATTATGAACTTTACTGCCGTTTTTTTGGTTTTCTGTAAACTTTTTTGAAACAAAAAGTGTTCTGCCGTCCGGCAGAGCAGCCTTTCCGTCAACGAGGGGCACGCACTCCTCGTTTTGCGCCCCAAAGGTTATTGTCAGCGTATCCTGCTTCGCAGTAAGCTGTGCACCACCCGGCAGGGATAGTGCACCGCCGCAGCGAACACAGCGTTCAGCCTCAACAAGATGCTCATAGCTGAGCCTTCCCACCGGCCGCAGCAGCATTTCAAGCGCAACACGCAGCACAGCGGAATGAGCCGCTCTCAGCGTTTTGAGATCATGACCCCATTCGCCCTCGCTTTCCGAAAGCAATGCACTCGCCTGCTGAACCATAAATTCCTGCTGTAAAGCCATTGAGTCCGTAAATCTCGAAATAGCCTCGACCGTCTCGGGATTCACCCTTTTCAGCTCCGGCAGAACATTATGCCTCAGCCTGTTCCTTGTGTATTCAACATCCGCATTCGTTGAATCCGTCACATAGCTCAGCCCGTATTCCGCACAGAGAAGCTCTATCTCCTGCCTTGATACTCGCAGCAGGGGTCTGTATATATTTCCACGCCTCTGCGGTATTCCGCAGGCACCACGAGGGCCCATTCCCCTCGAAAGGTTCATCAGCACCGTTTCCGCATTATCATCGGCATTATGAGCCGTGGCTATGCAGCCGCTCTCTCCGGCAAATTCCGTAAATGCGGCATATCGTACCCTTCTGGCACATTCCTCGAGCCCCTCGCCGCTTTCCTCTGCCATCACCGGGATGTCTTTTTTCAACACTTCAAGCTTCAAACGGTGGAAAGTGCAGAACTCGCGCACAAAACTCTCATCCCTGTCAGCCTCGGCACCGCGTATACAGTGGTTAACATGTATGCACAAAAGCCTTTCCGGGCCAAAATGCCGCAGCAGAAGATATGTCAGCAAGGTGGAATCCGCACCGCCGGAAAAGCCGACGATTATCTTTCCATCCTGCGGAAAATCATAGTTCACCCTTTGAAGGATAGCATCAGCCCTCACGCCGCACAACCTCCTGAGAAGTAAAGCGCATGAATTCGCCCTGCCAGTGCAGTGGAACATTGCGCAGCTCACCATGTCTGTTCTTTGCGACTATACACTCGGCGCTGTTCTTATCGACATCCTCGGGAGATTTGGATTCATTCGCATAATACGCATCTCGGTAGAGAAAAAGAACGATATCGGCATCCTGCTCTATAGAACCGGAATCTCTGAGGTCGGAAAGTACGGGTCTGTGCTCCTGACGCTTTTCACCGGCACGGGCAAGCTGTGCCAGCGTGACCACGGGGATATTGAGCTCCTTTGCCATTATCTTAAGGCTTCTGGTTATCTCTGATATTTCCTGCACACGGTTATCGATCCTCTGCGCACTGTTCATTAGCTGAAGATAGTCGATCATCACAAGATCAACATCCTTCAGTCTGCGTATCTTCGCCTTCATCTCCGGAACCGTTATGCCCGGAGTATCGTCAAGATACAGCTCTGCCTTCGAAAGAATATCTCCGGCCTCTATCAGGCGCGTCCATTCACTCTCGGAAAGCTCACCCGTACGGAGCTTTGTTCCGCCGACAAGAGCCTCCGAGGATATGACACGCGAAGCCAGCTGCTCCTTGGACATTTCCAATGAGAAGAAGGCCACACGCTTACCGCTGACAACGCTCGCATTTCTTGCTATATTCAGCGCAAAGCTCGTTTTACCCATACCGGGACGCGCACCGATTATTACAAGGTCGGATCTGTTAAGTCCGGTTATCGTATTATCGAGGTCGCGTATGCCGGTGGGGATTCCCTTATAGAGATCCTTGTCCGGGGAATTGAGCCTGTCAAGTCTTTCAAATGTATCGAAAAGAACATCGCTCAGCTTTTCAAGTCCGGCAAGAGCCTTGCCGCGGCGAATATCAAATATCCTCTGCTCTGCGGAATCCAGCAGCAGCGAGGTCTCCCCCGCTCCCTCCGTAGCATCGCTGAGTATTCCCCTTGCCGCATGGATGAGCATTCGCACATCGTATTTATCGCGAACTATTCTGCAATACTCCTCGACATTAGAAATGCTCGGCACAAGCTGTGCAAGCTGCATCAGGTACACCTTGCCGGTTCCCTCGTCAAAGGTATCCTCATCCCTGAGACGTTCAAGCAGCGTTACCAGATCCACCGGCTTGCCTGCCGTGAACATCTCGAGCATGGCACCGTATATCAGCCGGTTATTGACCTGATAGAAATAATCGGCGCGCGGAAGCAGCTCTGCCACCGTTGAAAGGCAGACAGGCTCCAGCAAAACAGCACCGAGCACGGACTGTTCCGCTTCTGCGCTGAACGGCAGCACCATTCCCGGTACCGCCGCCGTATTCAAATCCAAATAGCCATCCGACATAATTTACAGCTCCAATACTTAATACAAAATTACATTTCGATCAGATCAAAGCTCTGTAACGGATACGGACATCTTAGTTGTAATGCCGGAATAGAGCTTTATCTCAAACTGATATGTTCCGAATGCCTTGATATCGGAAGAGAGGTGGATCTTTCTCTTATCGATCTCAACGCCGAACTGCTTCTTGATCTCCTGAGCGATCTCCTTGGCTGTAACCGAGCCGAAGAGCTTTCCGCCGGCGCCGGACTTTGCCGTGATGCGCACGATCTTCTCGCTGAGCTCCGCTGCAGCTCTCTGAGCCTCCTCTGTCTCCGTCTTTACCTTATATGCCTTGGATGCCTCGGCATTCTTAAGCTCATTCATTACCTGAGCATTTGCCTCTTTTGCAAGCTGGCGCGGCAGCAGGAAATTTCTTGCATAGCCCTCTGCTGCATTGATAAGCTCACCCTTCTTGCCAACACCCTTAACATCTGCCAAAAGTACTACTTTCATATTGATTCCTTTCTCCAATCGGACCTTTGCTTAATTGATACGCGGTCAATCGTCCTTCTTCATAGCCGACGCCAGCTTCTGATCCAGTACACGGACGAGCATTTTTCTGACATCCTCCGTTGTGCTGTTCTTTACCTGTGCTCCGGCCATATTGAAGTGTCCGCCGCCGCCGAATTCTTCCAGAAGTATCTGCACGTTCACGTCTCCGAGGCTGCGCGCCGAGATTCCTATCTCGTTGCCCACCTTGAAAATGACGAACGATGCGCGAATACCCTGTATAGACAGCAGCTCATCGGCCGCCTGTGCCGCCGCTATGCGAACATTCGGGAATTCCCAATTAGAGCACGCGATAGCACAGTTTTTATATATCTCCGTACCTGCAACGAGCTGAGAGCGCTCCTTATAGGTATTGAGAGAATTTGCAAACAACTTTTTGACCTCAACCGTATCCGCACCGCGGCGTCTCAAAAACGCCGACGCCTCAAAGGTGCGCACACCTGTCTTAAGGACAAAATTCTTGGTATCGAGCATGATACCGGCCAAAAGTGCAGTCGCCTCCACTCGGTTAAGTGCGGAGGAATTGATATACTGCACAAGCTCTGCCACCATTTCGGATGCTGAGCTCGCATACGGCTCGTGATAGAAAATTATCGCATCCTTTATATGCGTCACCATCATTCTGTGGTGATCTATGACCACAACTCTCTGTATCGCGTTGAGAACCTCCTGGCTCTCAACAAAATTGACGGAATGTGTATCAACAACTATCAAAAGTGAACGCTGTGTACAGCGCTCCACTGCATCCTGCGGCGTGATAAACATATTCTCATACTCCGGCTTATGCTTGAAGGAGTTTATCATAGTACCTGCCAGAGAGCGATTTATGTCTATTACTATGCTTGCACGGCATTGCAGACCCTTTGTCACTGCCGCCCAAACGCCCACTGCCGCACCCACGCTGTCGAGGTCGGAGTTCTTGTGTCCCATGATGAAAACATGGTCACTGGACTTGATATGGTCGGAAAGTGTTGCCGCAATAACACGTGTACGCACCTTATCGCGCTTTTCAACGCCCTTTGACAGTCCGCCGAAGAACTCATAGGTACCGTCCGGCAAATGGACGGCAACCTGATCTCCGCCGCGGCCAAGCGCCATGTCAAGCGCCTGACGTGCATGCATCTCACTGAGAGCCGCAGTATCCGAGCCCCTGCCTATACCTATGGAAACAGTAGCCGCCATGCCGTTTGCAGCCTTTACTGCGCGTACACTGTCAAGCACGGCGAAGCGCTCCTGCTTGGCCTGCTCAACATGCTTATCATCCGTGATTAGCATGTAGCGGCCGTTCGACAGTCTGCGCAAAAAGCCGCCCATCATCTCATTTGACCACTTACGAAGCACTGCTTCGACCTCCGAGGTGATTCTGGAGTCCTCGCCACCGGCGGCATCATGAGTGAGCTCCTCGCGATTATCGAAGGTAATCATGGCGACCACGGTGCGCTTTTCTCTGTACTCCCTGTGAATCTGCTTATAATAGGTATCATCCACAAAGTATACTATGCTTCCGGCATCCGTGCGCAGACCGTAGGCTGTGAACTCCTTGTCAGCGAAGGATATGGCCGTACCCTTCTCCGACAATATCTGTCTGAGCGTTTTCGGGTATATATAAGCCGCAATATTCTCTCCGCACACCTCTCCGTCACGCGAAAAAGCATCCTTGAATTTTTCATTTGCCCAGATTATATCCCCTGCGTCTCCGAGCACCGTAACCGACAGCGGAAAGCTGTCAAGCTCATGCTGGCCCTCCGCAGAGAGCACCTGCTTTGCGGCCGAAAGTGCATTCTGTATGCGCATACGATATTTGATATCAGTTACAGCGATAAAAGCCGCAAAAACCACTGACATACATATCTCCACCGCAAAAAGATATTTATTATATCTGAAGCTGACAGCGGAAACTGCGAACAGTGCGGCGCACATTGCATAGCACACCGGGGTAGTCATCCAGATTCGCTTTCCTCTCATATACTGATCTCCTCTCAGCGCATACGCGGAAATTTAAACCTCCATTATGATCGGGAGGATCATTGGACTGCGGCGGGTGCGCTGGTACAGGAACCTTGAAAGCCCGTCCCTGACGCGAAGCTTTATCGCACTCCACTCGCGAATATGCTCATTCATACACTGCTGAACAATGTTGCTTACGAGCTGTCTTGCTTCCTCCATCATTTCTTCGGACTCTCTTACATAGACAAAGCCTCTGGAAACGATGTCCGGGCCGGAGACAATATCTCCGGAAACAGAATCTATAGTGCAGACAGCAATGATGAGGCCGTCCTCCGCAAGATGCTTACGGTCTCTGAGGACGATGCTTCCGACATCACCCACGCCGAGGCCGTCAACCATAACCGCACCTGCCGGTACGGACGGAAGCTGCTTGAGATATGCCTCGTTTATTTCAACCGCACTGCCGATATCTCCGATAAAGATATTCTCTGCCGGCATTCCCATGCTCATAGCAACTCCGGCATGCTTTCTCAAATGCTTCTGCTCACCGTGAACCGGGATGAAATATTTCGGCTTGGTCAATGCCTGGATCATCTTGAGCTCCTCCTGGCATGCATGGCCGGATACATGAACATCGTACATGGATTCATAAACAACGTCACAGCCGTGCTTCATGAGCTCATCAACGACCGTACCGACGGTCTTTTCGTTGCCGGGGATCGGACGAGCCGAAATAATTATCATATCGTTCTCGCTGATAGCAACCTGACGATGATCCGAAAATGCCATTCTTGTAAGTGCGGACATGGGCTCGCCCTGGCTGCCCGTTGTTATCAGAACTATCTGGTCATTCGGATATCTGGATATCATGTTGAGGTCGATGAGCAGTCCGTCCGGAACCTTGAGGTAGCCGAGCTCACTTGCAATGGACATTACGTTCACCATGCTGCGTCCGGACAGTGCCACCTTCCTTCCGTATTTCGCCGCGCAGTCGATTATCTGCTGCACACGGCTGATATTGGAAGCGAAGGTCGCAATTATCAGTCTCTTGTGTCCTGCCTCAGCACGTGCAAAAAGCGCCTCAAAGGTCGCATTGACCTTCTGCTCCGTCTGGGTATATCCCGGACGCTCTGCGTTGGTGGAGTCCGCCATAAGCATGAGAACTCCCTCCTGGCCGAGCTGTGCAAAGCGCGCAAGGTCGATCATTCCACCCTGTGTAGGTGTAAAATCCACCTTAAAGTCACCCGTGTGAACGATTACACCGGCCGGAGTGTGCAGTGCCAGTGCAACGGCATCGGAAATGGAGTGGTTCACATGTATCAGCTCCACATCGAAGCAGCCGAGCTTTACATGGCTGCCCGCGGGCGTTACATTGAGCTGCACCCAGCCCATATTGTGCTCCTTGAGCTTATTCTCGATAAGTGCAAGTGTAAGCGAGGTTCCGTAGACCGGAGCATTTATCTTCTTGAGCAGATACGGAAGTCCGCCGATATGATCCTCATGTCCGTGCGTAATGAATATACCGCGAATCTTATCGCTGTTTTTCTCAACAAAGGTGAAATCCGGTATTACAGCATCGATGCCGAACATCTCGTCATCCGGGAAAGCAAGTCCGCAGTCAACAATGACCATATCCTGGCCACACTCGAACAGGGTGAAATTCTTTCCGATCTCATTCAACCCTCCGAGGAAATATGCCTTAATAGACGGCTTGGGCTGCGGCTTTCTGTTCTTTTTGGACTTATTCGTGCGTGTAGCCTCCGACGAGGAAGCAGAAGCATTCTTTGTGGGAGCTGCCTCATTCTTCTTTGTCGAAGTCTTCCTTGAGCTCTGCGGCTGGCGCTTCATCGTTCTCTTCTTCTGAGTACGCTCCGCAGCCGATGCAGAGTCCTTGTCGATGGGGTCCGCTATCTTTCCGATAAATGTTGTGCCATCTGCTGCTCTGAGCGGCTGATCCTGCTGCTTTTTAGCAGCGGCATCGCCGAGCGATGCAGGCTTCTTTATTCTGTTTAATTTTCTTTCAGCCAAATAAATACCTCCAAATAATAATGTAATATATGTTGTTTATGGAACATGCATCCGCACATCCCTTTTACGTGCACAGCTATAGATAATACTATATTACTACACCTGCTTTTGAATGTCAAGATTCTGAAAAGCGCCGCACCGGTACCGCCCCGGCAGATGCTTTTAGCAGTAATTTTCCAAGCCACAGGCCGCGATATGCAAAAGGAATTTACATTTTTTTGCAATTTACTATTGCATTGTATACCAAAACGGTGTATATTATATCCTGTAAGAGGAAATGCTATGAGCTGTCACGGTATTCCTGCTTACAGAGAAAAAATTTATCCGAAAGGTATGATAAAAATGGATATGAACGGCAAGAAGGTCATTTACGCGGATAACGCCGCTACAACCTCGGTTTCACCGGCTGTTCTGGACGCCATGCTCCCCTTCTATAAGGAAGTTTACGGCAACCCCTCCAGCCTCTATTCCATAGGCAATGAAGCGAAAAAGCCGCTTGAAGAGGCCAGAGCTATGGTGGCAAAATGTCTCGGTGCTCAGCCCAATGAGATATTCTTCACCAGCGGCGGCAGTGAGAGCGACAACTGGGCAATAAAGGGCGCTGCTCACAAGATGGCAAAGCAGGGCAAGAATCACATCATCACCAGTAAGTTCGAGCATCACGCAGTCCTGCACACATGTGCGGCTCTTGAGAAGGAGGGCTTCACAGTCACCTATCTGGATGTTCACGAAAACGGTATTGTGCGTCCCGAGGAGCTTGAGGCTGCTATCACCGACAAGACAGCACTTGTCACAATAATGTATGCAAACAACGAGATCGGCACCATTCAGCCGATATCCGAGATTGGCGCTATCTGCAAAAAGCACGGCGTTCTCTTCCACACCGATGCTGTTCAGGCAGTCGGCAATGTTCACATCGACGTTAAAGAGCAGAACATCGACATGCTCTCCCTCAGCGGTCACAAGCTGCACGCCCCGAAGGGTGTCGGTGCTCTCTATATCCGCCGTGGCATAGTTCTCCCCAACCTCATCGACGGCGGCGCACAGGAGCGTAACCGCCGCGCAGGTACAGAAAATGTCGCAGGCATCGTTGGCCTCGGAAAAGCTATTGAGATCGCTACAGCTACAATGGATGAGAAGAATGCAAAGCTCAAGAGAATGCAGGACAAGCTCATCACCGAAATACTCAAAATAGACCGCAGCCGTTTGAACGGTGACCGCGAAAAGCGTTTGCCCGGCAATATCAGCTTCTGCTTCGAGGGCATTGAGGGTGAATCCCTGCTGCTTATGCTCGACATGAAGGGCATTTGTGCTTCCTCCGGCAGTGCCTGCACCTCCGGTTCTCTGGATCCGAGCCACGTACTGCTCGCTATCGGCCTTAAGCACGAGGTCGCTCACGGCTCTCTGCGTCTCAGCTTCAGTGATGTCAACAACGAGAGCGATGTGGATTACATCATCGAGGTTCTTCCGCAGATCGTAAATAAACTCCGTGCAATGAGCCCGCTTTGGGATGCTATCATTCACGGAAGAGTATGATCCGATCTCTATTGATATAAACTGTTTAGATTTTGAAAGGAATGAATTTTTATGGCATACAGTGAAAAGGTTATGGAGCATTTCGCAAATCCGCGTAATGTCGGTGAAATGGAAAATCCCTCCGGTGTCGGTGAAGTCGGCAACCCCAAGTGTGGCGACATCATGCGCATGTACATCAAGGTAGAGGACGAGATCATCACAGACGTTAAGTTTATGACATTCGGCTGCGGCGCTGCCATTGCTACCAGCAGCATGGCTACTGAGCTCGTTAAGGGCAAGTCCATTGCAGACGCTCTTAAGCTGACAAACAAGGCAGTTATGGAGGCTCTTGACGGTCTTCCGGCAGTTAAGGTACATTGCTCCGTTCTGGCAGAGCAGGCTATAAAGGCTGCTGTTTCCGACTATTACACACGTCAGGGCATCGATCCCGTGCCGATCGTAGGTGTTCTCGAAGAGTGCGAGGACTGCCATGATGTTGAAGAAGAGTGATCCTCCCCACACAATCAGTTCTGCAATTTAGCTTGAATCGAAAATAAATTTACTCCGGCTGTCGAGCTCTGAACTGCACTCCAAAAAGTTAGACAAATATTTCTAACTTTTTGGGGGCACTTCACTCTCGATATGCCGGAGTTTTTTTATGTCTGCTTTATATATTTTTTATCATGGGATAAAAAAGGTACCGGATACAACCGGTACCTTTTTAACTTGATTATTACTTTTCTGTTGAAACATTGCCGCTATAGGTCATACCTATATAGGTCTTTCCGCGGTTCATAACAAGCTCATCGCCGTTTTCATCGAAGAATTTCAGCTTGCTGTATTCATCCGCCTTGCTCCAGGTTATCTTCTGCATGGAGCCCTCGGAGAAATACCAGCCAACATAAGCATCTCCGCCCTCCCAATTGACATTCTTATGAACGCCGTCGTCGCGCAGAGAGATATCAGTCTCGAGCACGATAACGTTTTCAAAAACGAGCTGCTCGCCGTTTGCCGCATCGACGTGGGGTTCGGTGCCATGAAGCTTTTCGTAAACATGTGTTTCTGCATTATAGTTGAAGCTGCTGGACTGCGCTCCGAATTCCACATGCACATAATCAGCTGCTCCGCCGTTCGGAGTGACTGTTTCGCCGACAGGTGCAAAATTGAAGGCATAGCCCTCCCAATCCTCGGTCAGGTCTATTCTCATATCATTCCTGCTGACCATGTCGGGGAGCTGCTCACCGTAAAATTCACCCGTATGCTCAAGCGCCTTGCCGCTGTTCAGTCGGCTCTGGTTGCGTCCGAAGCCGCTTCCGCTCGTCATGCCGTCAAATCTGTCCGGATTCAAGCGGTTGAGCGTATCGGCGGCAATTGAGGGATCCATACCCCAATGAATATAAATGGCATCAAAGCCAAGCGCCAGTATCGGATAATAATATCTACAGCTTCTTACGGAGCAGATATTCGGTATCTGCGTATAGTCGCCGTAAATGCCCATTAAGCGTGTCTGATCCGCTTCAACGGGAATCTCAAATATAACATCGGCGGCAGAAACGCCGTCCTGCGGCAGTGCAGCCTTAACATTATTTATCATAACGGCAACTGGGCGCTTACCCACTGCTTCATCGGTCAGTGTGCCGAGACCTGTCAGAATATTGGCATTTTCAGGCTCCTCAGTGGATACGGGAGTGGGCTCGGGCGTTGCGGAGGTCTCCTCCTCGCTCGACTCGGAGGAAGCGGGGCTTTCAACCACCGGTATGCTTTCTTCGGTCTCTTTTTCAGCTCCCTTGCAGCCGACAACAGAAAAGACCATCATCAGGCACAGAAGCAATGCAGTGCATCGCGTGGCAACGTTTTTCTTCATATGGATTACCGCCTTTCTTTGCGTAGCCTGTAGTTTGAAATCATTATACCGCTTCATTTAAGCTTTTGCAATAATTTTTTCAAATTGGTATCAACCAATAATAGTGATTTTTGACAATTACAGACAAAGCATCGCTCAATGCCCCATATTATCTACGCAATTCACAGGCGCCATAGCTTATTCGGTAAAGTCTATCTCGTAGCGTGTTCCATGGGAAAGAAGCAGGCCGTTCTCCAGCTTGATCTGCAAAATGCACGTGTTAACGTCACTGAAATCATTATGTCCGTTATCGATCCACTCCGCAAAAGCTTCTCTCATCTTTTCTGCGACGGCGGAGTTTTCCGGCTTACCGAAATATCCAAGATTCACACCTTCACCATTTGCCGTAAACCAATCTCCGGCAATGGCGACCGACGGGTTCTTCTCTATCTGTGCGATTTTATTCGACAGACCATAGGTAAGAACATAGAATGCGCGTTCAAAGTAGAACGCATTCACATTGCGGACACACGGCCTGCCGTCTTTGACGGTCGCCAACGCAATAACACTGTCATTTCCAAAGCGCTCCAAGAGTATTGCTTCCGCCTCTTTTGATAATTTTGCCATTACTACTCCTCCACCATCACTGATATTCACTGCATAAAAAACAAAAAAGCAGCGAGTGTACTATACCTTCTGAGCATAGTATACTCGCTGTCAAAAAAAAAATCAATCCCCAAACAGTTCCTTTATCTTGCCGAAAAAGTTCTTGCGCTTCTGGTAATTCTTCTCATCCGCGTTCTTATCGAACTCGGCAAGGAGCTCCTTCTGCTTTTTAGAGAGGTTCTTCGGCACCTCAACAGTCACCTGCACGTACTGGTCGCCACGTCCTCTGCCATTGATGCTCGGTATTCCGCGTCCCTTAAGCTTGAAAACATCGCCGGGCTGTGTACCGTCATGAACATGGTAGGTAACCTTACCGTCCAATGTCGGCACGGTAACATCCGCACCGAGTGCTGCCTGAGTAAATGTAATGGGCATCTCACACCATACGTCGTTTCCTCTGCGCTGGAATATCGCATGAGGACGCACATTGACGTAAACATGGAGGTCTCCGCTCGGGCCGCCGTTGCTGCCTGCGTTTCCTCTTCCGCCCACATTCAGTACCTGCTCATCATCAATACCGGCAGGTATCGTTACCTCTATCGTCTTCTGTCTGCGTATTCTGCCCTTGCCGTCGCATGTTTTACACGGTGTTTCAACTATTTTGCCCTTGCCACCGCATCGATCACATGTGCCGACCGACTGCACAACGCCGAAAGCAGTACGCTGATTTATTCTCACCTGGCCGGAGCCGTTACA
>CAZHDW010000010.1:72361-74256 GCA_964531265.1 uncultured Ruminococcus sp.
CCGGAGCCGTTACAATCCGGGCAATTCTCTATCTGATGATAGGAAATATTCTTCTTGCAGCCCTTTGCTGCTTCTTCAAAAGAAATAACGACATTTGCCTCAACATCCGTGCCGCGTCTCGGAGCATTCGGATTCGCTCTGCGTCCCGCACCGCCGAAGCCGCCGCCAAAGAAGCTGTCGAAAATATCAGTGAAATCAAAGCCGCCCGCACCGTACGGATTTCCGCCGCCTACGCCACCGCCGAAATTGGGGTCAACCCCGGCAAAGCCAAACTGGTCATACCTTGCGCGCTTATCCTTATCGGAAAGCACCTCGTAGGCCTCGTTTGCCTCCTTAAACTTAACCTCGGCGTCCTTATCGCCCGGGTTCAAGTCCGGGTGATACTTTTTCGCAACTTTTCTGTATGCTTTTTTTATCTCGTCATCCGAAGCACCCTTTTGTACACCGAGCACTTCATAATAGTCTCTCTTATCGTCCGCCATCCGCTGTCATCTCCTCGGAACATCTAAAAGGCAAGGGGCCTTGCCGGAGCATGACCCCTTGCTCTTTCTCTGTTAATTACTCAACGTCCTTGTAATCAGCATCGTATACGTCGCCGTTCGGGCCTGCCTGCTGGCCGCCCATATCCGGACCTGCACCCGGTGCCTGACCCTGCGGAGCTGCTGCCTGATACATCTTCTCGCTTACAGCGTACATAGCCTTCTGAAGCTCATCCATGCCTGCCTTGATAGCCTCAACATCACCGTTCTGAATGGTGGACTTGAGCTCTGTGACCTTGCTTGTAAGGTCGTTCTTATCAGCCTCGGGAAGCTTATCGCCGTTCTCGTTTACGAGCTTCTCTACCTGGTAGCAGAGATTTTCTGCGTTGTTCTTTGTATCTACCTCTTCACGGCGCTTCTTATCTTCCTCTGCAAACTGCTCAGCAGCCTTAACAGCACGGTCGATATCCTCCTTGCTCATGTTGGAGGAGGAAGCGATAGTGATCTTCTGCTCCTTGCCTGTGCCGAGATCCTTAGCGGAAACATTTACGATACCGTTGGCATCGATATCGAATGTAACCTCAATCTGAGGAATTCCACGCGGAGCCGGAGCAATGCCGTCCAGCTTGAAGATACCGAGCTGCTTGTTGTCACGTGCGAATTCACGCTCACCCTGGAGAACATTGACCTCAACCTGAGTCTGTCCGTCAGCAGCTGTGGAGAATATCTGGCTCTTCTTTGTCGGGATGGTTGTATTTCTGTCGATGATCTTTGTCATGACGCCGCCCATTGTCTCAACACCGAGGGAAAGCGGTGTGACATCCAGCAGCAGGAGACCCTGAACCTCGCCGCCGAGAACGCCTGCCTGGAGTGCTGCACCGATAGCAACGCACTCGTCCGGGTTGATGCCCTTGAACGGCTCTTTGCCTGTGAGCTTCTTAACTGCTTCCTGAACAGCCGGGATTCTGGAGGAACCGCCAACCAGGAGAACCTTATCGATTTCGTTTATCTGGAGACCGGAGTCGCTGAGAGCACGGCGTACCGGAACCATTGTAGACTCAACGAGGTCTGCTGTGAGCTCGTTGAACTTAGCTCTGGACAGTGTGAGGTCGAGGTGCTTCGGGCCTGTTGCATCAGCTGTGATGAAGGGCAGGTTGATGGAAGCGCTTGTCATGCCGGAAAGCTCGATCTTAGCCTTCTCTGCTGCTTCCTTAACACGCTGCATAGCCATCTTGTCACCGGAAAGGTCGATGCCATCGGATACCTTGAAGCTGGAAACGATCCAGTCCATAACGCGCTTATCGAAGTCATCGCCGCCCAGACGGTTGTTACCTGCTGTTGCAAGAACCTCCTGAACACCGTCGCCCATCTCGATGATGGAAACGTCGAAGGTACCGCCGCCAAGGTCATAAACCA
>CAZHDW010000011.1:0-70386 GCA_964531265.1 uncultured Ruminococcus sp.
AATCCGAAATTTTTGCAAAAAATTAATGGGTCCTACTTGACCACAAGCAGAGGGCCTTGTTACCGGACTTGGGGCAAAGATATTTGTTATCTCCGGCCCGGTGATAGTTTACGGCATCAGCGCGAGCGTTGTCTATGGCGTGATTTATTGGGTATGGACTTCTGCAATATAAGTTATGAGATCATGTCGAGCTGAAATTGTTTTTTATAATGTAGTCAAATAGTAGCAGAAAAGATAAAAATGTCGCCCACGCAGGGCGACATTTTGCTTTGTATTTTGAGATGAGTTTATTCTTCTGATTCTAAGTGCTCGGCACTGCAGGGCTATTTTATTCTTTCAACAGGAATAGCAATCCTTGCTCCGATTTCAGGCTCTGCACCGAGATTGAGTGTTGGTGCAATACTTGCTGCATGTTTATATCCGTAGCGCTCAAGGTTGTAGTTTTCAATCGCCTTAAATACTTGTCCGATGTACTTGCCAAAATCATCGGGATTATCATAAGGTTCACTTTGAAAGTAAAGCATTACACATTCGGGCAATTCCGCAACCTCGTATCCATCAGGCAGAGGTTTTTCATAGTCAAGCGGTACTTCAACTCCTGCGGCTATTTTACTTATGTCTTTCTTTTGCAGAGAATCAGGCAAATCGATCAATGCTGCTGCATCAAATTTTTCCGGAATACTGTTAAGCAGGCCTTCCCAATTACAGCCAACTTCCTCGCAATAAGAAAGGTAGTCGGTCGCCGATTTTGATGGAAGATAAATTAATTTTCTCTTTGATCTGTTGACGGGTGTAACCGTGCAAACTGATGCAGTGCTCATTGTTTGGCCCTCTTTCATAATATGATAATGATTAGCCGGGTGCTGTGTGAATATCGGGATAGCGATTTGACTCTTTCGGTACTCTTTTGGTGTAACGGAAAAACGTTTCGCGAACGATCTTGTGTAACCTTCGTGAGATAGATAGTGGCTGTCGAGGGCAACATTAATAACAGATTTGTCGGTGTAGAGAAGTTCTTTTGCACTCTCACTCAACACAACCGCATTTATGTATTCGCAGAGCGTAATTTGCATATGCTTTTGAAATAATCTGTCAAGCTGACGGCGGGAATATCCAACTGCACAGCAAACATTTTCAATACTAAATCCCATGTCTGTGTGATGTGATTTGATATACTCCTGTGCCGAGACAACCGCTTTTATACCATTCATCTTGCACCCTTAATCTATGATAACACCATACCGTTATTTGTTCTTGATATATATGGACAAACATTTCGGCTTTCTGCTATACAGGTTATTCCTTTGCCCAAAAGACCAGATTACCGTCTCCGTATTGATCGAATGCGATTCTCGTAATGCCGTCATTCGATACATAAAGAAGCATTTCGCCCGGCCCGGAATCACCGTCGGTCAGATTCACATATATCTCATTACCGTACAATGTATATGTACCGCTGCCATAGTAAAAGGAAATGTAATAACTAAAATATCCGTCAGAGCTGAATGTCATGAGATTCCCGTATTTAATGGATGAACCGTACATATAGGTCAGAGACACGCCGTTATAGTTCATTGTGTATTCAGAATCGAGCACCCATGTGCCGATTAGCTCCTGCTCGCTGAGTTCTGAGTCAGTGAGTAAATCCGGCTCGATGTCCGGTTCCGTATTCGATGGCAAATCAAACCAATCGGGGGACACAGAACTTTCGGGTGTCTGTTCAGGCTCGTCAACTGTAATTCCTAAAGCTTCACGCAGAAGCTGCTGAAGCTCATACAGCTCCATACTGCCATCCGTGCTGTCGTTGGAATATATCTCAGCCGTGACCACGGGCTCAATGGATGAAACGAAATTGTAATAATCATCATAGCTGCACGGCTCACCGTTGATCAGATAGTCGATAATTACTCCGACACCGTCTTCGGTGCCATAGTCGGTGATGTAATCCAAATATCTTGTGGTGATGATTTGGAAATCCGTTGTATCATAAATTGTATATTCTCTGCCTCTGTGCGCGCCGCTACCGGTCTCGCCGTTGTCATAGTAAACCACAAATACGGTATCTCCCAGGAAATTTGCCGCACTGATGTTTCCCTGAGGGCCGGCGATATCGTAGAGAAGAACCTCGTGGTCTATTTTGGCCACTGTATTACCGTTCTCAACATCATAAACACTGTACACATAACCCGGCAAGCTGTATTCGCCGAGGTTTTTTTGATGATCGAGTATTACGAGCTCCTCCGTTCCATCATTATCCATGTCGCAGAGAAAGCAGGAAGAAGATGATGGATATATATCATCGGCGACAATCGATATTTCATCTTCAACTACCGACAAATAGCAGGCGTAGGACACCAGGGAATCTACGTCATCAAAGACATCACTTACATTATCTACTCCGGAGATAACAACAGGCGGAGCTTGCGACTCGGCACTGTCATAGGATGTCGGATCACTCTGAAATTCTCCGACCACAACGGACATGAGCAGCGAAAGAAATATAGTGATTAGCTTCATAATTACCCCTCCCACAATGGCATAGTTAAGTGTTCTCACATAGAGTTTAACGTCGATATTATCAATTGTCAACCTTGATTGACGGCGTGATGCTCACATTCTGCGATAAGGTGGGCCTCATGGCGAGATTGGAGCATCGCTGAGATATCTCAGCCAGCGATACTCCATGCCGTACCCGGAACTGCGCGCCATACTTTCGGATATTGCAACCGAGGAACTCGGGCACCTCGAGATGGTCGGAACGATAGTTTATCAGCTTACAAGGGGTCTGACGCCGGAGCAAATAAGGGAGCAGGGCTTTGACACCTACTTTGTCGATCACACCACGGGCGTATACCCGATAGCGGCATCTGGGACACCGTTCAGTGCGGCGACATTCTCTGTCAGCGGCGATACTCTTGCCGATCTGAATGAAGACCTTGCTGCCGAACAGAAAGCACGTGTGACCTATGACAATATCCTGCGCTTTGCAGATGATCCGGATGTGCGCGAGCCGATAAAGTTTTTGCGAGCGAGAGAGATAGTGCATTATCAGAGGTTCGGCGAGGGACTGAGAATCGCCACCGACAGACTTGATTCCAAGAATTTCTATGCATTCAATCCGTCCTTTGATAAATAACGTATGCCGGACAGTAATACTGCTGTCCGGCAATGCTCGTTTACATTAGCAATGAGGATTTTTAGCAAAAAAATGACATTTGAATTCTTGAAATGCCCTTATTTATATGATATAATTTATTGATGATTTGAGATTGACAGCTTTGTTTATTTTCGGTATTCTATATTGAGGACAGCAAAGCTGATTTTATGTTGCGGCGAAAAAAGGAGTGCTTAAATTGCAGAGCAAGGATATTAAAAAGCTTAGCCGCGCGGATCTTATAGAGATCATTTACAGCTTGAAAAAGAGCGAGGAGGCGCTTCAGGAGCAGCTGGAAACGCTTAGGGCAGAGCTTGACGACAGGACGATAAAGCTTGAAAAGCTCGGCTCTGTTGCAGAAGCGGCTATAGCGGTTTCCGGTGTGTTCGATGCCGCACAGAGCGCTGCGGATACATACCTTGATGAGGTGAAGAGAAAGCACAGTGCTGTGGATGCGGAGTGCATACGCATGATAGCGGAGGCTCAAAGAAAGGCTGATGCTATAGTTAAAGAGGCACAGGCGCAGCGTGACAGCATAGAACAGCAGTGTGCGGCTTCTCGAACCGAGCTGAGAAGAATGAGGGACGTGCTGCTGACTATTGCTGATGAGTTTTCGCTGGACAGATAAGTGGGGGTTGAGATGAAAGAAAGGAACAGAGCTGTTCAAATCCCAACCATGGAAGAAATTGAAAATGAACGCAGGCGATTGAGAAAGGGCGTGTATTACAGACGTGCCCTGCGCGGAACGCTTTCGGTCTTGATAGTTGTCGCCGCCATTGCCGTGCTGGTGACAACACTTTTTTTCCCGATTCTGCAAATATCCGGAGACAGCATGTCGCCGACCATAGAGCATGATGAGATAGTCGTGCTGCTGAAAACAGGGGACTTTGAACGCGGTGATCTGATAGGCTTCTATTATCAGGGTAAGATACTGCTTAAGAGAGTTATCGCTGAGCCGGGGGATGTTGTTGTCATTGACAGCACCGGAAATGTTTTTGTGAACGGTGAGCAGCTCGATGAGCCGTATGTTACGGAGAAGAGCCTTGGCGAATGTGATCTTGAGTTTCCGTATACGGTTCCCGGAGACGGCTATTTTGTAATGGGAGACAGGCGTTCGAATTCAATCGACAGCCGAAATTCCGTTATAGGCGCTGTCACTCAGGACGACATCATAGGCCGCGTGTTTATACGAGTATGGCCGTTTGGCAGATTTGGACTTTTGAATTGATCGTATGCATATTGATAGTATACATATAGTAGTATAACACTTTATGCTTCGACGATTTCCATATGAAGGGAGGTGGGAATTTGCACGACACACTAAAAGAAAGCCTGAGTAATTTACTCTCGGGCAGAATACGGCACAGAAGGATGCTGGCTGTTCTGCTGGTACTGTCCTTGGTGGTTTCCGGGAATGTTTTCTGGGTTCTCAGACAGACCGGTGTGACCATGGCAGGTACTGCCGCATGCGGCATTGAGGAGCACGGTCACACGGATGAATGCTTTGAAACGGTTCTTTCCTGCGGCTTATCCGAGGAGCCTCACCGGCACACAGACGAATGCTATACCGTTCAGTATATTGAGCGGCAGGAGGAGCAGGTGCTGGATTGTGACCTGACTGAGGATGCGCATATCCATACTGATAGCTGCTATGAGCTTTCGGAGTCCGAAGACGGCACACAGCAAAAAACGCTCGCGTGTACGGCGAAATCCCAACCTCACGAGCACACCGATTCGTGCTACACGACAAATGTCACAGAAGCGCATGAGGAGCGTATGCTTGTCTGTGGCCTCAGCGAGGAGGTACATGTGCATACTGAGGAATGCTCGCAGAAGCAGCTTGTATGCACTGTTCAGGAGCATACGCATGGTATTGAGTGCTATCCGGATGAGAATTCCGACGTGGAGACTCAGCTTGATTGGCAGCAGATGCTTGCAGGCTATACCGCTGACGGCTCGGTCGATACGCTTGTCGCCATTGCCGAAAGTCAGGTAGGGTATGCCGAAAGCGAAAGGAATTTCGAAATATCCGCTGACGGCTCACGGCGCGGCTATACCAGATACGGCGCGTGGTACGGTGCTCCGTACAGTGACTGGTCGGCGATGTTCACATCGTTCTGCCTGCACTATTCGGGATTTGATTCTAATGAGTTCCCACCGAATGTCGGAGCAAGCTCCATGGCAAGGCTGTGGAGGGATAAGGGCAGATTTGCCGCAGCGGGCAGCTTTGAGCCGCAGGCAGGAAACCTTATCTTCTTCAATGATAACACAGTCGGCATTATAACCAACATTTTTGAGAACGAGCTTGAAGTAGTTCAGGGCGATTATGAGAACGCCGTCTGCAAGAGAAAGCTCTCACCCTATGACGCTTCGATTTCGGGCTACGGCATAACCGCCGAAGCTCAGGAGCTTATCGAGAATGAGTTCTTCCTTGAAAAATGTACCTGTGAAGGCTTTGGAGTGGCGCTTTCCGAGCATGAGGATGCCTGCATGTATAAATTGCAGATGAAGCAGCTTGCGGCGGACAGAACAGCGGAGGAGCTTTACAGCCTGTGGCCGCAGCTTGCGTCCGATGCTCAGGAATTCATACTCACCTGCTTGTCGGATGATCCCGAAAGCTTCGGAGAGAAGTACGATGAGCTCATGGAACTGATCGGTAAAGTGAAATCACTTGTCACTGAATGCAATGACGTTAAATTTGCGGCTGAGGGAAATCTTCCGGAAAACACAGTGCTTCATGTAGAAGATGCAGGATATTCCGCTGACAGGGCACTTGTCGGAGTGAATCCCAATAACAGGAACTTTGTAAGCTGGTATGACGTGTACAATATCTGCTTTATGGTTGACGGTGATGAATATCATCCCGATTTGCCGGTAAGCGTTACTGTAAAGTCATCAGATATAAGTGTAAATGCCGATGAGTACTTCTACGTTGCGCATGTTGATGAGGCAACGGGAGAATTCCTCGAAAGAAGCCCGACAGAGGTCGCTGACAATGCATTTACCTTTACAGCAAAGGATTCCGGACAGTACCTTTTCTATAGAATAAATATGGAGTCCGAGGGCGGCGAGCGAATACTCGGCACGAACTGGATGCATATGCAGCTCGACGCACCGATATTTGCTTCAACAATCGATGAGGAAGAGGTTTTCTTGCAGTTAACACAGCATGATGACGATTCGTTCGTGATCATGCCGAGTGATCAGCAGGTGAACAATGTCGGCGGCGAGACAGTTTCCGAGGACGAAAAGGTCACTGTCAGCAAGACGATAAAGGGTACGGATGTCGAGAATGTGTTCGATATTACACTGAATGTAAAGACGCAGGAGGAAATATCGAGGATATATTCCGACCCGGATATCGCTGTTGTCATCGTAATGGATATCTCAAATACGATGACGGATGACTTTGGCGGAAAGACAAGATATGAAGCCGCCATGGAGTCCGCTGAAAAATTCATGAAAGATTTTGCAGAGAAGACCGACGGTGTCAGTCGTATAGGTTATGTTGCATTCAACACGGATGCCCATGAGATATTCGATCTGTCGAGCTGCTCCACGTCAGATGAGGCTGAGAGCCTCATCAATACTATGAGGAGCAAAACCGGCTCTATCATCAGGCAATCCAATTATGGAGACTCTCACGATAGATTTACAAATGTCGAGGGCGGTTTGAAGCGTGGATATGACATGCTGAAGTCCGCGCCGAACAAGAACAAATACATAATCTTTCTGAGCGACGGTTTCCCGACAACCTATCTCAGCAGCGGATATGGGGGATATGACCCGTATACCGGAAGCGGCACTCCAGGTACCGACGGCGTGTTTTATGACTCTATTCTGGACGTTCACTGTAACTACGGTACGAGCTACAGCGATACGGCGGCTATAAAGGCGCGTGAAATGGCGACTGCTATAAAGGCGGACGGTGTTAAGCTCTTTTCCATAGGTGTCGATGTTGGCGGACAGAAGATACTGGATTATATAAAGAATAATGCGCGGTGGGATGATTCGGTTAATGAGACGGGATTTAACGGTTGGAAGTCTTTCTCGGTTGTTGAAGTGAGAAAGTCTGGCTCTTATACCAGCGTCACCAACAGTGTGAACTACATAGTTGACGGCGGCTTTGAGATAGGCGATGCCACAAGTACGGAATCGTATAAAAACTGGCTGACCAATTCCATCGGCTCCGGCGAGGGCTACTACTTCGACAGTACGAATTCCTCCGGTCTGCAGGCTGCGTATGATAAGATATTCAGCATGATGCTGAGTGAGATACAGGATTCCGCCAAGGCCGATTGGGTCGCGGAGGATCCCATGCCGCAAATAAACAATGTGGATTCCATGGAGTTCATCGGCTTCTACAATAAGGGCGGAGAGCTTATAACAGATCCGCTCAGGCTGGACGGAGCAAACACCGAGAACGGCGAAAATACGGTCGACTTTATCACGGACAGCAGTAAGATAAACTGGGATTTGAAAGCCTCGGGTTTTGTCTCAAGCACTGTCGGTGACCGCACCACTTATTCGTATACGCTGAAATATCGTGTCAGGCTGATAAACGAGAAAGATGACTTTGTCGAGAATCAGGTCTACGATACCAACGGCAAAACGACGCTGAATTACCGCGTTCTGATAACCGAGAACGATGCTCCGGTGCTTTCGGACAGCCGCACGGTGGATTTCAAGATACCGAGTGTGCACGGCTTCCTCGGTGAGCTTGAATTTATCAAGAGGGATACCTTCGACAGGCCGATTTCCGGCGCGGTATTTAAGCTTTCGCATGATGCCGCCGCCTGTGGCTTTTGCCGAGGGGATAATGTCCAAAGTGTCCCGATAGCGGATATGGAGGCCACGTCCGATGCGGACGGAAATGTTAAGTTCAGCAATGTGCCATCCGGCCATGTGTATACTCTGTCCGAGACTGTAGTTCCGGCGGGGCATGTTTGTGACGGCAATACATATACCGTAACTGTTGCCTATGACGACACTACAGTCATTGTGTATGACAGCTCCGGAGAACAGCTTGAGTGGGGTGGAAGCATTATCAACTTCCCCGTCCAATATGAGCTGCCCGGTACGGGTGGAAGCGGCACAATGCCATATTATTTAACGGGTGCAGCCCTGATAGCTATGGCTCTCATAGGGGGATGCATTCACCGGCACAAGAGAAAGCGTAAAGGGGGCGACTCAACCTCTCCTTAGCGCAGAGCTCGACGCCGGAGAACCTTAATTTGTATTCAAAATACTGATAAGAAAGGAAATCAGTCATGAAAAGAATAATGTCAATTTTTCTGGCAGTTCTGATGTTGTCATGCCTGTGCCTCACAGCATTCGCATCGGAAGCCACCCCGGAGCCCACAGCTACACCGGCTCCGATCCCGTCAACAAGTACTACCACGATCACTGTCAATGATGACAGAACCTATGAGGTCTACCAGATCTTCACAGGCGACCTTGCAGCGGGCACAGTTCTCTCCAATATCAAGTGGGGTAAGAACGGTACCGGCACTGAGGGTGAAGCAGTGGGCAAAGACGTCCTTACCGCTCTCGAAAATGTTAAAAACGAGAGTGATGTAAATAAGCTTGCAACCATTAAGACTTATGTAAGCACTACTAAAGAAGAGTTCGGCACAGTCAGCAAGAATAGTCCTCTGACCGTTGCTCCCGGCTACTACCTTCTGAAGGATGTTACTTCGAATGTTCCTAACGGACAGGAGCACAGTGCCTTTGTTGTTGAGGTTGTTGGCCCACTCACCGTTACTGCCAAGGCAGGTGAAGTCACAAGTGACAAGAAGGTAAAGGATAAGGATGACACCACAGGTGTTGAATCCGATTGGCAGGACAGCGCAAGCTATGATATCGGAGATGTTGTTCCCTTTAAGCTTTCCGCAACCATTACAACTAAGTACGATGCATACGATAGCTACTACCTCGCCTTCCACGATAAGCTTTCAACAGGTCTCAGCTTTAACTCAAACTCCGTCGTTGTAAAGGTCGGAAACACAACTATTGATTCTTCCAAGTATGAGGTTGTTACATCCGATCTTGAAACCGGCTGCACCTTTGAGGTGAGATTTGCAAACCTCAAGAATGTTACCGAGGTTACAGCAGGCTCCACTATCACAGTTGAGTACAACGCAACACTTACATCCGGCGCAACAGTCGGAAGTGCCGGCAACACAAATACAATGTATGTTGAGTATTCCAATAACCCGACCCAGACCGGCAGCGGCGACAGAGATACCGGCAAGACACCGGAAGATACGGTAATCGTCTTTACATACAAGCTCATTGTCAACAAGAAGGACGACAATGATAATGCTCTTACCGGTGCAGGCTTTACTCTTTACAAGAAGATAAAGGATACATCCACGGAGGGCTTTACTTGGCAGCAGGTCGGTAATGAGGTCAAGGGTACTGACATGACACTGTTTACATGGACAGGTATTGATGCCGGCGATTATAAGCTGGTTGAGACCACCACTCCGGCAGGCTACAACACAATGGCGGATATTTTGTTCACCGTTGCAGATACAAAGGATACGACTTCTGTTTCTCCCACTCTCACAGCACTTACCTCTGTGATCACCGGAAAGAGCGATACTTTCGGCACTACTGACGTAACAGCAGGCACGATCACAGCGGATATCACCAACAATAAGGGTACGATCCTTCCGGAGACCGGTTCTACCGGCACAATGATGTTCATCACCGTCGGCTCCATTCTCGTAATGGCCGCAGGTGTGTTCATGGTTGTTCGCAAGAAGATGTCCGTATACGAGGACTGATCCCAGATTAATATCACGCAAAACATACTATAAAATGTAGAATGTGCGGCGGTGGATAGCCTTACCGCTATCCACCGCTGTTTTTTCTTATGAAAGCAGTTGATAGATGCCTATGAAAAGAGACAAGGTAGGAATCCTTTTGGTCCTGATGCTGCTCGTAGGTGTCTGTGTGCTGCTTTATCCGGCACTAAGCCAGTATTGGAACTCGAAAACGCAGACCCGAGCGGTTGAAAGCTACCAGAATGCGTTGAATTCAATAACCGACGACAGCTACAGCGAGTATTTTGAGGAAGCTGAGCTGTATAATGAAAGACTTGCACAGATGAATGATCCTTTATCCGAGGGCTCGGCTCTTGAGGAATATGACGAGCTTTTGAATGTCAGCGGAACGGGAGTAATGGGGTACATCACGATATCCAAGCTCGGAGTGGAGCTGCCGATATACCACGGAGTTTCAGCAGAGGTGCTGAATGTAGCCTGCGGACATGTTGAGGGCTCATCCATGCCGATAGGCGGTGAGAGCACGCACAGTGTGCTTTCGGCCCACAGAGGACTGCCCCATGCAAGGCTTTTTACAGACCTTGACAGAATGGAGCTCGGTGATATCTTTGCCGTGACGATACTCGACAGGGTAGTAACTTATCAGGTCGACCAAATCAAGGTTGTAGAGCCGAACGAAGTGAACGATGTACAGATAATTGACGGCGAGGATCACTGTACGCTGCTTACCTGCACACCGTACGGAGTCAATTCGCACAGATTGCTCGTTCGCGGAACAAGGATAGAAAATGCTGCTCCGGTGCTGTACGTAACATCGGATGCCTATATGATAGATTCACTTGTGGCTACCCCGGTGGTTGCTGCGCCGATGATACTCATCCTGCTCATAGTACTCATGGTCAGATATAACGGAAAGAGCAAGAAGCCTCTCATATCGAAGGAGGAAGAAGAATGGTCAAGAGAATATTTGCATTGATGCTGGCGTTATGCCTTGCAATGCTGCCGTGTGCGGCGAACGCACTTTCTACGGCTGATGCTACGGAAAAGCTGTCCCTAACGCAGGACTGCTCCGTAACCGCCGTGTACGGAAGTGACGGAGAAGTGTTCTCCGCGGCGCAGGTCAAGCTGTACAAGATAGCCGATATTACCGACGAGCTGCAATATGTATACACCGACGATTTTGCTCCATGCGACATTTCAATAAACGGAATACAATCTAACAGCGAATGGAATGTGAGACGTACGACCTTTGAGTCCCATATTGCCGCCAATGGAATTACGCCGTACGCCGTGGATGTAACCGATGATAACGGTGCTATAAGCTTTCCGGGGCTCAGACCCGGGCTTTACATGTTGTCGGCGGTTACAGCAGAAAAGAACGGTATGAGGTACTATTTCGATACGGCGCTTGTGGCTTTGCCGGGCATTGATGCGGATACAAGAAAATGGAGCTATGATGTGCAGCTTACACCAAAGCCGGATATCGATACCGATGATAACGGAGATGTCCATTATCAGGTGGTAAAGCTCTGGAAGGGCGACAGCAGCGGCTCACGTCCCAAAAGCATCACGTTAGATATCCTTCGCAACGGTGTTGTTATGAAGACCGTAGAGCTGTCGAATGAGCACGGCTGGTCATATACATGGTCTGCCGAAAACGACGGGGCCGAGTGGACTGTTGCGGAGAAAAACGTTCCATCCGGCTATAAAGCATTGGTTGAAAAGCATTCGACGACCTTTGTTGTCACGAATTCGATCAAGAGCACTGATGTACCGAAAACGGGGGACACTGCGAATATAGCTCTCTATATTGTCCTGCTGTGCGGAGCCGGAATCGCACTGGTGCTTATCGGTGTCGCAGCGAGAAGGAGAAGCAAATGAGAGTGAAGCGGTGTTCGTTATGGGCGTTGCCGGTGGTTGTCGGCGGTGTGATGATCATAGCAGCGCTCGTGCTTTCGGTATGCTGGCAGATGTCCATGAGGGCTGCTCCAAAGAAATATGAGCGGATTATAACGGCGATCTCGGAGCAGATACCTCAGCCGTATTCGGCCGCACCGGAGGCTCGTACGGATAACTCTATGCCGGTTTTATCCGTCGAGAAAAACGATTTCATCGGTGTGCTCGATATGCCCGGAATAAATGTTAAGCTGCCGATATCGGCGGAATGGGACAGAAAAATGCAGCTGCCCTGTGTCCACAGCGGAAGTATCTATGACGGTTCAATGGTCATAGATGCCACCACGCAGACGGGACAATTCGAAGGCTATCGCAGTATAAATGTGGGCGATGCCGTGAGCTTTACCGATATGACCGGCGCCCAATATGCATTCAAGGTCACGAATATAGTCCATACAGATGACCGGGATGCATATGTCAAGGGAGAAAGCATAAAGCTCGTAATAGCCATAAAGAACTTGTATGCTTTCGAATATGTAATGATCGAGTGCGATAATAATTAATAAAACACGTGCGGCCGACTTGTCTGCACGTGTTTTTGCATTTGAACACGAATTTTACCCCACAGGCGTGATTTGTCCAAACATACAATTTACATTTTTAATAATTGTGTTATAATATAAGGGAGTATGTTATCGAAAGAGGAACTACCATGGGACAGCTTGTCTTGTTATATTGTTTTTGTTGAAGGGAATGCGTATGGTTATTAATAATTATTGGTGGTTGCTTATTTGGATGTTAACAGGTGCTTTGCTTATTAGCAAAATTATTTCGATGAAACGAGTAGTCGTTAACGGACGTGAAGAGTACAGATACAGTTTTCTGACAGCTGTGGTAATATTCGCTCCTTACTTTATTTGGGCGGCGTTTCGTAATGATACAATAGGGGATACTTGGGCCTATAGAACTCAGTTTCTTGCAGTGCCTGCCGATTTCTCTGAAGCAATAAGTTTTATACTTGATAGCACCAAGGATAAGGGCTTTTCGGTCCTTATGGTTCTGATCAAGAGTATGTTTGGAAACTCAGATGTTGTTTTTTTCTTTATTATTGCTGCGATTCAGTCAATATGCATTGTTGCGATTTTTAGACGGTATTCTTGTGATTATTGGGCAAGTATTTTCCTATTCATTGTTTCTACAGATTATCTTTCGTGGATGCATAATGGAATGCGACAGTTTATTGCGGTTGCTGGAATTTTTGCCTGCACCTCATTAATGTTGAAGAAAAGATATGTCCCTCTTGTCATCTCTATTCTTCTATTATCAACAATTCACGGCTCAGCATTGATTATGTTGCCGATAGTCTTTATAGTACAAGGAAAGGCTTGGAATAAACGAACGATTCTGTTTATTCTCGTTATCGTGTTTTCGCTGGCTTTTATTGATCAGTTTACATCAGTATTGGAAATGCTTATTTCGAATACGCAATATGATAATATGATTTCCGGAGAGATATGGTCGGATGATGATGGAACTAATGCATTGAGAGTCTGTGTTTACTCTATACCGGCTATTTTGTCTTTGATAGGTCGTAGATTCATAGAACATGAGAATGATCCGATTATTAATCTCAGCTGCAACATGTCGATTGTTTCGGCTTCGGTCTATTTGCTATCCAGTGTGACTAGTGGTATATATGTTGGAAGATTGCCGATATACTGTAGCTTGTATTCATACATCCTTTTACCTTGGTTAATCCGAAAGGTATTTACTAAGAAATCTCAGTATTTGATTTACAGCGTGATGATCATTGCATATGTGTTTTTCTTTTATTATCAGTTGCACTATGCTTGGGGATTATTATAAGGAGATAGAAATGTCAATTAGAGTTTTGCATGTGGTCACATACATGGGCCGTGGTGGTTTAGAAACAATGATAATGAACTATTATAGGCAGATTGATAGAAATGAGATTCAATTTGACTTTTTAGTTCACAGAGACTTCGAAGCGGATTACGATAGTGAGATCATCTCGTTAGGTGGAAACATATATCATATGCCCGCGTTGAACCCATTCTCTCCGAAATACTATCGTTCCCTGTGTGATTTTTTCTCAACACATCAATATGATATAGTTCATTCTCATTTGGATTGTTTAAGCGCATACCCGTTAAGTGTTGCGCAGAAGTATGGCGTAAAAAACAGAATTGCGCATGCGCATAATAAGAATCAGGACAGAAATTTGAAATATCCGATAAAGATGTTATCGAAAGTAATGATACCATATTTTGCCACTCAGCTATTCGCTTGCAGCGATGAAGCCGGCAAATGGATGTTCCGTGGTCGTGATTTTGCAGTTATGAGAAACGCCATAGATTCGAGAAAGTTTTTGTATTCACCTGAAAAAGAACAGGACATGAAAAGAAAATTTGGCATAGAGAATAAATTTGTGATAGGTCACATTGGAAGATTTAATCCGCAGAAGAATCACAAGTTTCTTGTTAAGATTTTTGAGAAGGTGCTAAAGAAAGATCCGGAAGCAGTCTTGTTGTTGATCGGTTCAGGTGATGGTCAGAAAGAAATAGAAACACAAGTCCGAACCTTAGGCATAGAGAATAGTGTGATGTTCTTAGGCAGCAGGGACGATATCCCTGCTCTGCTGCAAGGAGTGGATGTGTTTGTGTTTCCGTCCTTGTATGAAGGGTTGGGAATTGCAGCTGTTGAAGCTCAAGCAGCAGGTGTTCCATGTATCTTATCCGAAGAAGTGCCTCGGGAATGCAAGCTATGTGAAAACGTTGAGTTCCTATCATTGGAGGATCCGGATGATGTTTGGGCAGACCATATTTGTCAGCACAAGTTCGATATGAAAACGGACAATATTAATAGCATCTGCGATCAAGGATACGATATTGTTAGAAATGTTGAGTGGTTACAGAAGTTTTATATGTCAATGGGAAAGAAGAAATGAGAGAATGTTTGTTAACAATTTTTACACCTGCTTATAATCGTGCGCATACTTTAGGACGTACATATGAATCGTTATGTCATCAAAGCAGGAAGGATTTTATCTGGCTTATTGTTGATGATGGTTCTCGTGATGAAACGAGAACTATGATTGAAGCTTGGCAGAGGGCCGATAACGGTTTCCAGATCAATTATCTATACAAATCAAATGGCGGTATGCATACTGCGCATAACATGGCATATGAGAATATTGATACGGTTCTGAACGTATGTATTGATTCAGATGATTGCCTTGCTGATGGTGCAATTGAAAAAATATATGCTAAATGGGAAGAAATAAAGGACAAAGATTATGCGGGTATAGTCGGGCTTGATGCAGATATGAACGGAGCCTTGATAGGCAATGCTTTTCCGGACGACATGACAGAAACGACCCTTTCCGCATACTACGCTAAAGGCGGTAAGGGTGATAAGAAGCTGATATATCGAACAGAGATAGTCAATCAGTTTCCGCCATATCCTGTTTTTGAAGATGAAAAGTATGTTGGGTTAGATTATAAGTATAGATTGATAGATCAGAAATATACATTGGCGACAATGAATGAAGTTCTATGTAATGTAGAATACCAGCATGATGGATCAAGTGCTACCATGTGGAAACAGTATAAGCTAAATCCAAAAGGGTTTGCGTTTTTACGAACTGTATACATGAAATATGCTACCTCCAGAAAGCGCGCGTTAATTGACGCTGTTCACTATGTATCGAGCAGCATTCTTGCTCGCGACAAGCGGTTCATTTTGCATTCGCCGCGAAAAATACTTACTCTATGCGCAATCCCGGCAGGCGTGGTTTTAGCGTTTGTAACTTTAGTAAAAGGAAAATGAGAGTACATGATAACCAAAATTGTAATTGTTCCTTATTTTGGAGAATTTAATGACTATTTCAGCTTGTGGCTTGAATCTTGTAGCAAGAATAAAGGCATAGATTGGCTGTTGATAACTGATATAGAGAATTCGTTTGTTTTGCCGAAAAATGTCAAAATAGTCAAGAAGACTTTTTCTGAAGTAAGAGACCTTTTTCGGAGTAAGCTGGGATTCAAAATATCATTGGAAACACCCTATAAGCTGTGTGATTATAAGCAATTTTATGGTTTTCTTTTTGAAGAATATATTGCAGATTATGATTTTTGGGGATATTGTGACTGTGATTTGATTTTCGGAGATATTGAGTCTTTTTTGACAGAAGACTGCTTCTTGAGTTACGATAAGATCCTTCGTACCGGACATCTGAGCTTTGTTCGCAATAAGAAAGAGATAAACGAAATATTTAGAAATTACAACACATATAAAGTCGCGCTCTCTTCACCTGCGATATATGGCTACGATGAATCCATAGAGGGTTATCATTTGGGTTTTGCAGGAGAGCTTATGGATAAAGGCTATAATTTTTTTCGCGATGATGAATTGGTAGCGGATATAGATTTTAGGTACTATCCTTTCCACATAGTATCTTCGCCGGATAAGATATGTGCTTTCTTGTATGATAATGGAAAGATATATCGAATTGAACGAACACCTGATAAATGTTTGCTGAAAACAGAAATGATGTATGTTCATCTGCAAAAACGCAAAATGGTAGTAAAGTGTAAATCGGACGCAAAAAAGTTTCTGATAGTGCCCAATTACTTTCTTGATTATGACGTAAAGCTTTTAGAATCTGATCATTTTTGGGAAAGTATCACGCAAGACAAAAGGGATTACTTTGATTTTAAGTTGGAGAAGAAGAATGCAATCAAGAGGGATGTAGTGCGTTTTTGGCATGAACCGCATAAGATTCACAGCTTGTTTTTCCGACTTTCAACGTGGTGGCGAGATAGATGACAAGAAAGAAAGTATTAATTATTGGAAGCGACATGGAAATCGGTGGAGCGGAAAGAGCTTTACTGGGATTGCTGGATGCCATCGATACGGAGCGTTTTAGCGTTGATTTGTTTTTGCTGCATCACCAGGGACCCTTTTTGAAGTTTATTCCGGACAAAATAAATTTATTGCCGGAAAACTCTGCCTATACTGATTTAGCAGTTCCGATTGGTAATGTTATCAAAAAGGGGCATGTTCTCATGGCGTTTTCGAGAGCACTTGGGAAGTATAAAGCTAAAAGATATATTAAGCGTCATCAATTGTCCAAAACAAGTTCTGTAGAAATTCATTATAGTTTTTTGTATACAAAGTGGTTATTGCCTAAAATATCTAACCAAAAATATGATTTAACTATTGCGTTTACTGTGCCATATTATTTAGCGAATGAAAAAGTAAATAGTAAAAAAACAGTAGCATGGCTTCATACGGATTATAGATATATTGATGGAAATACAAAGAAAGAATTTGACGTCTGGAATGCATACGACAATATTGTGTCGATTTCTGAAGATGTTGCAAAATCATTTCTAACGAAATTCCCAACTTTAGACAGAAGAATCATTGAGATTGAAAATATTATATCTCCTGTTATGATCAGGAAACAGTCAGAAGAGTTTTTAGTTGATAAAGAAATGCCTGATGAATCGGGAGTTGTTAAGCTACTATCTATAGGCCGTTTCTGTGATGCGAAAAATTTCGATAGTGTTCCGGAAATTTGCTCTCGCTTAATAGAGTTGGGGGCAAATGTGAAATGGTACATCATTGGATTTGGCGGAGATGAGGAGCTTATTCTGTCCAAAATTCATGAATGGAATATGGAAAATCACGTTTTCATTTTAGGTAAGAAAGAGAATCCCTATCCATATATAAAAGCATGTGATATATATGTGCAGCCGTCGAGATTCGAGGGCAAGGCGGTGACTGTACGAGAAGCACAAATCCTGAATAAGCCTGTCATAATAACCAATTATCCAACCGCTGCCAGCCAAATAGAAGATGGTAAAGATGGAGTTATCGTGCCAATGGATAATATTGGTTGTGCTGAAGGTATTTATAATGTGATAAAAAATGCAGATGTTTCACTACCTCTAATTGAATTTACGAAGAATAAGGATTATGGCAATAATTATGAGGTTCAGAAATTATATGAATTAGCAAGATGAAGAGTTTTATTCTATAAAGTGAAGAAGAGTTTTTACGAAAAAACAAAAATGGGGAAAATGGGGAAATATGAAATTACAATTGCAATTCCATCATACAGAAATATTACAACCTTGAAAAGAGCAATTGATAGTGTATGTGGATTAAAGGAAATAGAGGGAATAAGTTGGAAATTGTTGATATCGGAAGATAGTAGCGAAAAGCATAAAGATATAGAGCTACTAGTAAAAAGTTGTGAAAATAATAAAATTAAGTATGTGTTTCACAACCCTAGATTAGGTATGGTTGATAATTGAAATTATTGTATTTTGAGTAGTGACACGGAATTGGTAGCATTGTTGCATGATGATGATTACTTGTTACCGGAGTATTTGTGTTATGTCAAAAGAATTTTGGATTCCGAATTGAAGTGGGATTGCATCTTATTTGATCATGAATTTGAAGTGAATGGAGTATTACAAAAGAATGAAACAGGAAGACTAAAAAAATTATATACCACCTATGTGAATGAGAAGTATAGAAAAGTAAGCGAAAAGGAATATTTAATTGGTGGGTATAATTATATATCGATTCCTACATGCGGCATTTTGTATAGAAAATCTTCAATAGTTAGATTTGGTGGATATGTAGCAGCAGATGGATATTCGGCAGATGAACAGTTTGTTGAACGTTTCGTACGTAAAGGTGGGAAGGTGCTGTATGTAAATAAAAAATTAGGTGTATATACATACAGATCAAATAAAAATTTGAGTAGTAATTTTGAAATACAAAAAGGATTTGTATATGAGAATATAAAGCATAGAAATCGGTGATGAAAAGGGGTGGTTAGTTAAGAAAAAGCTTTCTTTTTGGGATGATTGTATGACGTTGTATCAAGTGGGAAAGTGGAAGGATATACTTGTACCTGAAATGAATATTAATTTTACAATAAAAGTAAAAATATTTTTTTGGATGATAATATGCAGAGTATATCAGTGCTTGAAGATATGTTCTTATAAACATTGGGAATAATATGTTTATGGGTATTGAAACAGAAATGTAAAACAGATTGTGAAGAAAAATGTTTGAATATAGAAGGGCCTAAAAATGATTCCGAAAATAGTACATTACTGTTGGTTTGGCGGTAAAAATAAATCAAACAAAATTCAACAATGCATAGATGGATGGAAGAATGTATTAAAGGATTACGAATTTATCGAGTGGAATGAAAGCAATTTTGATGTTAATAGTTCTGAATACTCTCGACAAGCCTATGAGCAAGGTAAATATGCATTTGTGAGCGATATAGCGCGTATTGAAGCTTTACGAAGATATGGTGGAATATACTTGGATACCGATGTTGAAGTATATAAAGTTTTTGACGATCTATTAGAGGATTCACGGTGCGTACTCGGATTTGAATACGATAATTGGGTTGCAACATCTTTTATGGCTTGTGAAAAGAATCACCCGTTGTTGACCGAGTTTTCCGAATTGTACACAAAAGAGGTTTTTTCTCAGAAAGACGGCAAGCTTAATACGAATACTAATGTGAATAGATTAACACGGTTGCTTTGTAGTAAGGGTCTGATACGAGAGAACCGAAAACAATTGTTATCTGATGGAATAACGGTTTTTCCTATCGAGTTTTTTTCTCCATATGATTATGCTGATTGTATTATGGAAAAAACGGAGGATTCATATTGTGCGCATTTGTTTTTTGTGACTTGGTTGCCCAAAACGGAACAGATCAAGAAGAAACTTAAAGCTGCCTTGGTAAAAGTCATTGGTCGACGAGGTTTGGAAAAGCTACGTAAAATATTTAAGTAGTTTACCTCGGATAGTGTGATCTATTTGATCGAAAGGAAGAAATATGCCGGTCTTAAGCATAGTTGTACCTGTGTATAATGTTGAAAAATACTTGCATAGGTGTGTGGATAGTATATTAAAACAGACTATAAAGGATATAGAAATTATCTTAGTTGACGATGGTTCTCCGGATGATTCACCAAGGATATGCGATGAATACTCTTTGACTGATAGCAGAATTCGTGTTATTCATAAAGAAAACGGCGGCCTGAGCAGTGCACGAAATGCCGGATTAGCTATAGCCAAAGGCCGGTATATTGGATTTGTAGATTCTGATGATTCTATTGCAACTACGATGTATGAAGAATTAGTGGCCGTGATTCAGCGAGAAAACGTCGATTTTGTTATGTCCGATTATGAGCGGCTGTTGTCTGATGGAACCTCTTATTTGCAGTCTAAAAATGTACGTGCGGGACGATTTAATAGAGAAGAGATATCGAAGGAGATATTTCCATCGCTGATTATGGGTCGTGATATTGAATATGGGCCGTTACTGTCTGTGTGGCACTGCTTATATAGAACCGATTTCTTGCGAGCTAATAACATTTGGTTTGATGAAGAGGTAAAGTGGTCGGAGGATAATATTTTTAGTGCAATGGTAGGGTTTTGTGCTGATAGCTTCTATTATCTTAAGGGGCGTGCGTTGTATAAGTATTATCAGAATGATGGGACGATTACGACCAGCTATCGTCCTAATGCATGGGATGTATATTGCGTAATGAATAGGCATCTTGAAGCTTATTTTGGTAATAATCCGGTATATGATTTCTCTCAGCAATTGAAGCGTCACATTCTTTACTATGCATGTGTTTGTATTGGGCAAGCTTTTTTGTTGGATGAATATAGTCGAAAGAAAATTGTTCTTAATCTTTTGTCATCAGATGAATTAAGACGAGCTTTTCAACATTTTGACTATAGTGGAGTGCCTATTAAGCTGCGAGTTCAGCTCTTACTTATGAAGCATAGATGCTATGCTTTACTTAGAAAAATGTATTTGAGGCGAGGAAAGTGAAGAAGCCTACAGTGTCGATTATAATACCTGTATATAACAAAGTTGAATATCTACGTAGCTGTATCGATGCTTTGTTGAGTCAAGAATATAATGATTATGAAATTGTTATTGTTGATGATGGCTCTACTGATGGCAGTAGTGAGCTTTTGGATGCTGTGAAACATGAAAATGACGGCACCAGAATCACGGTTTACCATCAAAAAAACCAAGGTGTTTCTGTGGCAAGAAATACGGGGATGTCATTAGCGCAAGGCGACTGGATATGGTTTGTAGATGCGGATGATATCCCGGATTGCTTATGGTTGAGCAAGATTCAAAGGTACTTAGAGAACTATAAATATGACATCATTTTTTCCGATTACACACAGGTAAGTCAAGAACATATTGACGAAATAAAAACCATGATACAGGGCGAAGTTAACCCGGAGGAATTTCCTAATGTGTTTATGCAGCTTCAATATAAGAATGGTTATTTTGGTTATCTGTGGTGTAAACTGCTAAGAAAGTCATTTGTTGAGAAGTGTCAGGCGTTTTTTGAGCCGGGCTTAACATTGGCTGAAGATCTTAAGTTTTTGACTTCACTTTATAGGAAGAAGCCAAGGGCTGTATTCACAAGTGATCATGCATATAATTATACATTAGATGCAAATAATTCGTCCAAGGACAAGAAAATCGATTACATATCCCAGTTAGAGATACAATACGATATCTATCAATGGATTAATGAAACTGCTTTATTTGAAAAGTACAAAGATGAGTTGAAGAAGCACATAAGTTATTATGTATCTTTTGTGTTTTTTTATGGTTATGAAAATGACTGTACTTTGACTCGAGAACTTAAGTGGTGGGCGGATAACAAGAAGTATAAAGTTTGTTTAGAGCCTAAAATGATGACAGGAATAATGAAGCTGTTAGCTATACTGTTAAAATGGGAGAGAAATAAACTGGTGGTGCTCACTTTAAAAACACGAACATTGCTGCGTAACACATATAGAATCGGTAAAGAAGCATGAAATACGTTTTATACAATCACATAGGAAGTGCGAATCATGGCTGTGAGGCGCTGGTAAGAACTATATCCGAGGTCTTTGGCGTGAACAACACAATGCTTTTGTCTGAGTCACCTCAAGAAGAGAAAGAATACGGGGTCGATCAGTTGGTCGAGGTACGACCGGCATTAAGTAAAAAGTTCAATATGCTTGAATTCATTGACAGCTATCTAAAATTGAAGCTTAAAGGTGATTATTTTCCGCTTGATATATTGCCGTATAAGCATGCAATAAGACAGATAGATAAAAAGCATGAGATTCTGGTTTCAATTGGCGGAGATATATATTGTTATGAAAATTATCCTAAATATATTTTGATGCATAAATATGCCAGAAAGTATGCTAAGAAAACAATTTTGTTGGGATGCTCAATTGAACCAGATTTATTACTTGATCAAGCTTTATTGGATGATTTAAGATTGTATGATTTGATTACTGCACGCGAGAGTATTACATATGAAGCCTTGAAGAATGTCGGACTGACTAATACAATTTATTGTCCCGATACTGCTTTTACGTTAAAATCTGAACAAACCGACTTACCAGCTAACTTTATACCGGGAAAAACCATTGGCATTAATATCAGTCCATTAGTCTTAAAAAGATCAAATGATAGCGATTTGTTAATGAGAAATTTTTGTCGAACTATTGACTACGTTCTGAAAAATACAAGTTTCGCTATAGCTCTAATACCACATGTTGCATGGAAACATAATGACGATTCTGAGCCTTTGCTTGATCTCTATAAGAAGTATAAAGAAAGCGAGAGGGTGTGTATCCTGTCCGATCTATCAGCTCCAAAGTTAAAGTATTGCATTTCACAATGCAAATGCTTTATTGGTGCCAGAACTCATGCTACGATCGCAGCGTATTCGTCAGGTGTTCCGACTTTGGCGGTGGGTTATTCCGTGAAGTCTAAAGGAATAGCAAAGGATTTGTTTGGGACAGATGAGAATTTTGTCGTCGATTATCAAAAAGTTGATGAAGATTCTGTAGTCCTAAAGGCTATGCTGTGGATTTTGGAGAATGAAACAGAGATAAAACGAATATTGGTAAAAAAACAGCGTGAGTATATTTCTCGGATAGATAAACTCAAGCAAGAAATCGAGAAGAGGGTATTATAGGATATTAACAGTAAGTTAGAAAGTGACAAAGAGATTCCAGTTTTGCGAGACTTCTTCTTATTCTTTTGAAGTGCTTAATGGTTGGATAATGTCTTTTCCGAAGGATTATTATTTCAGGTTGTTACTGTCTAAGTGTTAGTGGTCGTATTAATATATGTGCTAAGTGTTATTATCGTTGTTCCAGAATAGCCATGTATCCCATTGCGGTGGTATTGGAAAAGCTTCTGATGTGGGGATGTTATATGATATATAAGAGGTTGTGAAATGAAAAGAATTGAAGAAATAGATATTGCCAAAGGAATAGCTATTATTATGGTGGTTTTAGGGCATTCATATGCAGCTTGGAATGGACTGACACAACTTATTTGTTCGTTTCATATGCCGTTTTTCTTTATTACCAGTGGGATTCTTTATAGAAATCAATATGAAATGAATGGAGGCTTAAGCTTTAGGTATAAGGATAAAGCTAAATCTTTATTGCTACCATGGATAATATGGGGAGGAACATTTCAGTTTTTTCTGAGTTTATTAAGAGTGATTGGTGGACAGTCAATTTCTGAGCAAATTACGATATTTATAACAGAGTTTTTTAAATTAGGATTTGGTTCGGTATGGTTTCTTCCTGCGTTATATATTGCATCCGCTATATTGTTAAGTACTGTGAAGAATAGATGGTTCAGTATATTTCTTACTGTAGTTTGCTTAATAGTAGGGCTATATGTTCAGGATTATGGTGGAATAGATAATACTATCCTTCGAGCGATACTCGCATGTGGATTCATGGGTGTTGGGTTTTGGAGCGCTTCTATCTTTATGAGTAAACCAACTACTGTAAAATTAGTAATTGGTATCATGGTCTTTGCTGTGATTGTATGCCAAAATGGCTTCGCATCTATGTATGCAAGAGAATTTGACAACCCAACCGGCTTTTTGATGACAGGAATATTGGGGACATATATACTGCTGAAGCTTTGTAAGTGTTTTCGAAATTATGAAGATTGCGATAGTATAATACTCTCATATCTGAAAATGTGCGGTAGAAAATCGATGATTATCCTATGTCTGCATTGCTTTTTGATTGAGGCTATTCGCTTAATCGATTACAAATTATTTGATGATTGGCTGATGTCATTGGGGATTTTCGAAGGATTTGTTTTGACGATAGTGGTTATGTTTGCTTTGACTGTAACTATGCCGACTATCGAAAAAATTCTCGGCAGAACTTTTGGAATGCGAGCGAGGGATGATAATGGGAGAACGAGTAGTAAGTATAATCATACCGTGTTATAATGGCGAAAAAACAATTGCGCGTTGTCTGGATTCCGTTTTGATGCAGGACTATGCAGCAATCGAAGTTATTGTGGTTAATGACGGTTCTACTGATCGGTCCGCTGAAATTGTAACCAGCTTCGAAAAAAAATTTGCAGATGCTGGAATGAAACTGATTTTGGTCAATCAGTGTAATAAGGGGCTGGCGGGTGCGATAAATGCAGGATTAGCGATTTTTTCTGGAGATTTTCTGTGTTGGATAGATTGTGATGATTATTTGTTAGATGCGTCAATAAGTAAACGTGTCGATTTTTTGAACAAGAATCCAGAAATTGCAATAGTTACAAGTGATGCATTTTACTTTGACGAATCTGATTTAGCTACGCCGATAAAAAAAGCTTCTGACGGTAAAAGTGATCTACAGAACCCATATCAATTTGAGAATCATTTGCGCAGCAAGGCGATTTTTTGTTGTGGGTGTCATATGGTGCGTTCTGAAGCATTTTTGGATGTTGTTCCGGAAAGAAGAATTTATCCTGCCAGACGTGGTCAGAATTGGCAAATGCTTTTACCTGTTTATTCTAAGTATAAACAGGCGTTTTTTGATGAGCCTTTATATGCATATGTTCTTTATCATAATAGTATGTCAAGTGGTGACGTGACGAAGTCACAATATCTTGCTCGATATGATGAATACAAGGATATAATAATTAACACAATTAATAGAATCAGTATGCCGGACAAAGAGCGTGAGAAGTATTTGGATATCTATGAAGGTATATATCAAAGGGAATTGTTCTATTTAGGAGTATCGTTCCACGATTATTCTATGATGATTAAAGGTATGTTGAAGATGATTTGCTATGGAGAATACAAAAAAGAAGACTTCTTGTGGTTAATGAACTTGATTAAGGGACGTATTAGAAAGAGGGGATAGAAATGCCTAAGGTATCGGTAATAGTGCCTGTATACAACGGTAGAGATTATATTGTGGGCTGCTTGCAGAATGTTCTGAAACAGACATTAACGGATATCGAAATTATTTTTGTTGACGATGGTTCAAATGACGATACTCTGATTATGCTGAATGCATATAAGTGCAGACATAAACTGCAAAATCTATTTGTTGTGTCTCAAAATAATTCCGGAGCCGGAGTGGCTCGAAATACAGGACTTAAAATAGCAAATGGCGAGTTTATTTCTTTTTTGGATGTAGATGATAGTTATGCTGATGATATGACGTTAGAGTTATTGTACAATAAAGCGAACGAAAATGGAGCAGATATTTGTGGCGGCTCTTTGTCGAATGTGGCGGATCGGCTTCCAGCCGATAATAAGAGACGTTTTCAAACTGAGGGGTTTGTTGATTTCAACGACTATCAGTTTGACTTTGGCTTCCAACGATATATATATAGGTTGAGTTTTTTGAGATCAAATAATATCTATTTTCCGAGTTATCGTATTTATGAGGATCCGGTGTTTTTGCTTGAGGCTATGGTTAAAGCGCAACGGTTTTACGCCATTAAAGAAGATGTTTATGCTTATAGTGGAACTCATCAACGAGACTTGGATGCACAAAAAACTATAGATTATCTTCGTGGTTTAGAAGATAATCTGAGATTATCAGCAAAGTTCAACTACGGGACTTTGCATAATCTCCTTTTTGAAAGATTGAGAAGTACCGCTTCGTATTATGCTGAAATGAATTTGGATACCGCAGATAGTAGGCTTTATGAAGCTTTGATTTCGGTGAATTTTGCTATCGATAAAGAGTTGCTTAGAGGAGAGGGTATAGATATTTCAGAAGATTATCTTATACCGGCACTGCATACCATATGGCAGGCATGCGGTAAGTATTTTAGGTTGAGAAAAAAGCTGCCATTCAGTGGTTTGATTGTTTTTTTGAAAAATAAGAGTTGGAGTAGGAGGAAGATGTGAACGCAAAACGAAGCTTATATAATGTATTTTGGGGGCTTATAAGTCAAGTTGTATCCATCTTGATGGGTATAATAATTCCTCGCTTGGTAATTGTAAGCTTAGGATCAGAGGCCAACGGCTTACTTTCTTCTGTGAATCAGGCGTTGGTTTATTTGAATTTACTTGAGGCTGGTATTGGTACCGCTACTCTTCAGGCGTTGTATACACCTATTGCTTTGCGAAACAGGGATGAAATAAATAGGGTGTTAGCTGCTACAAATAAGTATTACAAAAAAGTTGGCAGTTGGTATTTCATAGCAGTATGTGCTTTAGCGATATTATATCCATTGATTATTGAGTCTGCTTTGCCAATGTATACTGTTGTATCAGTGATATTTTTCAGTGGCATGTCTCAGGTTGTTAATTTCTTCTTTCAAGGAAAATATAGGATTCTATTGCAAGCTGAAGGCAAAAGCTATGTGTTAACCAATCTTGGAACAATACTAAACATATGTACAAGTGCTTGCAAAATAGCTATGTTGCTGTTAGGGTTTGATGTGACAGCCTTGCAGATTATGTTTTTTACGTTTTCTGTTGTTCAAATGCTTTATATATGTTGCTATATTAAGAAGCATTACAAATGGCTTGATTTATCTGTTAGTCCGAATGAAGAATCGCTGTCTCAAAGAAATGCTGTAATGGTTCATCAAATTTCCGGATTGATTTTCTCCAATACAGATGTACTGATTTTGACTCTTTTTTGTGGACTAAAGGTTGTTAGCGTTTATTCAATGTACGTAATGTTATTTGGTATGATTGGAACCGTTATTTCGATAATCAATGGAAGCTTTTCTTTCGCGCTCGGGCAGACCTATGGAACCGATAAAGAAAAATTCATGAAATTATACAATGTATTTGAAACGTATAATATGGCGCTGACTTTTTCGTTATACAGTATAGCAGTTTCCTGCATTTTGCCATTCCTGAGGTTGTATACAGAGGGGGTTACAGATGTCAACTATATAGACACAGTTTTGCCGTATCTTTTTGTTGCGACATATCTGCTGTCAAATGGCCGCTCGGCGTCACAACGTGTTATTGAATATGCAGGTCACTTTAAATTAACTCAAAACCGATCTGTTATTGAATCAGTAATAAATATTACAGTGTCCCTTGTTTCGGTCCATTTTTGGGGGATTTACGGCGTCCTTTTTGGAACTATCGCTGCATTAATGTATAGGACTAATGATATGATCCTATATGCATCCAAAAACCTGCTAAAAAGAAGTGCCAGAATTACCTATACAAAATGGATTTCGAATGCGTTGGTTTTTATAGGAGTTACTGTGGTGATGTCTGCGCTGATTCGAAACATTAATCTGGAATCTTATGGGATAATAATTGCATTTGCTGCGTTAGCCTGTATAATTGTTGTTCCACTGTTCTTTATAGTATCATCGATTATCGATAAAGAATCATTTGCTTTTTGCTTTAGTTTCGTTAAAAATAAGCTCTCTCAGACAAGAAGTAATAAGTAAATATATTGTTATATGATTTTTCTGATTCATCAGCCGCCGAGTGGGAAAGTACTGCTCGGTGGCTGTTTTTTGTTTATTGCAAAAAATTTTGAGTTAATTCACATTTAGTACTTGAAGACATCAAGTGTTAGTTAACATAAATAATATGACAACTTGGGGTCTGTGTAACTTTTGACGAAAACGCATGATAAAAAGTACAACAAACTATTGAATGTTTCTGCATACCATGCTATAATAAACCCAAATAAGCCTAATCTACTGGGTATTAGAGGTGTTTTTGATTCAAGATGAAATTCAGTTTTAAGCTGTTTTCCATGCTGACATGGGTTGTGCAGTTTGGCTTTTCAGCTTTGTTTCCGGTGTGTTTTTTCCTTGTTTTGGCATCTTGGATGCAGAACCGGCTCGGCCTTGGTGCGTGGATAGTGATAGTTATGGGCTGCCTTGGCTTGCTGACATCGATAAGCACGGCTCGTTCATGTATTCGCTCAATGAAAAAAGAGGCAGATGCGGCGGGTAGAGACGAAAAACCGCCGGTCGCGTTCAATGACCATAAATAAAGGAGGATTATCATGAAGTTGCAGCCTGCATCTAAAAAGGAAGTTAAGCGTATCGCTCGCGGCTCGGCAATATGCGCAGCGATAGAGCTTGTAGTTTTTTTGATATTACATTTGATCGGTTTGTTCCCATTTTCGTATAAAATAGTTTTAAGCATAGTCGGCGGCGTTATCGTTGCTGTGTTGAATTTCACTGTGCTGTGCCTATCAATACAGAAGGCGGCGGATACGGCCGATCAGAAGCTCATGAAGTCCAGAATGCAGCTCAGCTATAATCTGAGACTCGTTCTGCAAGCCGGTTGGGTGGTGGCAGCCTTCTTAATACCGTTTTTGAATGCTGTTGCAGCGGCGGTTCCGCTCCTTTTCCCAACGCTAATTATTTTCTTCCTGCAGAAGCGCGGCGCGCTGGTTGAGCCGAGCGAGAGGAAGAATCCCGAGCCGTCGGAGGACGACGAAGAAGAGGAAGAAAAGCTGGAGAGCTTTGAAATATGACAGAAAGATCCGCGAGGTGATATAAGTGGAAGTTTCGATCAACGGCGCAAAAATCCTGAAAGTTATTAAAGATGTACCACTTGTAGGTGAGATAAAGATCACTCAGACTGTTGCGATGAGCTGGGTCGTAATGATAATTATCTCCGCTCTTTGCATTTGGCTTGGTTCCAATCTCAAGGTAAAGGGAATATCCCGAAAGCAGGCTGTGGCAGAAATGGCCGTTACAAGCCTTGTTAAATTTGTTCATAATAATATGGGCACGGGTTTTGACAGATATATCCCCCTTGTGGGAACAATATTTGTAACGAGCGTTGTGTCCAATACAATAAGTGTTCTGGGCTTTTGGAGCCCGACTGCCGACCTTATGACCGAGCTTGGATGGGCGCTTGTGGTTTTCGTTATTATCACTTACCATAAGATTAAATCCGCAGGCTTCGGCGCATATTTAAAGAGCTTTCTCGATCCGCTATTCATTCTTGCACCGATAAACGTAATGGCTGAATGCTTTACACCGATCAGCATGGCTTGCCGTCATTTTGGCAACATCCTTTCCGGCACGGTTATCAGCGCATTGATTTACGGTGCACTGACCGCCGCAACTCATGCGGCTATGGGCGCCCTCGGCAGCAATTTGTATGTTGCTTTGGGAGTTTCTCTGGTTGGCGTGATACTGGCGCTTATTGCCCATAAAAAGGGTAAGAAGCCGTTTGTCATCGTCGGTATTATTATGGGCTTGCTCGGTGTGCTATCCCTCGTGCACAATCTCGGCGGCTTCTGGGGTGAGATACCGTTCCTTGCAATCGGTATTCCGGCTGTTACAGGCGCATATTTTGATTGGTTCGGCGGCTGTATTCAGGCATTCATTTTCTGCACACTTACCACTCTCTTCATCAAACAGGCTGCCGGTGATTAAGCAGCCATTTGAATAAAATTGCAATTATTTTTAGGAGGCATTCTTATGAACGATTTTCAGCTTTTGGCAAAAGGTATTGCTCTGGCAGGATGCGGCATCGGCGCCGGTCTCGCACTGATCGCAGGTATCGGCCCCGGTATCGGTGAAGGTAACTGCGCAGCTCGTGCCTGCGAAATCATCGGTCGTCAGCCGGAGAGCAAGAGCGACGTTACAAGCACAATGATCCTCGGTATCGCTCTTTCCGAGACAACAGGTATCTACGGCTTTGTTACCGGTCTGCTGCTCATCTTCTTTGCACCCGGTCAGTTCATGAACTTCCTTAGCTAAGCCTGACATTTTATCAATGATACCATGTCGGAAGGAAGCGTTATGATGGATACTCTTTATCAGTCTCTTGTAGCAGTTGAACCTGCTACGTTGATCATTACGATCATCAACCTTTTCATACAGATGTATGTCGTCAAAAAATTCTTTCTGTCCAAGGTACTGAACATTCTTGACAAGCGCCGTGAAGCTGCCGACCAGGAGATAGAGCAGGCGGAAGCAGCAAAGGACGAAGCACTTGCCATGAAGGAAACCTACGAGGAAAACATGAAGCAGGCTAAGGCTCAGGCCAATGAGATACTTGCTCATGCACAGAAAACAGCAACAGTTCGCTCTGAAGAGATCCTTCTTCAGGCAAAGGAGCAGGCCGCTCAGATAAAGGAAAAGGCCTCCGCCGATATCGCTCAGGAGAGAAAGAATGTCCTGAACGGTGCTAAGGATGAAATATCCGGTATGGCAATGGCTATTGCCGAAAAGGTGGTTGAGCGTCAGCTGGATGAAAACGATCAGGAGAAGCTTGTCAATCAGTTCATCGATGAGCTTGGTGGTGTGCTATGACGGATATCGCTAATGTTTACGGACAGGCTATCTATGATCTTGCTAAGGATGAGAACCTCACAGAGGAGATGCTGCAGCAGATGACGGCTTTGGATGAAAGCTTTTCGGCTAATCCGGAGTTTATTCAGCTTCTCTCAACACCATCCGTTCCCAAGCAGGAGCGTTGTCAGGTGCTTGATGACAGCCTCAGGGGACAGGTTCATCCTTATGTGCTGAATTTTTTGAAAATACTGACAGAAAAGGGTTATATGCGGCATTTTTCTGGCTGCTGCCGACTGTTTAAGCAGCAGTTTAATAAAGATAACGGCATTCTGCCTGTGACGGCTGTAACAAAATTGCCTTTGTCCGATGAGCTGCGCCGCAAGCTTGTCGAAAAGCTCTCTGACGTTACCGGTAAGACGATCGCATTGGAGTGCAGATTGGATCCGGAATGTCTGGGCGGTGTTCGTCTGGAGCTGGATGGCATTCAGGTTGACGGTACGGTTCGTCATCGCCTGGATGAGATACGTAAGCTTTTGAAAAACACTGTACTCTGATGAGAAAGCAGGGAACGTATGGAACTCAGACCTGAAGAAATAACAAAAATAATTCGTAGTCAGATCAAGAACTATGAGGCAAAGCTTGAATCCAGCGAGACCGGTACGGTCATAATCGTTGGCGACGGTATTGCTCGAGTTTCCGGTTTGACTAAGTGTATGGCCGGTGAGCTTGTTGAATTTCCCAACGGCGAATACGGCATGGCTCAGAACCTAGAGGAGGAAACTGTCTCCGTAGTTATTCTGGGCAGCGATGACGGTATCAAAGAGGGCGATACCGTAAAGAGAACCGGCAGAGTCGTTTCTGTTCCGGTCGGCAATGCGTTGATCGGACGTGTTGTCAATGCACTCGGTGCTCCGATAGACGGCAAGGGTGTCATAGAGAATGACGGCTTCCGCCCGATAGAGAGCCCGGCTCCGGGCATCATTGACCGTGAACCCGTTAATGTGCCGCTTCAGACAGGTATCAAGGCTATCGACTCCATGATACCGATAGGACGCGGACAGCGTGAGCTTATTATCGGTGACCGTCAGACAGGTAAAACCACCATCGCGACGGATACCATTATCAACCAGAAGGGCAAGGATGTTATCTGCATCTATGTTGCTATCGGACAGAAGCGCTCCACAGTTTCCCAGATAGTTAATACACTGGAAAATAACGGAGCCATGGGATATACAATCGTTGTAAGTGCAACGGCTTCCGAGCTGGCACCTATGCAGTATATCGCACCGTATGCCGGCTGTGCAATGGGTGAGTACTTCATGGAGCAGGGCAAGGATGTCCTCGTTATCTATGATGACCTCTCAAAGCATGCAGTTGCTTACAGAGCAATCTCCCTGCTGATTCGCCGTCCGCCGGGACGTGAAGCATACCCCGGTGACGTTTTCTACCTCCACTCAAGACTGCTCGAGCGTGCAGCGCACCTCAGTGCAGAAAAGGGCGGCGGCTCTCTGACGGCGCTGCCGATCATTGAGACACAGGCTGGTGACGTTTCGGCATATATCCCGACCAACGTCATTTCCATTACAGACGGCCAGATATTCCTTGAGTCCGAGCTGTTCAATGCAGGTGTTATGCCGGCTGTTAACCCTGGTATTTCTGTTTCCCGTGTTGGTGGTAACGCTCAGATAAAGGCCATGAAGAAGGTATCCGGCTCGCTGAAGCTGTTGTATTCTCAGTACCGTGAGCTTCAGAGCTTTGCTCAGTTCGGCTCCGATCTCGACGCGGACACTAAGTCCCGTCTGGCTCTCGGTGAAAGAATCGTTGAGGTTCTCAAGCAGAAGAACAACGCTCCCGTTGATATCGCACATCAGGTTTGCATAATCTATGCGGTAGTAAACGGCTATCTCAATGATATTCCGATAGCTTCTATTCGCGAATATGAGAAGCAGCTCTTCGAGCATATGGATAATTATTGCAGCGATACCCTTGCAGGCATTCGTACCACCGGTGTTCTCAGCGAGGAAGCCGAAGGTGCTCTTAAGGCTGCTCTTACCGAGCTTAACCAGCGCTTCGTCTCTTAAGCTTAAGCAGAAGGAGCGTGCGTAATGGCTGGTGTTTCTACAAAGGATATTAAAACCAGGATAAGAAGTATGGAAAGCACGAAGCAGATAACCAAGGCTATGGAAATGGTTGCTGCCTCAAAGCTTCGTCAGGCGCAGAACAGAGTTCTGGCTTCGCGCCCGTACTTCGAGATCCTGTATCAGACTATCGTTGATATTACACAAACTACCAAGGACTTTTCTTCTCCGTATCTTCGCAAATCAAAGTCGGATAAGCTGTTGCTCATCGTAGTGGCTGGTGACCGCGGACTTGCAGGCGGATATAACAGTAATGTTTTAAAGCTTGCCGAGCAGGAGATGGAGGGGAAGAATGTTGCGGTACTGCCGATAGGCAAGAAGGCACTGGAGTATTTCAAATCCCGCAAGGTTGAATGCTATGCGGATGAGTATGCAGAAGCCGCGGATATCAAGATCAGCGATTGCTTCACGATAGCTAAAAATCTCTCAAAGGCATTTACAGGCGGAGAATTCGGTGAGATAAAGCTTGTTTATACAAACTTTGTTTCGGTGCTTTCACAGGTTCCGGCAGTTATGAAGCTTCTGCCGCTGGAAATATCTCCGGATGACAAGCCGAATATCACACGCATTGATACGGTCTATGAGCCGTCGGCGGAAGAGGTATTCGAGGCTATTATTCCGGAATGTGTGGGTGGAATTATGTACGGTGCTTTGTGCGAATCGCGATGTGCGGAGCAAGCTGCCCGCCGAACCGCCATGGACTCTGCAACGCAGAATGCAGAGGAAATGATAGCGGATCTCACGTTGAAGTACAACCGTGCAAGACAGGCATCTATCACGCAGGAGATCACAGAGATCGTTGCAGGTGCAGAAGCCTGACGGAATTCAGTTCAAAGGAGTTGACACCAATGTCCAAACATATCGGAACCGTGACACAGGTCATAGGACCAGTTCTGGATATTAGATTTGCAGATCATGAGCTTCCGGATCTGTTAAATGCTATAGAGATCCCGCTGAACGGTGGGACTATCACTGCTGAGGTTGCTCAGCATGTTGGCGATAATGTTGTTCGCTGCATCGCAATGGCATCCACGGATGGCTTGCAGCGCGGCGTGGAAGCAGTTGATACCGGCGCGCCGATACGTGTTCCGGTCGGCGAGGAGTGCCTCGGCAGAATTTTCAACCTGCTGGGTCAGCCGATTGATAACGGCCCGGCACCTAATACTGAGGAACAGTGGCCGATACATCGTCCGGCACCGAGCTATGAGGATCAGGAACCTGCTACGGAGATACTCGAGACCGGTATCAAGGTCGTTGACCTTATCTGCCCGTATGCAAAGGGCGGTAAGATCGGTCTGTTCGGCGGCGCAGGTGTTGGTAAGACAGTTCTTATCATGGAGCTTATCAACAACGTTGCCAAGCAGCATGGCGGTATTTCCGTTTTCACAGGTGTTGGAGAGCGTACGCGTGAGGGCAATGACCTTTACCGCGAGATGACGGAATCCGGCGTTATCAATAAAACTGCCATGGTTTACGGTCAGATGAACGAACCGCCGGGAGCTCGTATGCGCGTCGGCCTTTCCGGTCTGACAATGGCGGAGTATTTCCGTGATGTTAAGCATCAGGACGTTCTTCTCTTCATCGATAATATCTTCCGTTTCACACAGGCGGGCTCAGAGGTTTCCGCACTGCTCGGACGTATGCCGTCCGCAGTTGGCTATCAGCCTACGCTTGCTACTGAAATGGGTGCATTGCAGGAGCGTATTACATCCACAAAGAACGGCTCTATTACATCGGTTCAGGCTGTTTATGTTCCGGCCGATGACCTTACAGACCCGGCACCTGCAACTACATTTGCGCATCTGGATGCTACAACAGTTCTTGACAGAGGCATTGCCTCCCTCGGTATCTATCCGGCTGTTGATCCGCTCGATTCCACCTCAAGAATTCTTTCTCCCGAGGTTGTCGGTCAGGAGCATTATGAGACTGCACGTGCTGTTCAGCAAATTCTCCAGCGCTATAAGGAGCTTCAGGATATCATCGCTATCATGGGTATGGATGAGTTGAGCGAAGAGGATAAGATCACGGTTAACCGTGCTCGTAAGGTTCAGCGCTTCCTTTCTCAGCCGTTCGAGGTTGCAGAGCAGTTCACAGGCTATAAGGGAAGATATGTACCGCTCAAGGAGACGATCCGTTCCTTCCAGGAGATCATTTCCGGCAAGCATGACGATATTCCTGAGTCCTACTTCCTGTTTAAGGGCAGTATTGATGAGGTCGTAGAGGCGTACAATAAGGAGGCATAAGCATGGCAAGCTTTTCACTGAAAATCGTGACATGCGATGGCTTGATTTTTGACGGACAGGCCGAAAAACTGATTGTGCGTACTACCGGCGGCGACATGGCTGTGCTTGCTCGCCACATAAATTGCGTGGCTTCACTCGGAATGGGCCGTGCCGTTATTGTAACGGAGGGTCAGCGCAGAACAGCTGCGTGTATCGGCGGAATGCTTCAGGTGCTGAATGGAGACGTTACTCTTGTGCCTACCACTTTTGAGTGGGCGGAGGACATCGACGTCGCGCGTGCTGAGGCTTCTTACGAAAGAGGCAAGCAGGCTCTCGAAGAAAATAAAGAGGATGCTGTGCGCATTGCAAAGGCTCAGGCGAGAATCAACAGAGCTCTTGTTCGTTGCAGTGTTGCTAACGAGGTACTAAAATAAAAATAAGCTGCCGTTCTGCTTTTTGCGGAAGCGGCAGCTTTTGTTCTATAGGTATTATAACGATCAATCAAGGAACATACGGCCGGTATGCCACTCGGGGTTGGAGCGGTGAGTCAGATACATGCGTTCCTTTTTGATGCCCGTTACTTCGTTGAGAATATTGCAGACGGCCTTGGAATATGACACGAGATCTTCTTTATCGGGCGTATTGTTAACGGCGATGTCAACAAGAGCGCAGTCGCCGTCCTCATATTTACCGAGATAGATATTGCAATCCGGAATTATCTCAAGCATAGTTACAGCAGGAGTCTTTCCCGGAATCAGAGTTATAGCGCTGCTGAGTGCCTTCTGAAGTGTCTTGATCTGGTTGGAATCGAGTGAAACGGATACGCGAACCTGTACATATGGCATATAAGCCACCTCCATTTATTTATCTGATATAATTATATATACGGAAAATAAATTAGTCAACAAAATATGCTCAAATGGTCTTGACTTAGAGTTTACTTTAAGATGTATAATTGATACATGAATTGGAGGTGCCGTATGACTTATACAATTTCAGAAGTGGCAAGGATGATGGGAGTAGCGCCGCATACGCTGCGGTTTTACGATCAGCAGGGATTGCTTCCTTTTGTCGACAGAGTGAACGGACGCAGGGTTTTCAAGGATGAGGATTTTGCATGGCTGCACATAATAAATTGCCTTAAAAATACAGGTATGTCGATAAAGGATATCCACACATACATTGAGCTCTGCGGCAAGGGGGATCAAACCCTTATTGAGCGTCAGGCGATAATAGTTCATCAGAAAGAGCTTGTTGAGAAGAAGATAAAGGAGCTTGAAAGCAACCTTGAGGTGCTTGCTTCAAAAATGAAATATTACGATGAGGCAATAAAGGCCGGTACTGAATCCGTTTTTGGAAATGAGTCCTGTAGTCCAAAGACGGATATAGCGGACAATAAAGAATAAACAAATAGATGCAAAAACAGTGTAAGTAGCAGATGATGCTCTTGCACTGTTTTTTATTTTGCAAAAAATAAGAATTTGTTTCGGAGTTTTCTTGATATGTGCGTAGGTATGGGTGTAAGGAGCAAAAGCTCAGATATCAAAAACAAGGAGGACGATAAAATGGCACACATCTGTCGTAATTGCAAGGGCGAGGGGAAGGTGGTTTGTCCGCGCTGTGTCGGTGACGGAAAGATTCAGGGCGAGACATGCTACTATTGCCAGGGTGAAAAGACCGTTGAATGCAAGGCTTGTGACGGCACAGGAATCGTTGAGGACTAAATTATATAAATGACCAGGAGGTAAATTATTATGTCAGATTACAATTTTGGAGATTATCGTGAGATTGCACCGATTGCGCTTCATTTGCCGCACATGGCAACGTTACTGGCAGCCGATGCATCCGGTAGCATGTACGGCATGGCAATCAATAGCGTGAACAGATGCATCAATAGATTCAAGAGAGACATCTGCAAGGATGATAAAGCTGCATCTGCTGTAGACGTTGCAGTGGTTAGCTTCAATACTGAGCCCACAGTTGTTCAGAACTGGCGTCCGATAAAGGAGCTGGAGCCGGTCGAAATGTCTGCTGATGGCGGTACAGATATTTCAAAGGCATTGGATTTGAGCATTGATATGACTCGTGAAAGATGCAATTTGTATTTCGACAGCGGCATGGAGGTTAAGAAGCCGTGGATTATTCTTATAACCGACGGACGTGATCCGCACATTGATGATGTTGCCGAGCGCGTAAAAAAACGCACAGAAGAGGGCAAACTGATGCTCTGGGTGCTTGCAGTTGGCGATTATGACAAGAAGACCATTGCAAAGCTGACGGGTGGCAAGCGCGTATTTGAGCTTAAAGATGGTGCTGACCTTGATTTCTCCGAGTTCTTCGACTTCATGGCCGTCAGCATTAAGACGGTTTCCACAGGTGCCGCCGGGGATGGAAGAGTATCCGTAAAGCACAGCATCGGTGGGGAGGACTCAAATTTCAGAGTGCCGGACCTCGATGAGTGGCTCAATGATTGATTTTGATATGTTGTCGGCTGCATGGAAGCGATGCAGCCGACTTGCATAAAGGGGTATGGAAAATGATCATCTCATACAAAGCAAATATGGCAGGCCCGTATCACATTGATAATGGTATTCCGTGCCAGGATTCATATGCGGTCAAAAAGGGTAAGGATAATTTCATTATAGCGGCTGTGGCCGACGGGCTTGGCAGTGAGAAGTATTCTGACATTGGCTCTAAGGTTGCCGTGAACTCTGTGGTTGAGGAATGTGCCGAAAATATATCCGCCGATAATTTCTTTGAAGACAACAAGAAACTGATGACCCGCGCAATGATAAACGCATATAAAGCGGTTCTCGCGAGAGCCAAGGAGGACGGCAATAATCCCAATGAATATGACTCTACGCTATGCTTGTGTGCATATGACGGAGAAAAGCTCTTCTATGCCCAGTCCGGAGACAGCGGAATGCTTGCACTTATGGAAAATGGTGAATATCGCCGTGTGACAGTGCAGCAGCGTGACGATGAAGGCAGAGTATTTCCTCTTTGCTTCGGCCCCGGCAAATGGGAGTTCGGATGTATTGATGAGCCGGTATCGGCGGTTATGCTGATGACTGACGGCGTGCTCGATAATATTTGTCCGCCAATTATGCGTAACATGGAGATAGCTGTTAATGTTCCTCTGGCGCAGAAGTTTATGGATCACTTTGATGTGCAGGATGATAAGCTGGAGTCCCTAGAGGAGGCGGCTGCAAGCTATTTAAGGGATTATCCGAGAGATTGTCTTGATGACGACAAGACAATTGTTGTGCTGATAAATACCGAAAGAAAGCCTCAAAAGCTTGATCCCGAATACTATGCACCGCCGGATTGGGAAGCACTGCAAAGAGAAGCAGAGGCGAGACTGTGGAGCAATACCGAAGTTCCGAAGCAGGACACCGAGCAGATAAACGACGATGATGCAGATGTGAGTTTGCCTGAAGATGAGGAAAAACCCGCGGAAAACAATGAGAAATCAAATGACAGCACTGATATGAACGAGGATAAGGGTACATTGCCCATTACGGAAAGTATTGACGAAGAAAGTGTCGATGTTGATGAGCCGTCGACAAGCGGAAAACGTTTCAAGCTTGATGCAGATACAAGCCTTGATATTATTCTTGTTTTTCTTCTGTTTATGATCGGTATCCTTTCGTGGTTGGTCAGCAAATTACTGCTTGCCAAGGTGGATTTTACTGTTTTGGGTTCTTTCTTTACGTCAGTCCTCTCACATGCAGCGGTATTTCTTTCGGATTCTTGCTTTGAGATAGCCGTGAAATGCGCATGTACAAAAATTCCTCTTTTGGCAGGTGTGCTTGCCGCTGTGGGAGCGAGCCTCGGAGAAATGGTAGCATACTGCATGGGCAGGTTTGGCGAAAGTCTGCTGCCGAAGAGATTGGTCGGGTTTTTGCGCAAAAGAGTATCGCCGGGATTTTTGGCGGTAACTGTGTTTTCGGCGCTGCCGCTTCCGATTTTTGACATTGTGGGAATCTTTTTCGGTGCTGTCAGAATGAAAACATGGAGATTTCTTGCCGCATGCTTTTGCGGTAAGCTTATAAAGTTTGCGGCCTATATCAGTTTGGCACAAGAGGTCATCAAATTAGTAGGATAGGTCTGGAGGTAGCAAAATGGATGTCTATACGCAAAAGGGTACAAAGCTGGTACTGAAGGAGCCTGCGATGAAGTCCGGCGGAGAAGGTGCTGTGTATGAGATCGAGGGCTTTTCAAACCGTGTGGCTAAGATATACCATGACCCGGCGGATGCAAAGACCAGAGAAGAAAAAATAAACGCTATGGTGAGTATTGGCAGGGGCTATGCCTTTAAAAGTGCGGGCGTTGCGGATAAAATAGCATGGCCGATGTCACCGTTGTTCGATGATAAGCATCAATTTGTTGGATTTGGCATGATGCGTATAGATGCAAATACTGAGCTTGATGATCTCTATTCCTATCCACCGACAAAGAAGTCTGCATCGATCAGTATGCGTGGGAGAGTTGATATCCTTATAAATCTCTGTGATATCATCAATAGACTGCATATGACAGGACAAGTGTTCGGAGACTTTAACCCCAACAACATAAAGGTAATGCCGAACGGTACGGTGTACTTTGTTGATGCGGATTCCTATCACATTATAACCACTTCAAAGGAGTTTCGCTGTGTGGTCTGTGCCCCGGGATATGTTGCACCTGAGGTTATCAGGGCTTGTAGGGGCACGACCTATGAGAAGTGTAAGCAAACGACATTTACGGTATACTCGGATTATTATGCTCTTGCGATACATATCTTCCGCGTCTTAATGAATGGCTGTCATCCGTTTAGCTGCGAAAGAAGTTCGACTCAGATGAAGTCCGCACCTGCACCGAAATCCCTGGATAAAAGAGTAGAAGCGTGCGAGACACCGTTTTTCAAAAATCTTACAGGCTACGTCAGGCCGCATTATGCGCCGGATATCGATTCCTTTCCGACGTACATTACCGATTTGTTCAAGAGAGCCTTTGTGGATGGGCATACTGATCCGAGAAAGCGCCCGAATGCGTTGGAGTGGAAAGCGGCGCTTACCGTATACCAAAAGGGGCTGGTTCACTGCAAAAGTCTTGGAACAGAACATTATCACTGGAACGGCAGTAAGGTCTGTCCCTATTGTGCGGCGGATAAACGCTATCGGGCTAAAATGGGTAACAGTCCTGTGTCCAAGGTGGGTCAATTTGCCAAGGGAGTAATCAGCGTTCAGCATGCTGCAAATAATTCCTCGGCGCAAACCTCGGTAGCAGCGGCGGCAAAAACAGGCATCACGGGAACAGTACCCTACAACAAGCGCTTTTGGGTAACGTCCTATATCTTCGCACTGATAGCATTAGCCTTTATTACAGGCTACGTGCTGCCGGGAGCACTTTTCGATGCGCTTGAATCCGAGATGCAACAATTTATCGGAGCTGTAGGCTCATGTGTCTCAGGGTTATCCGGCGCACATCTTTATAATTCTGCCGGTTCATTTTCTACAAATGGAAAGTATTCGGTGAGTGAATATCTGGCTTCGGTGTTTTCTGCGGTCGTGGGACTGGCACTGTTTTGCGTCGGATACTACATTGTTTTACTGATAGGCAAGCCCATAGTCTACGTTGCAGCGCTTTGGCTTTTCATTAGTGCGTTGATCTCTATTTATTGGTAAGGAGACTTATTATGAAAGCTTTTTCTTTTGTTCCTGACACACAGTACAGATATTTTTATGAGCAGTTGACCGACAATGAAAAGGTCGCATATGACAGGCTGCTGAGGGGCTATTTTGAGCAGGAAAGCAGAATAACGGTGGATACAAGCGATACCGGGACGGTATGGCGCATACATGATTGTATCTGCTTTGATGTGCCTGAGCTGTTCAACGTAAAGCAAGTGAGGGCCTTGGCAGACCCGTTCTCCGGAGCAATAACTGTTTGTCCGGAGTATCGCTTTGATGAAAATATGCAGTGCGAAATGCTGAAATCCATGGAGCTTGCAACGAAGGCATTTATCAGCAGTGCGGCTGGACTGTCGGACAAGGAAAAGGTAAAGCGAGTACATGACTATATAATTCGCTCGGTCGTCTATAAGGATGTGGATGCACCGTATAGTCATGAAGCGCCGGGAACAATACTGTACGGTATAGGCGTGTGCGAGGGAATCTCTAAGGCGTTCAAATATCTGTGTGACAGACTGGGAGTGAAGTCGGTTGTGGCTGTGGGAAAAGCATACGGTGAGGGGATCGCCCCCGATAGCGCAGGACATGCATGGAATATCGTGTTTCCGGATGGGCAACCGTACCATATTGATATCACATTTGACTATTCGGTGAGCGAGGATGATATCATACGATATGATTATTTTCTGCTTTCGGATAAGCAGATATCAGCGGATCACACATGGAGTGATTTACCGAGCTGTGATGTTGCGGAGGAATATTATGTCGAGCAGGGAAATCTGGCAAACAGTGGGGGAGTGCTGAAAAGGCTTGTCAAGGATAAGCTTACGGCTGATGCTCCACTGGTGGTCAAATTGCCGAGTATTTCCGGGGATGAGGAAGCCATAAGTGAAAAGGTAATGGGTGTGATAGTGAACGCTGTGCCGTTGCATCGCTCTATAAACAGAAGTGTATCTCTCGCATATAACAGTGCGAGGATGATATTTCGAATAAGGCTTGTATAAATAAAAATCTCAATAGAAAAAGGACTGTTCAAGCTGTAATGCCTGAACGGTCCTTTTTAGTTTAAATATGGGTCTCGGTTGAACTATCGTTGGAGGCTTCCTCCTGCTTTAGAATTGCGGCATAGCGCAAAAGCTGCTTCAGAGAATGTACGCCGAGCTTTGAATAGATATTCTTGTTATGAAAGCGCACTGTCGACTCCTGCAATCCCAGAGCCGCTATTATCTCCTTAACGCCCTTGCCCTGCATGTAAAAATCGAACACCTGACGTTCCTTTCCGGTCAGCATTTGGAGGCCGTTTTTGAAATTCTCAAAATCATAGGGATCGATCTCATCCTTGCGAGAGTATGCGAGGCGCTCATTTTGCTTTGCTGTTTCATCAAATTTACTTTGCAGCTCGGTGGCAGCTGTCATTGCGTCGGCCTTTTCACGACGAAGCTTATTCAGCTCCGCTTCGTTTATTCTGTCCTGATCCGCAAGGAAGACAAAAAGGTCTTTAATCTCGGATGCGTATGCCGTGTCTTGAATGTATTCCTTCTTCCGGATTCTGTTCAATGCATCCTTTATCGGACGCAGGTACTGTCTTGCAAAAAACATGGAAAGCCCGACAACAGCGGCGGCAAAACCGACTATAAGAATTACCACACGCAACAGATCAATCGTCAGCATATTTGTATAATCCTGCTTTGGTATGAGGACGCTTATGGCGGAGGAGCATTCGTTGGGGCAGAGCGGAATCTCCAGTGTGATTCCGATATAGGCTTCATTTTCGTTCCAATACTCGGTGAGACCGCTGCCGAAATCCTTAGAAGCAAAGCTGCCGTGCGGTTCCAGATAGTATTCGTTCAAAATTCCGGCGCTCAGAGTGGAGGATTCGGACAGCTCCAGACCGCTACTGCTTTTTGAGATACAGAAAATTGCGTGATCCAGCTCGGATGGCTGGGCAAATATCTGCTTAAAATAGCCCTCGTTCAATTCAAAGCCGCACAGTCCGTAGAAAGTGCCGTCAGCGGATAAAAGCGGTATCGTCATAAGCATTACATGCTGATCGGTGCCGGGGAGAAGAACCACATCGGTAATGCGGTAGCACTGATTCAGCGGAAAAGCCGCAGTGCTCTTGATTTCCTCGAAATTAGGAAATAAGTCCGTGCTGAATTCCAGTCTCCACTTTCGGTGGGGCATACAACTGTGGTCCTTGCCCGTCTGAGCCAGGCCCCTATAAAGCAGGACACGGGTGTCACTGACATCCAGATTGTTGCGCTGTAAATATATGCCCGTGCGTGATGTTTCAGCATTTTTAACGTTTGAATTTACCTGTGCATCAAGCATTATAAAGGCGCCTGTGCAATCAGCCTCCCAAAGCTTGTGACGGAGCATATCGATGAGCCCTTCCTGGAGGTTTTCAATATGCTTTTCGGAATTATTCAGATTCTGAAAGACGATGTGATTATCGTCGAGATAGGTCTCCAGTATTTCGGTTGTATTATAAGAAAGCTGCACACACATGACAGCCAAGCTTTCGTAATAGGTGTCGACCTGTCGTTCAAACAGCTCAGTTTGAAATTCCAGCGTTTTTGCGACACGCTGCTTTGTACCGGTAAAGTTGCCTATCAGGAACAGTCCTGCCAGCAGCAGTGCACACAGCAGGATGACCAGAATGCACATGTAGCCGAAAAGCATTCGTCTGAGAGTTAGTTTTTTAGCGGTGAAATGAGGCGGTTTCATCCTTGCAGACACCACCTTATTTTATGCCCTTGAACAGCTCCCAAAGCTCATTTGACAGAGCCTCGGCACTCTCTCCGCTTTGATAGCGCTGCGGCATGGTGGTTTGCTCAATGCGCAAGGCGTCATACAGGGCATATATCTTGTTATAATATCCTGCAAACGATGGCTCGCGAACAGCCGTGGCGGTTTTGTTGACCAAATTCATCGTCTCATACAGGTTCTTGTAGGCCTCGGACTGAAACTCAAAGTCACTTATACCGTCAAAGGAAGCCTTATTGACGGGCATGTAGCCTGTTTCGACACAGAATTCAAGGTTGCGGTCTGCCTCGGTGAGCCAACGTGCAAATACAGCGGCGGCCTCCGCTTTCTGGTCAGTAGTCTTCAGAGCACAGAGTCCCACACCTGCCTGAGTGACGAGCAGCTCGGTGCCCTCGGCTGTTGGCGGCGGCAGTATCTGCAAGCCCATCGGCTCGGAGGTGTTATCAGGGTAGGTGACGGTATCATTGTAATAGAGGATGGACGCGGAGGAACCAAGGCCGGCGATTACCTCTCCGGTCATTACCTGGGTGTTGGAATAAAGGTCGGAAACAACTATATGTCCCTTGGCTATAGCCTCTGCAAACTGAAGCCAGGATTCCTTAAGTGCTTCATTTTCGAAATCATACCAGCCGTCGTCGGTGTAAAGGTCATCACAGCCATGCTCCATGGCGTTAAGCTCAACTGCACGTATTGCAAAGTCCAACGCACAGAACGGTTTGCCGCCGGAATACTCGTAATACTTTTCGGCCGCTTTAAAGAAGCCGTCCCACGTGGACAGACTGTCATATGTTACGCCGGTTGCGCTCGAAAAGCGGTCAAACTGAGTACCGGAGATGAAGAGCAGATGAGTTGATTTCGATACCGGGAACACAGACAGCTTGCCGTCAACCATGCCGTCCTCCAGAAAATCTGGCACATAGTTCTCAAGCTCCTCAGCCGTAAATACCTCCTGCCAGTCGAGCACATTATCCGCACCGAGCTCTTTTACATTGTTGTTGTGGCAGAAGAACAGATCGGGCATGTCCATTGCTCCCGCATCGCTGTTTTGTGCGGCAAGGAGTTTTTCACCTATCTGGGCCGTGGATGACATCAACGAGACATTGATGATAATGCCCTTCTCCTTGCCGAGTGTACGGTTGAATTCCTCGACCAGACGATTCATCGGAGAATCGGCCTGCTCACCGTAGACATGCCACATTGTCAGAGTTACGGGATTCTTGGCGTCAAGCTCTGTTTTGGCGGAGCACCCCACAAGAAGTGACGCCAGCAGAAGCAGGCAAGCCAGTAGCGCTGCTGCAAATTTTTTCATTGTTACTGCCTCCTCAATTAATAAACGTGGATGTTCTGTTAATACCCCCCTAAAAACCGTTCAAGAAACGAAAAAAACAAGTTTTTTTCACATTTTCCTATCAATTCGAGGCTTTTTTGGGGGGACAAATCAAAAGAAATCCCTAAAATAGTATTTGCGAGAGCTTCCGAAGGAGGGTATATAGGTCTTGCCGATGACTGAAATCGAAAGGGGTATCCTATTTGTGCATGGGTCACTCATGCACAAAGCACTCTGACCGCATGCCAATGAAGTACAGAGTCCACCCCGTTTATTCTGAAATAATTATAGCGCATAATTTGTCGATAGTCAACGAAGACGTGCGCTGTCAAGGCTATAATAGATACACTGGTGTTAAGTGTAAACACTTTACAGCTCTGAGAGAGGAGGCTTGAAAATGGGTGAGCAAAAAACTGCCACCTACAAGGTCGTTTCCGATGCTGCGGGAACAAGCTTCAAGTTCTACTGTGATCTGTCCGGTGCGTGCGCGTGTACAACAGGCCCGTATAAGACGGGAGTGTTGGAGGAGGAGCTTGAGCTTGCATGGGAGAATGAGGGCAAGCGACATTTTAACCTGTGTCACAAGTGCGGCAAGTGGGTAATCTCGGCCGTGTATAATCCGGAGGTCTTTGAATGTACGGATTGTGCTCCGTTCGAGCATGAGACGGGATATTGTAAATTCTGTGGTTCAAGAGTTGATGAGGATGTTCGCTTTTGCCCGGTATGTAAGAAAAAGCTTCATTATGAAGGGAGCTGATCCGATTGACAGTAAAGGCAAAAATAGATTGGCTTGAAGAGTGTGGGTACGGCCCAAAGGTCATGAAACGCATCAGGGTTTGTCCGAACTGCGGCACAGTTATGCAGGAGAAGCATTCGGCGTGTCCGGAGTGCGGAATGAGGCTTCTCGGAAAGACGCTCTATGACCGTTACAGGGAGAGGCATCTATGCTGTGACAGATGCGGTACGGTACTTGCCCCGGATTCACGATTCTGTCCGCACTGCGGAAGACAATTGTATCTTACGGTGTCCGCCGCCGCAAGATGATAGAGATATCACAAAGTGTTAAGTAGAGGAGTACAGATATGAAAATGAAGAGAATTGCTGCCATGCTGCTTGCAACTGTGCTGATAATGACAATGAGCGCGTGCAGTAAAGGAAATGACACTGCTGACGAGTCATCCGTGCCTTCGTCGGACACTTCCTCAGAGGCGACAGATGAATCCAGTGAGGGATCTGAAAGCGTCGGCAAAGAAAAGGTGATAAATACCACTATGTGGGATTTGACCTACGATGAGGCTGACGGCTGGGATTATGACCCCGATAAAAATTTCTCAGAGGGTGATGATTACGCAAATTTGACAATTCGCATACCCGAAGAGGATGACGAGAATTATGATTACCTGAATGTTTATATTCAGGCAAATGTTACCACGCCGTATAATTTCCGCGATGATCTGGTGGAACTCGGTTTTGACGAGTATGAGTATGAGGTCAACCATGTATATGAGCTGACAAATCTCGGCGGAATCGATTGTGTGTCAACGGAAAGAGAGGCATGGGGCTCTACGCTGAGACAGTATCTCGGCCGTGATGAGGCTTCAAGCGTAACGGTTACTCTGGAGATCGTCGGTGACTGCTCTGATGAGCGTCTCGATAAGCTGCTGTCCGGCCTTACCTTTAAAACGGATGATATAGGAAATGAGGACGGCCCGTGGTATTGGGAGGGCGAGCCATTTTTCGGACAGGGAAATCAGGTTGATGTAGGTGGTTATACACTTACAAGCACATGGGTGCCCTTTGAAGAAAGTCTGTGTACACATGAGATCTTTGAAAATGTCGGCAAGGTCTATGGCGAAGTGGCATATGTCCTGGTTGACGGAGCCTTGAAGCAGTTTGCATATGACGGTGAGTCCTTTACATATCCTGTGGATATACCTCTGGATGAGAAGTATGCATATATGAGCCTTGATTATAGCGGAAATCTCTGGCTGTCGGACTTCGGTTGTCCGCTGACGGAGGTAACGAACGGCGAGGCAGTGGCTTCCTACGATGATTTTGATTATGTCGTAATGGATCCTATCGGCACATGGGGAATAAGCTGGTTTACATCCCAAGACTGCGAGATGTTTGCTCTGGGTGGCGATGAGCCGTCAGTGATGCCGATAACCTTTGCTGAGCTCAGTACCGTCAATGAGATATTTATTGACGACAATAACATTTATGTATGCGGTTTTGCTGCCGATGACAGTGGCCACAAGGTGTTCGTCTATGACTATGATTTCAATTTGAAGCTGACACTTGATAGTGAGGACGAATCCGGCCTCGGAAGCATTACATATGTTGCAGAGACTGAAAACGGCTTTATTGCTCTGGACGGCAATATGAGAGAGGTCGTTCTTTGGGATAAGAGCGGCAGCTATATCGGCGCTGCGGACGATGAGGAATTGTTCGGAACCGATTATCCGTGGTTCTGCGGGGCTTGTGAGCTTGATGACGGCAGTTTCATGGTATTTATGACCGATAAGAGAGCCGATAAATCCGCAACTGAGCTTCTTGCATTCAAACTCAGCGGATTCTAAATATGATGCACCTAAAGGGGATGCTGTAATGGAATTAAAGATAAAGAGCATTATATGTACAGCTTTGGCGCTGATAATGACGCTGAGCATTTGTGCGTGCGGACGTCAGCCAAAGGAGCCCGATGCTTCGAGCAGCACTGTTGATATCTCCGCCTTCGAGAAGAATACCGAAATCTCGGAAAGCAGCGCTGTTGAGGCGGATGAAAGCAGTGAGAGCGCTGCAACTGCGATCGGTGTTCAGAAATTTACAAACGACGCAGGAACATCGATAGATGTTCTGCGTGAAGAGATAGGCGGTACTGCGGCGCAGTTCGGAGTTGCATACATAGGATATTTCGATTCCGAGGTAGCCGGTGAGACCGGGATTGATCTCAGTCAGTGGTTTTCATCCGCGGCAAGTCCGCTGAACAGCTATTATCCATTTGTCTCGGAGATAGATGCCGCACACACCGTGGGCAGTGACGGCGACATGTTCTGCATTATCGCAAAGGATTATGAAGCATCTGTCGAGGTTCGGGACACCGGCAGCGATGAGGTTCTGTATTACGCCGAAAACGGCGACCCCATTCTAATCCTTAGCAATATGGATGTCGTTGTTACCGTGACTGCTGCCGATGGCTCGGCATATCACTGGGAGCCGGAACTGGATGAATCCGGATATCCGCAGCTTCTCATAGGTGATGAGCGCGAGATCATATTCATGGACTTCACCTGTACCGAGCCGCTCAACAGTTTTGACGCAGATAGCCTGCTGGATGAGGGTTGGCTTGGCATGAGCGATATCGGGCTTGCAAATGACCGATACGGACTGAATTGGTGGTTTGACAGTGCCGATGGCGATAGCAGCTATTGCTTAAGCTTCTATCTTGAAGAAAACGGCAATTACGACGGCGAGGTTCTGCTTGAGTGTTACGATTCGGATAATACAATGTGTGCGCACTGGCAGGGTTACTGGAGAATCGAGACAGAGCTCGACCGTCCCAGTATTATCTACATGGATATGGAATTTATCGGCGGTGAGGGCATGGCGTCATCCGAAGTGCCTGAGATCATAGCAGGCTCATATTGGGCGATGATACATCCCTCCGGTGAGAGCTTGCTGCTTGCTGTTGAAGACTTTTATGCGCCGCTTTTGCCGATGCTTTCATACGATATGCCAACGGCAGAATTCAGCTTGGATGTCTATTGATCGGAAATTTCAAATTAGCGAAAGGAAAGAGAGGATATGAAAAACTTAAAAAAATTGACTTTACTGCATTCGAACGATATGCATGGCGATTTTTTGGCCGAAAAGGTGGATGGAGATCTTGTCGGTGGCGTATCCCTCCTTTCGGGTTATGTGAATAAGGTCAGAAACGAAGAGAAAAACGTTATATATGCCATAGCCGGAGACATGTTCCGCGGCTCGATAATCGATTCGGAATACAAGGGAATGTCCACTATCGGCATTATGAATCTTCTCGGCCCCGATGTTGTCACCATCGGCAATCATGAGGTGGATTATGGCCTTTCTCATCTGCTGTTTCTGGAAAAATGTGCAAATTTCCCGATAATAAATGCGAATTTCCATATCAAAACCAATCGCAAGCGCATGTTCCAGCCGTACTACATAGCAAATATCGACGGTATGAAGATATTGTTTATCGGAATTATAACCGATTCCGTGCTCTCGCAGACAAAGGCGGACGACATGATTGGCTCCTTTGTTGATATCGGCGAAGCAGCGGAGGAGGTGGGCAATATCTGTAATGCTTATAATGCGATAGATATCGACTTCACCGTTCTTTTGACGCATATAGGATTTGAAGAGGACAAGAAGCTCGCGGCTATGCTTGACCCGGCATGGGGAGTGGATGTGATAGTTGGCGGCCATTCGCATACATTTATAACAGAGCCTGCGAAGGTGAATGATATCTACATCGTTCAGGCCGGAACGGGAACGGATCAGATCGGCCGCTTTGATATCCTGATCGATACGGACAAGAACGCACTGGACAGCTTCAAATGGGAAGCGATACCGATAAATGCATCGACCTGCCCACGTGATCCCGAAATGGAGGAATATATCCTTCATTTCAAGTCTCAGACTGATAAGAAATACGACAGGATCGTTACTCGATTTGCTTCCGAGCTGACACATCCGGCACGAAATCGCGAAACGGCACTTGGTAATCTGTTTGCGGACATCCTTAGGGATTCCTTTGGAATAGATATCATGTTTATGGGATCAGGAGCAATAAGAAACGAAAAGCTCGGCCCGGTCGTGCGCTATGCCGATCTTATCGAGTGCCTTGCGTATGACGATGCGATATATATGCTTACGGTTACCGGAGCACAGCTTGAAAGGATGCTGAAATATGTAATGCGAGATGAGGCGTTTCAGGGGGATCATACGGAATTCTATCAGTTTTCTCATGGCATACATATGGTGTGGTCGAGAAAGGAGCAGCGCTTCAAGGAGCTGAGCTTCGAGGGAAAGCAGATTGAGCCCGATAAGCTCTATAGGGTAGCGCTTCCGAATTATCACTATCAGAGCATGGCCGAATTTCTCAATATTACGGTGGAGGAGATCGAACAGAACGAAAAAATACGCGTTCTGGCCACATCCTACCGCAATGTGGTTGAGGAATACCTTATGAAGCATCAGCACCTTTCACGCGAGGTAGAGGGAAGACTTGTGGTGCTGAATGATTTGGACACATAAATTATTAGGATTATCTTCGGCATGATGCCGGAAAAGATATTATTGAGTGAAAGGAGTCATCATTATGGGACTTATTAAAGCAGGAATCGGAGCACTCGGCGGAACATTGGCCGATCAGTGGAAGGAATATTTCTACTGTGAGGCATTGCCCAAGGATGTCCTGATGCGCAAAGGCGAGAAGCGTGTCAGCGGACGCTCCTCAAACACAAGGGGTAATGATAACATTATCTCAAACGGCTCCGGTATTGCTGTCGCGGACGGCCAGTGCATGATCATAGTGGAGCAGGGCAAGGTCGTGGAGGTTTGCGCAGAGCCCGGTGAATTCACATATGATACATCGACAGAGCCGTCGATTTTTGCCGGAAGTCTCGGAGAGAGTATTAAGCAGACCTTCTCCACCATCGGTAAGCGCTTTGCCTACGGCGGCGATACCGCCAAGGATCAGCGCGTGTATTATTTCAACACCAAGGAACTGGTCGATAACAAGTTCGGTACACCGAATCCCATTCCGTTCAGAGTGGTTGACTCGAAGATCGGTCTGGATATAGATGTATCAGTACGCTGCTCCGGTGTATATTCCTACAGAATTGCAGATCCGCTGCTGTTCTACACAAACGTCTGCGGCAATGTAACAAATGAGTATACACGTGATGAGTTGGACAGTCAGCTCAAAACTGAGTTTATCAGCGCTTTGCAGCCTGCGTTCGGAAAGCTTTCCGATTTGGAAATGCGCCCGAATCAGATTCCTACCCACACAACAGAGCTTGAAGAGGCAATGAATACTTCTCTCTCCGCTAAGTGGGGAGAGCTTCGTGGATTGCAGGTAGTCAGCATTGCACTTGGCTCCGTTACACTTCCGGAAGAGGATTCCGCAATGATAAAGCAGGCGCAGCGCACAGCTATTATGCGTGACCCGACAATGGCTGCCGCTACGCTTGTGGGTGCACAGGCCGACGCAATGAAGGCTGCTGCTTCCAACAGTGCCGGCGCAATGACGGGCTTTATGGGCATGGGTATGGCTATGAATCAGGGTGGCATGAATGCACAAAATCTGTTTGCCATGGGCCAGCAGCAACAGCAGGCTCAGCAGCAGACGGCAGCCCCTGTCGGAGATACATGGAAGTGCTCCTGCGGTGCTACTGCAACAGGCAACTTCTGCCCGGAATGCGGTACAAAAAAGCCTGCCGATACCGATGGCTGGACCTGCTCCTGCGGAACTGTAAATAAGGGCAAGTTCTGCCAGAATTGCGGAACAAAGAAGCCTGCCGGTGTGCCGCAGTATCGCTGCGATAAGTGCGGCTGGGAGCCTGAAAAGGGAACCAATCCGCCGAAGTTCTGCCCGGAGTGCGGCGATCCGTTTGATAACGGCGACATCGTATGATAGGAGAGTAGAAAATGGGATTGTTTGATAAGAAATACTGCGATATATGCGGTGAAAAAATCGGCTTGCTCGGTAACAGAAAGCTGGAAGACGGCAATCTCTGTAAGGATTGTGCCAAAAAGCTTTCACCCTTCTTCAATGAAAGACGTCATTCAACGGTGAATGAAATCAAAGAGCAGCTGGCTTACAGGGAAGAAAATGCTGTGCAGCTCGAAAGCTTTCATCCCGACCGCAGCTATGGCCGCTCCAAGAAGATATATGTTGATACCAATGCAAGAAAGCTCATTATAACCTATTACAGCGACTGGAAGAACGAAAATCCCGACCTGATCTCCTTTGACCAGATCAAGAATGTGCAGTCCTCCATCGATGAGAGCAGGCACGAGCTGTATTATAAGGACAGCGAGGGAAACAACAAGAGCTATTCTCCGCCGAGATACGAATATGAGTATTCGTTCATAATCAAGCTCTTTGTCGATTCACCGTGGTTCGATGAGATCAAGGTCGAGATAAGCGGAAATCCCGGGCCGGACAGCCCCTATTCCGCTGAGTATCGCGACTGCGAGTATCAGGTGAAGGAGATCACTGATATGCTTCTGAATCGTGCTCCGACTGCCTATGCTCCCACTGTTACGGAGACCGTTGCACCTGCTGCTAACACATGGACCTGCTCCTGCGGTGCGACAAACAGCGGCAAGTTCTGCTCATCCTGCGGAAATCCGAAGCCTGAGAAGCTTGTACGCTTCTGCACTAACTGCGGCTGGAAAAATCCCGATCCGTCCAATGCGCCGAAGTTCTGCCCGGAATGCGGTAACAGACTCGGCTGAGTGCATATATGAACTCAGCAAAAAGACACGTCCTCTTAATCATGAGTGTTCTTTTGTTCACAGGAGTAATGGGGTGCGTGCGAGCTTCATCGTCCGCTGCCCACGAAGTGTCAGAGATAGTATCGGTGTCGATCTCTTGCGGAAACATGGATATCCGGTATGGGTATGCATTCTTCGCTGAAAGGGCGAAGAATGGTTGGCTTCTGGATGCCGAGTGCTTCACAGACGGCTTTGAGGTGGAAACAAAGCTTGTTGATAAAGAACTTGGTGTTGAGGACGTTGAGGAACTGCTCAGTATAATTGAGAGCAATGGGCTTATAGGGCGCGCGGAGAATTACAGAAAGGCTAAAAGGTCTCCGGCCGCGGATGCTGCGGCATATGGCTTTGCCATGAGGTTTTCGGATGATACTCAGTACGTGATGTACGAGGAACAGCGCGAATTAACGGAGTTCTTTTACAGAGCTGCCGAAAAATACAATTAATATCATAATGTTAATGGAATGGAGAAATGAATTATGGCTAACAAATGTGCTATTTGCGGAGCAGAAGTAAATGTGTTTCAGGCTCAGAAGCTGGCGGACGGAAACTACATCTGCCGCAAGAACTGCCGTTCAAAGGGAATGAAGATATTCGATTATGTTCATGCTGATCTTCCCCAGGTGCAGGCTCATATCGCACAGGTGGAAAAGGGAACCAAGCTTTGGGAGCACTATTTTGTACCGAAGCTTAAGGAAAAGAGTAAGGAAAAGAAGCTGCACAATTTCACCGGCAATATTTATATTGCTGCTGACATCGGCCTTATGGCAGTGACTCAGGTTGACTATAAGTTCTTGCTTTTCGGAAAGACAACACGTGCCTGCGTATATCGCATTGCCGATATTCGTGACTACGAGTATGAAGAGGAAGAGAAGAAGACCGATAACGGCACTCAGAAGGTAATGAACATGAGAGTCAGCTTTGCAAACACTGAGGGTATGTTCGAGTTCCGTGAGAAGCTCAAGGGTGCAGGTAGCTACAGAGAGTTTGAAAAATACATGAATCAGCTTTTCGGCATTCAGAAAACAGTCAAAAATGCAAAGAATACATGGAAAAATCAGATCAATGCTATCGGTAGTGTCGCATCCGGCCTGAAGTCCGCGGTGACTAAGGGTGACGATCTTTCCGAAAAGGCTGCGGCAGCTGCAAATGCAGTTGATACAGCTGTGATGGGCGACAGAACAGAGCTTATCCGCAAGGCTGACGAGGCTTTGGCTGCTTTCCGTGGATAATTGTCAGATAAACGAAAGGAGGGATCTCTTTGGCTACCTTACAGGAATATAAGTGCCCCTGCTGCGGAGGTGCAATAGCGTTTGACAGCAATATTCAGAAAATGAAGTGCCCATATTGTGAAACGGAATTCGATATGGAAACGCTGGCAGGCTATGACGCTGACCTGAACAGTGGTGCGGCGGATGATATGCAATGGGAAACCTCTGCCGGTGCTGAGTGGCAGGACGGCGATGCGGATGGGCTTCGCTCATACGTGTGCAAGTCCTGCGGCGGCGAGATAGTGGGCGATGATACGACTGCGGCCACATCCTGCCCGTTCTGCGGCAATCCGGTAGTTATGATGGGACAGTTCTCCGGAGCACTTAAGCCGGATATGGTTATTCCGTTTAAGCTTGATAAGAAAATGGCGAAAGAGAACCTCATGAAGCACCTTTCGGGCAAGAGACTGCTTCCGAAGGTGTTTAAGGATCGGAATCACATCGATGAGATAAAGGGTGTGTATGTTCCTTTTTGGCTGTTTGATACCAATGTTGACGCACAGGTTCGGTATCGTGCCACTAAGATGAGAACCTGGAGCGACAGCAGCTACAATTATACCGAAACACAGTATTTCTCGGTTTACCGCGGCGGTAGCATAAGCTTTGAGGGGGTTCCGGTGGATGGCTCTACCAAGATGCCGGATGACTTAATGGAATCTATCGAGCCGTATGATCTTTGCGATGCGGTTGATTTTCAGACAGCATATCTTGCAGGTTATCTTGCCGATAAGTATGATGTTGATGCTGAGCAGAGTGTGGAGCGTGCAAATGTCCGCGTAAAGCAGTCCACTGAGGATGCATTTGCCGCAACATTGGACGGCTATTCATCTGCAAAGCCGGAGAACAGCTATGTTCAGCTTCATGGCGGCAAGGCAAAGTATGCGCTCTATCCGGTTTGGCTGCTCAACACCACATGGAACGGCAAGCGTTATACATTTGCCATGAACGGACAGACCGGGAAATTCGTCGGAGATCTGCCACTTGACAAATCTGCCGCAACAAAATGGACGCTCGGATTGACAGCGGTCGTCGGCGTTGTGACATACGGAGCTGCGTTCCTGCTGAACCTGCTCGGAATACTGTAAGGGGGCATAAGAATAATGAAAAAGAAATTATTTTTAATTCTGTTGGTCGTTGTTCTGTGCCTTGCAACAGCATTCCCGGTGTGTGCTGCTGAGAATGAGGGATTTGCGGATGAGTATTACCGTGTTATCGATATGGCCGGCTTGCTGACGGAAAGCGATGCGCTTTCAATCATCGAAAAGCTTGATGAAATAAGCCTGCGTCAGAATATGGATGTCGTAATTGCGACTACAGATGATCTTGAAGGTCTTTCGGTTCGCGAATATGCCGACTTGCTCTATGAAAGCTGCAATTTCGGCTATGGCAGTAGTAAGGACGGCCTGATGCTCTTGATAAGCATGGAGGGTCATGACTGGTGGATATCCACCAGTGGATACGGCATAACGGCTTTTACGGATGTAGGAATTCAGTACATAGGTGAACAGATAACTCCGAGCCTGTCAAACGGTGATTACAACTCGGCGTTTGAAAAATATGCAGAGCTGTGCGATGAATTTATAACTCAGGCACGGCAGGGAGCTCCGTACGATGTCGGAAGTCTACCGAAAAATCCGCTGTCCGTTATCTGGATACCGATATCCCTTGTTGTCGGCTTTATTGTTGCTAAGGTTGTTGTAGGCAACATGAAAGCACAGCTGAAAACAGTGCGTTCACAGGCGACAGCCGACAGCTTTGTAAAGGGTGGAAGCATGAATGTTACGGATAGACGGGATCTGTTCCTGTACCATACTGTAACAAAGACTCCGCGCCCGAAGAACACATCCTCCGGAAGCAGTACACATCGTTCCTCTTCCGGTACAACGCACGGCGGTGGCGGCGGAAAGTTCTGAAAACGGAAAAGATTTATGATAGACCGTATGATCGATCCTGTGCACAACGGGGTCGATCTGTGCTTATGGCAGAATAGAGAGGTGAATTATGAGCATATTTGATAAGCTGAATAACCGAATTTCACAGCCTACACCAGAGAATACGACGATCGGCAGGGAAGTGTTTACCTTTGCCGCATTGCCCGAAAATCTGGCATAGATGCAGGCACTGCCCGAAGCTGCGCTCGATACACCATATAAGGCGCGGCGTTGACTGTTTTGGCGCTGTGTGCGTATGCGGCGGAAAAACCTATCTGTCGTTTACGTATTTCTTGGGTGCTGTACCGGAGAATAATTACACACCGTCGCAGCCTTTCAAGCTTGTTATCAATGCGGATCATACTTCTGGAGCGGAGCCGGGATATATGAAGCTGATGATTCCTTGCGGCGACGCAGATTCTCCGCTTATTGATACTGCTGAGCAGTAGGATGGTTCCGTTATTATCCATGTCAGAAAGAAGTATAGTGCCAAGGCGGATGTATCCGAATACTTTGAGTGATATCGGAATAATTGAGAAATTGAATTAATAACAAAAGAGAGCTATCGGACTTCTAAGGAAACCGATAGCTCTTTTGCGGTTTAAGTGATGTTAACTAATTTGTCGACCGAAAAGTAGAAGATCACCATGACGAGGGAGACGACAAGGCCGATGTAGAATTCGGGAAATGCCATACGGAGGCTGGTTTGAATGCTGAATTCGCCGGTAATGGTCATGATGTGCCAAGTGAGAAACCGATAAATTTCCGAGAGCACAATTCCTATGGTTCCTATTCCGCCGATTGCCTTGCTGACTTTCGCGCTGTTAATCGGCAGCCATACTCCGATAATGAACAGCACTACCGCCGCAATGCCGATGGGATTCAGCAGATTTATCAAGCCGCTGATTTCCTGTACGCCCCTCCTTGCGCCATACTGATTCAACAGCATGGGGGACAGGCTTAGTATAAAGGCAGTTGTCAAAATCATCCTTTTCTTCATATGCTTCGCTCCTTCTTCAATAATAAGCTTGATTGAATTATACTGCGCCCGAATTTTTCTGTCAATTCAACTCCGAAAACCTTAAGAATTTTGTAAAAGGCATAGTGTTTTTTGTAAGAAACCCCTCGATTATACCTTAGCACACATATCGGAACGCGAGATATATCAAAGAGGGTATTTTCGAGTCGATATATGTTGCTTTTTTACGCTTGTCATGTTACAATATAATTGTTAATTTGGGTTTGTATTCAACTTTCTGTGTTCAACGCAATTATGCGTATATTTAGCGAGAACAGAGAGAAAAACACAGGCACAATTCAACGTGGTATCAAATCGTTCAAATCGTTTATTGCGAGTGGCGGTATGAAGGTTACTGCCACCTTTTTATGCGCAAAGACAGCATTTGCGTACGGATATATCACGAAAGTGCAATGGGGGTGAGACTGAACATGAGGGAAGCTGTAAAGCAGACAAAAATAGATTGTACATTTGATTTTGTACCGGAAGTTTTTGAGAAAATGAAAAATGCAGAGGATTTACACGTTCTGATTCCACCGGAAAGGGTTCAGGACTTGGAATATGTGGATGTATCGGGCAGGGTGTATTGCAAGGTTAAAAGACTGTTTGATATATTGATCTCGTTATTCGCTTTAGCCATATTGTTGATCCCGATGGGGATACTTGCACTGGCGATTTATATCGATGATCCCGGCAAGGTGTTTTTTTCGCAATATAGAGTAGGTCTGCATGGGAAGAGATTTAAGCTCTATAAATTTCGAACAATGAAATCGCAGACGCCGAAGTATCTTGCGACTGCTGAAATGCAGAATCCGAATCAATACATAACACGGCTTGGCGGTTTGCTCAGAAAAACCTCGCTCGATGAGCTTCCGCAGCTGTTCAACGTCTTGAAAGGGGATATGAGCATTATCGGCCCGCGTCCTCTGATTTCCGATGAGTATGAAATGCACATAATGCGAAAACGCTTCGGAGTATATAACATTCGCCCGGGTATCACTGGGCTTGCGCAGGTGAATGGGCGCGATATGATGGATGCGGATGAAAAGATACATTGGGATGTAAGATATATTGAAAAATTTGGGCTTAAGATGGATATGAGTGTTCTGCTGACAACGATACCGAGTGTCCTCAGGAAAGAGGGAGTAATTGGAGATAGCACGCAGCATAATGGCAAAACGGATAATTTGAGCAGTGATGAAGCTTAAGGAGAAACATAGTCGTTGTTACATATGAGATAAGAATGAGGAATATACAGGATGGAATGCTACTCTGTTTTGATGTCAGTGTATGAAAAGGCAAAGCCGGAATTTTTCAGGCAGGCGATACTCAGTATGGTCGATCAAACCGTTAGAACGGATGATTTTGTGCTCGTCTGTGACGGGCCGCTGACAAAAGAGCTCGATAAAGTAATTGATGAATTTGTAAATAAGCATCCTAAGCTTTTTCAGATAATCCGTCTGGAAGAGAATGTCGGAATCGGTGCTGCCGCAAATATCGGCTTGCAGCATTGTAAAAATGATCTGATAGCTAAGATGGATGCGGATGATATTGCGGCTTTAAATAGGTGTGAACTTCAACTAAATGCGTTTTCTGCCAACCCGCAGCTTGTGGTTCTCGGTGGATATATGGCGGAATTTGATCAGAACCCGGATGAACCGTATGCAATTCGAGAGGTGCCGCTTAGCGATGAGGATATCAGAAAATTTGCCAGACGCAGACAGCCGTTTAGTAATGTGACCGTCATGTACCGCAAATCCGAGGTTTTGAAGGTTGGCGGATATCAACCCATGGAGCGAAATGAGGATTTTGATCTGTATATTCGTCTGCTGCATGCCGGCTGCTATGCAATGAATCTGTCTGATGTTTTGACAAGTGCCAGAACGGACAGATCCGCAATGAAGCGCAGAGCATCATGGCAAACACTTAGGGGCTGTGCGAAATCACGCTGGAATTCCCTGCGAATCGGATATTGCTCCGTTTTGGATTTTCTCGTGTGCGTATGCGGACAGTTTGCTGTATGGGCCTGTCCTGTGCGAATACAGGAATGGATATATCAGAGGTTTCTGAGAAAAGAGATTGAGCAGCCAAAGACCGCCTATCGCAGTGATCCTTGAAGATTCATTTGAAAGCATATATTTAGAATCAAATATTATAATCAACATTTAAAATTGAGGAGTGTCTATGAACAATAATTTGAATGTCGATATGGAAGAAAAAGAAATTGGTGTGGAGCACATAATTCGTTCCGTGCTTAAGAGAGCGTGGCTTGTGGGAATTGTATCGGTTCTGAGTGCGGTGCTTTTCTTTGTCGTGACCTTCTTCTGCATCACCCCGAAATACGAATCAACGGCAAAGTTTTATGTCAATAACAACTCGATCTCTGTTGGAAGTGCGTCGGTGAGCTTGTCCTCCGGCGACCTGACGGCAGCCAGAAACCTGGTGGATTCATATATTGTTATTCTGCAAACACGTGAAACTCTGAACGATGTTTTGGATTATGCAGGTGTTAACCTGAAAACTACTGAGCTCGAGAAAATGATCACTGCCGGGGCAGTTGACAATACGGAAATATTTGAAGTGACGGTCACCAGTGAATCGCCTAAAGAGGCGGAAGCTATTGCAAACGCCATAGCGTATATCCTGCCGAATCGTATTACATCTGTTATTGAAGGAACATCTGCCAAGGTCGTGGAGGCTGCTGTTGTGCCTTCAAAGCCGAGCTCTCCGAGTTATGCCAAGAATACTGTTCTTGGCTTCCTGGTGGGTATGATTCTGACAGTGGGTGGCATTGTACTTTGGATAGTTTTTGATACCACTATCCGCGTCGAAGATGATATTGTGCAGAGCTGCAAATATCCTATTTTGGCAACTGTGCCCGATATGAACTCAAAGAGTAAGGATAGCGCCTATTACGGTAAGGATAGAGCTCGCAGCAAAAAGGGCAGGTATGATTCGGCAGCGTCCGGTGAATTGTCGGTTCTCGGCCCGAATATCAGCTTTGCGGCATCGGAAGCATATAAACTGCTGAGAACAAAGCTGCAATTCTCGTTCACCGATGATAATAACAGCCGAGTGATAGGTGTTACCAGTGCATTGAGCGGCGAGGGTAAATCCCTGACTTCTGTAAATCTGGCGTATACTCTGTCCCAGCTGGGACAGAAGGTTCTGCTGGTTGACTGCGATATGCGCAGACCGACTCTGGCCGAAAAGCTTGGTATTCGTAAAAAGCCCGGCCTGAGCAGTTATCTTACAAGACAGTGCCACCTGAATGATCTCCTGCAGCCCTGCGGAATCAACGGCAATCCGAAGGCGTTCTATGTGATATCAGCCGGAGAGAATCCGCCAAACCCGATTGAGCTTCTCAGCTCTGAGACGATGAAGCTTAGCCTTCAGGCTATGCGTGAGACCTTTGATTATGTTATTCTTGATCTTCCGCCGGTTGGCGAAGTCAGTGATGCTTTAGCTGTAGCTAAGGAAACGGACGGAATGCTGTTGGTTACACGACAGAATGTCTGCGACCGGTATGCGTTTGTCAATGCTGTTCATGAGTTTGAATTTATTGATGCAAAGATTTTGGGAATCATTCTCAACGGTGCCAATGAGTCAAGCGGCAAGTACGGAAAGAGCTATAAAAAGTCTTATTATAAGAAGTACAGCAATGCATATGCAGCAAGTGACCATGACGCTTCAAAATCCGGAAGGCGTGAAATTTTATAATGAGAGCAATTACAGATTTTCATAGTCATATTCTGCCCGGAATTGACGATGGAAGCCGATCTCTTGATGAATCAATAGCGCTGCTTCAAATGGAGAGGGAACAGGGTGTGTATCGGGTCATCGCAACACCGCATTTCTATGCGCATCATGATAATCTGGATCGTTTTTTGGAGAGTCGAACCCATGCGGAACATCAGCTTCGTGAAGAAATAGCAAAGCACTCTGATTTGCCAGAGGTGCTGATCGGAGCCGAGGTGTCGTATTTTTCGGGAATGTCAAGCTCGGATGCAGTTGAAAAGCTGTCTATAGGCAATTCAAAGTGCATTTTAGTAGAAATGCCGTTTTCAAAATGGACGGACAGTATGTATGCTGAATTGCAGAATATCTATGACAGGCGTGGCTTGACGCCGATAATAGCGCATCTTGACCGATATATAAACCGATTTTCTGTTAGGGGAGTTCTGCGGAGATTGGAAGCTCTGCCGGTCATAATTCAGTGCAATGCAGAAGCTTTTCTCGATAAACACACATCGTCAATGATGCTCAGTATGCTGAAGCAAGGGGAAATTCATGTGCTCGGCTCGGATTGTCACAATACTTCCTCGCGTTCTCCGAACCTGGGAGACGCAATGCAGCTTATTTGCAAAAAAATGAAGGAAAGTGAAATAGATGACATCCTGCGCAATGCGGATGCCATACTGGACTCGGATGCATTATGAGAAAGAGAACTGCAAAATATTTATCTATAGGTTTGATTCTGATTTTGGCGTTGTTATTGCTGCTTTACTTTGGACTCAGAGCCTTAGAGTCCACTGTTTGGTCTGAAACGGATGATGGTGCCGCTGATTTATCCGCAAAAACGATCACCGTTGACGGTGTATCGTATTTTCCAAAGCAGGACGTTGCTGTCTTTATGCTTCTTGGAATTGATAAAAGTTTCGAAACGCATTCCGAAGACGGTAACGACTATAGTGCCGATATGGTGGCACTGCTGATTTTCGATGAGGCGGAGGAGACCTACTCTGTTTTGATGATTGACAGAAACACAGCAGTTGAGTTCCCCGTGTTGAACAGCCTTGATGATGGGCAGGACACCGCTTACGGTCGGCTTGCCTCGGCTTACACATACGGTACGGGTAAGAATGACAGCTGTGAGAATGTCAAGGATGCCCTGCAAGCCTTAATGTCGGGGTTGACAATAGATCATTATATTGCCATGGATATGGATGCTATCTGCATTATGAATGACACTGTGGGCGGTGTTACCGTAACGATGGATGACGATTTATCCGAGCAGGGTTTGGATTTTCCGATGGGGAGTGTAACCTTAACAGGTCAGCAGGCAGTCGACTATCTGCGCGCAGGTAAGGATGATGAGCAGTTGAATCCTTCCTGTACGGAGCGTCAGAAGGAGTATATGCAGTCATTTATCAAGAGTCTCAGAAAGCTCAAGGACTCTGATATGTCGTCCTTGCTATCTGCTTTTAAGGACATAAGAGAACATATCGTAACGGATTGTTCAGCCACGGTGCTCAGTGGATTTTTTGATAAGTACATGGGCTATGAGCAGAAAGAGGTCATGTCCCTGGTCGGTGAGGATCGTCAGGGGGAGAAAGCCGCTGGATACTGTGTCGATGAGGACGAGCTCTTGAAAATCAGACTGAAGCTGTTTTATGCGCAAAAGTAAAGGGAGGGGCTTGTCGTATGGAATCATGTGTAAAAGCGACTATTCAGGAGCACCAAACGGTGCTGCTTGAGCTATTGAATGCTTTTGATTCTGTTTGCAAAAAGTTCGATATTAAATATATGCTTTTTGCCGGCTCCGCTTTAGGCGCTGTTCGTCACAAAGGCTTCATTCCGTGGGATGATGACTTGGATGTTGTTATGCTGCGGCCTGAATACGAGCGCTTTCTGCGTGTTGCGCCGAAGGAGCTGGATCAGGAGCTTTATTTTGTTCAAAAAGAGTATTCCGAGCACTGGCCAATGTATTTTTCCAAACTCCGCAAGAACAATACGGCCTGCATCGAACGCTATGTGCCGAATGACCCTCTGACACATCAGGGAGTATATATAGACATATTTCCGTGTGATAATTTGTCGGACAGTCCCATGGTGCAGAAGACTCAGTATTTAGCCTCTAAGGTTGTTATTGCAAAAAGCCTTAAGAAGAGAGGGTATCTGACCGACAGCGCACTGAAAAAAGCATTCATACTTTTCTGCTCGTTGTTTCCGTTTAAGCCTATGTTAAGCTTCACAACTGACTGCGGGAAAGCTGATTCCGACAGTGTACATACTTTTTTAGGTGGTGGCGCAAGGTTTGAGAAGAATGTTTATCCGCGCAAATGGTTTACGGAAACAATAATGCTGCCGTTTGAGGATGGCTTTTATCCGGTATCCGCCCATTATGACGAGCTACTGAAGCAGTTGTATGGTGACTATATGACTCCGCTTCCAGAAGAACAGCGGAAATGCAAGGTGCACGCGGAGTTGGTTGATTTGAGTAATTCGTATGAAAATTACTTGGATTGGCAGCGTGAACAGGTCTTCACAGAGCTTTCACGCAGTATACGTTAAGCTTGTGCAGTCTGCGGCCGGATAAACAGTATCAATAATTTGTTGTAAGCTGAAATGCAAAATTGGAGGACATTGTGAAACACATTGATAAATCATCAAAGCGAAGAAAACCAATTGCTTTTATAGCTCTGATTGTGTTATTGCTTGTAATTATCGCGATTGTGCTTTTTCTGCATATGAAGCGAGAAGAAGACCATACAGAGCAGCCTTCGAAAATAGAGAATAGTCGGACATCCGAATCAAACAGTGAGGAGTCATCCGACAGTGAAAGTCCGGATGCTGATGAAAGCGAAACGATTGTCGATGAAGCTGAGAGCGAATTTGAGAAGGATATGCCCGAGGGTGTGATACCCGAGGGTGTGGAGATAACCACTCCGATCGGTGATCTCCATTATCCGGAGATGTGGAAGGATTATGCTGAGGTTAGCTACAGTTCGGATGATACGGGCTTCAATGCTGTGATAAAAGCTGATATCGGAGATCACAGTGCTGATATTTTGGCTATCCATATCGGTGATGATACCGAGGGTGTAGTGATCGGCAGTGCTCCTGATTTGGAGGGCATTCAGGTGAAAATTTCCCTTGAGCTTTATGATATAGATACGGATACCGGTTGGAGTCAATCCGAGATAGATACCGTATACGCTATGCAGGAGGGTATAAACCAGCTTGTAGAGCAAATTGAGCAATTATATGGGTATGTTCCCGTATAAATATAACATCTTTTTTACAGTTTAAGCAGCATTTGCTGATGTATAACTGGAAAACAGGAGGTAAAAACATGCAACGAACAAAGCCAAAACGTTTTCTGGCGTTGCTTCTCGCTGTTGTAATGACCGTTGGATTAATTCCATCCAATGTCTTCGCAGCGGGAATCGCCGAGACGAAGAGTTCCACTAATGTGGAACATGCGGGTGGGTCGGTAAAATCAGAGGGCGCGATTGGTGCTTCTTCTGACGTGGACTCAATGACCGATGCGGAGTTGCTGGCATATTATGCCGGTCTGTCCGACGAGGATGCTGAGTCCTTCGCTCTTACACTGAGCAAGGCACAGCTTACCCGACTGTCCGACTTGATGAGCGGTGTTGAGCTGTGCGGTGAATCCAGCGACACCCATACGGTATTTAAGAATACCCAATCAACTCTCGCACCGGGTGTAACTCAGAATGTTAAGTATGCATATGCTGCCGACGGCAAGCAGATGGTGTACTACATTGCTACTGCCGATGTTACACGTGATGATGTTGTGGTGCAGTCTTCTTACATGAACCAGTATGAAAACGGCGTTCTGGGTATGGCAAAGTTAACCGAACAGGTAGCCTATGCCAATCAGAAATACACCAATCGGGATGATCCTTTGTATATCAGCGACTATTACAATGTCGTTGCCGGTGTAAACTCTGCTTTTTATAACATGTCTACCGGTCAGCCCATGGGTATCACATTCATTGATGGAGTATCCTTCGGCACTAAAGACTACGACAACTTCTTTGCCATCTTGAAGGATGGCAAGACCGCTGTCATTGATTATGCATCGAATTTGAACAAATATATTGACGATAACGGCGAAAGTACAATTTGGCAGGCTGCTGCCGGTTCACAGTGGCTCGTCCGTGACGGTAAGGATGTTACTGCGAATATCACAGGCTCCTACAACACAGATCGTCATTCGCGTACATGTGTCGGTGTTACCGCTGACGGTAAGGTCGTTCTTATGGTTCTTGATGGTCGACAGGAACCCTTCTCATGCGGCGGATCAATGCATGAGCTGGCTCAGATCATGCTGGAAGCCGGATGCGTTGCGGCTATCAACCTGGATGGTGGTGGCTCCACAACATTTGTTTCTAAGCCCGAAGGCCAAGAGAATGTGAGAGTTATCAACAACCCTTCTGATGGATCTGAGCGTTCTATTTCCACCGGTATTATCATTGCCTCTGCCACAGTACCTACTGATGTGTTCCATCATGTGACAATGTCAGTTACGGATGAATATGTCACACCCGGTACCTCTATGAATGTTACAGTGACAGGTGTGTCTCCTGCAAGTACACCTGCAGATATTCCCGAAGGTGTTACCTACGAAGTATCCAACGGTACCTATGAAAATGGCGTTTTGACGGCTACAACAGTTGGTGATGTTGTCCTGACTGCTATGTACAACGGTGAGGAAGTTGGCAAATTGACTGTTCATGCGGTTGTGCCTGAGCGCATAGCCTTTTCTGCTGCAACTATTTGTGTCCCTAACGGAAAGTCTGTAGATCTGGAGCTCACGGCCGAATACGGTATAAATACTGTAAAAACAAAGCTTGAAGATTTTGAGTTGAAACTAGCTGATAATCTTGCCGGCACGCTGGATGGATTCTGTTTTACTGCCTGTGGCATTGAAGCCGGTATTACAGAAACAGTTATTTCTGCTACGTATGTTGGTGATCATACCATAACAGCAACAGCAACTTTGTCCTTCGGTCGAGCTTCTGAAGTCCTGTGGGATTTCGAAGATGGAGATATTTCTGATTGGGCAAGACAAAGATCCAACTATGGATATATTTCTACTCCCGGTACGACATCTCTTTCGTCCAAAGCCGAAGGCGGCATTGTACGCAGTGGTGAGTATGCACTGAAGTTTAATATGGATTTTAGCACCTCTACAGAGGGTGGTAATCTTAGAGGTCTGTTAGGACTCAATAATGATGAAGTAATTGATTTGGGTGGTGCTACATCCTTTGGCATGTGGTTATATGTTCCGTTTGAAGCGAAGGCTATGAATGGTCGAATCTTCCTTTATGAGGTTACGGAACGTAACGAAGACGGGACGATTAAAGCCTATAATTCAAAGCCTACCTATGGTAGAGATATGGATGGTGGGGAGATAAACTGGAACTCCGTAGGCTTCGTAACTAAACTGGAGGAATCTGGTTGGCATTATATTTCCTTTGATTTGACTCAACGAGAATTGGGCTATTGTATCCCTGTGAATGGTACAGTCCTCGATATTTATGTCAGCGATAGCGATAACGCAGAGATTGGTTACTACCGTAATGATTATGCTTCCCTGAACCAAAACGTCGTAATGTATATTGACGATGTTACGTTGGACTACTCTTCTGTTGTAGAAGATCGTGAAGCACCGGTTTTCAGCGGCATTACCTATGCAGATACAACGATGTCAGATGCTGCTACATTGGTTAATGGAGCGACGCTTACTGGAAATACTATCAGCTTTGCTGCAAGCGTTGCAGAAAACACGAAAAAGAATAATGCAACAGGATTGGATGAATCTACTGCCAAGGCATATGTAGATGGAAGAGAAGTAGCGGCAACTTTTGTAAACGGTAAGATTTCCATTCCGGATGTGCAGCTTGTAAACGGAAAACATATTGTAAAGTTCTCCATTTGTGATAATCAGGGCAACTATGCATCTGTAGTTCGTCAGTTTACGATTAACGCCATTGGCAACAATGGTGCAACTATCAAACTCCAGCCCCATGATGCCGATCTGAATAACATCCTTCTTGGATCTGTATACTATGTAGACATTGTGGCCACGCAGGCGGATGCTGTGAATGATGTTGTTGTTGATGTGGATTTGAACAATATGAGCCGCTGGGAATTGGAGCATATGGAGGTAGCTGATGGCTTTAAAGCTAGCTATGTCCTCCTGGACAAGGATGAGAACATTGCTCGAATTACGATTACCGGTAGTACCGATCAGACCGGCAAATTGACACTGGTATCTATGCCTGTCCGTACCTGGGAGCTTCCCTGCCAGAAGTGTGATGGCAATACGACAGAATGGGCTACTTATGAATTCTTCAAAAAGGGAAATGAAACATGGGCAATTGATATCAGTATGACTGTGATTGCTGGTATTTTGAACCATGATACAACGTTTGCTGGTGATAAAGTACAAGTTAATACGGAGTCACGTGTTTATTGGAGAGATAACAAAACTGATGAGTATTACGCCTGGAACGGCGGCCATGACCATAGACCCGAGACAAAAAACCTGTACTCTGCATCTTCCACTAACCATGTAGATGCGGTTGCATGGAAGGATAAGGTTGCAACTTGCACTGAGAGCGGCTATACAGGCCGTACCTACTGCGAAGTCTGTGACTCCGTGGTTGACTGGGGCACTACACTTCCGGCAACCGGCCACAGCTATGCGATTGTGGACGGTGTGCTGAAATGTATCCATGATGGCTGCGATAGCCTGTATAACGGCGTTTACACAGATGGTAATACCTATGTAGATGGTGTAATTGCAGATGGTTGGGTAACCATTGGCGGAAATACCTATTATTTCGTCAACGGCACGAAGGTAACAGGTGCAAAATACATGGATGGTTCGCTGTACTTCTTCGATGAAGACGGTGTGTATGATGAGGATTACGTTTATTCTGGCTTCTACACCACCGATGATGGACGGCTCATGTATTTTGTTCTTAACAAATATGTTACAGGCTACCACCGTTTGTTCCAGAAGGCATATTTCTTTGAAGGCAACGGCTATGCCTATGATGGGGAATACACCATCGGCGGCGAGACCTGTCTGTATAAGGAAGGTTTGTTTGTAAGCTGCTCCTCTGCAAATGTACTGGATGCTGGTCTGATTGGTACTACCGCAGAGTACGTTCTGTATGCAGATGGTACATTAAAAATCAGTGGCACTGGTGTGACTTATAGCTTCTCCGACCATGGTCAGCGTCCTTATGTAACTTATGCAACGCAGGTGAAAAAAGCTGTCATTGGCAATGGAATTACTCGCTTGGGTACTTATCTGTTCTGCTATTGCTCTTCCATGACGGAAGTTGAATTTGAGGAAGATAGCAGTCTGACCCAGATCGGCACCGGTGTGTTCTGTGAATGCAGCAGAATGACTGAGCTGACGTTGCCTGATAGTGTTGCCTATATCAGCAATATGGCATTCAAGAGCTGTCCCAACCTGACAAAGCTGGTTCTGCCTGCAAACATTACTTCTATTAGTAGCACCGCTTTCCAGAAGAGTACTTCCGTGACCCTCTATGTGGCTGCGGATAGCTATGGTCTGGATTTTGCAAAAACCAACAATATTCCCTATGTGATCTACGAGCACGAGGTCAAGCGGGAAATTCTTGAGGTCGATGGCAACCTGTACTACTATGAGGATGGCGTTCTCACCTATGCGGGTCTGATCTTGCTTGATGGTAATTACTACTATGTTCGCTCCAATGGCCAGTTGGTAGTTGGTAGAGATTATTGGGTCACAGTAACCAATGATCTGCTTCCCGAAGGAACTTACACATTTGGCGCAGATGGTAAGATGTTTGTTGAAGGTAACGGCTCTGGCGAAGAAGATAAACCTGTTACTAATGGCATCGTAGATGTTGATGGTGTACTGTACTATTATCAGAATGGGAATGCTTATTATGCTGGCTTGTTCCAGTTGGACGGAAACTACTATTATGCACGCTCTAACGGTCAACTGGTAGTCAGCAGAGATTATTGGGTCACAAAGACCAACGATCTACTCCCCGCTGGCACATACACATTTGACGCAGATGGCAAGATGGTTGTTAATGGTGGCGATTCTGGCGAAGAAGAGCCCCCTGCTATTAGTATTGAAACTGTGAATGGAACACTGTATTGCTATAAAGATGGAAAAGCATACTACGCTGGTTTATTCCAATTTATTGGTAACTACTATTACGCTCGTTCCAATGGCCAGTTGGTAGTTAGCAGAGATTATTGGATTACCAAGACCAATGATTTGCTGCCTGAAGGAACCTACACCTTCGGTGCAGACGGTAAGATGATTGTCAATGGCGGCGAATCTGGTGAGGAAGATTCCCAGGCCATCACTATTGTGACTGTAGACGGCACATTGTACTGCTATAAAGCTGGGAAAGCCTACTACGCAGGACTTTTCCAGATGAATGGAAACTACTACTATGCCCGCTCTAACGGTCAGTTGGTCGTCAGCAGAGATTATTGGGTTACCAAGACGAATGACTTGCTGCCCGCCGCAACTTATTCTTTTGACTCAGATGGTAAAATGATTACCGAGTAATTCCCAAGGAGGGTTTCTGGGGTATAGCTGGATGAATCAGCTATACCCCAGAATAATCAATAAATATGAAAATTCAAACCTTAGTTGTAACAACAAATCAAAACGATGATAGTTTGCCTCGCAGAATGAACATCCAAACGGATGCTGTGATTGGGAACCAATGTGGCACAGATGGGTTTCATGAATTTGCATATAACGGCCATGTTATGCAATATGTTAACTCATCCCTGTGTGGTGTAGGCATCAACCGAAATCATGTGTTGATGCGAGCACAGAGTGATATTTGTGTGTTGGCCGATGATGATATGATTTTCCTTCCCGGTTATGAGACGAAAGTTCGGACATGGTTTGAAAAACTTCCGGATGCAGACATCCTGATTTTTAATCTTGAGGGTGGGAAAAAGAGATATAAGAATAAAAAGATAACAAAAATTACATCCATGAATTATGGTAAGTTTGGCACTGCGAGGTTAGCATTTCGTACAAGAAATGTTCGCTTTAGCGGGTTGATGTTCCATACCATGTTTGGTGGCGGTTGTGAATTTAGCTGTGGTGAGGATACACTATTTTTACATAACTGTCTAAAAAAAAGGCTCACAATTTATGGCGTTCCAGATTCAATTGCACAAATTAGCGATGATAGCTCCTCGTGGTTCCATGGCTACACGGATAAATTCTTTTTTGACAAGGGTGTTGTGTACTATGTGCTGGATCACCATTGGTGTGAGCTTCATGCCTGGATTCACTGCTTGCGGCATCGGAAAAAGTACCAAGAATACGGCTGGATCAACGGTGCAAAGCAAATGATTAGGGGGATCAAATCAGTCAAATGAAACATGAACCTGTATTTTCTATTGTGGTACCTGTTTATAAAGTAGAAGCGTATTTGGACAAATGCGTACAGTCTCTTATTGGTCAAACTTTTTCAGATATAGAAATTATTTTGGTTGACGATGGCAGTCCTGACCAATGTGGCAAGATGTGTGATGACTATGCAGCACAGGATGAACGTATTAAGGTGATTCATAAAGAAAACGGTGGCCTTTCGGATGCTAGAAACGCTGGTCTGAGTGCCGCTATAGGTGATTATATTATCTTTGTTGACTCTGATGACTACATTGAATTGGATGCGTGTGAAAAGTTTTATCTTTATGCAGAAAAGAATTATGATATCTTGATTGGGGATGCTATTGTTGAAGGTGGCGAATATCATTTATCTCATATCGAGTTGGATGAGGCTATTAGCGGATCATTGTATTATAAAACTGCATTATCAAAGAATAAAATGCCAATTGTTGCGTGGATTAATGCATATCGTCGGAAATTCTTGACTGAAAATTGTTTGAAATTTAAGTGTGGTATATTGCATGAGGATGTAGAATTTACACCTCGTGCATTTCTTGCAGCACAAACAGTGGTCTATACCAGAAATATCTTTTATCATTATCTAATCAGAGATAATTCGATTACGAGGAAAAAGGATCAGCGCAAGAATGCCATGGATTTGTATGGCACTTGTTGTGAACATGAGGATAGATTCAGGAAGATTGATGATGTAGAATTGCGAACGCTTTTGCTGGATTCATTGGTAAAGTCCTACCTTAGTCTGTTTCAAGGTGCAAAACTATACCAATACGGCAAAGAATACATCCATAAGGATTTTGTACGAAAAAATGCAATGTGTAAAAAGACAAAGCTGAAA
>CAZHDW010000011.1:70486-73295 GCA_964531265.1 uncultured Ruminococcus sp.
CATCCATAAGGATTTTGTACGAAAAAATGCAATGTGTAAAAAGACAAAGCTGAAAGCTTTGTTGTTTTGCCTGAGCCCACAACTGTACTGGCAGATAAATCATTTAACTAAAGTAGGAATAAACAAAAATGCGTGATCACACCGAAAAAAGCAAAGTTCTATTTGCTAATATATGGCTCTTTTTCCTCGCTAGCTTCATTCCCAAAACCATAACGTTTTTTATGGTTCCATTATATACGGATTGCTTAACTACCGACGAATATGGGACTATTGACTTAATTACAACAACCTGTCAACTGCTTTTGCCTGTTTTGACATTGCAAATACAGGATGCTGTCCTTCGTTTTTCGCTGAGGGAAAAACACTTAGAGCAAGTTTTTAGTATTGGCCTGAGGATTACCCTTCTTGGAACACTACTCCTGTGTGGTGGTGTATTATGCTTACGTACTACGGGATTTCTCAATATGGACTGGGCCTATTTGCTTTTTTTAATTGCATATTTTTTGCTGAGTTCATTAAAAAACATAATGGATTATTTTTTGCGAGCGATTGATAAAGTTAAGCAAGTGACGATATCTACCATCTGTAACAGCATTATCACTGTAGCCTGTAATCTACTTTTTTTACTGGTATTTCGATGGGGCGTTAGGGGATATTTGTTGGCAAATGTAATTGGCTATGCGTTTAGTACGCTGTATATGTTTATCGCCGCAAAACTCCAGCGCTACATTGTATTACAAAATGTTGACAAAGAACTGGTTAAAAGAGTTGTTTCCTTCAGTGTTCCTATGGCAATTGGAGCGCTGTCATGGTGGGCCAACAACTCCTTGGACAAATATTTACTGACTTATTTCTGTGGTATTTCAGCCGCTGGTATATTAGCAGTAGCTTATAAGGTTCCGACAATTCTTTCTGTGTTGGGAAGTACAGTTTCTAAAGCCTTTTCCATCTCGGCAATACAATATTTTGACTATGAAGATAAAGACGGCTTTTTAGGGAAAAGTTATGGAATAATCAGTCATACAACCGTTATTTTCGCTTCATGCTTGATGATATTAAATATCCCGTTGGCAAAAATCCTATTCCAAAAAGATTTTTATACAGCATGGCTATTGGTGCCACCATTGTTGGTAGCTGCCGTTATGAATCATTTGTTAGGGAACTGCGAACAATTCCTAATTGCTATGGACAAAACTACTATAGTATCTTTGACTGCAATTTTGGGTGCAGGTTTGAATTTGCTCCTAAATGTACTCTTAATTCCAAGCATTGGGGAATATGGTGCCGTAATTTCGACAGCACTTGGATTTTCTGTGGTTTGGCTGGTACGGTATATCTATGTAAGTCATCGAATTAATCTTAAGAACAACAAGATTAAAGAACCCGTTAGCTATATATTATTGTATATTCAAATGCTCATAGCGTACAGGGGAAATGAGTTGCTGTTTATACAAATGGGGATATTGATCGTTCTATTGGTTTTATATCGAAGCGATATTACAGAGCTGATTACCAATTTGTTGGTAAATTAGGAATCATTTCTGCAGGAAAGGAGTAAACAAAATGTTATACATAATGCCCATCGGACTTGCTATATTCTGTTTTCTTTTTTCTTATATTGCAGATCGCTTTAATAAGCAAAGCTGTGTATTGCTTATTATTCTTGTTCTTTGCTGCGTTTCTGGTTTTCGAGGGGCAAACGTTGGGATAGATACAAATGGATATTTGTCAATTTTTAACTATATCCGAAGGGGGCTGTTTCAATACGCTTATGGAGTAGAAGAAAGCTTCAAGTATATTTGTTATGCTATTCTAAAAATCATTCCCAGTGAACGGTTCCTTTTGATATTGTTGGCTTTTGTCACAAACTGGTGTATCGTTACTCGCTTTTGGGAATTACGAAAATACTCGTCCTTCCCTTGCATGGTTTTGACATATTATGCAAGTTTCTATTTTGCAACTATGAATGTTGCTCGTCAGTTTTGTGCAATTGCACTTGTGTTCTATGGAACTCGATATCTCGTTCAGAAGCGGACATTCAAATTTGTAGTGTTCGTGGTTATAGCAACGTTGATTCACCGCTCTGCAATAATCAGTCTTGTGCTATTGGCGGTGAATTGCTTAAGATGGAGAGAATTGCCTAAATATCAAAAAAGGATTTATATATTCTGTGCAGTATTCACTCCGGTAATTGCTATTTACGCACGGCGAATGCTTTCTAGGTATTCTAAATACTTCAGTAGTCTCTCTATAAATGTAGGTTTTATGGTTCTGATGAAAGTCTGCTTTTTTGTAGCAACGTTGATTCTGATATTTGCAATGCATCCCCGATTTGCATATTTCAGAGGTGGGCAAGCAGCCAATGTAGATGACCGCTTTGTTATGAAGCTTACCTGCATTTTGTACGGTATGGCTCTAATATTGGCTGGCCTTGGTTATTTTTATTCGTATGTTGACCGTATTAGCTGGTATTTCTATCTCTACGAAGGCGTATATTTTGGGATGCTCACAAAGGGAAAGAAAGCTTCAAATCGCATCATTTTAGGCTATGTCATTGCTGCACTTTTATGCTACAGTTTCTTTCAGAGTATGCTCCACAACGCCCAAGGAACCATGCCATATACATTTTTCTGGCAGTGAACAATAAATACTACTAACACCATAAGCAAAAACATACTTGGCAAGCAGGGCATGGCGGTACCCACTCATGCAAAAGTTATAAATCGCTTGTCTGGGATAAAATCCCCGAACCCATTTAACACAGATTCCATCTGTGGCTACGCATCGCAAGCGACGCTAATGGAGCACG
>CAZHDW010000012.1:0-71024 GCA_964531265.1 uncultured Ruminococcus sp.
GATGCACTCTCAGTAAAAAAAGACTCTTCTGTCACATGACAGAAGAGTCTTTTTTGATGGTGGACCTGAACGGGATCGAACCGTCGACCTCTCGGATGCGAACCGAACGCTCTCCCAGCTGAGCTACAGGCCCATATTCTTTTTTAATTGTAGCACAACGAAAACGAAAAATCCATACCCAAATTCATTTTTTACTCCCATAATCGCTTGAATAAAGCCACTGTTGCAAGTATAATAATTGCAGCAACACCTTTGCGGAGATTATGATATTTCTGCGTTGATAATATCAAAGTATATTATCGGAGGTGCCATATGTCAACAATAATCACAACCATGGAAGAACTGATAAGCAAACACAAGCCCGATGAAAATCTGGTGGCCGTATGCTACAAGCTGCTGCAAAGCGCCGCTGAGGACGAGCTGCCGACGCTGCTGAAGCACTTTTTCGTCTGCTATGACGATAAACGGCACGATCTGTTCTCGGAGCGACTCAGGAGCTTTGCCGCCAAAAAAGAGAATTCGGCGCTTTCCGCATTAATTACAAATAATGCACCGGAGTCTCTTCCGCAGTTCTTCGGCAACGGCGAAATAGTCTGCAGCATCGAAAGATTCGGCTATGAGGCCGACCAAAAAATGGAGGAGCTCGTCAAAACCTCTCTTCCCGAGGAGCGTTTCTACTCGCTGTTGTGGAAATATCTGAACGAAGATTCGCCCATGACGACCGATGCCGAGCGCACCGCCGTTTTGATGAACTGGGCGAACGACGTTAAGCTACCATACTATTATTACGGAGACACAATGAAACTCAGCCGTTCGGAGCTTTCCGCCTGTCTGAACGAGCTCGGCACGGAAAAAATCAAGAAAATGAAGAGAATAATAGCCTCTGCACAGTTTGAGCATTATCACGAAAAATCCTCACTCCTACTCGATATGCTGGACGGCATTGAAGACCGCAAGCTGAAATGTGTTTTTCTGGCGGAGGTTCTGAGATATGCTTAAAAAATTGTACGGCGGCTTCCGAAAAAGCCGCCGAAGCTTCAATTGTCCGCTTATTTTCCGTAGGCTCTGCGCTCCACTCCCATTTTTCGGCTCAGCTTTACGGCACAGGCGTTTGATGCATGTGATATCTTACTGCAAAGCTCCTTTGTACTCGCGTATTCCGGCTCTCTTTCATCCGCAAAGCCTGCGAAATATGCTTCGCATGGCACTGAGAAGACTTCTGCCGCGGCTTTAAAAACTTTTTCGGACACCTTTCTCATTCCGGTTGATTCTATCTCCTTAGCCAAAGCTCCCGTCTTAATACGCTCACCGTTTATGGATACCACCTTGGTGGCAAGCAGGCTCAGTGCTTCGAATCTGGTGCACAGACGGACGCTTTCCAGTGCCGACACTAACAGCTTGGCACGCTCACGCTCATCCTCGCGCTCAATGTATTCCGCTTCGATATCCGTATCGGATGCCAGCATTCCCCACGAAACATCATCCATGAGGCTGAAAAGCGTGCTGTCGATATGAGCTTCATCGTTCTCCGCTCTGCCGCCGCTCTTTACGGTGGGATTCTCCCTGCTCCATTTTCTCACAAGATCTATCAGCTTGAAGTTCACCATGGTAACGACCATGGGTATTCTCTTATCAGCCGGGCATTTCAGCAGCTCGTTCGACTTCTTCATTATGTGCATCGTGATATCGTCAGTGCACATATCTAACACATATCCCGTGCGACTCATCATCTCAACAAGCCCACGGTTTCTTCTGCTGCGCAGTACCACACAGCTTACATACTCCATGGTTTTCTCCACAAAGGCGTCATCTACGCCATCCATTGTCAAAAGGTAATTTCTGTAGCTGTTCTCAATAGCTTTTGCATTCATTGCTTTGCCCTCCTTTATTTCGGGAGGTACCGGTTTATTTCCCTCCCGCTGACTAAATCATAAAAAAGGGCGCTTTGGGGCGTAAATTGCGGAGCAACGAATGTTTTTGGGGTATTTAGGGTTTATTTTGGGGGCACTTGGGGGCGGCCTTAAAAAGCATAAATTTCCGACGTCGTATATTCATTTCAACGAAAGGAGGCCGGGTATGGGACGGCTGCGTATCAACCACCTGTGGGATCAGGTAGTTTTCCCTGCCATGTGTGATTCCGGCAACGGCATCACCATAGCGGATCGCGACAAATACGAATACCGCGGCTTCAGAGAGCCAAGCAAGCCGGATCAGCTTTCACTGCTGCTTTCAAGCAAGCTGCTGGAGCAGATCCGCGTGCACAGCAAGGACGGCACCGTCAAGCTGGATGCGAACACCGCAAGCCAGTTTCTCGAGGGCTTTCTGCGCATGGGCAAGCATAGCTGTCTTGGCAAATACAAGGACGTTCTGCGCCTGTTAAGCGTTGAGGGCGGAAGTCTGCTCGTACAGGAGCAAGAACACATAGAAGCGGTGCTCATCAACAGCATACGCGTTAAAAAATACATAGACACAGCCTCCGAAAACGCAAGCTGGACTATCGGCAAGAGCGAACTGGAGCGCTCCGGCGTACGCGCCGATGACGTTTCCGTATCATATCTGCTGAATAAACTATGTATCTCCGTGGACTGTGTGATCGAAGACCTTGACGCTTCCTCACGCGAATGGATGAGTCATGGTCTGCCGCGGGCAAATTGCCAAAATGTTCTCTGCCTGATAACCATACTGCTGACCGCCGCACTGACTGAATTCTCCTTTGACACGGAGCTTTCCGAAAAGGATCGCAGCACGGTCGACACCTGCATAGAGAGAATCCGGCAGCGCATCGGCGAATACCTCGACAGTATTCCCGGCGGTGATACTGCACCGCCGCACGGTAACCGCAGTACTCCCGTCAGAGCTGCCGCCGTCGAGCAGCTTGACGAAAAGGACGAGAGCCTGCTGAGGCTGCTCGCTCAGAAGATACATCTTGAAAACGGCGGAGATCTGTACGATGACGAGAGCGTCCGCGAAATATTCGGCAATCTCGAAAGAATAACCATATGCATCAAGCAGATAAAGCAGGATATGTGGCAGCAATACGACATACGCCAGAAAATACAGACCATAATGAACGACTATCAGCAGCAGCTTGAGGCCACCGAAGAGCTGAATGCTATCTTCAGCAGATAGGGGCAGGAGATCATCATGATAAACAATACCAATTTGGAATCCACCGAGAAAATATTTCGAAAATACCCCTCCTTCTATGTGGGAGAAAGCAGGGGTACACATGTATTCAGCAATATGCGCGATGAATTCAAGGGCGGTGTTCCGCTTGCCTATGACCCTGTGGAGCGTCGCATTGCAGTGGACCCCGGTGACACGCACACCCTTATCTGGGGCAGCACCGGCTCATTGAAAACAAGATGCGTTATTGAGCCCACCATAAAAATACTCGGCAAGGCCGGCGAAAGCATGATAATAAACGACCCAAAGGCCGAAATATTCACCCGCTGCGCGGCGGAGCTAAAGGAAAACGGCTACAGGGTCAAGGTGATAAACCTTCGAGACCCGGAGTACGGCAATTCCTGGAATCCTCTCGCGATACCGTACAGCTTCTGGCTGTCCGAAAACTACGACCTCGCCTCGGCGCTTGCAAATGACCTCGCAGATAGCCTCATGCTCTCGGAGAAATCCGCTTCCGAGGCCTTCTGGGATTACAGCGCACGCGATGTTTTCTTCGGTCTTGTCCTCCTGCTTTTTAAATATTGCAGCGAACATAATTCCGACCCGACTATGGTGAACATAAGCTCGGTAGCTGCGCTCAGACGAAAGCTCTTCGAGCGCGGAACAATAGCCTCGCAGGATATCCTGTGGAAGTATGCCTCGGAAAACGAGCTGATAGCGTCAAATCTCAGCGGCTCCGTCTATGCTCCGAAGGAGACCATGCACTCCATTTTGAGCGTGTTCGACCAGAAGATCGGCGTTTTCATGGTGCGCCCCTCGCTGCTCGATATGCTTGCGAACAACGATATAGATATCGCCATGATACCGGAGGAGAAAACTGCCGTATTCCTCATAGTGCCGGATGAAAAAACCACCTACAACGGGCTTGTATCCACATTTGTCAAGCAGTCCTATGAATATCTGATACACCTCGCAACGGGCAATGACGGACACAGGCTGCACAATCGTGTAAACTTCGTGCTGGATGAATTCAGCGCACTGCCACCCATAGATTCCATGTCCTCGATGATCTCTGCCGCACGCTCCAGAAATGTGCGCTTCATGCTGGCCGTTCAGGGCAAGCATCAGCTTACGCAGAGGTACGGCAACGAGGCCGAAACCATAAAGAGCAACTGTCTCAACTGGATATATCTCATGAGCCGTGAGCTCGACCTGCTCCATGAGATCTCCGCTCTCTGCGGTGAACAGCGAAATCACACGCCGAATGTCTCAGTATTTGACCTGCAGCATCTGAGCAAGGAAAAATGTGAGGCACTTATAATGTGCGGAAGAATGAAGCCCGCGCTCGTCAATCTGCTCGACATCGACAGATTCGGCGAAAGCAGGTACACAATACTCGATTTTGAGAAGCTGCCGCGCAAAAAGCGTCAGCCACTCAATTTCCCGCTTGCCCCGGATATCGTAGAGAGGCTTACTCCGAAGGCAGCAACGGTGGCGCAGAAGCCTATGCAACAAAGGACACAGCCGGCAAACAGCGCCGTCGATACGGTCAACAGGGCAACTCAGCGCGCTCAAAGGCTGCAGGAGATCAACCGCGACCTGAAAGAGCTTGAGACCAAGGAGAAATTTGAACGTGCGGCAAGCACCGCCGTTATGAACCACAAACAGACAAAGCCCCGGAACGAGGTGCTTGACGCACTCGACAGCACTATCGAGAGGCTTATCAAGGAAGAGGGCTATTTTGAGCCGAATCTCAACATAACAGTGGGTCAGGAGGGATAAAATGCCAAAGGAAGTATTTATCGAAGCATATGGCGAAGCTGCCGACAGCGCAGACACTGCTCCGAATAAAGCCATGATAATGTCCGTGGACGATGCACGCAGTATCGCACAGGGCTATATTGAGGATATGAAGCGTTCTCAGAGCTATCATGAGGATAACCGCTCGGCACGTGAAGCGCTGACGGACCTCGTTTTCGAGCTCGTCAGTCAGGAAAAGCAGCTCGGTGGCCCGAACAGCTTCCACAATTTTGCCGTAACACTCGGCTCAATAAACGATGACCTTGCGTGCGAGGTGCTCGACTGCGGCTTGCAGCGCTCACCGATGCATGTGGATATGCTTGCCGATTACCTCATCTACGGTATCGATTGCGACAGATTTGACCGATGCAGGGAGTGCTTTGACACGCTCTGCACAATAGAAAAAACGGAGTGGACATGGCGCTGCTATGCCTTTTCCATAGCATATCTTTCGCGTTTGAAAACCAGATGCAAGGCTGCGGAGGAGCGTGCCGCGCTCAAAAAGCAGATAAACTCCCTCGCCAGGGATTACCGTAAACATCTGCCGAATTATGAGGGCGGCTATCGTGAAATGGCAAAGCTGCTTTCGAACACTCCCGAAAAGGAGCTGAAAGCACTCACCGATGCCATGAACGACCCGAAGATATACTCCTGCGCCGCCATCGCCTTTCGCTGTGCGGATATTTACTTCTCTCAGCAGAAGTATCACGAGGCACTTGAGGCCATTAAGCGCTGCCGCATGGACTCCATTTCGCAGACTCAGGGCGGGATAAACAAGCATTATCTGTATATGTTGTCCGCACTCAGCAAAACAGCTATCGCTATGATCGAGGGAACGACCCTGACGCGCGCAGAGGTGCTCGATATATATTCGGATTTCGATATTGCCCTGCAAAAACTGCATGATGAAAGCTACCTCAACACAATAAAGGAAGAGGCCGGCATATTGCAGTCCGGCACACATGTAGAGATAACCGATGACACAGCCCGTCTGCTCGACCTTGTGGGCGTGTATTGATGTGGAGGGGCGATATGGACAAGGAAATAGTTATCTTTGAGAACTGGTTTTCACAGGCAAAAAGGGCTCAGGGCAGCAATGCATCCCCCACCGAAAAGGCCGATATGATAACCACTCTGCTGAAAATGGCCTCTGCCATCGAAAACCCGGAGATCATTGAAAAATGCTATGATTTTTTCGCTATGTTCGTTCTGCGTGAGCTTCAAACTGTAAATGTCATACTGGAAAACAGCGTGCATGACGTCATGACTGCGGCGATGAATGCCTATCGGCACAAAGCCTTCAGAGAGGCTGAGGGATATTTTTCCATACTTGCCGATTCAATTCCGAATGCTCAGCTTAATCTCGCGTATATGATACGCCGAAAAGAGGTTTTGCAGCCGGTGAACAAGTACCTTTCCCGCGCTCTCCTGCTGTTAAGGGACAACGTTGAGGAGGGGAACGCCACCGCCATAGCCAACACTGCGCTGATACTTGCAGTAAACCTCGGTCAAAGCGCCGACTGGGAGCTTGCCGATAAGCTTTTTGACCGCACAGACCCCGAGAGAGCCTCGGATGCTGCCAATTGGTGGGAAAATATCAACGAGCCGGAAAGCCGACTTGTCCACCTGTGGCTGCTGCGCCATAAGCTCATCAAAGCCAGCTCCTTTGGGGACGCGACCGAGCTTTTCGAGTACGCAAAGCTGCATTATCCAGACATTCCTCAGTGGATGGGAACAAAAATCTCCTGATGCCTTCGGATATTTCTCGCGATGTGCGTTGTATATAGCAAAACGATACACATCACAAGGAGGTAATATCATGGGCAAATTCAAACCGTCCGCCTACACCATCGAAAACGCTCTCAAGGAGGCCGCACGTTACGACGGTATCTGCATTGGGGATAATTACGTGATGAAGGATCACGGTGATTATATCGAGATTTGCATCGATGCTGATAACGCCAAGGGCCATGTCAGCTATGACCTGTATTTTGATGATGACGGCAGACTCATCGACTGGAAAAAGCATTCATAAAAAATCCCGGACACTTCTTAGTGTCCGGGATTTTTTTGCGGAGAAATATATATGTCGGCGTTGTATATTGCACAGGGACATTAACACAGGCTCACAAGTTTTTTGAGGAGGTATCAAAATGAATACAGCTTTTTCACCGAACATAGAGGCCACAATAAATGGCCACAGCAGAATTACTAGCGTCCTGTTTTATGAGTTTGAGGTCAACCGGACTATATATCTCACCGGAGAGATTGACGACGCCATGGCGGTCTCCGTGATATCCGATCTCCGGTATCTCAGCAGCCGCTCCGATGCCGATATAACTCTCGTAATAAACAGTCCGGGCGGCTCGGTCGGCGCAGGCCTCGCAATATATGATTTTATCAAGAGCGGTATTTCCTGCGATGTTGTGACAATAGCCACCGGCACGGCCGCCAGCATGGGGGCGTTTCTTCTCAGCGCCGGAACTCCCGGCAAGAGATATGCCACGGCAAACACCGATATCATGATACATCAGCCCATCGGCGGTGTGCAGGGTCAGGCCACGGATATCACCCGTGCCGCCGAGCACATACACAGTGTCAAGCGCAGACTGGCGGCCATTCTTGCCGAAAACTGCGGAAAAACACTCAAAAAGCTCATGGTTGATACCGAGCGTGACAACTGGATGACCGCACAGGAGGCTAAGGAATACGGAATAATCGACCATGTAGGTTTTCCGAATGTAACAGGAGGCGATATTTATGAATAACTTAGAAAAGCCGATAGGTCTCACCGGCTGCACCGACATCATCGACGAGGCCTTTCACCGTTTGAGCCGGCCGGGCTGGGCGGTTGATCCCACCCATTTCATCATCGAGCTTGACCCTCAAAACGGTCGTTCCGCGCTGACGGAATACGTCAGCGAAAGTCTGCGCATCAGCGGAGGCTTTCAGTTCAACTCCCTCGACTGCTTCATTGAGTTTAAGCTTGACGGCACCATGGAGCAGTTAAAGGACATTTTCAATGCGAAGCTGCCGCTCCATGCGGATTTTTCAAACGACTATGAGGGCGTCGTCGCCATGGATATCACTCAGCTCGCAGTACAGCAGAGCAGCGACCAGGTGGATTACTTCCTGAACAGGGTCTCCGAGCTTTCAAAAAGCTCACTGTTCATATTCTTTGTACCGTCCACCCGCAAGTCCGAATTTATCGCCCGCAGTGTGGATAAGCTCACCCACCGCATCAAGAAGAAGCTGAACGAAAAGGTATTGCATCTGTACGCCGAGCCCTATACCCGTGAAGAGTTGACACGGATTGCAGAGAAGGCTCTCGGAGATATTGAAATTGAGCTTTCCGGCGGCAAGAAAATGGACGAAGCCATAGCAGAGCAGCTCGCTCAGCGCAGAATAACCGCCTCAAAGGATGCTTATAATCTCGGGCTGGAGCTTTCGAAGCTTGCGGATTTCAGCAAATTCCGTTCCGTGCTGCACGCAAGCGCCGTCAAGGCTATCTGTCCAGAAAACACAATGAACGTAAGTGAGGTAAGCATGAATGGAAAATAACAGATTCTCCACCACTTCCGAGATACGCCGTGTGCTCAGCAAGGTACAGCCCGGTGTTCCCGGCGGCCCGGTGCTTGACTATCGCAACAGACAGAGCTGGGTATATACCGGAGAGGGCAACAGCCTTTTCCTCGGTGTTCCCGGCAGTGGAAAGACCACCCGCGGCACCATCCCTCTCACCAAAAGCCTTATCATCGCCGGTGAATCCTTTGTTTCTCTGGATTCCAAGGGCGATATTTACGCGAGCACGGCCACCGAGGCCAGAAAGCATGGCTACGATGTAAAGGTGATAAACTACCGCGACCCGTACAATTCTCTGAGATGGGAGCCGCTTGCCGACCCATATAAGGATTACACAAGCGGTGATAAGGTAAAAAAGGATCGTGCTCAGCGCACTATTCGAGATATGGCGAATTCAATTTTCCCCTCTGTGCTACGCGACGACCCCTTCTGGCAGGACTCCGCACGCACCATGTTCACCGCTGCGGCTTACGCTCTGATGGAGTACGCAAAGCCGGAGGAGGTAAATATCGCAAGCGTTTTCAGCCTTATTGCCGACGGCATTGAGCGCTGCGCACCGAATAGCTTTTCGAGTTGCAAAACCTATCTTGAACAATTTGTCGGCAATATGCCCGATGATTCGATCTCAAAAAAGCTTTTCCAGAGCTATCTCACCGCCCCGGACGCCACTTTCGGCGGTATGAACTCCGTGTTTCACAAGGGCGGTCAGCTGTTTCAGTGCAGCGATGCACTCCTTGAGATGCTCGGCAGAGATGACCTGAACATCAACGAGCTGGACGGTGAAACCCCCACCGCAATATATATCATCGTCCCTGACGAGACCTCGGACTATTTCTCGCTTGCCGGAATCCTCTGCGGACAGATCATCAACCATTTCATCGGTATCGCACACAGCCGCTACAACGGCCGACTCCCTCGCAGACTGAATATCTGCCTTGAGGAGCTTGGCAATATCGGCAAATCCATACCGGAGCTTGGAACCTATATGTCCGCCGGAAGATCACGCAATATCCGCTGCCACCTTGTATTGCAGAACCTTTCTCAGCTCGACAAAATATATGGTCAAAGCCTTGCATCGACCATCAAGGACAATATCGATGTTATAGTGGCCTTTCGCATGAGCAACTGGCAGACACTGACAGAGCTTTCCCAGAAGTGCGGTGATCATCAGGTAGAGTATTCAAACAGATATTTTACAAGACCCCTCCTGCCTGCAACGACACTTGGCGCCATGGAGACCGGAAGAGCACTCGTTCTGATATCCGGGCGCACCAAATTCGTCACTCTGCTGCCCCATTTCACGGATATGTTTGATTGCAGTGAATGCACACCGCCCGAGGCGATCATCCGCACGGAAAGCGAACCTGCTCACGTATTCAGCATCAAGGAATACGTAGATTCCGTTATTAAAAAGAAGTCCGAAGAAGAATCGAGATCGCCGTTCCTGAGGCCGGGCCTTGGCTTCTCTCCGCTTCTGAACGTTAGCTTGGACGATGACGATGATGACGACGAGCTCCCCTTTGACAGCATCCTGCTTCCCTCCCGCAATTTTGAAGACACACGCAATGTCGGTAACCTGAACCGAACAGAACCGCTCAGTCTTACCATAATATACATAAAGGGCAGCATTATCCAGGTGGTAAGAATCCTGCACCAATACCAGGATAAGCTCCTCAGCGAGCTGTATACCGAGCTGAAGTCCCTGCCCTATACGGTCACCTTCGACAGCCCCGAAGAGTGCGACAGCGCCGAAAAGGAGCTCATCGACGCCGGCTGCGTCGTAATAAGAACGCACAACTGCTAAGTGGCTGTACGCCGCCTTGTCACCTGCAATGACAGCTCTGTAAAAAGAAAAATTGAATACGCTCCGGTCAAGAATATTTTCTTTCGAAATACTCTTGACTGGAGTTAACTCCAGTTGCTTATAATGATGATAACGAGTATTTGCAAAGGAGAATCCGCAATGGAAAAAAGAAAACTGAGAAATCTCGAAGTTTCCCCCGTCGGCATGGGCTGCATGGCATTTTCACACGGTTACGGTGTTGCACCGGAAAGAGAATATTCAATAGAGGCTATCCGCAAGGGCTACGACTTCGGCTGCACCTTCTTCGACACAGCCGAGGTATACGGCACACAGCAGTTCTATCCCGGACACAACGAGGAGATAGTCGGTGAGGCCGTAAAGGATTTCCGCAAGGACGTGGTTCTTGCAACAAAGCTCTTCCTCACAAAGGATGAGGCTCAGGCAGAGGGCGTATACGGCGCAATTAAGAGACATCTGACAGCCTCCATGGAGAAGCTCGGTACTGATTACGTAGACCTCTACTACCTCCACCGCATCAACCGCAATATACCGCTTGAGGACATCGCAGGCGCAATGGGCCAGCTCATTGATGAGGGTCTCGTTCGCGGCTGGGGTCTCTCCCAGGTAACCGCCGAGATACTCGACAGAGCACATAAAGTCACTCCCGTATCCGCTGTTCAGAATATCTACTCCATGCTTGAAAGAGACTGCGAGACGGATATTTTCCCGTACTGCCTTGAGCACAACATCGGCGTTGTGCCGTTCTCTCCGATAGCCAGCGGTCTGCTCTCCGGTAAGATCAACGTCAACACAGAGTTTGAAAAGGTGGATGACGTGCGCTCATGGGTTCCGCAGCTCACAAAGGAGAACATTGCCGGCAACCAGCCGATAGTCGACATGCTCACCGAGTTTGCCGCAAGAAAGAACGCGACAAACGCACAGATCTGCCTTGCATGGATGCTGCACAAGTACCCCAATGTCGTTCCGATCCCGGGCTCCAAGAACCAGGGGCGCATCATTGAAAACCTCGGCGCATGGAATGTTACCCTGACCGATGAGGAATTCACCGCACTTGAGACCGCACTAAATTCCTTTACGGTTTTCGGACACAGAGGACATTTGCAGGAAGCAAACGGCTGATAATACAACACGCAAAAAGCGACGACTTTCGCACGAAAGCCGCCGCTTTTTTCAGTTCTTAAAGGTTGCGTTTGCAAGGTAGATATAGCCCACCTGCTTCGGATCTGTGAATGCACCCTCGACCTCTATGCGTATCTTCTGCGCATTTCCGATGAGGAGATTCATATCCTTTGTACCGCTCTTAAGGGTAAGCTGTGACAGCTCGTACTTTGCCACGCCGTCAACATACACCTTGAGCTTTCCGATAAAGCCCTCCGTGGTGCTGCTGTCCACCACCCATGTGCCGCTGAGATACTTATATTTACCGCCCGGAGTGTACTCCGTGGAGACCGTCTCCGACACCGACGGATACATGGAGAAGCTCAGGCCGTTGCTGTACTTAGTTCCGTTCACACCGTAGGCCGGCCAGATACTGCTGCAATTAGAGCCGCCCGTATGGCCTATATCGATGAGCAGCACCGGGTAAAGTGCCTTGTATTCCTTTATCTTCGCATTTACCGTTTCTTCCTCGCCGATAAAGCTCTTGGCCTTTTCCAGCACTGCAACCGCGCCCTCATAGTCGCTGCTCTCGGCAAGCTTTTCGGCCTCCTCAAGCTTTTCGTCTCTGTACTGCTGCTTATACTGCTTTATCTGCTCATCAAATCTCGGGTCCTGCTTTTCGGCTCCCTCCAGCAGCTTTGCCGCACCGACAAGGTCATCCTCGTTCGCCATCTTTTCAGCCGCCTCAAGTGTGGAGGTCACGTAGTTTTCGGCCTCCATTTCCTGTATTTCGAGCTTTTTGCTCTCGATATCCTCGTCCTCGCCGAGCACGGACGCGCTGTTCTCAAGCAGGGCAGCAGCCCCAAGGAAATCCTTGTTCTCCGCAAGTTTCTGTGCATCCGCAATGACACCCGACTTATAATCCGCCTTTATCGCCGTTATATACTCCTGCGCCTTGTCGTAGTTTACGTCCGTGTCGACCACCGCCGCAAACAGCCTCAGGGCGTTCTCAACCTCGCCGTTCTTTTCGGCGGTTACCGCCGAAGCAAAGCTCTCCTTTGAAACCTTCAGCGCCTTCATCTGCTCCGCTGCGGATTTCAGCTCCTGAGAATCCGGATACAGCCTCTGCAATCTGTCCACAAGGTCATACACAACGCCGTATTCCGCTTCTGAGCTATTGTACTGCTGCACCGCCTGCATCGCCAGTGTTCTGAGCTCGCTGGAAAGCAGCTCGCGCTCGCTATCCTCAAGCTGCGGCAGAAGCAGAGTTATTTTCGAATAATCTTTCGCATCCATGGCTCTGCCAAACTGCTGAGTGGGCGAATTATACCACGAATATATGCCTATAGCGGCACCGGCTACGGCTATCAGCACCGCAGCGATTATCACCACTACGAGCCACACACGCTTTTTACGGGGCGTCACATCCTCATCGTCATAGGAGTACATATCCCTGTATTCCTCCACGGGTCTCGGCTGCTCCTGCTCATTTTTAAACTTCAATGGCGGAATATTAAGCTGCTCGCCGGAATAGATATCCTCCATTTCGGGCTCCTGCCTTACATGCCGTGCCGCAGTGCTGTATATATCCCTGCTGTCATTCTCTTCTTCGGCGGTGTTTTCGCCGCTGTCAATGCTTTCGGCCACGTTCTCCTCTTCGTCCGGCACCGAGCTTGCCACAAGCGCCGAATTCCCACATTCCGGGCACACCTTGGCGTCATCTGGAACCGATGCGCCGCAATTTATGCAAAACATGCTATCCCTCCTTTTATTACAATAAGAATACATTATTCTTCATTACCTGTCAATTTTTTAATTCAAAAACAGTGAATAAAAGTCTCCCTGCGCTGTTAACAGGGAGACCAATCGTCAATTTACTTTCTGCGACTTCTCTATTCTTCTTATCTTCGCGAAATACACGCTCACGAGCACCGCTGCTGCGCCTACCCATGCTGCGACCTCGGCATAGTATATGCCCGTCTGTCCGACAAGGCCGGGAAGTATGAGCGCTATTGCGATTCTCATTATAAACTCCATAACGCCGGACACCATCGGTGTTACCGTATCGCCGAGACCCATGAGCGCCGAGCGGTAGATATGCAGCATATAGAGCACGGAGAGAAATGCTGCCATGACTCTGAGGTAGTATACCGCAACGTCAGTTGAAAACTGCACCTCCTCCGGTGTTCCGGAAATGAACAGACCGACAAGTGCTCTTCCGGCCACAAACGCAAATGCGGTTATAACAGCGGAGGTCAGCAGCGCTATCCATGTTGCGGAGTGCATACCCTTTTTGATACGCTCCAGGAGACCCGCTCCGAGGTTCTGGCCGACATATGTTGTTACCGCATAGCCGAAGGACGTTGCGGCTATCTCAAGTATGCCGTACAGCTTATTTGTGGCGGTGAAGCCTGCAACGAACAGTACGCCATAGCGGTTAACGACCGTCTGTACCACGATGCCGCCGACGGCAATTATGAGATTCTGGGCAGCTACCGGAAGACCGAGACCCAAAAGCCTCTTTGCCATAGCCCCGTCGGGCACAAAGTCACTCTTTTTGAGATGTATTATGCTGATTCGCATAACGGCTCTGAGGCAGAAAAGCGCCGCAAAAAGCTGTGCCATAACCGTAGCCACCACAGCTCCGGCAATGCCCCAATGGAAAATCATGACGAAAACGAGGTCGAGAACGATATTCATAACGGAGGCTATCACCATTGCATACAGCGGTGTTTTGCTGTCTCCGAGCGCACGGAGTATACTTGCAAGCACATTGTATGCCATTATGATCGGTATACCTGCAAACATTATGCGCAGATATATCAAAGCGCCGTCCATGACCTCCGTCGGTGTGTTCATCATCTCCAGAACGGGACGCACTGCCACCTGGCTGAGCACGAGCAGCAACACGGATATTGCGGCTGCAAGGGAAACCGATACCGCAATGGAGCGGTTGAGCCCCTCATTGTCCTCCGCACCGAAGCGCTGAGCCATGTATATTGAAAATCCCTGTGCAAAGCCCTGTATCATGCCGAGCACCAGCCAGTTCAGCCAATCCGCCGCGCCCATTGCGGCAAGCGCGGTAACACCGAGCGCCTGACCGACTATTGCGGTATCGACCACGGTATAGAGCTGCTGAAACACATTGCCGAGCATCAGTGGTATGGCAAAGGAAAAAATCAGCCTTGCCGGTGCGCCCTGTGTCATATTCTGTATTCGTTCACTTTTCGCCATCTTTTTCTCCATTTCTTTCTTTTATATTGCCGAAGAAAAAGGCGCTCGGCAACTACGCCGCACGCCCAAATCATTTTAGGAACGCCTTAAACTATGTAATCCACAGCCACTGCTGCCTCTCTTACGCCGGCAACATAGGTCTTAACTACATCGCAGTGGTACGGGTCGAGCTGATATGCGTCGAGTGCCTCCGGGCTTTCAAGCGTTACATAGAGGCAGACGTCGTAGGAGCGCTCGGAATGCAGAAAATCAGCACCGGCCTCAACATCGATCACCTGCGGCACTCTGCCCTTCATCGTCTTGAAGAGCTCTACAAGCTTGTCACACTGCTCCTGTGAATTATCCTTCAGCTTGATCATCAATACATGCTTTACCATTTTATTTTCCCCCTGTTATTTTTATACCGGTAACTGCACGGTCGAGCCCACCGAGATCCCTGTGCACCCGTACATCGCGCATTCTGGCCTTAATGAACAAATCCTTTACCGCCTCGGCCTGTGTCTCGCCTATCTCAACGGCAAGCACACCGCCCTCGACCAATTTTTTTGCCCATATATCGCATATTGCTCTGTAAAAATCGAGTCCATCCGTGCCGCCGTCAAGCGCCGTTTCAGGCTCTCTTTTAACCTCTTTTTGCAGTGTCTCCATATCCGCCGATTCGATATACGGCGGATTCGACACTATGAAATCCGGGTTTTCGGGCAGAGCCCCGGCAAAATCACTTGAGAATACATCTCCGCGCACAGCCCTGACCTTAAGCTCCGGGTAGCGCGCAAGGTTTTTTTCAAGATATCCGAAGGCCCCGTCGTAAAGCTCCACCTCCGTAACATCGGCTCCGGTGAGCTTGGCCATCATCAGGCCGACCGCACCTGTTCCGGCACAGAGGTCGATTCCGACAAGCGGCCTGTTTTTCGGCAGCCTTTGAGCGGTGCTCTCCACCAGAACGGCGGTATCATCCCTCGGTATCAGCACACCCTCGCCGCAGAGCAGGGTTATATCCATAAAATCCCATTCGCCCAGTATGTATTGCAGCGGCTCGCCGGATATTCTTCTCTCCGCAAGCCGAAGCAGCAGGTCGGTATCCTCCGGCAGGGCCTCTCTGTCACCGTTTGTAAGTATATCGAGTCGGCTGAGCCCCATGAATTTTTCCAAGAGGCAGCGTGCCTCAAAGGCCGGGTCATCCACTGCTTCCCCGAGGCGGCGTCTCAGCTCTCTGTCAAGCTCACGCAGTGTCATCACAGCATATCCTCTCCGTTTTCGGGTATCACGGCCTCCATCGCAGCTATGGCGGCCTCTATCATCTTGTCATCCGGCTCAAATACGGTAAGCCTCTGCATCCACAGTCCGGGTGCCGCGATAATTCGCGTAAGGCGGTTATTATGTCTGCCGCAAAGCTTTATCAGCTCATAGCCGATGCTTACCACTATCGGCAGGCACAACAGCTTGCAGAGGGTTCTCAGTAGCGGATTTTCAAACGGGATGAAGAAGCCGACGATTATTCCGAGCAGCAGCATGATTATCATAAAGCTCGAGCCGCAGCGCGGATGAAATCTCTTCTGCGGACGGACGTTTTCCACCGTCAGCGGAAGGTCGCTCTCATAACAGAATATCGTCTTGTGCTCCGCTCCGTGGTACTGGAACGTGCGGCGAATGTCCTCCATGCGCGATACGCAGGCAACATACGCCACAAAAATAGCAATGCGCAATACGCCCTCAAATACCGAGCGCCAGCCGGAAATGCCCTCACCGGCCACCTTGCAGAGCAGGTTGAAGAGCGCGGTGGGTAGCATGAAGAAAAGCAGCACGGCAAGTGCCACACCCAGCACACCGCCAACGGCCACGACGAGGTTCATCACCTTGTCGCCGAAGGTTCTGTCCAGCCATTTTTCAAACTTTGTCAGGTTTTCGGGGTCATCCTCATCCATTCCGGCCTTCTCCGCCGACAGCATAAGTGCTTTCATGCCGAGCCTTAAGGTATCTATAAATGAGAAAACTCCGCGGATGAACGGTTTTTTGAGGAACGGATGCGCTTTTGTGATCGAAGGCGCGGTTATCTCCTCAACCGTGATATCTCCGTTTTCGTCTACGAATGCGGCGGCATTCTTCTTCGGGCCGACCATCATTATGCCCTCTATAAGTGCCTGACCGCCTATGGATGTCATTTTCTTTGCCATATGCTACGTCCTTTCATCACATAAAGCCTTATCTGTCCTGTCTTCTTTCCACCACCTGCACACGGCTTGTCGCGGTGGGTATCTGTGTGGTGTTCGACAGCTCCGGATGCGTCTCCAGCTTCTTCATGGTGGGTATCGTGATTATCACCGTCGTGCCCATTCCCTCGTCACTGTCTATATCCAGCGAGCCGGAGTGCAGCTCCATTATTTCATTTGCAACAGCCAGACCTATGCCGCTGCCGCGCACATTCTGATTTGCCTTATAGAATTTCTTTTTGACATGCGGCAGATGCTCCGCCGGTATGCCGCAACCGCTGTCCCTGATAAGAACACGTATGAAGCCGTCATCCTCATATGCGGAAACACGTACCGTTCCGCCGGGATTCGTATATTTCAGCGCATTGTCTATTATGTTGATGAACACCTGACGCAGGCGGTTTACATCGCCCAGTATAGGTGAAAGCATGGTATCTTCCTCATCATAGATGAGCTGCTTATGCTCCGTGCGCGCTCTGTCCGTAAACATATACACGGCCTCGTCAAGCTCTGCCAAAAGGTCTATCTTGTTGAGTATCAGCCTCATTCGGCCGCTCTGCATACGCGAAAAGTCGAGCAGCTCCTCAACCATTCCGGAGAGCCTCTCCGTCTCGCGCACAATAACGCTCATGCCCTTATCATGGGTCTCCTTGCCGATACCGCCGCTTTGCAGTGTCTCCGCCCAGCCCTGTATGGCCGTAAGCGGTGTGCGAAGCTCATGGGACACCGAAGAAATAAAGTCATTCTTCATTTTTTCGGAGTTTCCAAGCTCCGCCGCCATGTTATTTATGGAGTCGCACAGGGCGCCTATCTCGTCATCCTTGTCCTTTTTGACTCTTACATCAAAATCGCCGTGGGATATCTTCTCGGCGGTGGCATTCAGCATACGTATCGGCTGAACTATGGAGCGCACGAAATAGAGGCCCGTCGCCGCAACCATTACTATGATGAGTGCGCCGACTGCGATAAGTATCAGCACAACATAGGTTATGTGCCTGTCGGCTCTCTCCATTGAGACCATGTATCTGACAGCGCCGAGCACCGCTCCGTTTGAGCTGCGCACAACGCGTGTTATCGCCATTACCTTTTCGCTGGAAGCAAGCTTGCCTATCCAGTAGCCATAGCCGGATTCCGAATTCATTGCCGTATCAAAGTCCGGCATCGCCTGAGTCTGATCCGGCGCAAAGCCCATAGAGGTCGAAAGTATCTTTCCCGTGCGGCTTATCGCCATTACCTCCATAAGATCCTTATCCGGAAAATTCTCCGTGTAGCTTCGAGCTGCTGCGTTGAACTCCGTGGTGGTTTTCATTCCGGAGGAAAGCACCGTGGGAAGCTCATCACTTCTTCCTACCAGCGTCATTTGTATGCCGTTATATGCATAGCTCTGCACGACAAAGGACAGCGCCGTAATGCAGGTTGCAAGCAACAGCACCATGACACCGAGGCTGTTTATCAGCCAACGTCTGGTAATACCCTTTGTAAACAAAGCACTTCCTCCTTTTTTTGATATTTGATGTCATTCTAACTCTGAATATCACTGATCCCAGCGGTATCCGATGCCCCATACCGTCACTATGTATCTCGGGCTGCTCGGCTCGTCCTCTATCTTCATGCGCAGACGGCGTATGTTGACGTCCACTATTTTTTCCTCGCCCACATAGCTGCTGCCCCACACATGCTTCAATATCTCACTGCGCTTAAGGGCCTTGCCCGCATTGGAAATGAAATATTCCATTATCTGAAACTCCACCTGTGTCAGCTCTATCGGCCTGCCGCTCTTTGTGAAGGCCCTGTTTCTGAGGTTCAGCGTGAATATTCCGGAGTGGAGCTCCTCGGAAAAATTCATCTCCGCCGTGCGTGAATACTGTGCCACTCTGCGGTATACCGCATCCACACGCGCAACAAGCTCGGACGGGCTGAAGGGCTTTGTTACATAGTCGTCAGCGCCCATCATAAGGCCGGTGACCTTGTCCATTTCCTGTGTCTTTGCCGTAAGCATGATAATGCCGATGCTGCTGCTCATGCGGCGCAGCTCCTTGCAGACGGCAAGGCCATCCATGGAACCGGGCATCATTATGTCGAGCACTGCCACGTCGAAATCGCCGCCGCTCTGCTCATATATGCGCATTGCCTCGTCGCCGTTTGCGGCCTCAACCGCGTCATAGCCGGCTCTTTTAAGATTTATTACCACAAATTCGCGGATGTTCTGCTCGTCCTCTGCAACCAGAATTCTTCTCATATTCCCTGTTCTCTCCCTTTTACTCATTCAATATTTTAAAGCCATCGGTTATATTCCGAATCAGCCCACTGTCCACTGAAAGCCCTTCTCCGAGCACCTCAAGCACATAGACGCGTCCGGCCTCGTTTCCGAGAAAAACGGCACCGTCATCCTCGTGCTCCTTCCAGGCCTCCTGAGAATAGACCGTTATGGCGGCTATTTCCTCGCGCCCGATTATCGTGTTGCCCACCTTAGTTCTGTACCGGAAGAAAACCGCCGTGCGCGTGACCGTGTCGTTTTCACACGCGATATTCTCTTCATCCGCAGAAAGCAGCACAAGATAGTTTTCCGCAGCATTCACTATACTGCCGAGAACCGGCGTAAAGCGGTTGTCCGCCAGACTGTAGGTATTCCACTCGACGCTGTAATCGGTGGAATCAAGCGGCATATCGCCCTGCTCTATTCTGAGCCGGGCAATCGGTATTTCTATAATGCCGTCGCCGTTTATATCCCTTGCCGTGACCGACACAGCGGCAGCTCTCTCTGTTTTCTGCTCCTCACCGGTACCGGAAAGCGGTGCCGTCAGCGCCTGTATGGAAGCGTCGTACCCGACTATCTGCGTTGTCATACGTCCGTCGGCCTTAACACCGTCTATAACGACCGCTCTGCGCGTTGCACTGATATTTGCAAAGCTGACCGATGTATATCTTGTTATCGCCGCATCGAGCGGTATGGTCTGGGCAACATAGGATTGTGCACCGTCAAAGCGGAAAACCCTTCCCAGCGGAGCGGATACCGCGCCGTCCGCCTCGGAGCTTTTTGCGGTTTCCAGAACAAACAGCTCCTGCTTACCGTCCTCATCAAAATCGGTCAGCAGCATTTCACTGTATGTCTCGGCGCTCATCTGCACCTCCTGAACGGTGCTTCCGTCCTTATGGTACACGGCTATGCTGGCTGTCGCTGTGAGCGGGTCGCCCCAGCCCACCACTATTTCCTCCTGACCGTCCCCGGTAAGATCGCCGAAGAATACCTTATCCACCTGATTTGCGGCGGATGTGAACCTTGACAGCGAGCTCCATGTGCCGTCCGCACCCTTTGAGAAAAAGTGGATGCAGATGCCGCTCGAATCACTGTCCGTATAGAAGCTTACCACTTCCGTATTGCCGTCATCGTCCAGATCCCTCGATATGACAGCGGAGCGATATTCGCCGTTTTTCGGGTATATCATCTTGATATCGGACTGTGCCTCGGTCATCAGGGCATATATCGCCTGCTGATCCGCCGTGGTCTTTGGCGGAGCCATCAGCGACTGCGCATCAAGGCCCACCATTTCGGCACAGCCGGTCAGACTTATCAATATCATAAGCAGCGCAAGCAACGCCGCTTTTTTGCAGATTCCGTGCCTCATTGCCGCACCTCCGAAAACAAAATCACAGTTATAGTTCAGTATACCATATTTGCGGCACAGCCGCAAGTTTGCCGGGCGGTTTTCCTTAAACAAAAAATTAAATTTCTGTGACGCCATTGTACATTTTCGATTTGCGTGGTAATATAGACTAAAACGTATGTCTCGCCATGCGAAGACAGTAAAAACAGACAAAGGGCAGGTACTTCCTCATGAAAAACTTTTTCCTCAAAAAGCTTACTCTTCCGTGTGTTATACTCATGCTGGTGCTGTGCATCGCATTTACGGGCTGCGCAAGCCGCCGCACCGTTACCGCCGACGAATTTATAGCAGTGTGCGCCGACGCCGGCTTCACGCTTGAAGATATCTCCTCTCAGTTCGGCGCCGACCTCATCACCACCGCTCTGACCTACAGCGACGAGGATTCAAATGCGATTGCCTACTACACCTTTACAAAGACCTCCGATGCGAAATCGAACTATGCGAAGTATTACAGCAGCCTGAACATGGGCACCGAGAACGAGAAGCACATCGACTCTGCCGAATACAACCGCTACTATGCAAAGACGGATTCGGCTACGGCGCTCCTTTACAGAAACGGAAACAATATCATCTATATTGCAGGTCACGACACAGAGACCCTCACAGCACTCATCGAGACACTCGGCATATAACACACACGCTCAGCGGCGGGAGAATATCCCGCCGCTTTTTTACTGCCGATTCTATTGCAAAGCGTTATAGCCTGTGCTATAATTAATTTGTTAGTCGCTTAATCGAGTTTATGCTTCGGAGTTGTATTATGATGAGTGTGATAAAGAAGATATTTGGCGCTGTTATCGGATTTTTCAAGGGCATAATCGGCTGGATACAATACCAGGAGTTCAAGCCCAACAAGGACATCGTGGGTATTTTTGTGGCACTGCTCTGCGCCGCCGCGCTGTTCTATCTGCCCTCATACGACCCCGGCTTCTCCATGACGGCGGATGAATTCGTCGATGTCTGCGAGGACTACGGGCATGAGCTGGTGGACATAACGGATGATTTCCGCGAAAGATATGTCAACAAGGTTGTGACCGACACCGAGGACGACTACATATTGAAGTTCTATTCCTGCAAACGCGACACCAGTGCAAAGTTCTATGCGGCAAGGGAATGCGTTGAGATACGCAGGGATTTCGGCGGTCATGAAACGGATTTCACAAATGCGGAATTCAGCCTGACGACCTTCAAATCGTTGCATTACAGCACGATAGTATATCGCAACGGCTCGGATCTTCTCATAATACACTGCCCGGCCTCGGACAATGCCACTCTTGAGGCGCTGTCCAAAAAATGCCGTATACCGACAATTAAATAACCGGAAGCAATTAAGGGATGACCTCGAGGTCATCCCTTTTTTATCGCATTGCCGATGCGTGCAACGGCATCAGGAATACAGCAGTCCGTCTGTTCGGACGCATATGCCGCAAGACACCTGCCCGCGCCGATATATGCCCCGTACTCCGTAAACAGGCTGCGCGCCGCGATGCGCTCCGAAAGCTTCACCGTAACGCACAGGATGAAGCCTCTGCCAAGCCTTGACACAGAGGATGAGGTGACGTGTAGCACATCGACCGCACGCTCCACTGCGTCCAGCATATCCCCTGCACAATCAAAGCAGAATACAAGCGGCACAGGCGGAGAAACGATCCGTATACGATCACCTCCGTTTCCGTGCGGTCTCCTGCCAACATCATTCTACTCAATTTTCCGCACAAGGTGCATGGCCTGTGGAAAAACACATAAAAACACCGTACCCGAATATGACTCCGAGTACGGTGCAAATTATTTTACCTTGTTTTTGAGCTTCGGCAGAAGCACGGACGCAGCCACCCAGAATGCCTCATACACGAGCAGCGCAAGCGTTGTTATCTGCTTGATGCCGGAAATGAAGGTCAGGAAAGCCACCAGAATAAAGCCTATCACAACCGCCGCGTTCTGCATTGCAACGATAAAGCTGATGTTCTTTCTCTCGTCCATACATGCCGATATCAGCGTCATCATGGATTCTGCTCTGCCCTTCGTTGCGGCATATGCATCCTCGCGTCCGGTCTTATTATCGAGAAGTCCATCGCAGGCAGGGTCGCTCTCCGCCGGAATGATGCGTACCGAGGAAGCATCTATTCCGAAGGTGTTGGAGATGAGCTGCGCCGTGACATTGGCGTCGGTCGTACGCACTATCAGCGCAACACCGTTGGATTCGAGCTCACGAAGCTCCAGCTTCTTGCGGCGATCCGCCTGATAGGACAGGACGATTATGGCGCAGAGAATACCGTCGGCTGCAATATACACTGCCTGTCTGTTACCCGTCAAAAGCTTTGTCTCAACGGCGGCATCCGGCCCCTCTATCTCGCGTGCCATGAGCAGTGCACGTGAGCCCACCAGTATCTCATGGTCATTTATCGTGCCGACAACGCCGCCGGCTCTGTCATAATGTGCGTTCTTGATCTCCGGCAGCTCGCCCTCGTATTCATTGAGCACCTGCTCAAAGACACCGCTGAGCGGCCCACCGACCTTATTTACAAGCGCACCGGCCTCAAGAATGACATCCTGAAGATTTTCCTGTGTAAAGGACTTGACTCCGTTTATCACCACTGTACCGCTCGGGAACAGATCCGCTGCATCGACGAGTATGGCATTGACCTCACTCATGCGCTTGATGCCCTCATAGCTCGCCACCATGGCACCGCTGCGGCGCAGACGGCGACTCAATCTGCTGACCGGGAGATTCACGGAGAGCATATTCGTGACAGCTGTGCTTACACAGCAGGCAGCCGCAAGCACGCCTATGGAAACTGCCGGATCCTTTGTCACAAGCAGTGCTGCCACGCACAGGACAAGGGATGCAACCAGCCCTATGGGGGCGATATTCTGTGAGGATATCTCCGCCGGATCGGGTTCATAGGATATTTGCAGGAAGCGCTTCAGGAAATCAGCCCTCTGCTGATATGCGATAACGGGTTGGGACACGACGGCGGAATCCGCTATGCGCAGTGCAATGTTGTGCTCCTCGCACAGCTTCACGGCATACTTGCTGTCCTGAGAGGCCACAAAACGGAAATTCGAATGTATGCGGCGCACCATTGTCAGCTTACCGAGGGTATTCATGAACAGTATTGCGGCGGCAGCACCTGCGTACAGGTGGAATTTACCGCTTGCAAGAGAGCTTGTATAGAAGAATGCACACACTGTCTGTATTGCCACCGCGACACATGCGACGGAGGCCGCACTGTCGGAATTTGCCTGCAACGCCAAAAGTGAGCTTATACCGTTGGATATGGTCTTTGCGCAGAAGCCTATTGCGACTGCAAGGAATATCACCGACACGACAAGGTAGCCTATGGCACCGCTGAGCTCAGCATTACCGGGGCCGAAGCCGGCCTCGCAGATTATCGATGCGATTATCAGCACAAAGGAGCACACACCCGTAACAAGCAGTCTTATTGTGAGCTGATTCATGGTGGAGCGCAGGTCATGTGCAATGCTCTTGGCATCGGCCGGGCCTGTGTAATCATCTATCTGCTCGCTGCCGTCGTCATTATCGGCCTCAAAGGAATCGATATCGTCCTTTATGTGTACCTTAAACTTATTTTCTGATCTGTCTTCCTCTGAATATGCTCGTGCTTCGCTGAGAAGCGCACTTTGCAGCACATCCGCATTTATGATATGAACGGGAAGATCTCGTGTTCTGTATTCAGTAACATCGTTGACCGGCAGTGAAATCTTCACAGGCTCCTTTTCGGGCTCCGCTTCCTCTTCCGCCCTTTCCTCGGCCTTTTGCACCTCGGAAAGCTCTATCACTTGTGTGGCATCCGGTCTTGCGGCCTCCATTTCGGCCTGCTTCTCCTCGGAAAAGCTGGATACATCGGTAAAGGACTTTTCGGGCTCCTGCACGGCCTCATTTTCAGCCTCTGCGACCGTATCCAGTATCTTCTGTACGGATTCCTCGCTCACCTGCGGCACGACCTTGGCCTGCTGGAGCTCAACGGAATCATTCTCGATATCAAGCTTTATTTCCATGGTGCGCGTCTGCGCATCCTGAATCATTGCCTTTTGGAAATCCGGCATACCGTCGCTCTTAACATCGGTCTCTATGCCGTGCTGCTTTGCATACGGATCACCGGAAAAAGCCGACACCGGCACCGGTGCCACTATGCCGAGCTCATCCTCGACGGATTCTATATCCACACCGGCATTCTCAACAGCCTCTGCCACACGGCGGCGGCGTTCCTTTTGCAGGCGTTCGAAATTCTTTGCTACCTCATCATCAAGCTCGGAGGTGTTCTCGTCAAACAGCTTCTTAAAGCCCTCCTGCTCCAAAGATATCTCTCCTGTGGCATCAAAGCCGCGTGTATACTCATCTATCGGCTTGAGCTGTATGCCGTAGTACATATCCTCGGTCTCGTTGAATTCCTCGCGCTTCTTCTTTTTTTCACGTCTGCGCGCAAAAAAGCCCTTCTTTTCCTTCTTCTTCTCGGACTTTTCCTCTTCGAGGTACTCATCCTCCTCGGGTATTTCCACCTTGAAGCGCTTCTGCGGCTCCTCAGCGGGCTTTTCCGCAGAGGCCTCCGCCTTCGGTGCCTCTTCCTCAGTCATATCCTGTGCGCGGCGCTCCTCCTCAAGAATATCATCCAGCGAAAACTTGCTCTCTCCGCTCATTTTGATGTTCCTCCTTTTGCCTGAATGCCGGAGCGCTGACGTGCTATCTCATAGCAAAGTATGCCGCACGCGACCGAGGCATTCAGTGAATTTATTCTGCCCTTCATCGGCAGAGAAATTATAAAATCCGATTTTTCCTTTACAAGACGCGATACACCGAATCCCTCGGAGCCGACAACAAGTGCGGCAGCACCGGTAAAGTCGGTCTGGCACCAGTCAGTACCGTCCATGTCGGCGGTGTACACCCACACGCCCCTCTGCTTTATATCATCCAGAAATGCCGCTATATTGGGAACTCTTGCCACCGGCAGGTACTCAACAGCGCCTGCGGAGGCCTTGCCCACGGCGGCAGTAAGCCCTACACTGCGTCTTTTCGGTATTACAACACCGTGCGCACCGGCACATTCCGCCGTACGTATTATCGCACCGAGATTATGGGGGTCTGCGATCTCATCGCAAACTATTATGAACGGAGCCTCGCCGCGGCTTTCCGCCAGGGCGAATATATCCTCAACCTCGGAAAAGGCATGTACAGCCGCAACGGCGGCCACGCCCTGGTGATTTTCACCCGTGCACATTGCGTCCAGCTTTTTGGGATCGACTTCCTTTATGGTGACACCGGCCTGCTTAGCCAGCTTCAATATCACATTTATCGATCCGGCCCTGTCTCCGCGGCGCACATAAATACTGTCTATCGGGCGGCCCGAGCGGAGTGCTTCGGTCACTGCATTTCTACCGGCAATAATATCTTTTTCTCTTTCATTTTCCATGAAGCTGACCTATTTCCTTTCCATAATGCGCCATTTGCGCATACTTTCTCAATATACGGAGATTATAGCATATTTCGTCGGTATTTTGCAACCGATACGCGCAATTTGACGGTTTTTTATGCCGTTTATTATGCCCGCTATCCACGACTGCTCCGTGATATTCCATGTTATCTGTATAAATATACAATCAAACCCTTGTTTCCGGCATTCGAATGCACATTAAAAGTTATACATTTTGTAATAATTTCGGACAGCGGATTTTCCACATCGGTTTTCCACGGAGTTTTCCCGAATGGCTGTGGAAAAGCCTGTGGAAAGTGTTAAAAACTCGCTTTTTATGCGGTTCTCGTTTTCAACAGCTTTTAACAATAAAAATTTTTCCTGCCGAATTCCCGTTGAAAGCCTCGAAAAAGCGAAGACAAAACCCGGTTACAAATTGTAAACAAAATGTAAAACACCGTCGTACAGCGTTGTGTTTCGCCCGAAAATGCACCTATATATAGTGTTTTCGGGCTTTTTGGCAAATTTCATCGGCGGCCGGGCCGCCCTCCGGGGAAAATCAGTTAAATGCTTTTTTATATGCAGAAAATCCGTATAAGCCTTTTTGAACCAAAAGCAGTTGTTTTTTTCTCTGTAATCGTGTAAAATGAAATAAAGTCCGCATTTTGCGGTCGGAAATTTGTAGCATTTTTTCGAATACCGGACTTATTTAAGGCTTCATACCCCGAATATGTATGGAGCATGTGTTAGAATAAAAATTCATAGATTGAAACGAAAGGATGACCCCCATGCGCGAGGATATTTGTTCCATACCGATCAGTGAGATTTTTGAGCCGAAGGATGGCTGCCCGTTCTGCCGTATGCGCGACATGCTGGAGGATCGCATGGCGACCTACATAACCGGCGCCGCAATGATGGAGCCGGATGTTAGAGTGGAGACCAACAGACAGGGTTTCTGCAAGGATCACTTCGCTCAAATACTTCAGCGCGGAAGCCGACTCTCCGTCGCACTCATTCTTGAAAGCCTCCTTGACGAAATAGGCAATGACATCTTCCCGAACGACCCCAAAACTCCCCAGAAGAAGATTTTGGCCGCCGCCGACAGACGCCGCTGCTCCTGCTTTGTCTGTGAAAACGTGGACAAAAACATGCTCCACCTCAGCTCCACCGTAATAAAGCTCTGGCAGACCGAGCCGGAATTCCGTACGCTATACTCCGAGCAGACACATATCTGCCTTGACCACTACACCTTCATTCTTCGTGCGGCTCAGAAAATGCCAAAGAAGAGCTTCATCCCCTTTGCCGAGGAAACACGCCGTCTCTCCAAGAACTATCTTGACACCGTAAAAGCGGACACAACTCATTTTTGCAGGATGTTCGATTACCGCAATGCCGGCACGGGCGGCGACTGGGGTAATTCCAAGGACGCCATTGAGCGCTCAATAGGCTATATCACCGGCCGCGAGCCCACCGTAACGACAAAAACGGAGGGGAAGAACCGATGATCAGCTTCATTCCGTCAGACGGATGCCTTGACCTGTACCAGACCCTGGACTGTGGTCAGGCCTTCAGATGGCACGAGGTCGTTCTGCCCGACGGCCGTGAGGTATGGCGCGGAATGGCGCAGGGCCACACGCTGACCCTTTGGCAAGATCACGACACGATATTCATGGACTGCTCCGAGGAGGAATTCAACAGCATCTGGCGCGGTTATTTTGACCTTGATACCGATTATTCCCTGATGCGCAGTAAGCTTTCTGCGCTGCACCCGGTGCTTACCGAGGCATGCCGCTATGCTCCGGGCATACGCATACTCCGTCAGGATCCGTGGGAGGCGCTGTGCTCCTTTATAATATCCCAGAACAACAACATAACGCGCATCAAGGGCATTGTAGGAAGACTGTGTGCGCTCTCCGGACGTTCCATTATATGCGGCGAGGACACGCTGTATGATTTTCCGACGGTCGAGCAGCTTGCCGCATGCACGCTTGAGGATCTCGCACCGCTTCGTGCGGGCTTCCGCGCAAAATACCTGCTTGATGCCGCACAGCGTGTGCAGAGCGGTGAAATAGACCTCAGCTCCATGTACACCGCACCCCTTGATGAAGCCAAGGAGCAGCTTATGACCATATGCGGCGTCGGCCCGAAGGTCGCCGACTGTGTGCTACTGTACGGCTTTCACAGAATGGACAGCTTCCCCGTGGATGTATGGATGAAGCGCGCAATGCAGCTCATGCCGACGGTCTCTCCGAGCGATTTCGGCGATGCGGCAGGCATTGCACAGCAGTATCTCTTCCACTATTCGCGTATGCACCCCGAGATGTTCACGTGATGTCGGACATATCCGGCAGACCCTCCGGTATCGGTGCCATACTGCGCAGTATGATATCCGCTATATCCTCTATCGACTCCTCACAACCGTAGCTCAGCCATTTTCTGAGCACTGCCGTGAAGCCGTTGGTCGCAAAAGTGAAATAGTATTCCATAACGTGCTCGGATTCCATGCCGAGCATACGAAAATAAGGCTTGAAGAGTCCCGAAAAGAGGCTCTGATAGCCTTTTTCTATTTCCGCCATGCCCACATGCTCAAGGTACGCGCGGTAGAGCACGGCATCCTTCTTCACATGCCGCAGAAGCACAAGCAGGTACGGACGTGAAAAATACATGCGGTTATCCTCCGCTATATCCGTAAAATCCGCCAGCATTTCCTTTACGGCACCCTCCATTACCTTTGCAAGCAGCGCATACACATCGGCATAATGCAGATAGAATGAGGAGCGGTTTATGCCGATACTTCCGCATATCTCATTCACCGTTATCCTGCTCATCTCCTTCCGGGACAGAAGCTCTATAAAGCATGAGCATATTCTGTTGTCCGTTTCCTGAAATCTCTGATTCTTCTTTTGATTCATGGCTCTCTCCTCTATTAACACAACACACGTAGTGTAATTGGTGGTTGATAATATGTCCGCCACCTGTTATTCTTTTATTAACAAAACAACCGTCGTGTTAATTATAGCGCAAAACATAAGCAAATCAAGCAGAAAGGGTGCAATTTATGAAGACAGAAGAATTATTCGAGAAGGGCTCGGTTTGGAAGGCCATTGCCAAAATGTGCGTTCCGGTGATACTCGTCATGCTCGTTACCACTGCGTACAACATGGCTGATATGCTGTTTGTCGGCCGAACAGGTGACGCAAATCAGGTGGCCGCCATTTCACTTTCATCCCCACTTTTCATGCTTCTGATGACCGCCGGAACACTCATCGGCGGCGGTGGCTGTGCGGTAATATCACAGGCTCTCGGTGCACGCGATACACAGCGTGTTCACAGCGCAAGCAGTGCCTGTGTTATACTCAGCATCATATCGGGCGTGATAATCGCCGTTTCCGTGCTCGCAGCCCCCGAAAGCATCGCAAGACTTTTCGGCGCGGATGACGCAACCCTGCGCTTTACAGTGGATTATATGACCATTATGGCTGTCGGCGCACCGGTAGTGATATTTTCCAACGCCTTTGCAAATCTTCTGCGCTCGGACGGAGACACCGTTACCGCCGCTATAGTCAGCATACTCGGCTCGGTGATAAATATCGTGCTGGATCCGATACTCATCTCGGGATTTGGCATAGGCGTCAGCGGTGCAGCCATCGCCACGGTATTCAGCAATGTTGTCACAGCCGCCATAGTCCTCGTGCGTGTATGCCGAAAGGGAAGTGTGCTCACATTGAACCCCATATACGCGGTAAAGGCTCCGAAGGCCTTCTGGCTCGTATTCTCTCTCGGCATTCCGAGCGCCGCAAGCAATCTTCTCATGGGCATCACCGGCACTCTCACAAACCGACTTTCCATACAGTACGGCGCTGACGTAGTGGCTGCCATGGGTGTTGGCGGCAAGGCCGGAATGATCGTCGCCATGATAGTCATGGGACTCGCGCTCGGAGTTCAGCCCATGCTGGCCTATTGCTACGGAGCAAAAAATCAGGCAAGAGTTAAGGAGACCATCCGAAAAACCACCGTGCTCATTCTCATCACCGGCACCGCCCTCACCGCCGTATGCTTCCTCCTGCGCCGCCCGATAGCCATGCTGTTCCTGAACGACCCCGACCTACTCGAACTCAGCTGCCACATAATGACGATAGGCCTCATCGCCATGCCCGTCATAGGTCTGAACTACCTTGCCGTAAGCTATTTGCAGGCTACCGGTTTTGCAGGACGCGCCTCCATGCTCTCCGTGGCTCGTCAGGGCTTAGCATTCGTTCCGGCTCTGTATATACTCCACGCCGTTTTCGGCATGGAGGGCATTTTCTGGGCAAGCGCCGCTGCCGATATCGTCGCCGTTGTGATATCCGTCTACTATTTGGCACGAAAGCCCGCAAAAGCATCCCGATAACAAAGCATCCGCTGCTCACAACTCATTCGTGAACAGCGGATGTCTGTTTTTATTCGGTTATATCCCAAGCTCCTTTACAAGCTTATAGAGCGTGGGTTCAAAGTGGAATTCCTCCATGAGGCGCTCCACCTCGGCGATTTTCTTTTCTTTAAGCGCCCTGTGGGTTATAGGTCTGCGCACGGCGCGTATCAGTATATTCTTCGGCGTGTGTGCAAAATCTACAAACTCCAGCAGCTGCGTTTTGTAGCCGCAGTATTCCAGAAGATTTCCGCGCACGGCGTCCGTTGCCAGCGCCGCAAAGCGCTCCTGAATTATGCCGTAATTCGAGAGTATCGGCAAGGTCTCCGGCTTTATCTGCTTGTTCAGCTCATGCTGACAGCACGGTACTGAGAATATCATTCTCGCGTTCCACTGTATCGCGTTGTAAAGGGCAAAGTCCGTTGCGGTGTCGCAGGCGTGAAGTGTGATGACCATGTCCACGTCGAACGGCGCCTTGTAGCCGTTGATGTCGCCCATTTCGAAACGCAGGCCGTCATAGCCGTACTTCCTTGCGGTTTTATTGCAGTTTTCTATAACGTCGGCCTTAAGGTCAAGTCCGATTATATGCGCATCTATGTGGCAGAGTTCGGTGAGATAGTAATACAGGATGAAGGTGAGATAGGACTTGCCGCATCCGAAATCAATGATATTCAGCGAAGTCAGCTTTGTGCCGCGCACGGAGTCATCTATCAGCTCGATAAACCTGTTTATCTGGCGGTATTTATCGTACATGGAGCGCACTACTCTGCCCTCCTGAGTAAATATGCCCATATCGACAAGGGGCGGTATAACCGTGCCCTCGGGCAGCAGGTACTGCTTTTTTCTGTCATGTGCGTCCGAAACAGCGGCTTTTCCGTCCGCTGCGGACAGCTGCTTTTTGCGTAAGGTGCACTTTCCCTTTTTGGAGATGAGCAGCGAATATTCCGCATTGCGGCTCCATGCTCCAACCTGCTGATACTGCTCCTCCACGAGTCTCAGGCAGTGCTCAAGAAGAGCCTCCTCGCCGATGTTTGCGTGAAAGACCTGCTTTTCCGTGTATTTCTCTATCTGATATCCGCTCTTTTTTCGGTTGATAACTATCTTTTTGTACTGTGCGGACTTCATTCGCGGATTGCTTATAACTATTTTTGTCGGCTCGCTCTCCGCTATTTCCTCCAGATATCTCTGTAATTCACTCATTCTGTTCCAACCTTTCCGGTTCAATCATCGGGCAATATTTCTGCCAATATCGTATTCGACACAAGGAAGCCCTCCGCCGTAAGCGCTATTCCGTCCTCATCGGAGTGCACAAGCTGCTTTGGCAGGCGCATAGCGGCCCCGAGCACCTCATTGTACCTTTCGGCACCGTCCGAAAAGCGCTTTTCGCAGCTTTCCCGGCGCAGACCCTCGGAAAGACGCAGGGCAAGCATGGCATATTCGGCAAAGCCTCCGCCGTCGCCGTCATACACCGGCTCATTCCCCTGCATAAAGCTCTCCATATCACGCGGATAGAAAAATCTCTTTCCGTCGACAAAGGAATGTGCCGCCGGGCCTATGCCGATATATTCGCCGCAGCGCCAATATTGCAGATTGTGTCGGCTCTCCTTGTCCGGACGTGTGAAATTGCTTATCTCATACTGCTCATAGCCCAGTGCGCGCAGCCTTTCCACCATGAAAAGATATTGATCCGCTGCGCCGTCATCATCCGGCAGCACCATGCTATCGGCGGCCGCTGCAAACGGAGTACCGGGCTCTATCTTCAAAATATATGCCGAAACATGGTCGGCGCCGAGCTGCTCGCAGAAGCTTATCGAGCGCTCAAGCGTGCTCGTGCTCGAATTCGGAAGCGCCAGCATGAGATCCACCGAAATATTGTCAAAACCCGCCCCTCTTGCGGCATTCACAGCCATTCTGACATCCTCGGCGGAGTGTCTTCTGCCGAGGCATTTAAGCTCATCCGCGTTCGCCGACTGCATTCCCATTGATATACGGTTAAAGCCGCCGCTTTTCAACTCTGTGAAAAACTTTTCGTTGCCGTCGGCAGGATTGCATTCGGCAGTGATCTCCGCCATTTCGATCACCGAAAAGGCCGATTTTACAGCGGAAAGCATACTGCACAGGCGCTCGGCACCGATAACACTCGGCGTGCCGCCGCCAAAATACACCGTACCCACTGTACGATGTGCGTACCTCTCCCCGTACATTTTCACCCTTTCACACACGGCACGGGTGTACTCATCCATAACTGCCTCCTCCGTAGGACGCGCAGAGTAAAAATCGCAGTACGGGCATTTGGTTTTACAAAACGGAATATGGATATATATTGACAGCATACGCTCTCCTCAGCCGTTCATCAGAAGCTTATATATTTCACCCTTTTTGAAGCCGGAAAGTTTTGCGGCATCTTTTGCCGCATCCGAGGCCGACATACCGTTCTGCATCGATCTCTTTGCCGCTTCGACCGCAGCCTCAAGGGTCATTTCCTGCTCCTCCACGGGCTGTGCGCCCTCTATTACGAGGACGAACTCTCCCTTTGGCGGATTTTCCTCATAGTATTTCACGGCCTCGAACAGGGTTGTGCGCACGCACTCCTCATGTATCTTGGTTATCTCCCTTACAAGCGCGATGCGTCTGTCCCCGAATGCCTCCGCCATATCACGAAGTGTATAGGGCAGCTTGTGCGGCGCCTCATAGAAGACCATTGTACGCACCTCATTCTTAACCTGTGCAAGATGCTCGCGGCGGCTTTTCTTGTTCACGCTCAAAAAGCCCTCAAACGTAAACCTGCCCGTCGGCAGACCGGATACCGCAAGCGCGGATATAACGGCACTCGGCCCCGGTACCACCAACACGCGTATGCCGCGCTCGGCACACAGCGCCACAAGCTCCTCGCCCGGGTCGGATATCGCCGGCATACCGGCATCTGACACCAGGGCGCAGGTCTCACCGGCAGCTATCCTGTCCGTTATCTGCACACCTTTTTCGTATTTATTGTGCTCAAAATAGCTTACGAGAGGCTTTTTTATTTCAAAATGGTTCAGCAGCTTTACCGTAACGCGTGTATCCTCCGCCGCGATAAAATCCACCGCGCCGAGCGTTTCCACGGCGCGCGGAGAAAGATCCGAAAGATTTCCTATCGGTGTTCCGACAACATAGAGCACGCCCTTTTCCAGCTTATTCTCATCCATTATTCTGCACCCCCATTGCTGCAATCCTTGTAATCGCCGTATATATCGAGCATTTCCCTTGAAAATTCTCCCGTACCGTCCTCTATCAGCAGTGTAGGCAGGATAGCCAGCCCCGGCTTGCCGCCGCGTCTGGCCTCCAGCAGGAACAGTGACGGCGCACTGCCCTCCCTCTGCTGTACAAGCCTGAGTCTTTTCGGCTCAAGGCCGTATTCTCTGAAGATATTCATCGCGTCCGTAAGCCGTTCCGGGCGCTGACATATGCAAAGTCTGCCGCCAAAGCGCAGCACCGCCCTTGCAGCCGCCGCTACATCCTCCAGCGTACAGGTACACTCATGGCGCGCATTCTCAAGACGAAAATCGGAATTTCTCAGCCCTGCGCCTACAGCTTTATACGGCGGATTGCACGCCACAAGATCCATAACGGGCTCCGGCAATATCTCCCTGATGCTTCGTATATCTCCACGGCGGATCGAAACACTGGCCTCAAAGCCATTTTCCTTTACCGAAAGCTCGGCCTGCTGTGCGGCCTGCTCGCCAAGCTCCACGCCGATTATCTCCTTTGGCGCATACCTTGCCTGCCACAGCAGCGGTATGGTGCCGCAACCGGTGCCCATATCGACACAGCGCTCCTTGTGGCGTGGCTCCGCAAAATGTGCAAGCAGAATGGTATCCGTATTGAATCTGTGCTCACGGCTGACGAGCACACGGCAGTTTTTTGCAAGCGGCTCCCAATGTGCATTTTCCATTCGACCCGTCCTCCTTTCATAAATGAACAGAAAAAAGGACCGCCGCGTTACCGGGGCAGCCCTTTTTTGTTTGCAACGAATTAAGCCTGCTGCGGAGCCTCAACCGGGCATGTGCCTGCACATACACCGCACTCGATGCAGGTATTCTCGTCGATCTGATACTGGCCGTCGCCCTCTGTGATAGCGCTGACCGGACACTCGTCTACGCATGCGCCGCAAGAGATGCAAGCGTCTGTAATCTTATATGCCATTGTAGAAACACCTCCGTGTAATTGATAATTCCATTCTATCACAAATCCGCAAAAATGCAATAGGAAATATTATTTAAAGCTTCCGGATTTTACCGGGGGCTCAGCCCTCGAGCTTCTTAAACTCCTCAAGCTCCTTCTTATTCACTCTTATCTGACCGTCACGGATGACCTTTACATCCTTTACGCTGTAAATGCCCGGTGCTGCATCGGGATTCTTATCCAGGCGAACCGTAAGCTTGCCCGTAAGGAGATTCTGATCTATTACGATGCCCTTGCCGTCCGGAGTGGAAACGAGTGCATTGACCTTCGGGGTCGTTCTGAGAAGATCCAGATATGCCTCCTGCTCATATTTCAGGCAGCACATCAATCTTCCGCAGGTACCGGATATCTTAACCGGGTTCAGCGAAAGCCCCTGCTCCTTTGCCATTTTGATGGATACGGGCTGGAAGCCGCCGAGGAAGGAGCCGCAGCAGAACGGTCTGCCGCATATTCCGAGGCCGCCTATCATCTTGGCCTCATCCCTCACGCCTATCTGTCTCAGCTCTATTCTTGTGCGGAACATGCCCGCAAGGTCCTTTACCAGCTCGCGGAAGTCGACACGTCCGTCGGCGGTAAAGTAAAAGAGTATCTTGCTGTTATCAAAGGTATATTCGACCTCGACCAGCTTCATCTCGAGTCCGCGCTCGGCGATCTTCTTTTCGCAGAGCACGAAAGCATTCTTTGCCTTTATTTCATTCTCGGCAACGCGGCGAAGATCCTCCTTCGTCGCGATGCGTATAAGCTTTTTAAGCGGCTGCACGATATTCTCATCCGGGACATCGCGATTTTCCATCGCGACCTCGCCACATTCTATTCCGCGTGCAGTTTCAACGACCACATGGTCGCCGGAATCGATCTTTTCACCGTTCGGGTCAAAGTAATATACCTTGCCCATATTTTTGAATCTGACTCCGATCACTTCGGCCATGCCAGTTCCTCCTTCTATTTAAAGCAGAGCTCATCGCCCTGCGGTCTTCCTCAGCTCGGCGCAAAACGCAGTCACGGCCAGTGCCGCATTCGCATTGCGCTGAAAATATCCTGTGTATTTACTCGGCAATTCACAAAGCTCCATAAGGCTCTTGAGTGAAAGCCTTCTGCTCAGCCCTGCGGCCGTTTCCTCGCTTCCGATAGCCGCCACGCCGCTTTTCAGCATACAGGCATCCCTGAATATCAGCCGCAGTCTCTCCGCCATTTCCGGGAACAGCGCCTTTTCCTTTATCAGGGGGGCCGAAACCGCCAAAAGCTCATGCTCAGAGCCTGCTGCAACAGCATTGGCTATGTCCCGTGCTATCTTCTCCGCTCGCGCCGCACGGCCGTTTTCGCCGTCGTCGAGCATTCTGCCTATATTTCCCCTGTGCAGGGCGGAAAGCGCTCCGGCCTCTTCTCTCGAAAGCCCGTTTTTGCTCTCGATATACTCCGCCGCCTCCTGCTCACTCGGTGCACGCAGGGTAAACGTCTGCGAGCGCGAGCGTATTGTGGGCAGCAAAATATCCGCCGACGAAACCGTAAAAATAAAAATTACGCCCGGCGGCGGTTCTTCTATCAATTTTAACAGCTTGTTCTGTGCCGCATCGGATATTCCGCTGTCGATGAAGAACAGATATACGCTGACATCCGCTTCTTCGGGACGGCGATAGGCATCCGACAGCACCTTTTCAACGGAATCGGCACTGATCGCGCCGGATGCACCGCTGCCGACTATCTCCCTTATATCGGGGTGGGAGCCGGCGGCTGCACGAATGCAGGACGGGCACACTCCGCACGGAGCCGTGTCCCTGTTTTCCGAACGGCACACCGCTGCACGCGCAACAATACGGGCAAGTGTTCGCTTGCCCAGTCCTGCTTCGCCCTGCAAGATGATAGCGTGCGGCAGCCTACGGCGTGAAAAAGCCTCTGAAATGGCATTTTTCAGCGCCGCATTACCGACAAAACCATTAAATTGCATTAGGTTCTTTCAAATCTCTCGACATCGAGAACGAATATTGTAGCACCGCCGACGGTTACTTCTACGGGGAAGGAGGTGTACATGCCGACATCCATTGTAGTTGTGCTCGGAACTACCTGAGTTCTGCGGCTGGAGTGCTTACCGATGATGCCGATAGCATCATCAACCTTGTCATCCTCCACGCCGGAGATGAAGGTTGTGTTGCCTGCCATCAGAAAGCCGCCTGTTGTTGCGAGCTTTGTGAGCTGGAAGCCGGCTCTTGTCATTGCGGAAGATACCGCACCGCTGTCATCGTTACTTACAATAGCAAGAATAAGTTTCATAAGAATGTTCCTCCTTATTGTTATTTCTTTAAGTTGTTAAGTATCACAGGCATAGCCTGCTTTTCAATTTTATTTTATCATCTTCGGGAACAAAAATCTATAGATTTTTTTGCATTTTGCGTTAAATTTGAAGAATTTTTTTCTTTTTTTGGCCGTTTTTCTCAAAAACGCTATTCGAAAGCCTTAAAACAGCCATGAGATTCGGCACTGCCATTATGCCGTTGAAGGCGTCGCAAAACGCCAGCACACCGGTAAAAGGCAGAACACAGCCCATGAAGCAGGCTGTGGCGGCAAACAGCATATAGACCCTGCGGCACATCCTGCTTTCGCAATTCACAGCGAACAAAAGCGAATCCATACCGTAGCAGCTCCATGCAATGACGGTGGCGAAGGCAAAAAGCGCCATGGACACCGACACCGCCGCACTGCCCAAATTGCCGAGGGTCGCCGAAAAGGATGAGAGCGTGTACTCGGCGCCCTCCCCCGTGCCCGGGGACACCAGCATGCATAGCCCGGTTATCGTGCACAGCAGAATCGTATCTATGAATACCTGTATCGCGCCGAGCGCGCCAACCTGCTCCGGGGTCTTCCCCCGTGTCCTGCACAGTGCAAACGCTCCACTGCCGAGCCCTGCCTCGTTCGTAAAAACTCCGCGCGATATCCCTGTGCGCATTGCAAGCCACATTCCGCCCACGCCGCCGACCGCCGCTTTCGGCGAAAAAGCCGAGCTCAGCATGGTCATTATCGCCCCGGGGATGTATTCTGCACGCAGAATGAGTACCGCCGCACATGCAGCAAGGAATATCCCGGACATCAGCGGAACAAGCCTTTCCGTCACACGCACAGCACTCGAAAGGCCGCCACGCACGCAAAGAATGAGCAGCACTGCCGTAATTAGCCCAGACACCCAATTCGCCACTCCTGCTGTGGAGAGCGCCGCGGATATCGCGCCGGTCTGTGCCATGCTGCCCATGCCGAGTGCCGAAAACACGCAGCCTGCCGCGTATATCACAGCAGCCGGTCTGCCAAGCGCTTTCTGTATATAGCCTATTGCACCCGGTGCATTCGGATCCGAATACTTCGCCGCCAGAAAACCCTCCGCATAGACGGTCATCATGCCGAAAAAGGCCGATATCCACATCCAGACAACGGCTCCCGGGCCGCCAACGGTTATGGCTGCCGCCACGCCGACTATATTCCCCGTCCCGAGAGAGCCCGCAAGGGACGCGGAAAGTGCCTGAAGCGCGGATATTCCGCCCTCACCAGAGTCTCCCAGAAGCGCCGCGCGAGCATTCCCCGGAATTCGGTGAAGCTGCATGAAGCCGCTGCGCAGGGTCAGCCATATTCCGACAGCCAGTATGGAGAGTATCACATGCGGCCCCCACAGAAGCTGCTCCATCACCATCACAGGGTGCAGCTCCTGCCGAAATATTCGCAAACCGAAAGCGCAAGATTTTCGGCGATCAGCGCCGTATTCTCCCTTATCCACGCCTCGTCAAGGGGATTATCGTGGTAGGCTATTTCCACCAGAACGGACGGAGCATTTGTCTTTGTCACCTCACCGAGCCTTGTAGTGGCGGTGGTCTTTACAAGCTCCGGGTCGGGATAGATGCTCCTCAGCTCATCTGCAATAATATCCGCCGCACGCTTACCCTCTGCACTGTACGGATAATAATACACGTCCGGCCCACGTAATTGCCCGGAAAGCTCCTGCGGCGCCGCATTGGAATGCAGTGCAAGGTGCAGGTCGGGGTCTTTTTCGTTTGATTCGCGTATCGCCTGACCGAGCGTCATTCCCGGGATATTTCGATAAACCGTGATCCCGTTCCTTTCAAGTATCGGCACCATGTCATCGGCAATTACATTCATCCAGTATTGTTCGTCCCCCGTTGTCAGATATTTGTTAAATGGTTGCAAGGACGGGCTTAAATAAATTGACGGCATCGGCTCGCATCTCCGTTTCAAATAAAATTGATGTGCTTTTCACACCGTAAAGCAGGTGTATGACAGCTTTATTGTAGCCTGCTTTTAATCATATTCTTATGAGCACATATTCATGTATTGACTTTTACTCTTTGGAGTGATAGAGTGGTAATGCCGTCATTTGCTGCACTAACCATGCAGCGCACCGCTTTCCTGTGTACGCGGTGCATCTGTAAGCATGTAAAGGGCGACCGCCCGATATTCTACTGTGCAATCGGCACGGTGTGGGATGCATACTTTTGGGGGAGGAACAGTACGACTGTTCCCCGGTGTGCATCAGAAAGGTTGGTTTTTGTGAAAAAAGAACAGAAGAAGACAAACATCCTACGCTTTTTCCCTTTCACCAAGGGGCTGCGGCATTTCTTCATTATTTCGCTTTTGGGCACCGTGGTGTCCGTTTTTGCGAACTACATGACGCCGCAGGTAATTCGCGTTACGGTGGACTCCGTCATCAATGACGAGCCGTTCAGTCTCCCGGCTTTTATCACTGCATGGATAGAGTCGCTGGGCGGACGCGAATTCTTACAGCACAACATAATTATATGTGCACTAATTTCAATAGCATTCTCCCTCATATCCCAGGCGGCCATGTATGTTTCCCGTATAACCATGGCAAAGGGCTGTGAAGGCACTGCAAAAATAATCCGCGATACCCTGTTCTCCCATATTCAGCGTTTGCCCTATGCATGGCACAACCTGAACCAAACAGGCGATATCATCCAGCGCTGCACGCAGGACGTTGAACTTATACGCAACTTCATCAGCGGTCAGATGGCCGAGCTGCTGCGCGTTGTTTTCCTCATTATCACACCGCTTATACTCATGTTCTCCATGAACGCAAAGCTTGCCTGCATCGCGTTGGCCTTCATCCCCGTGGTGCTTGCATATTCGCTGATCTTCTTCCGCATTGTCGGACAGAAGTTCCAGGCTGCGGACGAAGCCGAGGGCGTGCTCACCTCCATTGTGCAGGAAAACCTCACCGGTGTGCGCGTAGTACGCGCCTTTGGCCGCGAGCGCTTTGAGAAGGATAAATTCAACAAGCAGAATGATCTCTTCTCCGAAATGTGGGTCAAGCTCGGCTATGTCATGGGTACAAACTGGGGACTTGGCGACCTGCTCTCAGGTCTGCAGGTCATCACCATCATGGCATCCGGCATACTCTTTGTCGTTAACGGAAATCTTACAGAGGGCGAATACCTTGCATTCATCTCCTACAACTCAATGCTGGTATGGCCCACAAGAAGCCTCGGACGTCTGCTCGGCGAGCTTTCAAAGACAACCGTCAGCTCCAAGCGTCTGTTTGAAATCCTCGATGCAGAGCCGGAAAAGGACACAGGCAAGATGATAGAAGCCCCCATGGACGGCGATATCGAGTTCAAGCATGTGAACTTCTCCTATAATGAGTCCTCCGAGACTCTCCACGACATCAACTTTACAGTGAAGGCCGGTACAACACTCGGCATCCTCGGCTCCACCGGCAGCGGAAAGAGTACGCTTTCCTATCTGCTGGATCGTCTCTATGAGCTTCCAGAGGGCTCCGGCGAGATAACCATCGGCGGTGTCGATATCCGTGACATCCCCCTGCCGTATCTGCGCCGCAACATAGGCATAGTTCTGCAGGAGCCGTTCCTGTTCTCAAAGAGCTTCAAGGATACCATTTCCGACGGCTCCTCCCGCCACGACCTTGAAAGCGTGCGCAAATACGCACGTCTTGCAGTCATCGATGACACGATAGATAATTTCGCCGAGGGCTATGAGACACAGATAGGCGAACGCGGCGTCACGATATCCGGCGGTCAGAAGCAGCGCGTGGCAATTGCCCGTATGCTCATGCAGGATACTCCGATAAAGATATTCGACGATTCACTTTCCGCAGTCGATATGGAAACGGACGCAAAAATACGTGCATCCATCAACGAAAACGTACGCGGTACTACGATAATCATCGCACACCGTATTTCTACCATCATGAATGCAGACCACATTATCGTTATGGACAAGGGCCGTATCGTTCAGCAGGGCACACACGAGGCCCTCGCAAACACCGACGGCATCTACAAGCGCATATACGATACTCAGCGCTCTGCTGACTGATCGGCAACAGGAGCAATATATGAAGAAAAATAAAAACTCATCAATACAGACATGGGCAAAGATACTTCCGTTTCTTGCCCCATACAAAAAGCAGATGTTCGGCTCCATGGCGTTGATGATAGGTGCTGCCGCCATAGACACCATCACTCCGCTTTTCTCCGGCTACGCCGTGGATAACTTCATAGGGCCGCGCACGACCGACGGTCTTGTTGGCTTCACACTGGCCTATATCGCACTGATGATACTGATGACGGCCGGCACAATCCTCATGGCGATACTCGCACTCAAGGTCGAAATGTACCTTGGCCGAGACCTCAAGAGAAAGCTTTTCGACCATTTGCAGACACTTGATTTCTCGTACTATAACACAACTCCCGTAGGCACAACAATGGCCCGCGTTATGAGTGATACAAACAAGATAGGCAGCGTCTTCGCATGGAGCATCGTGGATATCTTCTGGAGCCTCTTCTACATCATCCTCTGCGTATGCGTAATGCTCTCCGTCAACTGGCGTCTGGCACTGCTGCTTATCGTCCTCATACCGATAGTTGCGGTCATATCCCTGTATTTCCAGAAGAGGATACTGGCAGCCAACCGCCGTGTGCGCGCCATAAACGCCGAGGTAACACGCCATTACAACGAGGGCATATCCGGCGCAAAGACCTCCAAAACAATGGTCATCGAGGCTAAGAACGACGCCAACTTCCGAAATGTCACTGAGGAAATGCGCGAGGCCTCCGTCAATGTCACACGTACACATTCGATCTACTGGCCGCTCGTCGGCTTCATCACCGCTCTGGGTGTGGGCGCAGTGCTCACCGTCGGCGGCGACATGGTGCTTTCCGACTACATAACAGTCGGTCAGATGACCATATTCATCAACTACGCACTCACCCTTGCAGACCCGGTGCAGAACCTTGCAAGAAGTGCCGCTGACTTTATCTCCACACAGGTAAATATCGAGCGCACCATGGCTCTGCTCGACCGCGAGCCGCTCATCAAGGATACCCCCGCCGTCATCGAAAAATACGGCACGGCATTCGATCCGAAGCGTGAGAACTGGGAGCCGCTTCAGGGACACATCACCTTTGAGGATGTCACCTTCAAGTATGCCGACGGCGTTGAAAATGTTCTCGAGCATTTCAATCTCGATATTCCGGCAGGCACAACAGTGGCTATCGTCGGTGAGACCGGCGCCGGCAAGAGTACGCTCGTAAACCTCGCATGCCGCTTCTTTGAGCCGACCGAGGGCCGCATACTCATCGACGGCAAGGACTACCGCGACCGCTCAACGCTCTGGCTGCACTCAAACATAGGCTATGTTCTCCAGACACCGCACCTGTTCTCCGGAACCGTGCGTGACAACATCCGCTACGGCAAGCTGGATGCAACCGACGAGGAGATAGAGGCAGCGGCAAAGCTGGTCAGCGCACACGACGCTATCATGCGCATGGAAAATGGCTATGACAGTGATGTCGGCGAGGGCGGAGATCAGCTCTCCACCGGCGAAAAGCAGCTCATTTCCTTTGCACGTGCCGTGCTTGCAGACCCGAGAATCTTCGTGCTGGATGAGGCTACGGCTTCCATCGACACCAAGACCGAGGAGCTTATTCAGCATGCGATATCTACGCTGCTCGACAACCGCACATCGTTCCTCATTGCCCATCGTTTGTCCACCATCCGTCACGCCGACCTCATCCTTGTGGTTCGCGGCGGTAAGATAATTGAGCGCGGCACACACGAGGAGCTGCTCGCACTGGGCGGCTACTACGCCGACCTGCACAACAAACAGTTCGAAACCGAGCACACCACAAAGGTCTTCGGCGAACAATAAATTAACAGCACAAAAAATCCTACCCGACCGGGTAGGATTTTTTCATTCAGCTAAACCTGTTAGAATTTTCTGAATCTTTCATAGCGCTCTTTAAGTAGCACCTCAGTGTCCTTCGCGCAAAGCACGTCAAGCTCTTCCTCCAGCAGTGACTTCACACGTCCGAAGATCTCGCCCTTGCCGCTTTCACTTATCACGCGTTCAACCACCTGAAAGCTCTCCATATCCTGTGCGGTAAGCTTCAGATGCTCTGCCGCCTCCTTTGCGCGCTTGGCATCCTTCCACAGTATGCTTGCGCAGCCCTCGGGGGAAACCACGGAATACACCGCGTTTTCAAGTATCCATACGCGATCCGCGACGGCCAGCGCAAGTGCTCCGCCGCTGCCGCCCTCTCCGACAAGCACGGAGATTATCGGCGTTTTCAGCCCCATCATCTCGATGAGATTTTCCGCGATTGCCTGACCCTGTCCGCGCTCCTCTGCGCCTATTCCGCAGAAAGCTCCGGCTGTGTCGACAAAGCACACCACCGGCCTGTGGAATTTCTCCGCCTGCTTCATGAGGCGCAGTGCCTTGCGGTAGCCCTCGGGATTCGGCGAGCCGAAATTGCGGAACACCTTATCCTTGGTGTCTCCGCCCTTTTCTATCGCTATCACGGTAACGGCTCTGCCGTTCAGCTCAGCTATACCGCCGACCACCGCCGGGTCATCGGCAAAGCGCCGGTCGCCGTGAAGCTCCACGAAATCCGTGAAAATGTTTTTGATGAATGAAAATCCGGTAGCGCGTCCCTTTCCGCGGGCAAGCTGTACCTTTTCATAAGCCGCAGCCATTACGCTTCCCCCTTTTCGATGCCATGCATTTTAAGCAGCCTTGCTATCATTTTCTTCTGCTCACTACGCGGCGTGATGAGGTCTACGAAGCCGTGCTCAAGCAGGAACTCCGCCCTTTGAAAGCCCTCCGGCAGCTTTTTGTGCACCGTCTGCTCTATGACACGTGCACCGGCAAAGCCTATCAGAGTGCCCGGCTCCGCCATGATGATGTCTCCGTCCATTGCGAAGCTCGCCGTAACACCGCCCGTTGTGGGGTCTGTCAGCACGGCAAGATAAAAGAGCCCGGCCTCGCTGTGCAGGCGTACTGCGCCGCTTGTCTTCGCCATCTGCATAAGGGACAGGATGCCCTCCTGCATTCTGGCGCCGCCTGCCGCCGTAAAGCCGACTACGGGAAGCCTGTTCTCCGTCGCATATTCAAAAAGCCTTGTTATCTTTTCGCCGACAGCCGTACCCATGCTGCCCATCATAAAATGCGGATCCATGCAGAACAGTGCGCATTTTTTGCCGTACAGCTCAGCGGTACCGCAGATAACGGCCTCCTTTTCCCTTGTGGAAAGCCTTGCACTTTTCAGCTTGTTTTCGTAATTCGGAAATTTCAAAATATCCTTGCTCGTTATATCCTCGTAAAGCTCGGTAAAGCTACCCTCATCCGCCAGAAAATCTATGCGCTGCCTTGCCGTCATTCTGAAATGATGTCCGCAGCGGCACACGTTCTGCGCATCCCACAGCTCCGACATCGGTGTCTGCAAGCCGCATTTCGGGCAGGTCATAGTAGCTTCATGCTGCTCTTCAAGCGGATTTTTAAGCTGCTTGCCGCCCTTTTCAAGCTCATTCTGTGACGAACGAAACAGTCCCATTAAGTTCACGGCGGTCTACCCCCTTTGTTTTTTCGTACAGATCATTCCTCGCGTTTCTTCATAAAGTCCGTATAATAATCTCCGCTTTGGAATTCCGGATCGCGCACTATATCTATCTGTCTCTCAATATTGTTGGGCAGGCCGCCTATCACGAGCTCGCACAGAGCGGACTGCATCTTGCGTATTGCTTCCTCGCGTGTGGAGGAAAACACTATCATCTTTCCGAGCATGGAGTCGTAAAACGGCGGAACCTCATACCCCTGATATAAAAATGTATCAAACCTGACCCACGGGCCGGAGGGAATGTGTAATATATCCACCTTGCCCACGCTGTCCGCATTTATTCTGCATTCGATAGCCGCACCGTTCACCCTGATATCGTCCTGTGTGAAATTCAGCTCCACACCGGCGGCTATTCGTATCTGCCACTTCACTATATCCTTGCCCGTTACAAGCTCGGACACCGGGTGCTCCACCTGCAGGCGCGTGTTCATCTCCATGAAGTAAAATTCACCGTCGGCCGTCATCAAAAACTCCACCGTTCCGGCATTCACATAGCCCACTGCCCCGGCAGCTCTTGCAGCCGCATCAAACAGCTTTGCACGCGTCTGTGCCGAAACTCCCGGGGACGGCGACTCCTCTATCAGCTTCTGGTTGTTTTTCTGTATGGAGCATTCTCTCTCGCCCAGGCAGACAACATGTCCCTGCTCATCACAGAGCAGTTGCACCTCGATGTGCTTGGCCGGATAGATGTACTTTTCCATGTACATTCTGCCGTCTCCGAAGGCCTTTTCCGCCTCGGCCGAGGCTGTCTCAAAGGCCTGCGCAAGCTCATCCTCGTTTCGCACGAGCCTTATGCCCTTTCCGCCGCCTCCAGCAGAGGCCTTAAGCATTACGGGATAACCGACGGTTTTTGCCGCAGCAGCGGCCTGTGCAGCATTTTCAAGAATGCCCGTGCCCGGTATTGTAGGCACACCGGCCTCTTGCATGATGCGCCGCGCCGCGTCCTTATCGCCCATTCTCGAGATAAGCTCTCCGGACGGCCCGACAAAGGTAATGCCGTATTTTTTGCAAAGCTCCGCAAAGCCCGGATTCTCTGCCAGGAAGCCATAGCCCGGGTGTATCGCCTGAGCCTTTGTAGCCAGCGCCGCGCTGATTATCCTCTCCTGATTCAGATAGCTGTCGTTTGCAGCAGCCTCACCGATACAGATTGCCTCATCGGCAAGTGCCACGTGGATGGACTCCGCATCGGCCTTGGAGTACACCGCAACGGTACGTATTCCCATTTCCTTGCAGGCACGAATGATGCGCACAGCTATCTCTCCGCGGTTAGCAACAAGTAGTTTTGTAAACATAGGCAATCCTTCCTTAAACTTAACTGTTCAGCAGCGCAAAGGAGAATTCCGCCGAAATACAGATTTTGCCGTTCACACGGCCCACACCCTTTGCAAAATAGAACATGCCCCTCTGCCGAACTATCTCGCACTCCGTTTCGAGCGTATCGCCCGGCTTCACCATGGAGCGGAATTTCACCTTATCAAGGCTTGTAAACACCGGGGTAACATGCTCTGTAGCGCTCTTTGCGAGCAGCACACATGCACTCTGGGCCAGCATTTCGCACTGAATCACGCCCGGAACTATCGGATTATCCGGAAAATGTCCCTGCAAAAAGTATTCATCTCCGCGAATATGGCATTTTCCGTGCGCCTTACCGTCTATCAGCTCCACCTCGTCCACAAGCAGCATGGGCTCGCGGTGGGGCAGGATGCTCTTTATCTCTTCTCTGTTCATGCTGTCACCTTATTCCTGAGCAATGCGAAACAGCGGCTGGTCGTATTCCACTACCTGTCCGTTGCCAACACATATCTCGGCTATTTTGCCCTCCACCTCGCAGGTGATCTCATTCATGAGCTTCATCGCCTCTATTATGCACAGCGTATCTCCGGGATGCACCGTGTCACCGATTTCGACAAAGGGCTTGCTTTCGGGAGAGGGAGCGGAATAGAACACGCCCACAGCCGGGCTCTTGACATAAACGCCGGGCTTTTCATCCTTCATCTCCTCTGTCGGTACTGCTGTTTCCTTCGGCACCGATATAATCTGCTGCACGGGCTGAGCCGTCGGCATACGCTCTATAGTCACGTGGCTGCCGTCCACCTCAAGCCTTGTCAGACCGTTCTTCTGCACTATCTCGGCAAGCGCCGCTATATCCTTAATATTGATCATATCAGCCTCTAACCTTTCTACTGTTGAGTTCATTTATATCACAAAACCTTACGCAATGCAATGCAGGCGTTATGGCCACCAAAGCCGAGTGACACCGACAGTGCAAGGTCGAGCTCGACATTTCTTGCCGTATTCGGGCAAACATCGAGGTCGCATTCCGGGTCGGGCTGCTCGTAGTGTATCGTCGGCGGAACTATGCCCTCCTTTATTGCAAGGGCGGTGGCAATCGCCTCCACGGCACCTGCCGCGCCGAGCATATGACCGGTCATTGACTTTGTGGAGCTCACGATGACTCTGTTTGAATGCTCTCCGAAGACGCTCTTTATAGCCATTGTCTCGCTTTTTTCGTTCAGCGATGTGCTCGTGCCATGTGCGTTTATGTATATTTTCTCGTTTACAATGTCCGCGCCGGCCTCATCGAGAGCCATGCGTATCGCTCTGGCTCCGCCCCTGCCCTCGGGGTCGGGGGCTGTCATGTGGTGTGCGTCATCCGTGGAGCCGTAGCCAACGATCTCGGCATATATTCTGGCTCCGCGTGCTTTTGCATGCTCATACTCCTCCAGTATCAGCGCTGCGCCGCCCTCACCCATTACAAAGCCGCTTCTGCGCTTATCAAAGGGGCAGCAGGCCGTCTCCGGATCCGGATTTGTCGTCAGGGCGGTCATATTGCCAAAGCCGGCCACGCCGATGGGCGTTATTGCGGCCTCTGCACCGCCTGCAATGATGGCATCGAGATATCCGTGCTTTATTGCTCTGTAAGCCTCGCCTATCTCATTATTGCTCGTTGCGCAGGCCGTGGTTATCGGCAGGCAAGCACCCTGAGCGTTGAAGCGAATGGCGATATTGCCGCCTGCGATATTCGCTATGAGCATCGGTATGAAATACGCGGATACGCGCTTCGGGCCTTTTTCGTTCATTACGGCGACCTGATTTGAAAAAGTCTCTATGCCGCCGATGCCGGAACCGAAATAAACACCGAGACGCTCCGGGTCTATCTTGCCCTCTATCTCGCTGTCGCTCATTGCCTGTACTGCCGCCGCCATTGCGTACTGCGAAAACAGATCGCTCTTTCTCACTTCGCCCCTGTCCATATATTTAAGCGGATCGAAGTCCTTGACCTCTCCCGCAACATGTGCCTTATAATCCGTGGAATCAAATTTTGTTATCGTGCCAATGCCGTTTTTACCGGCCTTGAGGCTTTCCCAAAATGTCTCCACATCGTTTCCGACCGGTGTTATCGCACCGAGACCGGTAATTACAACTCTTCTTTCCATAATTTTTCCTTTCATGATCGACTTACACTATACGAAATATCCGAGGGCGCATTGGGCACGATTCCCGATTTCCGTGCCCGATACGCCCTGCGGAAACTCCGCTATCCGTAACGCAGGCTCTCGCCTGCGAAAAAACGGCTGTTTTACGCGCCCTGCGTACCCGGACGCGTGTACAGGTTCCCATAGGAGTGGGTTTATCTTTCGAAGCGGATATTCATCCGCAAGAAAAATTCATTGTTACATTGCAAGTCCGCCGTCAACGCGGATGACCTCGCCCGTGATATACGCCGCCGAATCGCTCGCAAGGAACGCCGCTGCTGCCGCAATATCCTCCGGCTCACCCATTCTGCCGAGGGGTATCATGCCGAGAAGCTGATTGTCCTCGCCGATTCCGCTCGTCATATCCGTGCTTATAAAGCCCGGAGCTATCGCATTACATGTCACGCCCCTCGAGGCCAGCTCGCGTGCAACGGACTTTGTAAGGCCTATCACGCCGGCCTTGGATGCGGAGTAATTCGCCTGACCCGCATTGCCCATGATGCCGGACACGGAGGATATGTTGATAATGCGGCCGCTCCTCTTCCTGATAAATCCGGAATAGCACGCACGTATCATATTGAATGTGCCCTTGAGGTTTGTATTGAGCACCGCGTCGTAATCATCATCCTTCATGGCAAGCACAAGGCTGTCCCGTGTTATTCCTGCGTTATTTACGAGAATATCGATCTTGCCGATGTCCTTTGTTACGGCCTTAACCGTCTCCTTTGCTTCCTCCGAGGAAGAAACATCGCATTTATATGCTGCTGCATTGCGGCCCATGGCGCGTATTTCCTCGCATACGGCCTCCGCCTTTTCACGGTTTCCGGCATAGATAACGGCCACATCCGCGCCGTCCGCAGCAAGCCTCAGTGCCACCGCTCTGCCGATGCCCCTTGAAGCACCGGTTACAAGTGCAGTTTTTCCCTGTAAACTCATATTGTCTCCTTTATCGCATTCACCGTCTCAAGCAGAGTTTCTGCGTTTTCAACGTGATATATCCTTAAGCTGCGGTCGATCTTCTTTATCAGGCCGCACAGAGTCTTGCCAGCTCCAACCTCAATGAAGGTGTCGACACCGTCCGCTTTCATATGCTCTATCGTCTGCTGCCAGCGCACCGGATTGCACACCTGCTTTTCGAGCAGCTCGCGTGCGTTCCCGTACGGCTGTGCAGTATAATTCGCGTACAGCGGTATTCTCGGAACATTCAGCTCAATTGCATTCAGCACTCCTCCGAGTGCCTCCGCTGCCTCCTGCATGAACGGAGAATGAAAGCCGCCGCTCACATTCAGCGTTACCGTTCTGCCGCCGCTTTTTGCCACAGCCTCCGAAAAGCCCTCAAGCTCCGGCTTAAAGCCGGCCACAACGAGCTGACCCGGGCAGTTGTAATTCACCGGGTAGATGCCCGGATGCTGCGCACACAGCTCCTCGACAGCTTCATTCGAAAGCTTCAGAACAGCCGCCATTGCGGTCTCCGCCTTCTCCGCTGCGGCCTGCATGAGCTCTCCGCGGCGAACTACAAAGCCGAAGCCGTCTTTCTCCGACATAACTCCGGCAAAGGTCGCCGCCGCAACCTCGCCGAGGGAAAAGCCTGCCGCCGCTTCTGCGTGTACACCGGCCTCCTCAAGCGCCATTGCCGAGGCCAGATCCACACAGTAAAGGCAGGGCTGTGTGTTTTTTGTAATGCTAATCTCCTCCAAGGAGCCTTCAAAGCACTGCTTTTCGGTTCCCGGACGAAGCTCTTCGGCTGTGTCGAAAACCTTTTTCGCCGCAGCACTCACCTCATAAAGAGAGCTGCCCATCCCACTATACTGAGCACCCTGACCGGAAAAAACAAAGGCTATTTTACCCATTTCTGTGACCCCCTGAGTACTTCCTCCGCCTCGGTGAATATCTCTGTGATTATCTCCGCCGCTGTCTGCTCGCGATCCACCATTCCGGCTATCTGACCTGCCAGGAAGCATCCCGTCTTTTCATCACCCTCAACGGCCGCACGGTAGAGTGAACCGCGTCCGTAGGCCTCAAGCTCCTCATCGGAGATATCCGTATATTCGAGCCTTGCATATTCCTTGGAGTATGGGTTCTTAAGGCTTCTGACGGGATGTCCGAGACGTCTTCCGGTGGAAACCGTCGCAATGTCATTGGCCTTGAGCACCTTGTTCTTGTAGTTTTGATGAACGCCGCATTCCTTTGCAACAAGGAAGCGTGTTCCGAGCTGAACACCCACAGCGCCCAGCATGAAGGCTGCCGCCACACCGCGGCCGTCGCCGATACCGCCTGCCGCTATAACGGGAATATCAACGGCGCTTACCACCTGCGGCACAAGTGGCATTGTGGTGAGCTCGCCGATATGTCCGCCGCTCTCCCCACCCTCGGCGATTATTGCCGAGGCGCCAACGCGCTGCATGAGCTTTGCCATGCTGACCGAAGCCACAACGGGGATTACCTTTATGCCTGCGGCGATCCATTCCTTCATGTACTTTGAGGGATTTCCCGCGCCGGTCGTGACCACCGCGACTCTTTCCTCCGTTACCACCCTTGCCACCTCATCGGCAAAGGGACTCATCAGCATTATATTCACGCCAAAGGGCTTATCCGTCAGCTCTCTTGCTATCTTTATCTGCTCTCTCAGGTACTCCGCGTTCGCATTCATCGCGGATATAATGCCGAGACCGCCTGCCTCGGAAACAGCACCTGCAAGCTTTCCGTCGGATATCCATGCCATGCCACCCTGAAATATCGGGTAGCGTATGCCGAGCATATCGCATATCGGTGTATGTATCATTACTATCTTCCTTTCTCCGTTATCAGTAACGAATTATCATGGCCCCTGCCGAGAGGCCGCCGCCGAAGGCCGCAAGCACTATAAGGTCGCCCCTGTGCAGTCTGCCCTCTCTGTTCATTTCATCAAGAAGTATCGGAACACTCGCCGAGGAGGTATTTCCGTAGCGATCTATGTTGATGCAGAATTTTTCCGGCGCGATATCCGGTATCCTGCGTCTTGCCTCGTTGATGATCCTGTAATTTGCCTGGTGCGGAATGACCAACGCTATCTCATCCCCCGATACTCCGGCAGTTTCCATGAGCGCCTTTATGTTATCTGACATTGCCATTACCGCGAATTTATACGTCTCGCGGCCGTTCATAAATACGCTTGTACGCTCGGGAAGCTCATTTTTGTACCATGGAGAATTTGCATAGCGCGTGGGGATATTGATAACCTCGTTGCCGCCCTTTGTCATCAGAGAGGATGCCACAAGGCCGTCACCCTGCCCGAGCACAACAGCTCCTGCACCGTCACCGAAAATACAGCAGGTGCCGCGGTCGCTCCAGTCCACTATGCCGCTCATACGCTCTGCACTGACCACCAGTACATGCCCGTACATGCCGCGTGAAAGAAAACCCGCCGCCGTTTCAAGTGCGAAAAGGAAGCCCGAGCATGCCGCCGACATATCGAATGCCGGACATTTTGCGCCGATTCGGTTCTGCACCATGCATCCGACTCCCGGCGAAAGCGACTCACCCGATATTGTCGTTGCGATTATCAGGTCGAGCTGTTCTGCGGTGATATTGGCATTTTCAAGAGCGCGCTCGGCGGCCTTTACCGCCATATCCGTTGCGGATTCATCCACGCTGATATGCCTGCTCTTTACGCCGATGCGTTGTGTTATCCACTCATCGTTGGTTTCTACGAGCGTTGAAAGCTCATCATTATCCACTATGTGCTCCGGTGCATAGCTGCCCGTGCCCAAAACAGTAAAACTCATTTTTTGCTCCTTATATCTTTGACTGAAAATATCTGTTCAGCCGTCCCAGTATTTCTATCAGCTTCTCCTGCTCCTGGTCGTTCAGGTCGCTTGTGACCTCACGAATCATATTCCTGTGGAATCTGGCATGAAAGGCGTTCACGCGCTGACCGTTTTTCGTAAGCGTTACGAGCACCGCACGTCCGTCTGCCTCCACATGACGCTTCTCGCAATAGCCCTTCTGCACTAGCTTGTTCACTGCCACCGTAACGGATGGCTTTGTCACGTTCTGCCTCTGTGCGATTTCGCTGACCGTCATTCCGTCCTCTGCCTTGCCTATCTGCTCCAGCAGATGCATCTCACCTATCGAGAGGTTGAGACGGCTCCTTTTAATGTCATTTTCCTCCATTACACGAACGTTTCGGTATATCTCCTCAAGCAGAGAATTCAGCGCTGCTTCATACTCCGACATATTCATCCCTCTTTAGCCAATATTTCTTAATCCCACAATAAATTTAGTTAAACAAACTAACTATCTATGCCTGTTATTTTACAGCCTTATTCCTCAAAAGTCAAGCAGTTCACATTGTTTTTACAATTGCCGCCAATTCACGTCGATGAGAGACGCCGACAAAACCGTTTTGTTCACAATTTGTAAATATTCAGACATTTTTTGTAGCTTTCCTGTAGCTTTTTCGTCTCATAATTCTTGTGGGGAATTATTTTTGTCACCCTTCAGGTTATAATATATCCGAATATGATTATATCCAAGCCGAAAGGAAAACATCCTATGAAGCGTTTATATAAAATGAACAAGGCTATCAAGCGCCTGACCGCCGTTGCACTTTCCGCGTTGCTGATAACGGCCGCTCCGATGAGCTATGCCGCTTCCCTTGAGGAGATGCAGAGCCAGCAGGCCGCACTTTCAAAGCAGAAGCAGCAGCTTCAGGAAAAGATAAACGGTCTCGCCGCCGAGGAAGCAAAGACCGAAGAATATCAGGCCACACTCGAAGCGCAGATTAAGACAGTTGAGGAGCAGATCGATACCGCCATTGCGAACATCAACACACTCAACTCCAGCATAACCGCTCTCGAAGAGAGCCTTGAGCAGTCCGAGCTTGAAATACAGGACACCATGGAGCTGCTCAAAAAACGTTTGGCTACACTTTATGCCGCAGGAAAAGTAAGCACACTGGAGATTCTTTTCAACGCCGAGAGCCTCTCCGACTTCTCCATGCGCACAGAGCTTGTAACAAGAATCACTCACCATGACCGCATACTCATCGATCAGGTTTCCCAATATATGGAAAAAACCGCTGCCGAGCGCGAGGAGCTTGAGGCGGAAAAGACCGCCCTTGCCGACGAGAAAAAGCTTTTGGAGGCAAGCCAGACAGAGCTTGAAGACCTGATAGCCGAGAACAACGCACTTCTCAGTGATATCCGCGGCAAAAAGAACTCAGCCTCAGCGGAATTGAAGCGCACACAGCAGGAGTCCAATGCGATTTCCGGCCAGATAGCAGATTATCTGGAGCAGAAGCGCAAGGAGGAGGAAGCTGCAAAGGCTACCCCGAAGCCGACTCCCACACCCACTCCGGATCCGAACACCGGCGCTACCCCGAAGCCGAGTGCAACTCCCACGCCCACACCAACTCCGACCCCCACACCGGATTCCAGTGCATCGGCGGGCTTTAGTTGGCCGCTTCCGGGCTACAGCACGATAACCGATACCTTCGGCAACGGACACTACGGCCTTGATATCGGCGCACCGCGCGGCACTCCGATAGTCGCTGCGCGCTCCGGAACAGTCATGACCGCAAACAGCACCGACGAATGGGGCCAGTCCTGGGGCTATTATGTATCGATCTACCACGATTCCACATACTCCACGCTCTATGCTCATATGAGCTCTGTGGCTGTTACCTCCGGACAGTACGTCACAAAGGGACAGGTCATCGGCTATGTCGGCAATACCGGCTATTCCTTCGGTAACCACCTGCACTTCGAGATATACAAGAACGGCACGCGTGTGAATCCGCAGAATTATGTATAATCCCATAAAAAATCAGCATCCGTATCATCAAGATACGGATGCTTTTTTGTGTCTTATTCCGCTGTAAGCTCGATTTTTTCGTACGCCTTATCGGCCAGTCCGCCGCATATCGGCATCGTGGATTCGCTCTCTATTACAAGCGAGTTCTCGTTAAAGCTCAGGATGAGGCGTCTGCCGCCGACAGATTCCGCACATCTTACCTCAAGCTCGAAGCGGTCATTGCAGAGCCAGCGCCCCACAGCGCCGTACGTCATTCCGTCCAGCTTAAAACGCGAGAAATGGCTGTGCATTCCTATCTCCGCCGTAAAGGTTCCGTTATCCTGCTCAAAGCTAAGCCTTGCGCAGTCCTCCTCAAAGGCTATGCCGACGCTCTTTGTGCTGCCGCCATGCGGAGTCTCTATCCATATGCCGCCTATAAAGTCCGCAAGACTGGGCATCGGGATATTCGGCACATACCTTTTCAGATTGTATTTTTGCTCGGAATCCGGATTTCTCATTGAGAGCTTCGGGGTTATCTCGGCGTGCTCGAGGCGGTACTTAAGGATGTCCGCCGCCACACTCCGCTCAAGCCGCTGCTCGTCGGTAATAGCCGGGAGAAGTGCCTCCCATGCGCAGGTAAGCTGCACCTGCTGATTTACCGCCGCACTTTGCAGGATGAGCACGGCATCGAGATCTTCAAACACTATTCCGTACTGGCCGAAGGCGCCGTCCGCACGGTACACATTCTCCGGAACACAGCGCCAGAACTGGAAGCCGTAGCCGCATCGCCAATCGGGATTCGGGTTGTCATTCGTCGGGCTTACCGTCTCCACCTGCTTTGAGGCGGCCATGTCGAACCATTCTTTTTTGAGGAGCTGCTTGCCGTCCCACTTGCCCTTCCATGCTACAAACTGAATGAAGCGCGCCATGTCCTCGGCCTTGAGCCTGCTGCCTGCGCCGCCCATTTCAATGCCGTCAGGCAGCTTAAAGCACTTTATGCCGGATATTCCAAGCGGCTCAAAGAGGCGCTCTGTCAGGTATTCGAAGAGATCACAGCCCGTTCTGCGCTTCAAAACGGCGCACAGCATATTCGTGCCTGCCGTATTGTACATGAAGCTCTCTCCGGGAGCGTATTCAAAATCATTCTTAAGGAAATTTCTTATCCAGTCTGGCTCGGTCACGTCGAAGGTATTTATCTCGTGCTCATGGCCGCAGCTCATAGTGAGCAGATCCCGAACCGTGCATTTCAAAAGGTTCTCGCTCGGCTCATCGGGCAGCTTATCCGGGAAAATATCGCACAGCCTGTCTTCAAGCGATATCACGCCCTCCTGCCACGCAAAACCTATTGCCGTTGAGGTAAGCGCCTTAGTAAACGAGAACATCATGTGCGGGGATTCGGGCTCATACGGTCTCCACCAGCCCTCCGCACAGACCTTGCCGTGCCTGAGCAGCATCATGCTGTGCAGCTCGACGCCGCACTGCTCGCACAGCTCCAAAAATCTTATAATACCCTCGGAGCGGATGCCTACCTCCTCCGGAGCAACTCTTGTGAAATTCATTTTCCGCACCTCCGTGCCGTATCAGGAGAAGAACTTCTCCGTGTTTTTTATTTTGAGGAACATACACAGCACCACTGCTATAACGGACATTGCGCTCATCACCAAATAAAGCACCTGCATTCCCCATATTCCGGCCAGCCAGCCGCCGGCATTCTGGATGATTATCGTAGTCACGGCACCTATTGCGCTGAGCGTGCCCTGCGCAGTGGATACAGAGCCTTCGCCGACCACCTCACGGATAACCTTGAGCTGCACCATCATGTATATAGTGCCGCATATCGCCTTAAGCAGTATCATGGTAGTAAGCACCACCGCAAGATTTGTGCATACGCCATACACGATGTACTCAATGAGCATGAGCACAAGGCTGACGATGGTCAGGGTCTTGCTTGAGAATCTGTCCATAAAGTGATTTGAAAACAGGACTATCGGAAGCTCCAGCATAATACCTATCGACAAAACTGTTCCGACAGTGCCGGAGGAAAGGCCGAGGCTCTGTAAAAGCATCGGGCAATATGCGTTATTCAGTCCCGAGGTGCCGAGATATATCATGGTTATCAGCAAAAAGAGCAAAAACGCCGGGTTTTTCAGGAAATCAAATCGATTCGCCACTGGGATATCATCGCCCTTTGCGCCGCTGCTGCCGGTATCAAAGCTGATACCCTGCAGGAAGAGGTAGGATACCGCGCCTATTGCCAGTGCGACCGCCGCCGCAATAAATATGCCCTGCGGCATCAGCTCCATTATCGCGCCTGCCACGGGCGGTGCCGCAGCATAGCCTATCGTGCCCCATACCCTGATTTTGCCGTAGCGGAACTTACCGCTGCTCGCAACACGCTCACTTATCGGGCTGACAGCCGAAACAGAGCCCATCATAAGGCCGTTAAGCGCATACAGCACTATCGTGTTCTTCGACACGGAGAATATAACGGCACACACCGCCGCCAGCGTAAGCAGTGACGCCGCCAGCACCTTCGGCCTGCGGAATTTGTCGTTAAGGTAGCCGATTATCGGATTTGACAGAATACCGAACAGGCTAGATGCGGACAAAATAAAGGTCATTTCTCTGTCAGATTTTCCGAGTGCGTCCGTTAAATAGAGCGATATCATGTTATTCACTGCACTCATTGCAAAGAAAAATGAGAAATAGGTGACGACATAGCTCAGATAACTGCCTCGATAGTTGAATTTTGTTTTCATGCTTATCAACTCCCCACTGAGCCGATTCTACCAGACAACAACGTAAAGTGCAAGAAAAAAATGCGGTATCGGGAAAATGCCCGATACCGCACTGAAAATACTATGCATTCTGCCGAAAAGCTCGGTGGAATTATCTGTTGTTGATGAGCTTTGTGAGCTCTACCGGATCAACGATCTTGCCGTCCTTGTAGACGCGCATGTTGCCGGAAGCGATTTCATCGATGAGAATGACCTCACCGTTGTTGTAGCCGAACTCAAACTTGATATCCCACAGGTCGAGGCCGATGGACTTGAGGTCGTCAGCAACGATCTTTGTGATCTTCAGGGTCTGCTCCTTCATGCTCTGGAACATATCCATTGTCATGATGCCGAGTGCTGCAAGGCCCTCTGCCGTGACCAGCGGATCGCCCTTCTCGTCGTTCTTAAAGGTGCACTCCACATAGCCGCCGTCAAGTACTGTGCCGTCCTTGATGTACTCGCCGTATCTGCGGATGAAGCTGCCTGTTGCTACCAGACGGCAGATAACCTCAAGACCGTTGCCGCCCTGAGCCTTGCCGAAGCATTCAGCCGGAAGAACTTCCATTGTAGCCTCTTCAACATTTGCGCTGACATAGTGTGTCTTGATGCCGGCAGCCTTAAGAAGCTCGAAGTAGTAAACGGAGGTCTGAAGATTTGCCTTGCCGATACCCTCGATGGTCAGGCCAACACTGTTTTCGCCCGGATCAAAAACGCCGTCCTTGCCGGTGCAGTCATCCTTGAACTTCAGCAGAACATTGCCGTTTTCAAGGCTGTAAACGTCTTTTGTTTTACCTTCATAAGTTTTCTTCATGTTAGTGCTCCTTTGTATAGGAATAGAAGTGGGTAATTTACAAAAAGATTATATCACAGTCCGCACAGGATTTCCATGTGCATTTTTGTGAGACATCGTGCCAATGTTTTCGCAATTTCTATGCATTTGTAAAAAAATTTATTTTGCAGGCCCCTCTGCTGCGTTACCGGAAAGCGAAACAAAGCTTGCTCCGACCTACGGCAGAGCTTATATTTCCCAGCTGTCTGTCATGCGTACGGGCAATATTCTGCCGTTTTCGATGAGCATTTTGTCGATGCACAGATATCTTGCATTTCCGTCGTGCTCGTTCAACTTGTGGCGATGATATACCATCAGGTACATATCCTTTTCCGGAACATACAGCCAGCCGTTATGCCCCGGGCCGGTCGCAACCGTCGGATCCTCCCTGAGTATACAGGCGCTTTCGGAATATCCCTCAAAAATATTGTCGGACACCGCATAACGGACATTATACGTGCCATCACCCCAGTTGCCGGATGACCACATGAAGTAGTACTTGCCGCTATGCTTCATGATGCAGGGCGCCTCAACATAATTTTCCGGGGTTATCTCTTTAAAGAGGCAGCCGTCCTCAAGCGGCAAAAAGCCGTCCATCGTATCGTTCAGCACACCTATGTTGCAATGCCGCCAACCGCCGTAAAGCAGGTAGATCGTCCCGTCATCGTCCTTGAAAAGATGTGCATCGATGGGCTGCGCACCGTTAATAAAGGTGCCGACAAGTGTATCCGTATAGGCTTTAAACGGCCCGCGGGGACTGTCTGAAACCGCTATTTCAAGGCCGCCCGGCTCTTCATCGGAATGGATATCGTTGCAGGCGAAGATGAGGTAATATTTCCCGTCCTTTTCGATAACCGTCGGTGCCCAAATCGCAAAGGTTGCGTTCGGGAAGCCCTCCATATCAATGATGCTTTCGCAGGTCTCCCAGTGAATAAGATCCTTTGAATGCATTACATCGAGATTCTTCTGCTGATCGAAGGGCAGAGAATTCGTCACGTATATCCAGTATTCGCCCTCATAAAAGCGCGCCTCCGGATCGGCATACCACTTTTGGCTGAGTGGGTTTATCAGTGTGTTTTTCATGGGATCATCCTTTCTTGGCTTATGCCCCGATTATTTGATTATAAGTTAACGCCGCCGCAAACGCAAGAGATAATTGAGCAGTCGGCGGTATAATCCCTGCCCATTTACAGACACTAACAGCATAATTTGTAAAACAAGGAGACAGGTATATATGAAAGCTACCGGAATTGTCCGTCGCATAGATGACCTTGGCAGAGTGGTGATACCTAAGGAAATACGCAGAACGATGAAGATGAGCGAGGGTACGCCGCTTGAAATCTTTATCGACAAGGAGGGCGGAGTGATCTTTCGCAAATACTCGGCCGTGGGCGATATCAGCGAAAGCGCACAGCATGTCAGTGACTGCGTTTCAAGGGTATGCGGAGTCGGGGTAGCGGTATCGGACAGGGACCGCATAGTGGCCGCCGCCGGCATACCTCGCAGGGAGCTGCTGGACAAGCCCGTATCCAGGCGTCTGGAGGACATCATGAGGGCGCGCAAGCCGTTCATCCCGTCCGAGGGTGAGCTTATTCTTCCATGCGATGCCTGCTCACGCCCGGCAAGCGCCGCATTTCCGATAATCAACTGCGGAGACATCTGCGGAATGCTCATGCTGCTGAGGGACGATTCACAGCCGACTCCGACGGTGGAAAACCTGCATCTGGCACAGCTCGGCGCAGCTTTTTTGGGCAGTGAGACGGCACAATGATATTGACAAAAAGCGCATTGTCGTTAGTTCGGCCATGCGTTTTTTGTATTTTTCACAGGAAACAGGTCTTGCGATATCGATTTGTGCAAAAGTTTATGTGCGTTTTGCATAAAGAACGCATGGTCAAAATAGAATATCTGTATAAAATGCAATTCCGTCATTGCAAACCGAGGAATTATGGTATATAATTAAAACTACAATTTAAGAAAAAATTGTGAAATATATATATAAGGGGTGTTTTCATGAACACGTATCAGGCAAAGAACATCATAAATACAGCTATGGCAGGCCACTCCGGCGCCGGCAAGACCTCCCTCGCTGAAGCAATGCTTTATCTTGCGGGCGCATCCGACCGTCGCGGCAAGATTGGCGAGGGTAATACTGTCTGTGATTACGATCCGGAAGAGATCCGCCGCAAAACATCGGTTTCCACGGCTGTTGCACCACTGGAGTGGAGAAACAAAAAGATCAATCTTCTCGACACCCCGGGTCTGTTTGACTTTGCCGGTGGTCTGAATGAAGCTGTTCGTGCGGCTGAATCCGTTATAATCGTTCTTGCAGGCAAGAGCGGTGTTTCCGTCGGTACGGAAAAGGCTTTTGCAGCAGCGGATAAGCGCGGCCTTGCAAAGTTCTTCTTTGTCAACGGCCTGTGCGATGAGGGCTCCGACTTCTACGGTGTTTTCGAAGAGCTTAAGGCAAGCTTCGGCCCGTCGGTCTGCCCGATAGTCGTTCCGTATTTTGAGAACGGCAATGCAGATAAATACATAAACATGCTTGAATACAAGGCATATGACTATTCCGGCGGCAAGCCCGTTCAGGTGCCGATGCCGGATATGGGCGCAAGACTTGAGGGTCTGCGCACAGCTATATACGAGGCTGTCGCCGAAACCAGCGACGAGCTGTTTGAAAAATACTTCTCCGGTGAGGATTTCACCCCGGAGGAGGTCATCATCGGTGTTTCTCAGGGCGTTAAAAACGGCACTATCTCCCCTGTTTTCTGCGGCGATGCCATGCTGATGCGCGGCATGGAGCAGTTCATGGACGGTCTGTGCTGGCTGGCTCCGAGTGCAGCCGACAAGGGCGATGAGCTCGCAGTTGACGTTGACGGTAATCCGGTAGAGATAAATGTAAACGAGGATGCAGCAGCCGCTGCCATAGTCTTTAAGACCGTGGCCGACCCGTTCATCGGCAAGCTTTCCTATGTTAAGGTGCTCTCCGGTAAAATATCCACGGAAACTCCGCTTATCAACATGCGTACGGGCAATGTTGAACGCATCGGCAAAACAGTTATGATGTGCGGCAAGAAGCAGGAGGACGTAAAGGCAATATGCGCCGGCGATATCGGTGCTATACCGAAGCTTTCCAATGTAAACACAGGCGATACACTTTGCGCACCCACACGTAAGGTAATTCTGGACGGCATTGAGTACCCCTCTCCCGAAATGAGCATGGCAATTGTTCCGAAGAACAAGGGCGATGAGGATAAGATAGCTCAGGGCATCATGCGTCTGGCTGAGGAAGACCCCACTATCGGCTTTGTCAATAATGTCGAGACAAAGGAAATGGTTATCTCCGGCATGGGCGAGCAGCATCTTGACGTTGTTGTTTCCAAGCTCAAGTCAAAATTCGGCGTGGATGTCACACTGCGCAACCCGCGTGTTGCATACCGCGAAACCATCAAGAAGACTGTATCCGTACAGGGCAGACATAAGAAGCAGACCGGCGGTCACGGCCAGTTCGGTGATGTTTGGATCGAATTCTCACCGTCCGATTCCGATGATCTTGAGTTTGCAGAGCGCGTTGTTGGCGGCGCAGTTCCGAAGGGCTTTTTCCCGGCTGTTGAGAAGGGTCTGCGTGACTGTATTGCCAAGGGTCCCCTGGCAGGCTACCCCGTAGTCGGCCTCAAGGCAACCCTCTATGACGGCTCCTATCACCCCGTTGATTCCAGCGAAATGGCATTCAAAATGGCTGCTACCATCGCTTATAAGAACGGTATGCCCCAGGCTAACCCCACACTTCTTGAGCCGTACGGCACATTGAAGTGCACTGTTCCGGATGCGAACATGGGCGATATCATGGGTGAGGTCAACAAGCGCCGTGGTCGCGTTCTCGGCATGGAGCCGGCAGGCTCGGGCTATCAGACCGTTGAGGCTGAGGCACCTATGGCAGAGATGAGCGATTTCAGCACCTTCGTACGCCAGGTAACCCAGGGCAGAGGAAGCTTCACCTTTGAGTTCGTACGCTATGAGGAAGCTCCGGCAAACGTTGCTCAGAAGGTAATTGAGGCTGCAAAGGCCGCAGGCGAAGTCGATTAATAATTCTGAAATTCTCGGCGGACATGTCCCAAGCGGATGTGTCCGCTGCTTTTTCGCATTATTCGTCTTGACACATACACCGCACACGCGATACAATGAACTCAACATTATCCGAAAAGAGAGGGAGCATCATGGCTGATATCAAAGCCTTTCACGCATTGCGTTTTACAAGCCGTGCAGGTGCTATAGAAGAGCTTACCTGCGCACCGTACGATATCATAAGCGAGGCACAGCGTGCCGAGTATCTTGCCAAAAATGAGCACAATGTGGTGCGTCTTGAGCTTCCAAAGGGCGAAGATCCCTATAAGACTGCTGCAAGCACACTCAATAATTGGCGCGAAAACGACATTTTGAAGCCGGATGATGACGCCGGTATTTATATTTATGAGGAAGAATTTCTCAGCGGTGTGGATCACGGCGAGAAAAAATCCCTCAAGGGCATTCTCTCCCTTGTACGCGTGGAGGATTTTTCCGCAGGAGTGGTTCTTCCGCATGAGGAGACGCTTTCCAAGGCAAAGAAGGATCGCTTTGAGCTGATGAAGGCCACAAACTGCAATTTCAGCCCGATATACTCACTTTATAATGACGAAAACGGTGAAACAAGACGCAGAATTGACAGACTTTCCGCCGGAAAGCCCGTGTATGAATTCTCCGACGGCCTTGTCACGCATCGTCTTTGGGTGGTAAACGACAAAATGGCGATAGAAGCCTTCCGCATGGATTTTGCTCCGAGAAAGCTCTATATTGCAGATGGTCACCACCGCTATGAAACAGCGATAAATTACCGCAATTATTGCCGCGAAAACGCAGTTTGGGCACCCGGCAGCGAATTTATCATGATGATGCTTGTCGATATGGCAGATCCCGGACTGGTGGTACATCCCACTCATCGCCTGATACGCGACCTGCCGAACTTCTCCGCCGAAAAGCTAATTGCGAACTGCGCAGAGCTTTTCTCCGCCGAGACGCTCTCCGGCGTTGATGATATTCAGCCGTGCCTTGACAGGGATTACAGCGAGGGCAAGAAGTCCTTTGTGCTTGCAGCCGTGGAAAACGGCACACTTTCGTGCACACTGCTGTCCCTTAAGGATGACACAGCCATGTCTGCGGCTCTCCCGGAGAAGGATGAAGCCTACCGTCAGCTCGATGTAAGCGTGCTGCATACGCTCATTCTCGAAAAGGCACTCGGCATAGACAGGGAAAACCTTGCGAGCCAGAAAAACCTCACCTATACACGCTCCCTCGATGATGCGCTCAGCAGCGTTGAAGGCGGTACAGCACAGTGCGCATTCATTCTCAACCCAACCAGAGTTGAGGAAATAGGCGCAGTGGCAGCCGCCGGAGAGAAAATGCCGCAGAAATCGACCTATTTCTATCCGAAGCTCATCACCGGACTGGTCATGAACGACCTTGAGCAGCCGGTATACGAATAATATTTCCCAAACAAAAAGAAGTCTGCGAGCAGAAAAAGAGCCGTGTATCCGTTTGAGATACACGGCCCTTCATTGTTTTACGGACAGAATATTACAGGAGCTTTTTACTCTCTGTAAGCTTTTTCTCGATGGCTTCAAAATCGCTTGTGTGAGGGTACTCGGCCATATCCGGATGATACCTGAACGCCGCTTCCGCGTTTTCCGCATTCAAGGATATAGTCGCAAGCATACAGCCACTCTCTCTTATCCTTCGGATATTCTCATCCGAGAAATCCCCCGTATAGGCATAGCATTTATCCGCATAATCCTTTACGTTGCTGAGCAGCTCCCTTGTGTAATTCCACGGAGTATCGATAAAGCGCGCCTGCGGATCTATTTTGAGTATGCGGTTTATGGCCTCCGCTCCGGCACCGTTTGTGGCATATACCACTCTGCCCCTCATGCCGTGGCTAACCACTTCATGCGCCACATCCTCTGCATGCAAAATGCCCTCCTTGAGGTCGATATTCAGGCACATGCCCGCAAAATAGACCAGATCAAGGGTCTGTTCAAGCGTCGGGACATGATCCTCCTCAGTCAGTTCCTCAGTCAAATGCACCCTTGCGATATCCTCATAATCGGTATCGGAAATAACATAGGTGACCGGCTCGCCCTGTTCGTTGAACCCCCTAACCTCGGCGTCGTGATTCACAATAAAAACGCCGTCAAGCGTGGTTCGGACATCCGTTTCTATCATGTCAGCACCCTTTTGCGCCGCAAGCCTGTAGGCCGCAAGCGTATTTGAATGCACATTTCCCGTAACAAAGCCCTGATGCGCGGAGGATATCCACGTCTTTCCGTTTTTCCAGCCGGAGCTCATACCAACTTCCCCTTTGCTTGCCGTTATACTTTAACGGTATTATTTGAGGTCATTGTAGCACCAAAGGACGGAAATTTCAACTCAATCAGGCTTATATTTTTCTGCCGGATGCGGCCTCGAAATGATACTTTACAATGCCGAGATCAAGCTTTGTGTAGAAGCCCTTGCCGCAGGTGGCCCTGACCTCTTCGCTTGGCAGAAGCTCTATTTTGAACTTCTGCTGATTCATAGCCGTCGGTGCAAGCATTGCACCCTTCATGCCGTTTTTGAACCACTCCGGCATATCATCGGCCTTGCACAGCTCTTCCATTGGCTTGCTGCTATGCGGCACACCGACATTCTCTCCATAGCCCAGAGAAATAATGCAGCCGAGCTTTTCGCCCTTTTTGACCTCGGCGCTGCTTGTACCGTGCGTCATGGCGACCCAGCAGGTGTTAAGACCAAGCTCCTGCGCCTTAAGCACAAGCTGCTCTCCGTAATACCCGAGCTGTTCCTCAAGCGATACGGACTTTTTGCCGACAAGCGCAATGTAATTTTTAACCCCGGTAAATTTTCCGTAATGCGCCATAAATGAATCAAAGCATTTAGGCTCGTCACAGCACAGTTGAATGTGAAGACCCGTTCTTCGGTTGATATCCTCCGCCATAGCTCTGAGCTCGTTCAGCTTTTCCGACTCAATTCGCACATCCTTATACTGACGCACACTGTGTCTCTGCTCCATTATTGTCATGATATCCATAATTGACCTCCATTAATTATGTTATTCCTCGCCGTTCCTGTTCGGCAAAGCCTTTAAGATGTCCCTTGCAAGCTGCAAGGTGCTTATAAGAAGCTCAAGCTGCTCCGTTTCGGGGTCAAAATAATAGTAATTCTTTGTCCCCTCTTTTCTCACCTTTACAATGCCCGCCTCTTTCATTATCCTCAAATGGTGCGACACCGCAGGTCGGGAAAGATTCGTTTTGGACGTTATCTCCCCCACACGAACTCCGCTGCAATTGCCTATTTTTATCATTTCGAGAATTATGTGCATCCTTGTTTCATCGCCGATGGCCGACAGCATTTTTCTGCACGTCGCAAAGTCCTCCGTAAGCTCAATGATTTCTCCCCGAGTTCCCATATTCACCCTCGCTTTCGTCAAAAGGATTAAACCGATTGAATTATAGCATATGTTTTCCCAAAAAGCTCATTGGTAAAGAAAATCGAGACGAAAGGGAGCACACCGCCCGGTATGCTCCCCTGCTTTAAATAATATTAACCGTTATGTCCTCCATGGTTTTGGCACGGAAAACAGCGCGCCACTCCACGTTTTTGGGCGGCTCGTAGTGCAGAGACGACACGGCACAATGCATGCCCGGCGTCGTTCTCGGCACCGCTGATACTGACACCGCTGTCGGGCCGTCAGCACCGCCGATTATTCCAATGACAGCCGCTTCGGAGGACAGCTCCTGCTTCTTTTTCCTCGCACGCGGACTGTCGCTTGGTGCACAATCGCGCAAAAACAGTCTGCCACCCTCTATCTCCGGAGAAACAGAGTAGCTCATACCGCACATACATCTCGGATATTCCATGTCCGAATTGCCAAAGGCATGTTCGGGCAGTTCCTGCGTCTCATTTCCGATGACCGTAACAGTGTATTCCCGTCCGTCAAAGGGGTCTGTTACAGTCACACTGCCGCCGACATCCGGTGTCAAAAAGCGCCGCGCGGTAATGCTTTCCTCTTCCCTTTCGAATCTGACAGACAGCCCGGAGATATCCTCAGCGACGATGTCCGCTGCCGGGAAAACGCTTCTGGCTATCATCCAGCCCTTCGAGCGATCAAGCCCGTAATGCTCCAGAACATACTCGGCCTCGCCGTCCCGCGTTTCACCGTCAGGTATCAGCTCCGGCGGTATCCACACAAGACCATAGCCCACGCTTCTGCCTATCTCTCCGTCATTTAATATCAGAGTACAGTTAAAATCAACATTCAGCGGATGCTCACGCGCCATTTCCTCACGCTGTTGCTCCGTGCAATCCTGCTCATATTCAAGCTGAAACGCCCATTTATCGATGTACGCGGATAATTCTTCCGGCTCTGCCTGCTTGAAGGCGTCCATAACCACGCCCTCATCACAAAGATAAACGGCAGCTATTTTCCATTTTTCCTCGCCCCACATAAAGTCGCGGTTCACCGTTATCTCCTTGCCCGGCTCACCGTCATTCGGCAAAAATTCGCCGTTGCAGGTCACTCTCCACTCGGTGGGTGTGGCCGGCTGTGCCGCAGGATTCATATCCTCGTCGTAATAATCCTCGGTATATTCTATCTCGGACAGATCAAATTCCGCCTGAAGCGCTTTGATATATTCAAAGGTGCTCTGCATTGGTGTCAGCGAAAAAGCATTTTTCAGCTTATCGAGCACAGCTTTTTGCTCATTCGTCGCAGGACAATCGAGCAAATACGCCTTGAATTGCTCCTCATCCCACGCATAGCACTGCTCTATCGCTGCCATGTCGCCGCAGAACAGTAGCATCTCCAGCAAGTCCTTCAGATTTCTCGCAATCGGATGCACGCAGTCTCCGAAATCCATCGGATTTACCAAAAAAATCATCTCGCCGAATTTCGGCACGGTGCAGTAATGTATTCCGTCAACGCCTGCCCAGCCGAGGATATTCGCATCTTTCGGTGTGCAATAGTAGGGATATCTGTTGATTTGATGTGGCTCAAAGCCCACCAGTGAAAGCTCATCCCCGAGCTCTGTAAGCCTTTCATAATCAATACTCATAGCAGTTCACCTCTATGAGCTATTGTAGCACAGCTTTATGAATAAATAAAGCAAAGCATGGAGGCAACGCCGCTTATGCATTGCCTCCATGCCATTGATGAAGCGTCAGGCCAGAGCTGCGCCCAGAGCCTTGCAGGAATTCTCAGCCTCGTCATCCGGAGCTTCGTTGCATATTACGGAATCGCAGGCCAGCACAGCGCCGTCCGCCGCACAGGTTTCCTCCCAGTTGCGCATCCATTCGCCGTCTCCCCAGCCGTATGAGCCGAACAGGGCGATCTTCTTGCCGCTGAGCTTGCCCTCGCAGGCTTCAAACATCGGTGCAAATTCGGTTTCCTCCAGCTCCTCGGAGCCCATGGACGGGCAGCCGAAAGCAATTGCATCGAAATTATCCATCATGGATGCATCAAATTCGAAAGCTGTAAAGGAGGTCACCTCTGCGCCCGCAGACTTTGCTCCCTCAGCAACGGACATAGCCATTGACTCCGTATTGCCCGTACCGCTCCAATAAACAACTGCTATCTTACTCATAATTTTATTCCAGCCTTTCTTTGTATTTATAATATCAACCGGCCACAGTAAGCCGTTCAACAGACCTTCCGTTTGCATACTGTGCGCAGTACACATCCGTGCATTTTTTATATTTGGCAAAGGTTTTCTTCGCCGCTTCCTCATCCCCATAAACCTTCCAGCAGCCAACGCATTTGCATCCGGCTCTGTTTTCCATGAAGCCGCTGACATCCTCCGGCGGATATCCGAGGAACAGGCCTATCTCATGGGGAAATTCCTTATAATTGGCCATTTTCTTCACAAGCTGAGCGATGCAGCGCTCCGGATTTTCTGCGCAGTAACCGCAGCTTTTGAGTATTTTATATGCGGTGCTGTCATTAAGGTCGCGTCTCAGACGGGACGGACGATAGATATATATCAGCGCCCTTTTACCGCTGTAACGCAACGGAAGAACTCGAAGGCCCTTGGCGGCAAGCGCTCTATTCCAGAGACGTACAAATTCTCTCAGCTCACTAAGGTCGGCACAGTCACAGGAAAAAAGATTCCCGGTCTTCATGCCCGCAAGTGTCGGTGAACAGTGCTTCACCAGCATTTCTTCTGACAATGGCAGCTCTCCTTTTGTTGATTAGTTGTGACTAACTACCGTTCATAAAGCTCCTCGCTTCAGGTACATTATATAATATGCGCCCATTACCCGTCCGCTCCAAAATCACAAAAAGCGCTCCATTTTGGTTTTATTCAATAAGCCAACCGTTCATCGCCGCTGCAAGGATGCTTTTCTGAGAAAAGCGCGGATATCCATGTAGTTTTTTGCCGAAAAACTGTAGTACAATAACGGTGGGGTATAGTACATGAAGCTATGCCGCGCAGCATTTATCAACGTAATAATGAAAGTAGGATGGCCCCGGTGGAGGATTCACAAATCATAGAGCTGTTTTTCGCTCGCGATCAGCAGGCTATCAAGGAGCTTGACGCCAATGCTGCCATAAAGCGAAACAGTCGCTACGATGTAGCTTTGAGCGAGGTTGAGCGGGAGATCACAGCACCGGATACGGTGGAGGATGAAGCGGAAGTAAAAGCACTGGCACGGCTGATAGAAGTGTTTTTGGATTCTCTTTCCACTGAGAATCGTGTGATCTTCATGAGACGGTACCGGTTCTCCGACTCCTATGTGTTTCACGTTCTAAAGGATAATTCTAGGACACACAATAATTTACCAATACAACCGGCTTATCTGTAATAAAACCGAAAGGACGAAAAAGCTATGAAACTTATATATGCTACATACAACCAATACTGCAATAGTATTGATATAACCACATTTGATAATATTTTTTTACGAATTGCCTGTAATAAGGCAGAGGATGGATTAATAACAACACCGAATTCACAGTGTGCTTTGAACGCTCTTGCGATTGACAACCCTATGGAGTATGCTCGGTTAGTGTTTACGGGCGGGATGCAGGCGTGGATTGATGCGGAGGACAGTCTGGAAGTGTGGTAATTTTATGGGTGGATTGCTATGTGATAGCAGTCCACCTTTTATAATCTCTAAAAAAATATAAGTAGAATGTAAGAGGTATGCGTGGTACAATAAGATGTGAAATTTTAATATATCGAGGTCCATCATGCGTAAATTGATTATACTTAGAGGAAATTCAGGCAGTGGAAAAACCACAGTAGCGAAAGAATTACAAAATAGATTTGGCAGGAATACCATGCTTATTTCACAAGATGTCATTAGACGAGATATGCTTAAAGTCAAAGATGGAGAAAACACACTGGCATTGCCTCTTATGAAAGAACTTTTATTATATGGTAATAGTCATAGCGATATTGTTATATTAGAAGGGATTATGTATGCCGATTGGTATAAGTCCTTATTTGAATTGGCTGTTCAATTGTATGGTACAGCGGTATATGCTTACTATTTTGATTTACCATTCGAGGAGACCTTGAAGAGACATCAAACAAAACCAAATTGTCATGAATTTGGTGAGGATGCAATGCGAAGTTGGTGGCGTGAAAAAGATTTTTCAGGCGTCTTAAATGAAGTACGCATAACAGCCGAAGAAAATATTGAGAGTATTGTTTGGGATATTTGCAATACGGTTTTAGAGGCATAAATATGAAGTTGATTTGGAGGATGATTTGGAGGATATAGTATGTTAGATAGAACAATACCATTTTATAATACAATTTTAAAATGTGAATGCTGTCAACATAAAGAAGTGATTTTGCCGAGTGGTTTTTCTATAGTAGCCTATGAAAACTGATATGAGAAAGCATGGGCAGAATTGGAGTATTCTGTTGGAGACTTTGATTCACTGGAAGAAGCAGAAAATTATTTTGTGGCAACATATATGCAGGAACAGGCATTATTAAGTAATATCCTATTTCTTATAGATGAAGATAAATCTGTTGTAGGTTCTTGTATTGCGTGGCAAGACAAACGTAAAGATTCCTATGTATCTTCATTACATTGGTTGATTGTAGATAAAAAGTATCACGGTATGGGATTAGGGAAAGCCTTGTGTTGTGCGACTATGAATATTTTTGAAGAACATAAGAATTTTCCTGTTTATATTCATACGCAACCATGGAGTTGGAAGGCTATTTTCTTATATCTTTCGTTAGGTTTCAAACATCCTTATGATCATTTTTGTCGCAATTTCCCTTTTTACGATCCACCCCATACTGTCCGCTCTCACGCTTATCCCCATTCCCTTCATTCTCTTTTTAAGCACACAGTTTGTTAAGCGTGTAACTCCTATTATGAAGCGCTGTCTGGAAGCTGTCGGCAAGCTTCAGGCGACGCTGGTGGATAACCTCTCCGGAATGAAGGAGATTCAGGCCTTCTCTCAGGAAAAAAGAGAAGCCAAAAAGCTCCGTGAGCTGAATGACGTTTACAGCGAAGAAAATATTCGATTTAACCTTGTAACCGGATTCCTGTCCCCTGCACTCGAGTTTTGTACCGCCTGCGGAACCGTGATCGTAATTGCTGCCGGCGGCTATCTTGCCACAAAGGGGCATGTTGATGCCTCCGATATCATCGGCTTCATACTTTATCTCAGCCTGTTCTACACACCTATCGCCGCTCTTGCACAGACAGCGGAAAGCATTCAGAATGCCATAGCCGGTGCAGACCGCGTTCTCCAGATACTTGATACCGAAAGTGACGTTCACGAAGCACTCGACGCCAAGGAGCTCAGCCAGTGCCGACAGCTTTATTTCATCCTTCCCGAATGGCTATGATACGGTCGTAGGAGAACGCGGCGTTCGCCTTTCCGGTGGGCAAAAGCAGCGTATTTCCATAGCACGCGCTGTGCTTCGCGATGCGCCGATACTGATTCTGGACGAGGCCACCGCTTCCGTGAATGTGGAAACAGAGGCTGAAATTCAGAAAGCCATTTCCGCACTGATCGGTAACCGTACGATCATCGTTATTGCTCATCGTCTTTCCACTGTGCAGCGCGCCGATCAGATACTTGTTCTGGAAAACGGCTCCATTGTGGAACGCGGCACACACGACGAGCTCGTTAAGGCCGACGGTCTGTATCAGCGCCTGTGCCTCGTACAGCTTCAGGCAAACGAGGATGCTATCGCCGCTCTTACACGTTATCAAATGAAGCAGGAGTAACACCGAAAGGCTACAATATAATGCTTCCCATGTAAGCAATCGCGCTTACATGGGAAGCATTATTTCGCGTGCAAATTGGCACAAAAAATAAAAAACAGCCTGATTTTGCTGTGTGCTGATAAGACAGTAATTTGAGAAAATTACGAAATCGGCAACTGCAAACAGGATTGGACAAGAAAACAGGCGACATTCAACTTTGGTTGGGTGTCGCCTGATTTTGTGCGTTTAAGGGTTGAAAAGTGCCTACTTTTTGCTTTCTAAGGCGTGGATTGTGGGATGGGTGAAGAAGTTATCGGATTTGCAAAATATCGCTACGAAACGGTGAATTACGGCACAATGAACTCTGTTCATCGAAAAGT